>JBBRPY010000015.1:0-60600 GCA_038227375.1 Dehalococcoidia bacterium
ACGGGCCTGAAGGGGACAACGAGGGCGACGACCAAGACTCTGTGACGGTCTCTTTGCGGACCCAGGACACAACGGTCCGTCGCACTCGTGGACCCTGCCCGCGTGTATCGAACACGAGCCGACGTGAACATACAAGGTCACCGAGAGCACAGAATGATTCGGCGCGAATGAGTGTTAACCAGCGCCCTTGATCTCTGCGTTCTCTGTGGATGACAAGAAGGCGGAGTCGAGCCGCTACGCCTGTGCGGGCTCGGCGCGACGGTACTGGTCCGCGAACTTGAACTCCGCTGCTTGCGTGAGTTTCACGTAGCTGCCGAAGCGCTCGTCGGAGCCGTCGGCGAGGTCCAGCGGGTCGAAGTGATCGTCGGCGGCGGGACCGAACTCGCGCACAATCTTGTACATCGTGTTGCGCTCGGCGGGGATGCGCCCCATCTCGCGGATCAGCGCGCGCATCTCGCGGGGCGCCATACGCTGGCCGTAGATGGCGCCCGCCGAAGTCGAGATGCTCTCGTTGATCAGCGTGCCCATGAAATCGTTGCAGCCGGCATCCAGCGCCATCTGCGCCAGCTTCGGCCCTTCCTTCACCCACGACGCCTGCAGGTTCGGGATCCAGTTGTTGAGCATAATGCGCGACACGGCGTACATCTTCATCACTTCGGCGCCGGTTGCGCCCGGGCGGATGTTCGGCACGAGGTTCTTCGCGAACATCGGCGCTTCCGCCGCGATGAAACTCAGCGGCACGAACTCCGTGAAGCCGCCGGTCTTCCGCTGGATGTCCCGCAGCAAGCCAATGTGCGCCGCCTTGTGGCGCGATGTCTCCACGTGCCCGTACATGATCGTCGACGTCGTCCGGATGCCGAGGCGGTGCGCCGTGGTCACGACTTCGATCCACTGATCCTTTGTGATTCGCCCCTGGGAGATCACGTCGCGGACATCCTGGTCGAGGATCTCGGCCGAGGTGCCGGGCAGGCTGCCGACGCCAGCGTCTTTCAACGCGATCAAGTACTCCTCGATCGAACAGCGGGCGCGTATCGAGCCATAGAGCACTTCCTCGGGCGAGAATCCGTGGATGTGCATGTCGGGCATCTCGCGCTTGATCGCCCGCGTCAGCTCAACGTAGTAGTAGCCGTCCATCTTCGGCGGCAGCCCGGCTTGCACGCACACCTCACGCGCGCCCAGGTCATAGGCCTCGCGGGCGCGGCGCACCACCTCCTCCATCGGCAGGAAGTACCCCTCTTCTTCGCGGTGGTCGCGGCTGAAGGCGCAGAAGCCGCAGTGCTTGATGCAGACGTTTGTGAAGTTGATGTTGCGGTTGATCACGTACGTCACGACGTCGCCCACCGTGCGGCGCCGCAGCTCGTCCGCGGTCAAGATCACGGCCGTCAGCGCCGGCCCCTGCACGTCGAACAGCAGCGTGCCGTCGTCGACGGAGATGTCTTTGCCATCGAGGGCACGGTCGAGGATGCGCGCCACATCCCGTTCCACTGCATGAGAAACGCGATTCCAATCGACGCGCTCAGGCCGGTTGCTGTTTGCTGTTTGCTGGTTGCCCTGCGGAGCTACTGTTTGCTGCTTGCTGTGCGGAGCTACCATCGCTCTTCCTCTCGTTTCACCAGGCCATCAGCATCCGCAAGTCGCGCGATCTGCGGCCGGATTGCGTCCGGTATGAATCCTTCGAACCCGTCATCTTCGCGCACGTACTCCGGATAGAGGCCGAAGCGCTCCCGCAGCTCAAAGCCAGCGTCGGCGCAAGTCTCCTTCAGCTCGGAGAGGTTCGGCCAGGGGCGCTCGGGGTTGATGTGATCCTTCGTCACCGGCGAGATGCCGCCCCAGTCGTTGATGCCGGCCAGCAGGTACATGCCGTGCGCGTCAGGCGTCAGGTTCGGCGGCGCCTGGATGTTCATCGCCGGTCCGAGGATGAGGCGAGCGGCCGCCAGCGTCCGCAGCATCTCGAACACGCTCGGTTCGTCGCGGTGCCGCATGGCGATGTCGTCCTTCACGCGGAAGTTCTGCACGATCACTTCCTGGATCTGGTGGTGCTCTTCGTGCAGCTCTTTGATCGCGAGCAGCGAATCCACCCGTTCCTCGCGCGTCTCGCCGATGCCGATGAGGATGCCCGTCGTCCACGCGACCTTCTGCTCGCCCGCGTGCCGCATGGTCTTGATGCGCGCCTCGGGGATCTTGCCGGGGCAGTTCCAGTGCGCGCCGCCCTTCTCGTGCAGGCGGGTCGATACGGTCTCGAGCATCATCCCCATCGACGCGTTGACTTCGCGCAGCGACGCGATCTCTTCTGATTCCATGATGCCCTGGTTGGCGTGCGGCAGTAGGCCTGTTTCGCGCAGCACCAGCCCGCACATCTCGCGCAAATACGCGGACATGGAGGTGTGTCCGAACTGCGCCAGGTCGTCGCGCACGCCTTTGTAGATCTCCTCCGGCCGCTCGCCGAGGGAGAACAGCGCTTCCTTGCAGCCCATTCGCTGACCCGCGCGCGCGACCGCGAGCACCTCGTCCGGGCTCATCGTGTGGGCGATCGGGTCGTGGGGCCCACGCGCGAACGTGCAGTAGCCGCACTTCTGCCGGCAGAGATTTGTCAGTGGAATAAAGACCTTGCGGGAGTAGGTGATCGTGCGCCCGTGCCCGGCGTCGCGCATCTGGCTCGCAGCGGCCATGATCGCCGCCAGATCGGTAGCGTCGGCGTTGATCAGCCGATAGCCGTCTTCGGGCGACAGTGCCCGACCGTCGAGCGCGCGCCCGATCGCGTCCTCTAGTTCGCCCGCCGCGCGCTGTCCGGTTGAAATCACCACGATGCCGTCATCACCTTACCTGGCAGAGGTAACCATGTTCCGCCCCGACGCCCGCTTCTGCATTGTTCAGAACCACTGTGGTCAGGGGCACCTGTCCACGCCATCGTGCGACGGCGACAAAAAAGCCGCGCCGCGAAGATCACCCCGATCGGGGGATGCTCGACGGCCCGGCGACTGGCTCATACCGCCAGCAGGTGTAACCCGCCAGGTCGGACACAACAGACCCCGGGATCATAAGTACTGCGTGACAGCCCGTCAAGCGGCCCCTGATTGGAGGTTGGATGTTGGCGACGTCGTAGCGGAGGAGCTTTAGCTCCGTCCTTCGGTGGGCGCCGAAGGCTCGAGCCTGCCCTTAGTAGCTCGTTGCGAAACTCGATTCTCCTAAAGGTGCCAGCCGTTGCGAGAGCGGTTACGCTGAGCGTAGCGACAGCGACCATCAAGACCCCTGACACCCACGGCACACCGACTCGTCGCGGAAAATCTGGTCGCAGCATCGCGAAGAAGCCCAGAGCACTAGGGGCTGCGAGAGTTAAGAGCACAAGGGCGAAGCCGATGGCGTTTAGATCGGGTCGCCATTGTAGGACGCCTCGCCGGGAATCTGCAGGGCCAGAGTCGCTTGGGAAGACCCCCAGCCCCGAGCCGATAACCAGACCGAGAAGTCCAGCTCCTCCAAACACCCAACACTCGGCTACCGCCAAGCCGAAATAGGCCGTTCGCGCGAGGCTCGCGAGTCTTGCACCGTTCGCGTTGACTCTCATGCCATGAGTATGACAAGGCCCCCGAACGGGGGGCCTCAGTCCTTCGGTTTCTCTTTGGTTCGCTCGGCATCAGCTAGATGCTCTAGAGCGGCCAGACGCTCGACATCTGTAATCTCTGCCTCGGGATGGGTCTGTTCGAAACGGGGCTTCCTACCGTCCGATCGAAGCAGCCATCCGTACGGGCGACCCGCAAAAAAGCCTATGAAGCCGCTCCAGCGTCCTTCTCGTCCTTCCCTCGCCATGTCCCTATTTTACACCCTTGGGAGTTTCGCAACTGGCTATTAGTCAGGGTGGGCGAGGGAAGATGCAGGACGGAGACGGGAGCCCGAAATCGGAACGTGGAGCGCGCAGGCGCCCGGACGCGCGCTAGGCGCCTTCGTGGGAGTGGAGCGCCGTCAGGTCCAGGCGGTGGGGTTGGCCGATCAGGTCCACCGCGTCGAAGCGGCCCGCCTTCAACTCCACGATCAGCTCCTCGACGTTGTGGATGTCGCGCTCGAAATCGGTGGCGACGCGGCCGATGTCGCTGCGGGAGTGCGAGTCGGTGCCCGCCGTGCCGGGCATCTTCATGAACTCGCAGAGCGCGGTGGAGAAGGCGTTTTCCTTCACCGTGCCGCGGCCGTTCAGCTTCTCCAGCCCCTGACAATACTCGTACGCCGGGTTGCGGGCGGCCCGCGCCAGCGCCTCCTGATAGTCGCGCTCATTGTCCATGTACCAGGGCATCTGGCGCCGGTAGGGGTGCGCCGCCACCATCGCGCCTTCGGCCTCGCGCACGTGGCGCGCCAGCTCGTGCGAGCGGTGCATCCCATACACGTACTTATTGATGCCGTACACGAGGATGTGCCCGTCGTCCGTGTTGATCTCGATCGCCGGAATCACGAGGTAGTTGTGCCGCTTGCCGAGCGCGATCACCTCCGTTGGATCCCACAGGTAGTCGTGCTCGCTGAGGCAGATGCCGTCGAGCCCGGCCTGCTGCGAGCGCTCGACGAGGTCGTCGGGCGTCAGATAGGAATCCCACGAAAGCGGGCGCGTATGCGTATGCAGATCAATCAGCAAAAAGGGAGTTCCTTCGGTGTCCGGGGCACAGGACAGTATAGCGAGGGCATGCTTCGGCGCTAGCCGACTGGAGGTTGGAGGTTGGAGAGCGGTTGATGCTCCACCGTCCACCGTCGGCACGAGACGTCGCGATGCGGGGGATGGCCTCGCGGCTGGTGTCGCCAGACGCCGGATGCTCGGAAAATTGGGCCGCTTGACGGGTAACGCAATCGCGATGTCAAGCGTTGTACCAACTGAATGGCCGACGTGAAGGCCCAGGATGCAACGCATGGCGCTGAACTCCGCGACCTACTCCACCCGCTCGATCTCCATCGTCATGCTGGCCGCGTTTGCCGGCCTGGGGCTCTGGCTGTTCGCCCCCTGGCCCGGCCACGGCGCGGGCTCCGGTAGCGGTGGCAATGCGAATGCGGCGCTGCCGCCATCACTGCGCGTCGACGGGCAGGTGCAGGTCGAAAGCCGGGATGGCGTCGTCACGCGCATCGTCGTGCCGCTCGCCGTCCGCGGCTCCGAAAGCGTCACCATCGGCGCCGACGACGGTGGATTGCGCGCCGAGACCTCGCTGAGCGACTCCGCCTCGGCCACCGTGCCGGCCACGTACGACGTTGCCTGGCTCGATGGCAATGGCGACCGGAATCTCGACCCGGGCGAGCATGCCGTGCTCACGGCAGACCTACCCGAACACTCGAGCGTGCATCCCGGTAATCCGCTCCGGCTCGTGCTGCACGCCGCCGGCGCCCCCGCGCTCGTCATCGAGGACGTGCTGCCCTAAGCCAACACCCTCCTGCTCCACGCGGGAAGCAGGGCCGTGCGCTCTGCTTCCCGCACATGCGTCAGGCGCGGCCGGTGTGCCGAAGGTACATCAGCAGCGCGGCGATGCTCTTCGCATCCCGGATCTGCTCGGCATCGACGAGCTCCAGCGCCCGTTCCAGGGTCACCCGTTCGAGCCGCAGGTCTTCGTCCTCGTCGGCATCCAGGCCGTCTTCAACAAGATCCGTGGCTGCGTAGATCTCCTGGTACTCCTCGGAATACCCTGGCGCCAGGTACATGCCGCCGATGCGGGTCAGCGTGCCGCGATGTCCGGTCTCCTCGCGCAGCTCGCGCTGCGCCGCGGCCTCGTGCGAGGCGTCGCGCTCGTCGACACCACCCGCCGGGAGCTCGAGCAGCCAGGCGCCGGCCGGGTGCCGGTACTGGCGCACCATCAGCAACTGCCCCTCGGCATCGACCGGCACGAGGACGACGGCGACACCGTACTCGACGATCTCGCGCGTGTGGGTGGCGCCACCGGGCAGGCGCAGGGTGTCGACGCGCACGCCGATCAGCTTGCCGCGAAAGACCTGCTCACGGCCGACCACCGCCGGTATGTGGAGATCGTCGGTCATGCGACTCCGTCCGCGACTGTGAGGAGGCTACTTCAGTTCGACGACACCGAAGTGGTTGGCGGTGACTTCGCCTGCTGCGTTGAACCAAAAGTTCGATGTGATGTAGCCGATGGCGCCGGCGAACTTCCCCTCGCCGCCGTCGACCTTCCAGACGATCGCGCCGGCGTTGACGCCCTCTTCGCCGCTCGGCTGCACCACGCCCTTGCTGGCGGGGACGAAGCGCAGGACGTCGCCCGCGCCGAAGGAGAT
Source organism: Dehalococcoidia bacterium (assembly GCA_038227375.1). Classification (GTDB taxonomy): domain Bacteria; phylum Chloroflexota; class Dehalococcoidia; order DSTF01; family JACRBR01; genus JALYKW01. The sequence continues at coordinate 6,244 of JBBRPY010000015.1, forward strand.
GCTCCCGTCCTCTTCGAAGGTGCCGTCCGCCTGCATGCGGACGGTCGATGCGAACACCGCCTCAGCGCCACCCTCCGTCTCGACCTTGCCGTTGAAGCCGTCCGGGTAGACCTGCGTGCGAACGGTAGCACCCGACGCCTTCGACGAAACGGCGAGGACGTCGCCGGCGTCGTTCTGCGGCACCCCGTTGCCCTTGAACTGCAGTGCATAGTTCACGCGCTTCATCACTCACGCTCTTTCTGCAAACTTCATGCGCCGGGGCGCCAGCGTTCGTGCGGAGATGATAGCCGGACGCTAGAGTTGGCGCACCATTGCGATCTCGTTGCAGCCGGGGAACTTCGGGCAGCGATAGCACTCGCCCCAGACCTTCCGCGGGAGCGTCATCACGTCAGCCTGTGTGAAGCCCAGCTTCTCGAAGAACCCGGGCCGGTAGGTGAGCGCGAAGGCGGTCGCTAGGCCGATCTCGCGCGCCTCCGCGACGCAGGCATCGACGATGCGATGGCCGAGCCGCTGCCCCTGAAGGTCTTCTCGCACGGCGAGCGACTTAATCTCGCCCAGGTCCTCCCAGAGGATGTGCAATCCGCCGCACGCCACCGGGGCCCCGTCTCCGTCACGCATCACGTAGTAGTCGCGGAGATTCTCATACACTTCGGCCATCGTGCGTGGGAGCATCTCGCCGCGGCGCGCAAAGGTGTTGACCAGATCGTGGATCGCCTGCGCATCGGCGATCGCGGCGCGGGCGAGCTGAAAGCTCAGTGTCGTCATATGGGCATCCTTCTTCGGGTAGGCGCCGCCCGGCGTTGCCGTCAGCGGCTATTCGCTCAGCCAGTTGAGGCGCCGCCCGACCCTCAGGAAGAAGTCGCCGGGCGGCCCCAGACGCAGGAAGCGCGCGGTGTGACCGCTCGCCCGCACACGCACGCGGTCGCCGCCCGCGAGGTCGAGGTCCGGCTCGCCATCGATGCTGAGGATGGCGCTCTGGCGCGGCGCGATCTCCACCTCGGCGCGCGCGCCCTCGGCGAGGACGACGCTGTTGGCAGGCGCAAGATGCGGCGCCACGGGCGTGACGATGATCTCGCGCGATTCCGGGTGGAGGATCGGGCCGCCGACGCTCAGCGAGTAGGCGGTGCTCCCGGTCGCCGTGGCGATGATCACGCCGTCCGCGCGGTAGCTGCCGATCAGTGTGTCGTCGGTGCGCACCGTGAACTGCACCGTGCGGCCAATCGCCGCGCGGCCGACGACGACGTCGTTCAGCGCGTGAAAGTGCTCGCGTTTCTCATGACCCGCGCGCATCGTCTCCGCCTCGATCATCGCCCGCTGCTCGATGCGCCCGGCGCCTTCGACGATCGCCTCGATCTGCTCGAATAGCTGCGCCGGCGTCACTTCGGTGAGGAAGCCGATGCGGCCGAGGTTCACGCCGAGCAGCATCACCGGGTGCGGCACCACCGCCCGCGCCGCCCGCAGCACCGTGCCGTCGCCGCCGCAGCAGACAAGCAGGTCCGTCCCGGGGATGCGCTCCTCCTGCGATCCATCATCCCACGCCGACGCCACCCAGACCTCGGGCACGAGTGGCGCCAGGCGGCGGCTCGCATCCTCCGCGACGCTGCGCGCGGCCTCCGACTTCGGGTGATAGGTGACGCCGATCTTGTTCATCTGTTGCCAAACGATAGCAGGTCGGGGGGCGGTCTTTGGTCGTCGGTCGTCGGGGGAATGCGGACAAAAGGTAGAGGTCGGAAGATGGAGGATGGACGCGCCCTGCGTTTCGGTCGCGTGACGCGCGTTCCATCTTCCATCTTCCACCGTCCATCATCCAGCGCCCGCGCCAGCGGGCGCGCGCAGCCAGAGGAAGAACTCGCGGTTGCCGGCGGGGCCGAGCAGCGGCGATGCGGCGACGCCGCGCACACGCAGCCTCTGGTTCACCGCCCACCACGCCACGCGGCCAATCACCGACGCATGCACGAGCGCATCGCTGACGACGCCCTTGCGGCTCACTTCCGCGCGCGCGGCCTCGAACTGCGGCTTCACCAGCGCGACGATATCGGCGCTCGGCGCGACGAGCAGCATCGTCTGCGGGAGCACCTTCGTCAGCGAGATGAAGGAGGCGTCGACCGTGGCCAGCGCCGGCCGCTCTGGCAGCGAGGCGAGATGGCGGATGTTCGTGCGCTCCATGGCGACGACGCGCTCGTCGCTGCGGAGTCGCTGATCGAGCTGCCCGTAGCCGACATCGACGGCGTACACCCGCCTGGCGCCGCGCTGAAGCAGGCAGTCGGTGAACCCGCCCGTGGACGCGCCGACATCCAGCACGACGCGCTCCGCAACGTCGATGCCAAACGCCGTCAGCGCGTGGTCGAGCTTCTCGCCGCCGCGGCTGACGAATCGCGCCGGCGTGTCGATCTCGATCGCCGCGTCCAGCGCCACCAGCGCGCTCGCGCGCGCCTCCGTCTGCCCCCCGACGCGCACCTCGCCCGCAAGGATCAGCGCCCGCGCCCGCTCTCGCGACGGCGCCAGCCCCCGCTCGACCATCGCCAAATCAAGCCGCTGCCGCTTCGCCCGCTCGCCGCGCTTGACCATCGCGCATTCTATCGACGCCCGCCGCGGCGCAACGTGCCACGACTCTGCGCGCAGCGGCACGTTCTCGCGCCGCAGCGAGTATATGGATCGAATCTCTGATGGATGGATGAACGCGGTCGGGCACAACGACAGTGGAGCTTGCCAGCTGTGCGAAAGACGAACAGAAGCTAAGATCCGGGAACTAGAAGGTCAGCGGAGCTACCTGAACGCCGCGCCGGCGTAGTCGGGCTCGGTCATTGGCGATGCGAGGTAGTTGTCGATCGCGGACTGCAGGCGCTCGCCGGACTCGCCGAGCTGCTGCTTGAGTGCGAAGTTCTGGCAATTCGGAGTGAGGCGCGCGAGCCGGCCGTTGATCTTCGCCGAATCGATGCCGCCGAGGCCGCGGATCTTGTGCCGGTCGTCGACCAGCGCGTCGAGGTTCTTCGCCGCCGAGCGCGCGCAGTCGTCGAACGTCGCCTTGCCGTATTTTTTCGGCACCAGCGAAGCGGCGTAGTGGTCGACGGAGTTCAGGCTCCGCAGCAGCGTCTCGAGGTCCTGCACCTCGCTGCGCGAGAGCACGTCCAGGTTCCCCAGGACGGTCCGGATCCGCTCGTCGTTGACGTCTGTGCATCGGCGCATGGTGGTCCTCCAGAATCTGCCCGTAGTGGTACGGCGTCGATCAGAGTTCGCCAGGGACAGTTCTGAGGCGAAGTGAGGGCGCGATCTGCGCCATCCGCATTATAGCAGATATTGCAGAACCATTACGCCGTTGTCGTCGCGGCCAGTTTTGCGAGCAGCTTCCTTGTCGAGACCACGTGGTGGTCCATGCGCATTTCGGTCGGCGGCACGCATGCGATCAGGACTCAATGCGCAAGCCACTTCGCTTGCTCGCGTGGAGTATCGTTGCGCCGATGAGGCGTCCCGCGAGGTACCGAAGGACGATGTCGTCGTCGGTAAAGTCGGAATCGTCCGCTACACCGTCTTCGAACTTCACGTACAGGACATCGGCTTCTTCGTCATAGCTCGACTCCATCTGGGCCGGAAGCCGGGTCAGACCCGGAGCCAACAGACGGAGTTCGTCTACGATCGAATCCAAAGTGTCACCCTTCGAGCGGCCGGATCTCGTTTGGCGAAAAAGGCTGTCACAACGAATCCGTCGCTATCCGTTACCTCCCGATATGCTACAACAATCCACCGCCGACCGAGGCGTAGCACGGCCAAGTACTCCCCATCCGAACCAGCCACGACGCAGTCTGGTTCAGCAACCACGGAAAGAACGCCGGCCGCGTCCAAGGCGAGTTCTGGGTGTCCAGCGAAAATGTGCGCATAACGCTCGTCGGTGAGACGAATCGGGACGCCATTCACTGAAGCGGCGACATCCACGTTTACATCCCAAACCGGCCACGCCGCGGAAGCGATCGGTCTCGTGACCTGGGATCGCTGAGGCCGTCGCCGGTGTCGCTACGCCGTTGCCGGCGCCGCCAGTTTTGCGAGCAGCTTCCTTGTCGAGACCACGTGGTGGTCCATGCGCATTTCGGTCGGCTCGACGCCGAGCGCCAGGCCGATCATCTGCGGCAGGTGGATGATCGGGAGGTCGATGTCATACTGCGTCACCTGCTTCGCCGCCGGCTGCTGCGCATCGAGGTTCAGGTGGCAGAGCGGGCACGGCGACACCAGCGCATCAGCGCCGAGGTCCTGCGCTTCGTGGATGTGATTGCCCGCCTGCTTGAGCGAGTTCTCGCGGTTGATTGTCAGCAAGGGAAAGCCGCAGCACTTCTTCGAGCCCTCGAAGTCGACGACGCTCGCACCGACCGTCTCGATCACCATCTCCAGGTACTTGTCGCGGTCCGGGTGCTCGTCCTTGCCGAGGATCGCGCTCGGGCGCAGGATATAGCAGCCGTAGAAAGGGCCGATGCGCAGGCCTCTCAGGGGCCGCGTCACCAGCTTCTTCAGGCGGTCGAGGCCGAAGTCTTCGACGAGGATCCACAGGAAGTTCTTGATCTCGAGCCCGGGCGTGTAGTGCAGCCCCTCGTCCGCGAGGATCGCGTTGATCTTCGCGCAGTACTCCGGGTTTTTCGTCAGCTTGTCCTGCACCATGCTCTCAATGCCCTGGCAGGTCGAGCAGATGTTCATCAGGGGCAGGCCGAGCTGCTGGGCCATCGCGAACGTGCGCGCGTTGAGCGCGTCGCCCATCTCCGGATTCTGTTCCTGCAGGACGCCGGCGCCGGTGCAGGTCGCCTGGTCCAGCTCGACCAACTCGATGCCCATCTCGCGCGCGACGCGGTTGGTCGCCATGTACAACTCGGGCGCGGCGCCCTTCGAGACGCAGCCCGGCCAGAACGCATACTTCATCATGATTCGGTCACCTCAGCCCTGGGCGCCTTCAGCGACGCCGATTTGCGGACGACGTTGCGGACGCGGTCCATGCCGCGCATCTTGTGCGAACCGGGGAAGCCGGGCGGAATCGTCTGCGCGATCGGTAGCTTGCCGGCGCGCATCATCTTCAGCGCCCCCGGCATCTCCTTCATCAGACGCGGCACATTGAAGATGCCGACGGAGCCCGGCAGCATCCACACTTCGTTCAGGCGGCCGCCGTCGCTGATCGATTTCGTGAAGATGTCGGTGTGGCGGGCGCCGGCGTTGTTGGTGATGCCCGCTTCGATCGCCATCTCGCGCAGTTGAAGGATGCGGTTCATCGGCGCCACGCCCTTCGGGCAGACCTCGACGCACATGTTGCAGCGCGTGCAATCCCAAATGCCGCTGTACTCGCTCAGCTTCTCCAGGCGCTCGTGTTGGTGTCCGTCGCGCGGGTCGCCGGCGAAGCGGTACGCCTTCGCCAGCGCGGCGGGCGCGATGAAGTTCTTGTCGACCTCCAGCACCGTGCAGTCGCTAACGCAGGCGCCGCACATGATGCAGTTCATCGTGTGCGTCAGGTCGATCATCGTCTCGTTCGGGACGCGATATTCGGCCGCCGGCTCATCGCCGACCGGCTGCAAGTACGGGTCGACCTGGCGGACCTTCTGCCAGAACAGCTCCTGGTCGATGATCAGGTCCTTGATCACGGGCATGTTGCCCATCGGCTCGACGACGATCTCGTGGGTCTCGTCTTCGTTCGTCAGTGCCAGCACCTTCGCGCGGCAGGCCAGCCGCGCCTGCCCGTCGACCCGCATCGAGCAGGAGCCGCAGATCGCGCTTCGGCACGAGCAGCGCAGCCCGAGCGTGCCGTCGACGTACTCCCGCACTTCGATCAGCGCGTCGAGCAGCGTGATGCTGTCCGCCGCCTCGATCTCGTAATTGCTGTAGCGGACGCCTTCGGACTCAGGGCCGCTGCGCTGTACCTTCAGCTTTACTTTCATCTGACTCTCCGTCTGCCGTCCGGCCACTGAAGACCGGCGACCGGCCACCGCGCCGCCTGCGTCAGTACTTGCGTTCTTGCGGCTCCCACTGCGTGATCGTCACGGGGATGTAGCTCATCTTCTCGCTGCCGTCGGGCTGCTTCGTGAGCACGATGTGCTTCAGCCATTCGGCGTCGTTCCGCTCCTTGAAGTCGAGCCGGGTGTGCGCGCCGCGGCTCTCCTTCCGCTCGATCGCGCTCTTCGTGATCATCTCGGCGCAATCGATCATGTAGCCGAGCTCGATGTGGAAGAGCAGGTCGGTGTTGAACACCTTGCCCTTGTCCTCCACGCCCACCTTCTCGTAGCGCTGGCGGATATCCTTGAGCACACCGAGTTGCTTCTCGAGCTTGTCCGGCGAGCGGAAAAGGCCGACGTTCTCGCTCATCGTCAGCCCCATCTCGCGGCGGATGTGGGCGACGCGCTCGCCGCTCTGGGGGCGGTTGAGGATGTCCTGGATCATCGCGCGGTCTTTGTCGACGATGCTCTCCGGAATGCGCTTGAAGGTCTGCGAGCGCATCCACGGTACCGCGTGCTCGGCGGCCCGCCGGCCGAAGACCAGCGTGTCCAGCAGCGAATTCGCGCCGACGCGGTTCGCGCCATGCACGCTGACGCACGCAGCCTCGCCGGCTGAGTACAGTCCCGGCATCGGCGAGAGGCCGTCGATGTCGGTCTTGACGCCGCCCATGATGTAGTGGACGCCCGGCTGGATCGGCAGCAGTTCCTTCGTGATGTCGATGTTCACGAGGTCGCGCGCGATCTCGTAGATCTCTTCCAGACGCTCCTTAATCAGGGCGTCGCCGAGATGCCGCATATCGAGGAACACGGAGCCGTTGACGCCGCGCCCTTCGTCGATCTCGATCTGCTCGGCGCGCGACACCACATCGCGCGAGGCCAGCTCCATCAGGTTCGGCGCGTACTTCTCCATGAAGCGCTCGCCGTCCTTGTTGAGCAGGTACGCGCCCTCGCCGCGCGCGCCCTCTGTGATCAGCACTCCCGTGCCCTTCAGGGTCGTGGGGTGGATCTGCACCATCTCCATATCCATCACCGGTGCGCCGGCGCGATAGGCGAGGCTAATGCCGTCGCCGGTGCAGATGAGGGCGTTCGTCGAAGGCTCGTAGACGCGTCCAAGGCCGCCCGTGCAGACGATGGTCGCCTTCGCGGTGATGGCGTGGAGTTCGCCGGTCCGGATGTTCATTGCCACAGCGCCACGGCAGACGCTGTCGTCCACGATCAGGCTGGTGACGAACCACTCTTCGTAGTTGCGCATCGCCTGATAGACGCTGGGCCGCATCAGTTGCTCATAGAGGACGTGGAGGATTGCCTGGCCGGTGATGGCGCCGACGAAGAAGGTCCGCGCCTTCCCCATGCCGCCGAACCGGCGCACCGCCATGTGGCCGTCGGGCTTGCGGCTGAAGACGACGCCCCAGTGCTCCGCCTGGAGCACCTCGCGCCCGCCTTCTTTCGCCAGCACCTCGATGGCGTCCTGATCGCCGAGGTAGTCCGAGGCTTTCGTGGTTTCGTACGCGTGCTCTTCCCAGGGCCCGCCATCTTCGCCAACGCCGGGGCCGTTGATGCCGCCCTGCGCCGCGTTCGAGTGCGAGCGCACCGGGTGCACCTTCGAGAGCATCGCGACGTCCGCCCCCATCTCCTGCGCACGGATGGCGGCCCGCATGCCCGCGAGGCCGCCTCCGATGACGAGGACGTCGTGCTCGTACACCGCCATCGCTATCCCTTCTCTGTCGGGGCGCAGGCGCGCCCAGCGGATGGACGGCGGCCTGCCGGTGATGGTGTGCTGGTCGAAGTGGGGAAGAAGCCTCGGGAGAGGCAGGAACTGGAGTGCTGGCGACTGCAGGGGTCGTAGGCCACGTGAGCAGCCCCCTCCGGAGGCATGTGAACCCTATCACGCACCCCTCATACGCTCAAACGCAACGGTCCAGTATTACCTCTCGGTCAACCCCAATGCGCTCCCTGCGGTCGTCCAGCATCCAGCATCAAGCCTCCCGATTCCGCGTCTCCATCCTCTATCCTTCCATCGCCTACGCGCGTCCATCCTCCACCGGCGGGTACACGAGCTCGTCCTCGAAGTCGCCCGGCTGCTCTTCGCCGCGCGCGATCGACGCGCGCCGGGCGCGAATGCGTCCCGCCACCAGGAAATTCGTCACGAGCAGATGCGCGATGCAGTAGCCGAACCCGAGCAGCGCCGCGATCAGCAGCACGAACGCGAGCGGATTCGCCGTCGCTCCGTTGGCGAGGAAGGCGATGAGCATGCCGCTGACGAAGGCGCAGAGGACGGGGAAGGTGCGCCACTTCCACTCCGGCAGCACCCGCGCCTCCGGATCGGGTCCGCTCGGGGCGAGCGGCGGACGCGACGCCTGTGCAGCGTCGGCGCGGGTGGGCGGCTCACGTCGCCGCGGCTTCCTCTTCGCCATCAGGGGGTGCTCCTATGGGCGCCATCGCGCCCGTGCCGAGCTCCCCTCTCCACGCGGTGGAGCGGGGAAGGTCGCAGACTCGCCGCGGAGAGGGGTGAGGCCGGGCGGTGCGGGACGCGGGCCATAAGCCGTCGGGTCGCGCACTGCTCGCTCATGCGCGCTTCCTGTAGCGCCGGGCGCGCGGCGCGGGCGCGGGACGCGGCGCCGTCTCGTCGTGCCGGCCGGACCGGCTGGTTGCGACGTCGCCAGCGAGGCAGGAGGCGCAGGCGAACTGCAGCGCCATGTACTGCTCATCGATCCAGACGTCGCCGCAGTCCTTTCCCTCGACATCATTGCGCTGATTCAAATGGAAGGGCCGATCGCACCAGTTGCACTCGGCGGTTGCCTGCGGGTCGGCTGGCTCGCCGCAGACCGTGCAGATCACCGGCGGTTCAGTCGTCATCGTGCTGCACCTCACGGCCGGCCGGCGAACCGGCGGCGTCGCGGATGCTCTTCGCGAAACGCAACGCCAGCGCGCGCTCGTCGCCATGGTCGCTCGCCCAGCCGTCGAGCCGCGCCGCCCGGATCAGTTGCAGCCCCTTCCCCACCTGCGGCCCCTCGGGTACACCCAGCTCCTGCAGGTCGCTGCCGCTGAGCAGCGGCCGCACGTGCCGCCAATCGTCAAGGTAACGAGCCGCCATTTGCCGGGCAATTGCATCGGCCGCCGTCGCGACGAACGCGGCCACTGATGTCGTCGGGAAGCGGTCGAGCAGTGTGACGATGCCGGACGGCTTCGCTTCCGGCCGCCGCAGCATCGCCGTCATCGCGGGCGCCGCGGCCAGCGCCGCGATGCCGCGCACCGCCTCGGCCTCCGCATGCGTCAGCCTCAGCCGCTCGCAGATGGCGACGGCGTCCGCCGGCTCGACCTGAGAGGCGAGCAGCGCGAATCCGAACGGCGACCCCGCATCCACGCCCGTTGCCGCCGAGAGCGCCAGCGACGTCCCCGCATCCCACTGCAGCGCCGGGTGGACGCCGCGGAGCGCCCCCGTCGCCTGCGCCGCCTCGAGCGCGAGGCCGCCGGTCCGTTCCCGCATGATCAGCTCCAGCTCCCGGCGCACGCGCTCGCCGCCGACGGTCGCGATGAATGGCACTCCATCCCGCGCCAGGGCGGCGGTGTGGCCTTCGAGCGCGAAGCCAAGCCGCGCCGCGTAGCGCAGCGCCCGGAAGATGCGCGTCGCATCGTCTTCGAACGACCGGTCGTGGAGCACCCGGATTCGGCCGGCCGCGATGTCCGCGGCACCCGCGCAGGGGTCGAGCAGCGCTGCCTCGCCGGTCAGCCGCACCGCGAGCGCGTTCATCGAGAAGTCGCGCCGCCGAAGATCATTCTCGATCGTGGCGGGTGCGACCTGGGGCAGGGCGCCTGGCTGAGCGTAGGTCTCGGTCCGGGTGGAGGCAACGTCGATGCGGACGGACGGCAGTGCCAGGCTGGCCGTGCCGAAACGGGCGTGCGTGGTGACGCTCGCGCCGGCGCTGCTGCTTCCCACGAGCGCGATCGCCTCTCCCTGCACGGCGAGGTCAATGTCAGCGATCGCCCTGCCAAGCAGGAGGTCTCGGACGGCGCCGCCCACGAGATAGAGGTCCTGTCCGGCGGCCGAGGCGCGGGCGATGATCGCGTCGAGCGGTCCGCGAGCCGTTGGTGAGACAGCGCTAAGAAATCGCGCCCGCAGATCGTCTGCTGAGGCCGTTGTCTTACTCACGGCGCAGTATAAGTTGCCGTCCTGCTTGACAGTCTGGCCCGTTCGTACCTAGACTCTGCTCGTCTGGCGCAGGTGGGTTCATCGGATCGGCGGACGCGTAGGGGAAGGAACCCCATGGCCGCAGCCGAATCGAGCAGGGGAAGCGCGATCGGCGCGGCGATGCTAGAGCATCCGGCGTCGGGCCAACTCCCCGCCAGCTTGCTCAATGGTAACGCTGTACGACCGCCCGTGGCGGTCGTTCCTGTTTCCGACCAGGCGGCATCGACGTTTCCCCGCGTCACACGAGGTACGAAGTTGCCAGATTGGAAGGAACTCGAGGAGCGTCTCCACCTCACGTTCAAGCACCCGGCGCTCCTCAAGCAGGCGCTCATTCACACCTCCTTCTTGAACGAAAACCCCGGCATCGACGTCGGTTCGAACGAGCGGATGGAGTTTCTTGGGGATGCCGCGCTCGGCGTCGTCGTGGCCGAGCAGCTCTACAAGGAGTATCCGGACGTGGACGAAGGCAAGCTGACCGAGCTGCGCGCGCACCTCGTCCGCCGCGACACGCTGGCGCGCGCGGCCGCGCGCTTCGACCTCGGGGAGTACCTGCAGCTCGGCCGTGGTGAAGATGCCGCGGGCGGTCGCCGGCGTCCGACGAATATGGCGCGCGCGTACGAGGCGCTCGTCGGCGCCATCTTCCTCGACGGCGGCATCGCGAAGGTGCGGCCGTTCATCAAGCGTAGCTTGAAAGAAGAGCTGCAGGGGCTGCGCAAGAAGGGCATGCCGCACGACCCGAAATCGCGTCTGCAGGAGGTGGTGCAATCCCGCTGGCAGACGACGCCATCGTATAAGTTGCTGAAGACCGAAGGGCCGGACCACGCCCGCCGCTTCACCGTGCAGGTGATGGTCGGGCGCCGCGCGCTTGGCGTCGGCGAAGGCCGCAGCAAACAGATGGCGGAGAAGGAAGCGGCGCAGCAGACGCTCAGCGAGATCGAGCAGCAGGAGAGCGCGTAGTTGTACCTGAAACGGCTTGACGTGCAGGGCTTCAAGAGCTTCGCCAACCGGACGACGCTCCAGTTCGGCAGCGGCGTCACCTGCGTTGTCGGGCCGAACGGCACCGGCAAGACGAACGTCGCCGACTCCCTCCGATGGGTGCTGGGTGAACACGCCAGCCGCACCCTTCGCGCCCGCAAGACCGAAGATGTGATCTTCGCCGGTAGCGACCGGCGCGCACCGATGGGCGTCGCTGAAGTCAGTATCACGCTCGACAACAGCGGCCAATGGCTGCCGATCGCCTTCGACGAAGTCGTCGTGACGCGCCGCGCCTACCGCAGCGGGGAAAACGAATACTTGATCAACAACGCGAAGGTGCGCCTGCGCGATGTGATTGACCTGTTTTTGCGCGCGCAGGTCGGGCAGAACAGCTACGCCTTCATGGGGCAGGGGATGGTCGAGCAGGTGTTGAGCCTGCGCCCCGAAGACCGCCGCGGCCTGATCGAGGAAGCTGCCGACGTCCGCCTCTATCGGAACAAGCTGGAGGATGCGCAACATAAGCTGAAGGCCACACGCGAGAACATGGACCGCGTGCGCCTGCTGGTGCGTGAGATCGAGCCGCGCATCACGCAGCTCGAGCGGCAGGCCGGGCGCGCTGTGAAGTACCAGGAGCTAGCGCGCGAACTCGCGGAGTCGCTGCACGTCTGGTACGTCCACCAGTGGCAGGACGTGAACGATGCCCTGCTCGCTGCGATCACGACGCACGACCAGCGGACCGAGGCGTTCGAGGTCGTGAAGGCCGAGGCCAAAGCATGCGAGGACGGCCTCGGGCAACTGCGGGCGGCAATCGACGAGCGCCGGAACGAGATCGGGATCCGGGACGAACGCCTCCGCAAGCTTGAGGAGTACATCCGCGACCTCGAGCGCCGCGCCGCGCTCGACGGACAGCGCGGGCGCATGGTGGATGAGCGGATCAGCGAGCTGACGGGCGAACTCAGCGCGCTCCAGGCCGACGTCGCTGCCCAGGACGCCGCAGCTTCCACCGCCGACATGGCGGCGCCAGAACAGCGGCTCACGGAGGCGCGCGCGGAACTCGCGGAGCAGCGAGCGCGCCTGTCGGCGGTGGAGCAAGAACTTCTGTCTGCTCAGCGCCGCGTGATGTCGGAGGAGCAGACGGCGACGAACGCGCTCGCTGCTGTCGAGGATGCGGGCCGCCAGATCATCGAGCTCGCCGATACCATCGCAGGCTTCCGCCGCGCGAGCGATGCCGCAGCCGACGAGCGTCGCGGCATCGTAGGGGAGTTGGCGGGATGGGCGCATGAGTACGCGCGTCTCTTGAAGGAGGCGGGCCTGATCGGGCCGCGCCTCGACTGGGCCGTGAACGACCGCGACCGCGAAACCGCCGCCGCAGCGCAATACCGGCGGGACCAGACGGCGATCGAGGAGGAGTTGCGCGGACTGCGCAGCGAGATCGAGTCCGTGCAGGTCCGGCTCGAAATGATCGAGACACTGGAGGTGCGACCCCAGGCGCCGGATGCCGGCGTGCGCGCGCTGCTCGAAGCCGGCGGCGTGATCAAGCGGGAATCCGTGCCGGAGGACGTCGAGCTTGCCGGCATCGTCGGCCTCGTCGGCCAACTATTGCGCGTTCCGCCGGGCCTCGAACGGGCAATCGAAGCCGCCCTCGCGGAGAACCTCTTCGCCGTCGTCGTCGAGCGCGATTCGCAGATGCGCCGCGCGGTGGCGTTCCTCCTGTCCGCCGATGGCGGGCGGGCAACCATGTACGCGCTCGACACCTTCCACGAAGCGCGCCCGCTGAACCTCATCAAGGAACGCGGCATCGTCGGCGTTGCCTCGGCGCTGGTGAAATGCGACTCGAAGTACCGGAAGCTCGTGGACACGCTGCTCGGCCGGACCGTCGTGGTCGAAGACCTCGAGGTGGCAAAACGCGTCGCCGGACGCGGTCTCGCAGGCGCCGTCGCGACGACGGACGGCGTACTGGTGCGGCCGATCGGCTCGATGGCGGCGGGCTCCCTCTCGACGGTGGAAGCGTCGTTCGTGCATCAGCGAGAGGTGCAAGATCTTCCGGCCGAGCTGGCGCGGCTGACCCCTCTGGTCGAGGAGAAGGAATCGGCACTGGCGGAGACCGTCCGGCGGCAGGAGGAAGCGGAGCGCCGCATGCGCGAGCTCGCACCCACGGTCGACCAGCTGCGCGCACAGAAGAGCGGAATCGACGCCGAGCGCCTCGCCTCACGAGCCGCCCTCCAGGGCTTCCGCGCACGCCTGCGCGGCAACGTCGACGGCGCCGATCGGCGCGATGAGCAGATCGAGTCCTTGCTGCGAAAGCGCGAGAATGCGGAGGCGACACGCGAGCGAAGCGCGGAGGATGCCCGCGCCGCTGGAGTTCGTGGCGATGACGCGAAGCGTGCGCTGCCTGCCCTGGAGGCCGAGCGCGTTTCGCTCGCGGAAGCGTCATCGGAGGTTGCCGCGGTGGTGGCGCAGCTTGATGGCGAACTGCGGTCGCAGCGGCACGTCAGCGACACCGAGCGCGTCGCACGTGAGCGGCTCGCGCAGCAGATCGCCTCGAAAGAAGAACAGCGTGCGAAGTCGCAAGGTGAGTCCCACGATGTCAGCTCTCGGCTCGCATCGACGCAGCGGGAGCTCGCCGCGCAATCCGCGGCGGCGAGCGCGCTGCGAGAGGAGCTTGAGCCTGCCCGCCAGGAGCGCGCGCAGTTCGAGTCGCGTGAGCGCAGCCTGACGACGCGGCTGGCCGAATCAAACGAGATCTTGCGCACGGCGGAGCGCGCGCTCTTCGACGCGCAGAGCGATGTGCGCACGCGCCGCGAGGAGTTGGAGACGCTGCGCTCGAGCTTGCAAGCGGAAGGCTTCGTCGCCACCGCCGATGGCGAGATCGAGCGCGCGCCTGAACCTGAGCCGGCCGCGATCGAGGCAGAATCGAGCAGCGAACAGTACGTCACCACGAACGGAGATCTGCCGCCGTGGCTGCGCACCGAAGATGGCGAGCCGGACCTGCCCCCCGTGCGCGGCGCCGCCGCCATCGTCTCGGCGGAAGTGCGAGACCGCATCGCCGAGCTACGTGTGCAGATCCGCGCGCTCGGCCCCGTAAACGAAGAGGCGGCGACTGAGTACGTCGAGAGCCGCGAGCGCTACGACTTCCTGACGGGGCAGCTCAACGACCTCGCCGAGGCCGACGGGCAGCTCAACGAAGCCGTCGCCGAACTCGAGACGGTGATCCGCGAGCGCTTCCGCAACACCTTCAAGACGGTCAACCGCGAATTCGAGCGGTACTTTAGCGCGTTCTTTCGGGGCGGCACGGCGCGGCTTGAGCTTGGAGACCCCGACGAGAACGGCCTGCCCGGCATCGAAATCATCGCCCAGCCGCCGGGAAAGAAGCTGGGTTCGCTGGCTCTGCTCTCGGGGGGCGAGCGCTCGCTCACCGCCGTGGCGCTGCTCTTCGCGCTGCTCCAGGCGAACCCCTCACCGATCTGCGTACTCGACGAGGTCGATGCCGCGCTCGACGAGGCCAATGTCGGCCGCGTCGTCGAGGAGCTGCGGGCGCTTTCGGAGCGGACGCAGTTCATCATCATCACGCACAACCGCCGCACCATCGAGACGGCAGACACGATCTACGGCGTCTCGATGGCTGCCGACAACGTCTCGCGCGTGCTGAGCCTCCGCCTCGCCGACGTAGAGGCAGAGCTGGACTAACGCCGTCCCGCCCTTCACACGAGCATCGGCCGCGATTAGAGGATCAGGCGGCTTAGCGGCGCCCGCATCAGTTGACGGGGGTGTCCGGGCAGAACTTCTCCGGGTCGAAGCGGCAGCTATGTGCCTTGATGAAGCGCCGCACCCGGTCATCGCTATCGTCGACGACGAGGAACGCGTCGACGCGCGTCCAGGCGGCCAGACCGAGCGTATCTCCGGGGAGGTCGAGGTCAGGCGACATAACGACCCTCGCCCCCAGGGAGTTCTCCTGATCGACGAGGCCCTTCAGCCGCTCGACCGTCGTCGCGCAGGCGTCGCTCTGGCACTGATACCCGACGTACACCCCGGCATGCTCCTCGAGATGCGGGATCGACTCGCGCGGCACCGGGAAGTCGTAGACGCCCGGGTCGGGCGGAATGCGGATGCGGTGGTTCCCGTCGAGTTGCACCGAGGCCTGCACGGGGAGATGCATTCCGGAGGTGGGAGGATTCGATGCGTAGCAGCTCTCGATCACGCCCCCCGCCGGGCAAAACGGGACGTGGTTTGGCAGGGGGTAGCCCGAGCTGGTGTGCTGTCGGCCCTGCGTCGGCACGAACCGCCCCGGCAGCGCGCCGCCGTCGTCGGCCTCGGCGCGCTGCGCAGCCGTCGCGGCGCCGGACCGCGCCGGCGGCGTGGCGGATTGCTGCGCTCCGTCGTTGACGCCCCGACTCGCCGCCTGCGCGAAGCTGATCGCCCGTTCGCCTTGAACGACGCCGCTGTACAGCACGAGGTTGCCCGCCGCGAGCGTGATGATGATGGCCGCGAGGATCAGCGTGGACACGCGCACAACGGGCAGTATAAGCGGCGCCGCTTTGTCCGCCCGCGGCGGATGCTTAGACTGACGTCTGCATGACCTCCAACCGGCGGCCGCTGACACGCCTGCTCGTACGCACATGGCCGCTGCTCCTTTCGATCGCGATTATCGTCGCCACCCCACTGCTGCTGAGCCTGAGCCGCCACGGCCGGGTCGCCGTGGAGGCAGCGGTCTATCTGCCCGACATGGTGCTGCAGGTGCCGCTTCCGGTGCGGCCGGCGGCGCTGATCTCCGATGCGCCCAGCCGCACGCGCGTGACCATCGACTACGAAAGCCGCAAAGGCGCGCGCTCGATCGATGCCGACCTCTACGTCCCGGCGCACGGCGCCGCGCACGAGGGCGTCGTGTTCTCGATGGGTGCGCCGCCTTTGCCCCTCGACGATCCGCGTCTCGTCCGCATCGCTGAAGATGCCGCGCGCGCCGGCGTCGTCATGCTCGTGCCGTTCTCGGACCGCCTGGATGAAATCCGGATCGAACCAGAGGAAGTCGACGCGCTGGTCGCCGAGTACCAGTACGTGCAACGCCAGCCGCAGGTCGACCCGAAGCGCGTCGGCTTCTTCGGCGCCAGCGTCGGCGGATCGCTGGCGCTCGTCGCGGCGGCCGACCCCCGCATCGCCGATCAGGTCGACCACGTGGTCTCGTTCGGCGGCTACTTCGACGCCCTCGACACGTTCGGCGCGATCGCCACGCGGCGCATCCAGTACGGTGGTGTCGACCAGGCCTGGATGCCGCGCGAACACGCGGAGCGCGTGGTGGCGCACCAACTGATCGACCGCGTGTCCGATGCGCAGGACCGCGAGTTGCTCACCCGCATCTTCATCGATGGCGACGCATCGCAGGCGGATCGGCTGGCGGCGCTGGGCCCCGTCGGCCGCGGCGCGTACGACTTTTTGGCGAATCGTGACCCGGCCGCCGTGGGCGCGCTGATCAAGCGGCTGCCCGCCGCTGCCGTCGCCGACCTGGAGTATCTCTCGCCGCGGACGAGCATCGACCGCGTAAAGGCGGAGTTCTTCATCATCGATGACCGCTCCGACCCCTTCATCCCGTACACCGAGTCGCGCCGGCTGAAGGATGCGCTGGCAGGGCGCAGCGTGCCGAAGGTCCACTTCGACGAGGTCCGCCTGTTCGAGCACGTCGAGCCGAAGCTGAATCAGCGGCCGGAGATCATCGCGCTCGATAGCACGCGGCTGCTGTTTCGCCTCTATCAGCTGCTGCTGCGCTGGGACTGAGCTTAGTCCTCGATGAGGCCCTGGGATGCGAGGAAGGCCTTTGCTTCCTCGACGCTGTTGAACACGCGGGAGCCGAAGGCGTCGAGCGCATCGACCACGTCGTCGTCGGCGCCGTCGTCGTAGGCCGCATCGACGATGCTCGCGCGGTCGACGCGCCCGAACGATGCGAACCCGCCTTCGATGTAGGGCGCGACCTTGCTCCATTTGACGGCCATCGTTGCTCCTTGTTCACGTCTCGGGCTGCGGCCGAGTATAGCGCGGCCGGCGGCGCGCGATGGCGTCTGGCGCGCTAGCCGTTGCTAGCGGAGGTGATGTCGCGCCGCCGGTACACCGTGAACGCGATCGCGATGAAGGCGGCGACGTAGATCAGCAGGATCAAGGTGGCTTCCTCGACCGAATTCGAGCCGCGCTCCCGCAGGGCGCGCGCGCTCGGGCCGAAGCTAAAGCGCTGTAGGACCAGCGGGAGCTGGTTCTGCGCGATGATCACGTCGCGATTGCCGTCGATGAGGTAGTTCGGGACGTTGTCCCAGGGCGATCCGCCAAGGCGCAGGAGGCTGCTGATCAGCGGCTCGAGGAACGCCACCGCGAGGCCGATGCCGACGCCGGCGAGCGTCGAGCGGCCGACAACGGCGGCGGCGAATGCGAGCGTCACGAACGGCGCCATGACGAACAGGGTGCGGCCGAACGAGAAGATCTGTTCCTTGACGAAGCCCGCGGTGACGAAGCTGAAGTCCGAGCCGCCGTTCGTCGTCGTGATCAGCGCGCTGTAGGCCAGCGCAACGGACACTGCGAGCAACGCGATGAGGATGACGAGCACGAACACGACGATCAGGCGCGCGGTGATCAGTCGGATGCGGCCGCTCGACGCCGTGGCCATGAGGCGCACCGTACCCCAGGCGTATTCGCTGCCCGCGGCGCCGGCTGCGAGCACGACGGCGAGCAGCGTGCCAAAGGTGGCGATGATTTGCAGCGCGAAGGGTACGCCCGCTTCCAGGAAGAGACCGCGCCGCACGTCCCCGTATGAGAATTGGCGGCCACCCTCGATGAAGCTGCCGGCGCGCCCGCTCATGCTCCAGAGCACCGAGTACAGCAAGACGACCAGCGCCACGGTGAGGCCGGCGATCACCCACGTCATCATCCGCTTGCGTAGCTTGAAGAATTCGCCTGCGATTAGGCGCTCGATGCTCATGCGCTCGCCTCCTCACCCGTGAGGTCCAGAAAGACGCTTTCGAGCTGCACTTCCCACGGCGTGATCTCTGAGAGATAAACACCCTGCGACGCCAGCACGCGGTTCAGCTCTGCCGACTTCGCGACCGGAGCGGCCGCGCGCACGAAGCCGTCGACGCGGTCCACTGATTCGACCCAGGGAATGCCGCCAAGCGCGGTCGCGAGGGCGTCGTTGTCGGCGGCGCCCAGCCGCAGGTATTGTCCGCGCCCGAGCAGTTCGGCGACGGTGCCCTGCGCCACCATCCGGCCCTGCTTCACAATTGCCACGCGGTCGCTCACCGCCTGCACTTCGTTGAGGAGGTGGCTGCAGAGAAAGATGCTGTGCCCCTGCCGCGCGAGCTGCGGGATCAACTCGCGCACCTCGCGCGTGCCGGCCGGGTCGAGGCCGTTGGTGGGTTCGTCAAGGATGATCAGCTGCGGGTCGCGCAGGAGTGTCGAGCCGATGCCCAGGCGCTGCTTCATGCCGAGCGAATACGTCTTGTAGGGGTCGCGGCCGCGGTCTTGCAGGCCGACCAGCTCGAGGATCTCGTCGATGCGCGCGTTCGTGATGCCGCCGAGCGTGATGGCGAGTGCGCGCAGGTTGTCGTAACCGGAGAGATAGGGGTAGAACGCCGGCGTCTCGATTACAGCGCCGATATTCCGGAGCGCCGGCCACGGGTGCGTAGCCATGTCGCTGCCGAAGGCGATGGCGCGCCCGCGCGTCGGCCGCACGAGCCCGAGGATCATGCCGACGGTCGTGCTCTTTCCGGAGCCGTTGGGCCCGAGGAAGCTGTAGACCTCGCTGTCGAACACCTCCAGGTGCATGTCGGCGACGGCCGTGATGCGCCCGTACTGCTTCCACAGCCCTTCCGTGCGGAGAATTTCGCGGCCCTGGGACATCGGCGTTGTGACCTCGGCGTCATGGTATCAACAAGACCGACGGCGCAGACGCGCTCCGGGTTGCGAAGCTGTAGTGAAGATGATCGCTTGTTCGGTGAGCATGGACGCGGCGGAGGTGCCGGGGAGCCCAACGGCTTGAGGCGCCGCGCCGCGATTGGATACTATGGCGATGCCGAGCTCGCGCCGGTGCCCGGTTTGCATTCCCTGGTAGCTCAATGGTAGAGCAATCGGCTGTTAACCGATTGGTTGTAGGTTCGAGTCCTGCCCAGGGAGCCATTGACATACTCGATGTTGCCGTCGAATTGCGGATGCATCGCTTCCGCGTTACGATCGGACGAACCGTGGCGGGGCCGCGTCAGAAACGGGAGGACAGTCACATGGCGGATAACGGAGCAGTCATTAGCGGGATCTACGCATCATTCGCAAAGGGCGATGTCCCCACGGTGCTCGCGGCGCTTGACCCGAAGGTCGAGTGGCGTGAGGCCGACGGGTTCCCCTACGCAGGCACGTACAGCGGGCCCGACGCCGTGCTCAACGGCGTCTTCATGCCGCTCGGGACGGATTGGGACGGGTTTACGGTGACGCCCGACGAGATCGTCGCGAGCGGTGACCGCGTGATTGCGATGGGGCATTACGCAGGCAAGTACAAGGCGGCCGGCAAGTCGTTTCGCACGCCCTTCGCGCACGCCTGGCGGCTCGCCAACGGCAAGGTCGTCAACGTCCACCAGTACACCGATACCGCGATCGTCCAGGAAGCAACCAGAGCGTAGCGCGACCGGACATCCAAATCAGGTCTCCGGCGAGTCAGGCTACCGCCACGACGGCAAACGGAGATCTGTCGTACATTCGCAACCCAGTGGTGCTAGGAGAGACTGAGCCTCCCCGTCTCCACTAGCACCACCTGGAGCGGCTTGCTGCGAGCCACGGTTGCGCCTTCGCCTGGCTCGAGCGGCTGTGCGCAGGAGTTCGGCACGCTAACGGACTCAGACAGGGGAAGCCCAAAATGGCAGAACTCATCACACGAGAATCGGCACGGGTAAGGGCAGTCCTCGAAGCGCGCGCGGCATGCTTGCTACCAGCACCCGGACACTGCCCATGGATCCATTCGACCTATCCCTAACCGCCGCGCCCTCTATGTTGGATCGGCGGGCGAGGGCCGGGAGGACTCTCGCTGATGCTGAGGCTCGGCCGCGCCACCCGCGGCGGGGCGGTGCACCGTACACGCTCTCGCCCAGAGGCTGCCGCACGGTCGCTCCAGCAATCGTCAGCAAGCGCCAGGCTGCAACGCGCACGCTATCGCATCCGGCGCGATCAGCGATCGGCGCGCCGGCCGGCAGGCGTCCGTTCGGCGGGGTTACGATCGGCGTTGGGATGATCGAGGGCTCGCTGACGACGATGCTCGCCGATATCCGCGGATCTCGATTCGCGCAGACCTCGACGCTGACCGTCGTATCACGCACACCACAGCGGATCATCAAGGGCGCATCGAAAGGGTTGGCCAGCCGAAGGTCGCGATAGGCGAACTCGACGGATGCATCGCGGCCGAGCTCGAAGTAGCGGTCGCTGCCGTAGGTATCGACGCTGTGGCAATAGCGCTCCACGATCGTCATGCCGCTGAGCAGGCCGGCGTTGTACAGCAGCGTCGATGCGAGGCAGATGGCGCCGCCGATGTCCTCGACGAGCAGGCCGTCCTTGAGCGCAGCGGCCGGCGCATAGCCCGCCGCGCGTGTCGGGCGGCCGACGCTCCGCCAGAACGACCACGTCTCGCCGGGCTGGATCGTCAGGCCGTCGATGCTGGCGAGGGCGAGCTCGACGTTCCGCTGCTTATCGGCGAAGCGCCGCTCCTGTTCGGGATAGCATCGCAACGGCAGTTCTTACCGGCAGATCCGCCACGCGAAGCCCGCGGTATTGGCGCGCCTGTCGGCGAACCGGGTGCGCGCGAGCCTGTCGGCCAGCATCCGCCGCGCTTCGCGGATGCGCCAGCGCAGCGCGAAGGCGATCCAGATGCGGAGCTGATGGCGGATCGAGGAGCCTGCGTCCGAGGCGGTCAGGCGCATCATGGCTCAGCCAGCGCTTCCGCCGTGGTCCGCATGGCGCGGCGCTTCGACGATGCGCGCGGCGGCAGGGCAGCCACGGCTAGGCCGCCGATGAGCGTGCAGAATGCGGCCACGTTTATGGTGGCGATCGCCACGGCGAACGGCGTCTCGTGCCATCGCCAGAAGCTGCTGGCGTTGGGCGGGTTGATGGCGAGCAGGTTGAGCATAAACGTCGTGGACATCAGCGTGTACAGCGCGGGCATCCACCGCACGCGGAAGAGGAGCGGCGCCGCGAAGGCGAACATCGGATAGAGATAGCGCTCGTGTGTGCTCGTCGGCAGCATGAAGAAGACGAACACCATCGCCGCGCAGGCGATGAGCACGCCGGCGGTATCGAGATGCCGGCGCAGCCAGGCGAGGATGACCAGCGTTGAGGCGGCGCTCAGCGCGAGCGCCACCGTGGCGTACGAGATACCGATTCCGCCCGCTGTGAACGCTGTGTCGACCGGGTGGGGATCGCCATGGAGGTCGAGGATCGACCAGCCGTTCCAGCTGCCCTCGGCGAGATCGATCGGATCCTGCTGGAAGATCGTCTGGTAGGTGCCGCCGATGCGGCCCGCGTCCCCGTGCAGCAGGAAGGGGCTGAGCGCCGCGACGCCGACAGCGGCACTGAGGAGCACGCCTCGCGCCAGTGCGGCGGCGCCGAAACGCCAGAAGGTGTATGCGGCCAGCACCGGCAGGATGACGATCGGCTGCGGCTTGAGGAGGACGCCAACCATCCAGAGCGCCCACGCCGGGCCGATTCTGCCGCGCAGCAGCAGCATCACGGCGCCGAACATGCAGGCGGTGATCACCGAATCGACCTGGCTCCACCACATCGAGTCGTAGATCGTCGCAGGCGCGAAGACGAATGCGGCTGCCGCGATCGACGCCTCGAGATGGCGTCGTCCGTCCGTCGTCGCACCCGAGAGCCCGCGGGCGACGAAGAAGATGAGGACGCCGAGCACGAGGTCGCAGAGGAACGCCGGGACCTTGATGAGAATCCGGATCGGCGCCGTCCAGAGCTCGTATTCTGGCGAGAACCATCCGTAGATGATGCTCGTCGGCCAGAGGATGTAGTGGTAGCCGACGTAGTTGCTATCCGCCGTCCGAAAGACGTTGATGAAGCCATGCTCGTAGATAGAGCGCGACCAGACCTCGAAAAGGATGGCGTCGCCGTGGCCGTAGGCGTCGGTCGACGAGAGCCAGAAGGGCATGCGGGCGGCGGCCGCTGCGAGCAGCAGCGCGCTCAGGCTGACGAGCGTGAGATGGCGCCGCGCGTAGCTCGCGATCATGCGAAATTGTACCCGCAGTGCAACCGCGAGGGTGGCGGGCCGACTAGACCGGCGTCGCGACCTTCACGCGCACGGCGACGGCCGCGCCATCGCGCGCAAACAAGCGCATGACGGCGCCGCCATCGTAGTAGCTCGGCACGAAGACGACGCCCTCTTGCACGCGGCCGGAGATCTTGCAGCGGACGGCGAACTCACCCTGCGCGGTCGCGAGCGCGATCTCGTCGTCGTCGGAAATCCGCATGCGCGCCGCGTCCGCCGGGTGTATCTCGGCGAACTCCTCGCGGTGCAGCTTGTCGGCGTCTGCCTGGCGCAGTTCAGCGCCTTCGAGGCTCGTGAAGAGCGTGCGGCCGGTCGTCAGCAGGAATTCCCCTTCGGCGAGCGGCGCTGCGGCGGGCGCGACCGGCTGCCGCGCCGACCGCGACGGCGCGTCGATCACCCGACTCTTCCCCCAGAACGGGAAGTCCGCGCGATAGCGGTCGTAGCCACGCACGATCGCGGCGATCTCGTCCGTGACGGCGTCCGGTTGCGCGTACGCCCACGTGTCCTGGCCCTTGATCGCGTTCGCCAGGTCCGTCAGCGCGAGCAGCGCGGGGCGCGCATCGCCCAGCGCCGCCAGGGCGGCGTGAAGGCGGTTGATCCGCCGCTCGCCGTTGGTGTAGGTGCCGGTCTTCGCGTACGACGGCACGTCGGCGAAGACGACGTGCGCCGCCTTCGCGGTGTCGGTCAGCAGCGAATCGATCACGATCAGCACGTCGAGCGCGGCGAGCGCCTGCTCGGTGCGGGCGCGGTCGGGGGCGAACATCAGCGGGTTGTCGCCGACGACGATCATCGCCTTTAGCGTCCCACCCGCCGCGGCGTCCATCATCTGGTCAAAGGTCATGCCGGGCGCCGCGAGCGCCGTGCGCCCGGGGCCAAGCTCGGGGTCGACGCCCATGTCGCGCGCGCCGTTGACGTTCGCCTCGGTCGGCAAGATGTACAGCGACGTCGCCGCCTGCTCGCCCCGCAGCGCGATCGCGAGATTCGCCGCGGCGCGCGCCCCGTTGCCCGCCGCTGCCGCATCGATCGGCGACGCGGCGTAGACGATGCTGAGGACGCCGGCGTTCTTCGCCTCGCCAAGGATCTCCTTTGCGCGCCCGATGTCCGCATCGGGCGCCTGCGAAAACTCCGCTGTCTCGCCGTCCGCCAGGTGCGCCAGCGCGTCGACGAGCGCGGCCTCGTCGCCGGGCCGTGGTTGCAGCCAGACGCCGCCGTAGGGTTCGGCGAAGTCCGCCATCTCGCCCCAGATCGGTGAGACGAGCAGCAGCGTGCTGTGGTGCGGCGCCGCGGGGTTGCCGACGACGGCATCCTTCAGCCGCAAGGCGGCGACGTTGTGGCTCGATTCCAAATCGTCGGCGATGCAGATGATCACATCACTGCGCCCAAGATGGATCATGTCGGCCGGCAAGGCTTCCGTGCCGAACGCGGCCTCGACCGCCTTCGCGACGGCGCGGTTGGGCGCAGCGCCGCTAAAGTCGACGTGCGGCGTCCCGATCACGTCGCGTGCCAGCTTTTGGGCGAGGTAGTTCTCCTCGTTCGTCGCGAACGGCGAGCCGAGCACGGCGACCGCACCCGGGCCGTGCTGGGCGACCACCTCCTTGAGCTGCGACGCCGCATGCTCGATCAATTCGCCCCAATGCGCCGGAAACTGCGGCGTCCCGGCCGCCCCCCGCCGCACCAGGTGCTGCTGCAGCCGCTGGGTGTCGCTGACGGCGTCGTAGTGGAAGCGCCCGCGCACGCAGATTTGGTCCGCGCAGACGGGGTTGATGCGATCGGGCTTGACGATGACGGCGCGGCCCGCGCGAGTGCCGATACTGATCGTGCAGCCGACGGAGCAGGAGTTGCAGGTCGTGCTCACCCAATCTTCCGTGCGTGCGACCCACTTGTTCGGCTTCTCCATCAGCGTCGCCGTCGGGCAGACGTCGATGCAGGAGCCGCAGAAGTCGCAGTTCGATTCGTCGACGCGGCCGCCGGCGCCGAAGGCGATCCGCGTCGGGAAGCCGCGCCCGGCGAGCGTGATCGCGCTCGTGTGGCGGATCTCGTCGCAGGCGCGCACGCAGCGGGTGCAGAGGATGCACATCTGCGGGTCGAATTCCAGAAATGGATTGGCGCGATCGGGGTCCGGCTGCTCCGACTGGTAGTAGGATCGCGGTTCCGATTCCCACGGTTCGACGTTGTCGAACCCCATATCCAGCAGCTCATTCGTGCTCTGCAGCTCGCAGCGGTAGTTCTTCGAGCACGTGAGGCAGCGGTGCGTGACGACGTCGTCGCGGAGGCAGACGTCGCCCGGCATGCACTTCACGCGGCGATGGCAGGTGAGGCAGCGGTCAGAGTGGTTGGCGTTGATGATCGCGACGACTTGCTGGCGCGCTTCCTTCACGTGCTGCGGCTCGGTGTTCACCACCATGCCGTCGGCCGCCCGCGCGGTGCACGATAGCTGGAGCCCGCGCGCGCCCTCGATCTCGACCAGGCAGGTCCGGCAGCCGGCGTACGGCGCGAGGCCATCGATGTAGCAGAGATTGGAGATCCAGACGCCGTTTTGCTTGATCACTTCGACGAGGGGTGCGCCCGCGGTTGCCTCGATTTCGACCCCGTTGAGAGTGATCTTAGCCACGCGTGTTCGCCCTGATCACGCGCTCGCCCTTGGAGACGGGCTCCGGGCTCGCCCGCTCCTCGAGCTGGATGAGCTGGATGATGTCCCTCGGCGCCTGCTGGCCGTGCGGATACATGAAGTCGTTGCGCGCGAGGTGCTCGTGGGCGAGCTTCGTCAGCGCGTGCTTGTCCTTGTACATCGTGTCAAATTCGTACACGGCGTCCTCGAACACGCCGCCCGCCTGGATCGCCTGATAGGGGCAGGCCTCGACGCAGAGGCCGCAGTACATGCAGATGCGAAAGTCGATCTCGTAGCGCACCTTGTCGAGCGTGCCGTCGGTGTTCGGGCTCGTCTCGACGAGGATGCAGCCATCGGGGCACGCCTGGGCGCAGGTGCTGCAGCCGGTGCAGCGCTCCTCGAACCAGAGAAGGTTCGTGCGCGATCGCGGCGACATCGGCCGCGTCACCTCGGGAAATTGGATCGTCGCGACGGGCTTGAACATTCGCATGAATGTCACACCCATGCCTTTGAGGATGCCGATACCGTTCATCGTCTGGATTGCTCTACGGTGATGGCGATGGGTTCATGCGGCTGGAGCGCCCGATTCCGATTGTAACAGCTTTCACAGTCGGCACAACCGAGGGCGCCGCTGCTACTGGAGTGGCCAGCGCTTGCTGACGATGACGTCGATGCCCCCGGTCGCCTTCTGCACTTCGACGTGGGTGCTGCCGTCGCTGCGCCGGTACTGAAGCGTCACGCGCCCGGTGCCGACGCGTAGCTCGCGCACCTGCACCGAATTGAGCCAGTTCGGAAGCTTCGGGCTGACGATGCGCAGCACCTTGTTCGGCGCCTCCGCCTTCAACCCCAGCATCGCCTGCGTCATCAGGGGAAAGGCGCCCGCCGCCCATGATTGCGGTTTGCACGCCACTGGATACGGCACCGGCGCGTTGTGCGCGGACCGGGTCTCGCCGCCGAACAGCTCGGGGAGGCGGAAGTACGGGAACGCCGCGGCAGCGCCAAAGAGCGCGCTGGTGATGTGGTTGACTTCGTCCTCAAACCCATACATCTTGCTACCCATCGCGGCGATGCTGTTATCGTGTGGCCACACCGAACCGACGTGGTAGCCGATCGGGTTGAAGCGCGGGCTCGTGTCGGTCAGCGTGCGCAGTCCCCAGCCGCTGAACATGTCGTCCTGCATCAGCCGTCGCACGAGGTCCGGCGCTCGGGCGGGGTCGATCAGGCCCGTCCAGAGGCAATGCGCCGGATTCGTCGAGACCGATGCGACCTGCTTTCCGGCCCCGTCGAGCGCCATCGCGAAGTAGTGTTCGTCTTCGACCCAGAAGTTGGCTTCGAACTGCGCACGGAGGCGCTGGGCGCGATGGCGGAGCACCATCGCCTGCGCTACCTCCCCGAGCCGATCGAGGATCGGTGCCAAACGCGACCAGGCGGCGTAGGCGTACCCCTGCACCTCCGACAGCGCGATCGGCGCCTGAGCGAGGGCGCCGTTGGTGTGGACGACGGCGTCTGTGGAGTCCTTCCAGCCCTGGTTGACGAGCCCCTTCATCGATCGCTTCTCGTACGCCAGGTAGCCGCTTCCCGTGATGTCGCCGTAGTTCTCCATCCAGTCGAGCGCGCGATGGATCGCGGGCAGCAGTTCGCGCACGAGGCGCAGGTCCGCGGTCCACTCGTAGTACTCCGCGATCAGCATCAAGAACAGCGGTGTAGAATCGATGCTTCCGTAGTACGGCCCGTACGGCAGTTCGTTCGCGCGCGACAACTCGCCGAACCGCAGTTCGTGCAGGATCTTGCCCGGCTCCTCGTCGCGTGTCGGATCCTCGCGCTTGCCCTGCCAGCGCGCAAGCAAGCGCAGCGTGTCCCGCGCGATCTGCGGCCGGTACGGCAGCATCTGCATCGAGAGGATGCAGCTGTCGCGGCCGAAGAGGCAATCGAACCAGGGCGTGCCTGCTGCCGGGTACTCTTCGCCGGCCTCGTTCTCGCTCCACAGCATGCGCACGTCATGGAACGAGCGAGACATGACGCGATTGAACAGCTCGTGATCGGTGACGATCTGGGTGGAGTGTTCGATCCAGCGACGGTAGTCCTCCGAGGTATCGAGGAATCCGCCGGTCTTTGCCGCCTGGTGGACGTGCTCGTTAATCGAAATCACCGTCTGGACGGTGAGCGCCTCGCGCGGTCCCAGCTTGACGCGGAACATCGTCGACGCCTCATCGATGAAGTCGGGCTGCCGGTCGAACTCGATGCGCGTCTCGCGACGCCGTCCATCGATGCCGTCGTACCCGTACTGGATGCTGCGTTCGCCGACGATCGCCTCGGCCAGCGCGCCGCGGTGTTCGCGCTCGTACCCGCGCACATCGAAGATGTCCGCGAAGTCCGCTCCGAACTCGTAGAGCAGGTGCAGCGTGACGGGACACGCGTTGAAGTTCGTGACGCGCAGCCGCTCTTCGACGACGTCCGACACCACCCGCTGCCGGCGGATCTCGACGCTTCCCCGCGACACCGTGCGCCCATCGTGAGAGGTGATCGTCGGGTTCGTCATCACCTGCTCCATCGCGTAGCCGAGCTCGGCGGTCGAGAGCAGCAGCACCGGCGCGATGCCGTTCAGGCTGAAGTTGTACGCCGAGAGATGGCGTGTGTCGGCGTGATAGAGCCCGAGCCCCTGCGTGTTGCCGTTGGGCACGTTGCCGGAAGGATCGGTCAGCAAGAATGAGGACCGCTCACGAATGATCAGGGCATCGCGGATGTCCTCGATGCCCATGGGCTCACCCTCGGGAAGGGCGAACCAGTCTTCGTCTGAAGCGGGGTCCGGCTGAGAGATGATGCGAGTACTCCGGTCGCCGACATGCTGCCGAGCCAGGCGCTCCGTGCCTGAGCGCCGCCCGGCGCTCGCGTGAGTATCGGCAGCCGGAGCGCCGCTCTGATCCCGGTGCGTTACCTACATTGTACGCGGCAGGAGCGCATCAGGGGCGGAACATTCACGATTCCGGTGTCGAATGAATGGGCCATCGTGACGTTCGGCTGGCTCTGCGCGTCCGTCGCTGCTCAGCCGGAGAACCGCATGCCGTATCGCGCCGCGAGGAGGGCGTGCGCCTCCCGATCGACGCCCGCGTAGTCGCCTCCGGCCTGCGTTGCGAGCTGTGCGCGCTCCTCGAAGTAGCGCTCCATCCCGGGTGGGGAGAATAGCTCGAGGAATCGCGCCGGCGACCCGGTGTCATTCCCAAATCCGTGTACCGTCCCGCGCGGCACCAACACGAACGACCCGGCAGGGGCTGTCAGCTTGTCTCCATCGATCTCGAATGTGATCTCGCCTTCGATGATGTACCAGGCTTCTTCTTCGTTGGCATGTACGTGAGTGGGTACACGTCTCCCGGGCGGGATCGTCATTTCGAGCACCGAGTACGCGCCGCCCGTGTCGCTGCCGTCGACGCGGACGCAGATGGGCAAGCCCTCGATCTGCCGCCCTTCTCCGGGCTTGCGGTGGACGGCCTTATCGCTCATCACTCAGCTCCGTCGCTCGTACCGCGTGCGCCCGCTCCGCAGACTGATGGATCGCGCGTTCGCGATTCAAGCGAGTGAGCCCGCGCCCGCCGTGGCGGGCAAGGTGAGGTCTAGCGGCCGTGTGTACGACGGCACCCGCGGCTGCCGGCAGAGCAGTTCCTCATAGACGCGGAGGTACTGCGCCGCCATGATCTCGCGCGAGAAGTGCGTGCGCACGTGTTCGCGGCAGGCGGCGGGATCGATGAGACCAATTTGCTGTACGGCTTCGACCATCTCGTCGACCGTATCGACGATGTATCCCGACCGGCCGTGGCGGATCAGCTCCTCAGCGCTGCCACGCCGGAACGCAACGACGGGCGTGCCGCAGGCCATCGCCTCGGGCATGACGAGCCCAAACGGCTCTTCCCACATCAACGGCATCAGCAGGCAGTGCGCGTTGCGGTAGAGCTCCCGCTTCTGCTCGGCGTCCGCTTCGCCAAAGAAGATGATCTGGTCACCGTCGATCAGGTGACGGACGGACTCGTCGAAGTACTTCCGGTCGTAGTTATCGACCTTTCCGGCCATGATCAGGCGGCGGCCCAGGCGCTTCGCCACCTCGATGGCGGCTTCCGGTCCCTTCTCGGGCGCCATCCGGCTCAGGAAGAGCAGGTCGTCGCCCTTGACGGCTTGAAACGGAAAGCTCTCGACATCGATCGCGTTGTAGACGTGCCCCATGAATCGCGCATGCGCTCGCGGGTTGAGCGCGGGCGGCTGCTGCGACTTGCTGATCGTGTTGAAGCCGCCTTCGTAGCGGTCCCAGACGAACCGCGTGTCGGGCGTCGTCAGGCAATGCATCGTCGTCAGCATCGGCGTCTTGGTGAGCAGCGACATCGCCATCGCCAGTTCGCCCGCGTGGTTGTGGACGACGTCGAAGTCGCCCGCTTCGCGGAGCGCGAGCGCAGTGTGCGCCCAATCGTAGGGGTTGCGGTCACGAAGGTCGTCGGCGCGGCGGAGGCTGCGGTGGTACGTCGCCAGATGATGCGCTGTCGTGGTCGAGTCGCCGGACGCGGCAAGGGTGACATCGTGGCCCTGGGCGACGAGCTCTTCCGTAAGGAGGCCGACGACGGCTTCGGTACCGCCGTACGCAGGCGGCGGCACGGACTCCCAGAGCGGCGCGAGCTGCAAGATACGCATACGGTTTATCTCCAGATGCGAGCATTACGAGACCGCAACGCGGTCCCGATCAGGTCCCTCGCCCGTCGGTAATGCTCAGATAAAGGCGAAGCACGATGCCTTCGTCAATGTGATACCACTCACACTGGCGTTGTTCAACGGGCGCGGCCGTCTCGGAGCGCACTTGCCGCCGGTTCAGTCATGCGCCCCGGCGTCTGTGTTGCGGTTTGTATACATGTGGCATATTCCGCGCCAGCGACCAGACACCGCAAGTGCCGACCCCGGCGACACGTCCGCTGACTCTCTGCGGCGGTCAGCGATCGTGCGATTACACTGAATCGATGGACCGCTACGTACACGACGCCGTGCTGGACATGCACATGGCCCGGGCTGAGCTGACAGCGGCGCTGGCGGCCGTTGCGCCGCGCGATTGGGGCCGATACGTGCCGTACGGCTCCCGTACCCTGCACGACCTGCTGGCGCATCTCGCGACGGCCGACCAGGTGTGGGCGGCCGCAGCGCAGGGGCTGCTGAAGGGCGAAGCCGAGGTGCGGCCGGCGCTCACCCCGGAGGAAGCGCAAGCAGTGCACCTGCGCGCGCTCGAACGCGGCCGCTCGCAGCCGCCAGAGGCCCTGCTGGAGGAGATGGAGCGGCGGCGGAGGCTGTTGCTGAGCCTCTATGAGCTCCTGGAACCGCGGCACCTCGCCCTCGGGCTGCGCTCCTTCGGCGAACAGCACAACTCCGTGCGTGAACGCATCTGGCGGGGGTACCACGACCGGTTGCACGCCGCAGACGTGCGCCGCGCGCTGCGGCTGACGTGGCATCCCCCGCAGGTCGAGTTGCTGGCCGCGCTCGCGCCAGTGGCCGCGGCGCTCTCGCCCGATTCCACGCTGTATGTGATCTACAACGTCGACCCGGTGAACTGGGAGCGGCCGTCGAGCCTGCCCGGCTGGACCTACCGCCAGTTGCTGGCGCACATTGCGACAGGTGACTGGGTGCTGCAGGGCCAACTGCGTCAGATCATCGAGACGAATGCGGTAGGCGACTGGCCCGACGTCGCCGCCGGAAACGCGCAACGCCTGGCCGAGCGTGCCCATTCGACCGACCGTGCGCTCACCGAGGAATATCTCTCGGTGCGCCACGAGACAGTTGTGCTGCTGTCGCAGCTGACGCCTGCGCATCTCGCGCTCCCGCGTGACTTCTGGTGGGAACCGGAGCGTCGCGAGACGACCGTGCTGGACTACCTGCAGTCGTTCGCGATGCACGATCACACGCATCGCGAGCAGCTTCGTCCGGCCATGCGCTATGTCCGGGCGATGGGTGGCTGATGCCACTCTTCTCGCGCAAGCCGAAGCCCGTCGCGCCGCCATCCTCTGACCTCCCGTCTGGGGAGGAGGTGGACCGCGGCGTGGCGGCGACGCTGCTCCAGGGCAAGGACGCTATCCGCGGAAGCCTCTTCCTGACGAATCGGCGGTTGCTGTTCGAGGCGAAAGAGGGCGACGCGCGCTGGCTCAGCGTGCCGTTCGCGGACATCAAGTCCGCAGGGCTCTACCGCTGGCCGGGCGCGTCGATGGGCAGGCCGTCCAGTCGCCAGCAGTGCCTGACGATAGAGACGGCGCAGGGCGAGCAGGTCTGGTGGGACTTCGCCGACCAGGAAGAGCAAGCGTGGCTGCCGCTGGTGCAGGAGCGAGCGGCGGCGGCTGCTGCCGCCCCGCCGGCGGAGTGAGGTGTGGCGCCAAGTATCGAGCTAAACCGGTTCGCCGGGACGCTGCGTCGCCTGCCAAAAACGGCCGACCTGAAGCTAGAATTGATGACTCCCCTTGCCGAAGGGTCTGCAGCCCTCACCATATTGCTCTGCGATGCCGACTCATCCTATGATTGGTGCGGAGGCGGGTTTCATACGGTGACTATCAACAACGACAGCAACAGCGGCAACGGCACGCAGAACGAAGAGCCGGAGCAGGAGATCCGCAATCCGGGGAAGCTCGACTTCGAGAAGGCCGCCAAGGTGGCAAAGAAGCTGATCCGCGAGAATAAGGAATGGCTGAAGGAGATGGCCGAGAGATAGCGTGGCTCGATGAGCTCGTCGAGCAGGTTCGCGACTGGCACAATGAAGCACTCAAGACGGGCGGTGGCGCTATTGGAGAGCCACCGCCCTTTGATATTCCTGTTGTGCTCGACCATTTCAGAGCGCGTTTGGAGAAGTGTTATTCCCTACCGACCTCGATAAAGCCTCCGCACTCTTCCACGCTATCGTGGCGAACCATCCGTTTGTCGATGGTAACAAGCGGACCGCGACTCTCTCCGCGATCCTGTTCTTAGTCGCACGCGACAGGATCAAAGGAACCATAAGTAGGCTGACTGTTCGGCTACTCGGCGATCTTGCGATCGAGACCGCCACACCGCCACGACTCTCCGTCGAAGATGTCCAGCGTTGGCTACCTCGGTTGCTGGCTGACCTCATTCCGGCAGAGCAATCCGGCGCCTCGTCAGAATAGACTTTTGCGGGTACGCCTACTGGGACGGAGCTGAAGCTCCTCCGCTACGGCGCCGCCGACTTCTCGCCGCCGCCCAACGCTATCCCCAGCCCATCTCCCGCTCGATGGTGGCGAGATCGGGGGGGAGGCGGTGCATGGGGGGCTCTACCTTGAGCGCGGTCTCGGGGTCTTTGAGGCCGTTGCCGGTGATGATCGCGACGATCCTCTGGCCCGCGAACGCATGGCCGGCGGCGCGCTTCTTCAGCAGCCCGGCTACGCAGGCCGCAGATGCCGGCTCGCAAAAGACGCCTTCTTCTCGCGCGAGCCGGCCGTACGCCGCCAGTATTTCTTCGTCCGTGACGGCGTCGATGCTGCCGCCGGACTCATCCCGCGCGGAGATCGCGGTCTTCCACGAGGCGGGGTTGCCGATGCGGATGGCGGAGGCGATGGTCTGCGGCCTGGCGACCGGCGCGCCGCCGACCAGGGGCGCGGCGCCCGCAGCCTGAAATCCCAGCATGCGCGGCCGCCGGCTGGTGCGCTCCATGTGGTGGTACTGCACGAAGCCGCGCCAATACGCCGTGATGTTGCCGGCGTTGCCGACGGGCAGCGCCAGCACGTCGGGCGCGTCGCCCAGCGCGTCGGCAATCTCGAACGCTGCAGTCTTCTGGCCCTCGATCCGAAACGGATTGACGGAGTTCACCAGCGCGATCGGGTGCTTCGAGGTGATCTCGCGCGCCATGCGAAGCGCATCGTCAAAGTTGCCGTCGATGGCGATGATCTCGGCGCCGTGCACGGCGCTCTGCGCCAGCTTGCCCCGGGCGATGTTCCCGTCAGGCACGATGACATACACCGCAAGCCCGTAGCGGCCCGCATAAGCGGCAGCCGACGCGCTGGTGTTCCCGGTCGAGGCGCACATGATCGCCTGGGCGCCGTCCTCCATCGCCTTCGCGACGGCGACGACCATGCCGCGATCCTTGAACGAGCCCGTGGGGTTGCAGCTTTCCAGCTTGAAATAAAGCGCTTCGCAGCCGAGGTCGCGTTCGATCGACGCCGAACGCACGAGCGGCGTGTCGCCTTCGCCGAGCGAGATCATTGGCGTCTTGCCGGTGATCGGCAACTGCTCGGCGAAGCGGCGCAAGACGCCGTGGCCGGGGAGGTCGCCGTATGTGCGTTGGCTGACCTCAGCGGTCATCGTCGTCGCTCTTCAGCTGGCTGGACTGCACGCGCAGCTCTTTCACCTGCCGCTCGAGCTCTTCGAGCTGTCGCCGCTTCATGCGCTCGAGCATCTGGTTGAGCTTCAGCAGCTGGTCGGTGAGCGAACGGCGGTACTCAAGTGTCGACGAATGCACGTGCTCGATGCGGCCGTCGTGCGCCTTAAGTCGCGCGTCGACCTGACCGGCGACGTCCTCCTGCCGCTCGAGCCGCGTGCGCGTGTCGTCGAGCGACTCTTCTACGCGGGATGTGCGGTCTTCGAGGCGCTGCCGCTCTGCCCGCAACAGCTCCACGCGCTCGACGAGCAGCGGTAAGGTGCGGTACTCCTCGGCCTGCGTGTGCATCTCGGTCTCGAGCCGCGCCGCAACCTCGTGCGCGAGGCGGGCGCGCTCGGCGAGCACGTCGTCTTCCCGGCGGAGGGCGCGGATCGCGCTTTCGGCTTCAGAGTGCGCCTGTTCGATCCGGGTGATCGCATCGAGGTTGCGGCCGGTCTTGCCCTCGACGGCGTCCATGCGCTGTCCGAGACCCTGGTACTGGAGGTGCGATCGCGAGACCTCCTCCTGAAACCGGCGGTTCGTATCGTCGACCGTGGCCTGGCGTTCGCCCAGCGATTCCGCCTTGCGCTCGAGGTCCTGGACCCGCCGGTACATGTCGTTCTTCTCGGATTGCTCGCGGCCGCGGTCTTCGCTGCCCGTGCGTTCGAGCATCTCGAACTTCGTGTCGATCAGCACCTCGGCGTCCTGAATGCGTTCGAGCAGCCCGGACACCTGTCGCATCTGATCCTGCATCGCCGGCAGGCCGATGGTCCGGGCGCTCAGCTCGCGCAGCCTGCCCTCGGCGTCGCGCTGCTTCTCGTTGACATCGAGGATTGCCGCCTGAATCTGGTCCCCCTGCTGTTGCGTGCGCCCGAGCTGGGCGCGCAACTGGCCCACCTGGTCCTGCAGCCATTGGAGGATGTCGGTGGCGCGCCCGTCGCTCTGTGCGTCGTGCATCGTCACGGTTTCACCCGCAGCAATTGGTCGACGCCCCGGACGCCGGGAAGGCCGCGAATGTCGTCGAGGGCGCGTTGCATGTCCGCCTCGCATGATTCATGCGTCATGATCACGATCTCCGTCGCGTCCTCACTGGCGAGTTCCTTCTGGATCACTGAAGCGATGCTGATCGCCCGCTCGCTCAGTGTGCCGGCGATGCGGGCGAGCACGCCCGGCTCGTCCGCCACGCCGATACGGAGATAGTACCGCGCGCGCACTGCAGCCATCGGCATGATGCTGAGGCCGGCTTCGCGGCGCAGCGAGTGGGGCCAGTAGACGTTATTGCTGATGCTGACGGCGGCGTCGAGCGCGTCTGCAACGACGGCCGAGGTGGTCGGCAGCGATCCGGCGCCCGGGCCCTGGAAGAGGACGCGGGTCATCAGGTCGCCCTCAATCTCCACGGCGTTCAGCGCGCCATCGACGCTCGCCAGGAGCTCTTCCTGCGAGACGAGCGCCGGGTGCACCCGCACCTCCACGCTGTCGCCGTGCTTCCTTCCCATCGCCAGCAGCTTGATCGCGTAGCCGAACTCTCGCGCGTAGGCGAAGTCGCGCTCGGCGAGCTTGGTGATGCCCTCACGGTAGACCTGCTCGGGTCGGACATCGATGTGGAACGCGAGCGTCGCGAGAATCGACAGCTTGTAGGTCGCGTCGATGCCTTCGACGTCGTCCGTGGGGTCGCTCTCCGCGTAGCCGAGCGCCTGCGCGTCGGCCAGGGCCTGCGCGAAGCTGCCGGCGCCACGGCTCATCGCGGTGAGGATGTAGTTCGTGGTGCCGTTGATGATCGCCGTCAGGCTGAGGATGTCGTTGGCCAGCAGGTCCCGCTTGAGTGGCGCGATGATCGGGATGCCGCCGCCGACGCTGGCCTCGTACAGCAGGTCGACGTTGTGCTCGCGGGCGAGCGCGAGCAGTTCCGCGCCATGCTTCGCCATCACCTCTTTGTTTCCGGTGACGACGAACTTGTTTGCGGTCAGCGCGTCGCGGAGATAGCCATACGCCGGCTCCTCGCCGCCGATCACTTCGATCACCATCTCGATCTCGGGGTCGCGCAGGATCGTCGCCGGGTCGGTGGTGATCAGCGCGGGGTCGATGACGCCGCCGCGGTCTCTGCCGGCGTCGCGCACCAGCGCGCGCTTGATCTCGAGCGGGTAGCCGATCTGGCGGGCGTAGATGTCGGCCTTGTCGCGCAGGATGCGGGCGACGCCTCCACCGACGACGCCCAGCCCCATCAGACCGATACCTATCGTGCGGCGGTCACTGCCCATTGCCGGGGGCCACCGGTGCGTTCGGGACAGGGGGGTTCTGGCCGGCGCCGGGCGCGGGGGCGTTCGGATCCGCGGCACCGGGCGCCGGGGCCTGCGCCGTCGGCTGCCGCGCCGGCACTGCTTGCACGGTCTGTTGCGCCTGTTGCTGCTGTCGCTGTTGATTGATCAGCTTCGTGCCGGAGCTGTTCAGCACGCTGGTCAATGCCGCGGACTCATCTTGCGTGGACCAGTGCCGGGCGACGGTCATCTGATCCTGCTGGGCGACGAGCCACTCGCTGTACTTCGTGTCCGCGAGCTTGGGCTTTTGGTCTTCCGTCACCGGCTTGTCGGCGCGGTCATCGACGCGGACGACGAAGAACTGGGAACCACCGGAGGCCGTCAGCGGCGCACTCACCGCGCCGAGCGGCGTGTTCGCGTCGAAGGCATACGCGTCGTACGCGGCATTCAGGTTGCCCTTCGGGGTGTAGTCGTGGAGGCCGCCGGTCTTCTGGACGTCGACTTCCTGCGACACTGCCTTGGCGACGGTCGCCCAATCCTCACCGCCCTGGACGCGCGCGGCCGCCTTCTTGGCGTCGTCGAGCGTGCTGACGACGATCACCTCCACCTTCGCCTGCTGGACGTTGAGGGGCAGCTCCAGCTTGAACTTGTCCTTCACTTTGGTGGTGAGCAGCTCGGCCGTGATCAGCCGCCGGTATTCGTTGTCGTGCAGCCCCGTCGTGTCGAGCTGGCGGAGCAACGCGTCGGCGAACTGCTTCTGAGTCGCCTCGACGCCGACGCCGACACGCGCGCGCAGCTTCGCGTCGATCTCGTCGGGCGTCGCGGAGACGTCCTTGTCGGGCTGGGAGCGATTGATCACGGTGAGCTCTTGGAGCAGCGTCTGATACGTGAGCTCCGGCAGCGCCTGAGGCTGCTGCTGGAGATTGATGTTCTGGAACAGCTCGTAGCCCATGCGCCGCTTCATCGCGCTGTAGCTGATGCTAATGCTATCGGCCTGCAGCACGGTGCGGTTGCGGGGTCGGACGACGGAGTACCAGTAGCCGAAGGCGATGAATCCGGCGGCGATCAGGACGATCAGCGCCACCGCGCCGATGAGCAGGGCCCGAGCCGACTGCTCGGAGTCCATGTTGAGCAGTCCGGCCCGCCCGCGAGTGACCGGTTTTTTCGCCGCGGGTTTCGCCGGCGTTACGGGACGCCGCGATTTGCTCTCACTCGCCATGGGTGTTCACTTTGCCTCGCCACAAACGCGCCGCCGGCGGCAGCCGCGTGGCCTCCGTGATGTTGCGCTGCCGCCCTAGCGCGAGAAGCCGCTGCTTGGCGTGCGCATGTGATCCGCCGTGTAGGGCAGCAACGCGAGGTGCCGCGCCCGCTTGATCGAGAGCGTCAGCCGCCGCTGGTGCCGGGCGCATGTCCCGGTCTTTCGGCGCGGTTCGATCTTGCCGCGGTCGGAGATGTACCGCCGCAACTTGCTGGCGTCCTTGTAGTCGATGATGTCGATTTTGTCGACGCAGAAGGCGCACACCTTCCGGCGCGAGCCGAAGCGTCCTCGTCCGCCGCCACCACCACCACCACCGCCACCGGGCCGGTCGCCGCGGCGACCGCTCGGGCGCTCCTCGGACCGGTTGCCATCGAACCGGGGCGCTGCACCGTCGGCCGGAGCCTGCATCGCCGGAGCTTGCTGGTCGCTTTCTCGTACGTCTGTCGTCATAGGCCTCTCTCTGCTCTCTGTCCTTCGCCGGTGCGCTTACGGGCGTTCGGCGCGTGTCGGGCTATTCGAACGGCAGGTCGTCGGGGTCAACGCTGCCGACGGCGGCCGGTGCTGCGCTTTCGTCGTAGCGATCCATGCGCGCGGCGCCACCACCACTTCCGGCGCTATCCAGAAACAGCACCGTCTGGGCGATCACCTCGGTCCGGTAGCGCTTGACGCCATCCTGACCCTCCCATGAACGCGTGTGGAGCCGCCCCTCGACGTAGGCCTTGCGGCCCTTTTGCAGGAACTGACTGCACAGTTCCGCCAGCTTTTCCCACGCCACGACGTCGAACCAGTCCGTTTCCTCGCGGCGCTCGCCGTCGGTCGCGTTGTAGGTTCGGCTGCAGGCGATCGAGAACGTCGTCACGGCTTTGCCGTTGGCGGTGTACTTCATTTCGGGATCTTTCCCGAGATTGCCGATGAGCATGA
Organism: Dehalococcoidia bacterium; assembly: GCA_038227375.1. Classification (GTDB taxonomy): domain Bacteria; phylum Chloroflexota; class Dehalococcoidia; order DSTF01; family JACRBR01; genus JALYKW01. Next base: position 44,062 of record JBBRPY010000015.1, read on the forward strand.
CTTTGTTCAGGCTCGCCATGTCAGATCCTTCTCGCCTCTGGCGTGGGTGGGTGGTGGGCCGCCCCGCGGCCTAGTCTTCGTCCTTGCGAATCAGCAGGTGGCGCAGCACGTCGTCCGAAATTGCAAAGCCGCTCTCCAGCTCGTGGGTGCGCGCCGGATCGAGCCGAATCTGGGTGACGACGTAGTTCCCTTCGTTGAAGCGGCTGATCGGATAGGCGAGCTTGCGGCGTCCCCACGGCGTCACCTCGGCGATTTCGCCGCCGCGGCTGGTGACGGCGCCGGTGAGTCTCTCGATCGCCGCGGGCACGTCTTCTTCGGCGATCTCCGGGTTCATCACCACTACGAGCTCATATTCGTGCAACGCCGTCCTCCGCTTTCGTCGTATAGAAGCAAATCGCCCGCGCGCCCCGATCATCCGTTTCGGGGGCCGGGCTGATCCATCAGCAACCGCTAGCCGAGGGTTCGACAGCGCAAGGAATTATATGGACGAAGCTGCGCGAAGTCAACGCGCATCCGCGGATCGGAAGTCGGAAATCGGAAGTCGGAAGCGAGGGAGCCGATGCGAGGATCGAAGATGGAAGTCCAAATTCGGAACAAGGCGTGAGCTGGCGCCGCCCCCTGACACCCCAACCTCCGGCGTCGCGCCGAGTCTCACGGTCCACCGCCCCCCAGCTTCCAGCTTCCGACTTCCGACTTCCAGCCTCCGACTTCCAACTTCCCCCGCCCCCTGCTATAACACTGCTGTTCACAGAGACCTCGCGATCGAGGGCAAGAAGCGGAGCAGACATGACGAGCACGGACATCATCGACGAGATCCAGGACATCATCGACGAGCGCAGCTTGCTCAAGCATCCGTTCTATCAGGCGTGGCAGCGCGGCGACCTCACGCTCGACCATCTGCGCGGCTACGCCGGCCAGTACTACGCGCACGTGCTCGCGTTCCCGCAGTACGTCAGCGCGACGCACGCGATCTGCCCCGACCAGGGCGAGCGGCAGGAGCTGCTGGAAAACCTCATCGAAGAGGAGCGCGGCGTCGAGAACCACCCGGAGCTGTGGCTGCGCTTCGCCGAGGGTGTCGGCGCGACGCGCGCTGGCGTCGAGTCGGCCCAGCCGCTGCCCGAGACGGAGCGCCTCGTCGACCTCTTCCGTGACGTGACGATGCGCCGTTCGTTCGCCGAGGCCTGCGCCGCGCTCTATGTCTACGAATCGCAGGTGCCCGAAGTGGCGAAGACGAAGATCGCCGGCCTCAAGCAGTTCTACGGCGTCGCCGACGAGCGCAGCCTGCAGTTCTTCGAAGTGCACATCGGCGCCGACGAAGTGCATGCGGAGGTCGGCGCCGGCATGGTCCGCCGTCACGCCACCGGCGAGGCATCGCGCGAAGCGGTGTTGGCATCGGCCCGCGAGTGCGCCGACGCGCTGTGGGGCTTTCTCGACGGGGTCCATCGCACGTACGTCGCAGCGGCCTGATGGCCTGATGACGCTGGAGCTGACCTTTCTCGGCACCGGCAACGCGTTCGCACCGACGCGCTACTGGAGTTCGTTCCTCGCGAACGACCGCTACCTCTTCGACGCGCCGCCGACGCTGATGCCGCACCTCAAGAAGCTGGGCAAGGACGCCTGCGACATCGAAGTGATCTTCATTAGTCACTTCCACGGCGACCACTTCTTCGGGCTGCCCTTCCTGATGCTGGAGTACGCAGAGCTGACGCGGCGCACGAAGGACCTGACGATCATCGGACCCCCCGGCGTGGCGAAGCGGCTGAAGTCGACCACCGACCTCGCGTTCTCGAACGTCTTTCGCAAGCGCGACCGCGGCTATCAGCTCGACTTCATCGAGGTGCGCGATGGTAAGGAAGGCGCCGTCGCGGGGTGCTCGTTCCTGGCGCGCGAAGTGGTACACGTTGATGACCTGGAGTGCTTCGCCTACCGCGTGCAGACGCCCGACGGCATCATCGCCTACTCCGGCGACACCATCATGTGCCCGCCCCTCGTGCCGATTGCCACGGGCACTGATGCGTTCGTCGTCGAGTGCTCCTGCTGGGGCGACCAGTGCGGCCCGCACCTGACGCCGAAGGACATCCTCGTATTACGGCAGCAGGTGAGCGCGAGCACGAAGTTCATCCTCACGCACATCGGCGCAGGCGAGGCGCCGCAGTCGATCACCGACGCTGGCATCCTGATCGCCGACGACCTGGAGACGATCCGGGTCTGACGGAAGTAGGAAGTCAGCAGTCGAAATCGGAAGTCAGAAATCGGAGAGTTGCCGGCTCAGCGACTCGCCTGCGTCCGACCTCCGACCTCCGACTCCTTGCTTCCATCATCGAGGCAGTAGTACAGGCCGATCGACTTTGCCGTGAAGAGCGAGTAGCGGTTGTCGAAGACGAGCGTGTAGTCGCCGTTGATCTTCGCCGGCAGACTGAAGTCGAGGTTCGCGGCCTTCGGCGGAGCGTACAGCTCGAGGCCCTGCGGCGAGACGATGCGCATGAGCACATCGACGCGGCCGAAGCCGCCGTTCGCTTCGAAGCTGCCGCGAAGCACGCTGCCTTCCTTGAGTGACACCGTCCGCATCGCTTCGCCTCGCGCGGGCACGCTGAAGTTCAGGTTCTTGCAGTCTTCCGGATGACCATTCGAGACCGCGCCCGCGTGGGCCGGCGTGCCGACGCCGCCGGGCGCGTAGGAGTTCATCGCGACCCAGCCGCCCACAAGGCCGCCCACCAGCAGCACGCCCAGGCCGATGGCAATCACCACGTTGCCCATGTAGAACCTCCTGCATGAGCTTCGGCGCGCTTGATGGGAGGCTGGAGGCTGGAAGCTGGAAGCTGGGCGATGGAAGCTGGGCGATGGAAGGCTGGAGGCTGGAGGCTGGAAGCGTCTCGGGTTGAACGGCGATCCGACTTCCGATTACCGATTTCCGACTTCCAGCTGCCAGCCCTACCATGCGGTGATGGATGAGCATGAGGCGCGCGCGGTCGAGCGGCGGGTTCGCGACTATGCCGCACAAGAGATGCCGGCGCTGGCCCAAGGGCGGGTGGTGCTGGCGACGTCGGGGGGCGCCGACTCGGCGGCGACGGTCGCGCTGCTCTGCGGCCCGGGGCTCGTCCGTCACGAGCATGCCGTTGTCGCGCACTTCGACCATGGGCTGCGGGGCGAGGACGCGGCCGCGCGCGATGCGGATGTGGTGCGGGCGCTGTGCGCGCGATTCGGCCTTCCGCCGGAGACCGGCGCCTGGGCACGGCCGCGCGCCGGCGAAGCGGCGGCGCGGGCGGCGCGCTATGCATTTCTGGCCGAGGTTGCGAGGACGCACAGCGCGCGCGCGATCGTCACCGGCCATACGTCGGACGATCAGGTCGAGACGGTGCTCATGCACACGATGCGCGGCGCCGGCCTGCGCGGCCTCGGCGGCATGGCGCCGGTGAGCCCGCTCCCGGTTATCGGGAGCGCAAGTGGCAATCGACCGGTGGAGCTGTGGCGGCCCCTCCTCTGTGTGACGCGCGAGGAGACGCGCGCCTACTGCGCCCTCCGGGGCATCGCCTACGTCGACGACCCCACGAACGCGGACATGCGGTTCCAGCGCAACCGCGTCCGCCTGGAGCTGCTGCCCCAGATCGAGGCGCGCGATCCGGATGCGCGTGACGCACTGCTCGCGCTTTCGCGCGGCGCCCGCGAGAGCGTCGCCTCACTCGATGCTGTCGCTTCGACAGCGGTCATCGCGGACGACCGCCTCCGCGCCGAGGTGTCCCTTTCGCGGGACAGACTGCGTTCTCTTCCGGCGGATGCCGTCCCGTACGCATACCGGCTCGCCATCGTACGCCTGCTCGGCGACGCGCGCGACATCGACCGTCGGCACTACCGGACGCTCGCCGTGGCGGCCTCGGCCGCGACCGGCTCGACGTTCGAGCTGCCGCGCGGTCTCGTCGCCACGGTGGATGCCTCGGCAGTCGTGCTCTCTCTCGGCCCGCCGGGTCCGCCGCCGATCGCGTCGGGCATGGCGCGCGCGCTCCCGTGGTCGGGCGAGATCGGCGTCTGGTCGGTCGCAGTGACGCCCCACCGAGCGATCGGCTCCGGAGCCGGCACGTCTGCGTCGGACGTTTCCGGCGAGCGCACCGCGCTCGCGCTTCCCGCAAGGGCCGTGCTCCGTGGACGGAAGGCAGGCGACCGCATCGCTCTGCGTGGCGGCGGCCACAAGAAGCTGCAGGACGTCTACGTCGACGCGAAGGTAACGCGACGCGAGCGCGAGGCAGCGCCCGTGATCGCCTTCGGCGCCGACGTGCTGTGGTCGCCGCTGGCGGCGCACATCATCGCGCCGCTCGCGACGGGCGAGGCCTATCTCGTCGAGTGGCAGCGCGCTGCATCCCGCTTGTGCGCGTGTTCTCCGCCGCCGTTCAGTTCATTGCCGTAGCCCGAATCGCGGTGCCGCCGAGTCACGCCGGCCTCCCGATGCATGCCTTGCTGACAGCGCGTAAGGGCGCGGGCGAGACGAGTGTCGGGCGATTCCCCATCTGTTCTCGGCCAATTAATCGGGATGATCCTGTACGCCGGTTCCGCGCCTAGCGGGGTTCGGCGCCGCCGCACTATCGGCGGGATGCAGGAGGCAGCGCGGTTGGTCAGGGAGGGCGTCCCACATCTTCCCGGCGTGATTCGCGCGCAGACCGAACTGGCGCCCCGCGCGGCCGACGGCTCTCGATCCGATGCAGCCGTCGCCCCCTCATACACAGCCCCTGCATCATGCGCCGGGTGGTATGCGCGAGGCGGCAAACGCGCGCTCGACATTGGCTTGGGTCTTCTACTGCTGGCGATGTTACTGCCGCTGGTCGCGGTGATCGCGCTGGCGGTGCTGATCGTCGGCGGACCGCCGGTCTTCTACGCCTCCGAGCGCGCAGGCCAGGGCGGCAGCCGCTTCCTCATGTGGAAGTTCCGGACGATGGCCGCCGATGCCGACGCGCAGTATGAGACATGGAAGCAGACCCACCCGGCGCGGGCAGCCGAGCTTTCCACGCACTGGAAGCTCCACCGCGACCCGCGGGTGACGGTGCTCGGCCGCATCCTCCGCAAGTCGAGTCTCGACGAGCTGCCGCAGTTCTGGAACGTGCTCCGCGGCGAGATGAGCCTGGTCGGCCCGCGGCCGTACCTCCCGCGCGAGACGATGGACCCGGCGATGGCGGAGGCGATTCGTGCGGTGCGCCCCGGACTGACCGGGCCGTTCCAGGTGCGCGGCCGCAAGGGACTATCGCCGACCTCGCGAATGCAGATCGAAGCCGCGTACGGCGCGCAGATGTCGCTGCTCGGCGACCTCGGCTACGTGCTGCGGACGGTGCAGCCGCTGCTCAAACTGGATGGCCGATGATGACGCGCGTGCTAATCACTGGCATCAACTACGCACCAGAAGTGACGGGCATCGCGCCATACACCACCCGCGTCGCCGAGCATCTCGCGGGCCGCGGCTATCGCGTCACCGCCCTCACAGGCATGCCGCACTATCCCGCCTGGCGCGTCGACGACGGCTGCGCGCGGAGGCTCGCCCTCCACGAACAGCGCAACGGCGTGGCGGTCGAGCGGCGATGGCACTACGTGCCGGCGCGGCAGTCGGCCCACCGGCGCGCGCTGTACGAGGCCACGTTCATGGCGACCGGGCTCTCGGCGCTCCGCACGGACCCGCCGGACGTCGTGCTCGGCATCGTGCCGAGCCTGAGCGGCGGCGTGCTCGCCCGCACGCTGGCGACGCGGTTTCGCGTGCCGTACGGGCTCGTCTTTCAGGATCTCATGGGTCAGGCCGCGCGGCAGAGCGGCATCGGACCCGCCGCCGCGGTGGCGCCCGCGGTGCGCGCGGCGGAGGGCTGGGCCGCCGGCGCGGCGTCCGGCGTCGGCATCGTCGCCGAGGGGTTCCGCCCGTACGTGGAGGCGCTGGGCGTGCCGCCGGAACGCATCCGGCGCCTGCGCAACTGGGTGCACACGGGCGAGGCCACGGTCGAGGCCGCGGTCATCCGCGCGCGGCTGGGGCTGCCGCGCGACGCCATCGTCTGCCTGCACGCGGGAAACATGGGCCTGAAGCAGGGGCTCGAGCAGGTGATCGCCGCTGCGAGACTCGCCGCGACGAGCACGCCCGAAGTGCTGTTTGTGCTGATGGGTGATGGCAGCCAGCGCGCGATGCTGACGGCGTTGTCGGAGCGGTATGCCTTGTCGAACGTTCAGTTCCTGCCGCTGCAGGATGAGGCGCTCCTCCCCAGCGTGTTGGCTGCGGCTGACATCTTGCTCCTCAATCAGCGCGACAGCGTCCGCGACATGTCGCTGCCGTCGAAGCTCACGTCGTACTTCGCGGCAGGCCGGCCCGTCGTCGCCGCGGTCGCCGCCCAAAGCGAGGCCGCGCGGGAAGTGCGGCAGAGCAGCGGCGGCATCGTCGTCGAGCCCGAGCGCCCGGCGGCGCTGCTGGGTGCGATCCTGCGCGTCGCCCGCGATCCGGGCTTGGCCGCGCACCTGTCGCAGTCGGGGCGGCATTGGTCCATGGATGTGCTGTCTGAGCAGGCCGCGCTGCAAGGCTACGAACAACTGCTCGCGGCGGTGCTCGCGAAGGCGCCGCGCGGCCGCGTCCACACGCTCGCCCGCAGCCGGTCGCCGAGGCGGCTGGCGGCCGTGCGCAGCGACACCCGGGAGGACGAATGGGCGGCTTGAGCGGCACGCCGGTCGCGGGCAAGCGCGTGCTGGTCACCGGCGGCGGCGGCTTTCTCGGTTCGCACGTCGTCAGGCGGCTGGAGGCGCGCGGAGCCCGAGTGTTCGTGCCGCGCAGTGCCCAATACGACCTCCGCGAGCGCGATGGCATCACGCGGGCGCTTGCCGACGCACGGCCGGAGATCGTCGTTCATCTCGCGGCAGTGGTCGGTGGCATCGGCGCCAACCGCGCGCACCCGGGGCGCTTCTTCTACGACAACGCGATCATGGGCATCCAGCTGATGGAGCTGGCGCGCTGTGCGGGCGTAGCCAAATTCGTCGGCGTGGGCACCGTCTGCGCGTATCCGAAGTTCGCGCGCCTGCCGTTTCACGAGGACGACATCTGGGACGGCTATCCGGAGGAGACGAACGCCGCCTACGGTCTGGCGAAGAAGATGCTGCTCGTGCAGGCGCAGGCCTATCGTTCGGAGTACGGCTTCAACGCGATCACGCTGTTGCCGGTGAACCTCTACGGCCCGGGCGATAGCTTCGACCCGGCAAGAGCCACGTCATTCCGGCACTCGTGAGGAAGATCGTCGAAGCGAAGCTGCGCGGCGACAGCCACATCGTCGCCTGGGGGACGGGCGGCGCGTCCCGGGAGTTCCTCTACGTAGACGACGCGGCGGAAGCGATCGCGCTCGCGACGGAGCGCTACGACGATCCCGCCCCGGTGAACATCGGCGCCGGCCGCGAGATCACGATCCGTGAGCTGGCGCAGACGATCGCCCGCCTCTGCAACTTCCAGGCGAGATCCGCTGGGATGCATCCCAGCCGGACGGACAGCCGCGCCGGATGTTGGATGTGGACGCGGGCGAAGGAATGCTTCGGTTTCCAGGCCAGCACGGACTTCGAGCAAGGCCTGCGGGCGACGATCGAGTGGTTCCTCGCGACGCAGCGCTTGCAAGTTCCGGCCCGCCGGCGGCGCAGCGCGGCTCGCGGTGCGGCCGCACACGCGGAGAGTGGTTCGAGCGAAGCGCGGCCCGCGGCGTAACGCCTATCGGGGGTACGCCTATGGCTGCGGCGGCACAACGGGCCGCACAATCCGGATACCGGCCGCAAGCGGGCGACGACGGCGCCTGCCGCCCGGCGTATGAAACGAGGGATGTGCGCATGGACGCGGCGCGAGAGGCAGGCTCTTCCGCAGGACGCTGGTCGCGCGCGCGGCTGATCTCTGCGCAAGTGCGCGTCGCACCTGCACCGCCCGCGGTCGATCGCTCATGATGAGCGCGCTGCCTACGCCGACTGCGATCCGCCCCAGGCTGCCGCTGCTGTACCGCCTCGCGGCCACCGCCCGGCGGGCGCTCGGGAGCCGCGGTACGCAACTGGTCTACCAATCGCCGGCACTCGTGCCGTTACGGCGCGCGCTCGGCTCGAGCGCTCCCGCCGGCGTGTCCACTGTGCAGGTCTGTGGCGGCGCACTCGAAGGCGTGTCGCTGACCGTCGATCTGTCATGCGAGAAGTACTACTGGCTCGGCACGCACGAAGAGCCGGTGCAGCGCACGCTCGTCGAGCACGTGCGGCGCGGCGATGTCGTCTACGACATCGGCGCTCACATCGGGTTCTTTTCGCTGCTCTGCGCGAGCCTTGCGGGAGAGCAGGGCCGCGTCTTCGCGTTCGAGCCACGCGCCGACAACCTCGACCGTCTCCGCGCGAATGTGGCCGCGAATGCCGTCAGAAACATCGAGGCGCACGGCGTCGCGATCCGCGATCGGGCGGGAGAGGCGACGTTCGTGCTGCACGGCTCGTCGCTTCAGGGCCATCTCGCGGACCGCCCGGAGGCAGATGGCGTGCGTGTCCGCACGCAGTCCGTCGATGCGCTCGTCGCGTCCGGGATGCCGCCCCCGGACATCCTCAAGATCGATGTCGAGGGCGCGGAGGGTCGGGTCATCCGCGGCGCCGCGCGCACAATCGCGCACCGCCGGCCGGCGATCGTCATCGAGATCCATTCGGACGCGGCAGGGGCGGAAGTCTTGGCCGCCCTCCCGTGTGCATATGCCTTCCGCGATGTCCAGACGGGCGTTCGAGCAGGGGATGCGCTGCCTCCCGGACACTACTTCGGCCGCGCAATCATCGCGCGCGAGGCGGCGGCATGATCGAGACGGCCGCCGCCGCTCCGCAACCGCGCCGGCTGCGCGCATTCGCCGGCCGGCCGCTCACGCTCAGCTTCGGCGCATCCATCGCGGTGCAAACGCTGAACGTGCTGACCGGTGTCTTGCTCGCGCGCACGCTAGGCCCGCATGGCCGCGGCGAGCTCGCGGCCGTGTTGCTCTGGCCGTCTCTGCTGGCGGCACTCGGCAGCCTGGGCGTGCTGGAGGCGCTGACCTTCCACGCCGCCCGCAGCACCGCCCGTCCGGCACGGCTGCTGGGCACAGGGTTGGCGCTGGCGCTGGCGCAATCGCTGCTCTGTATCGCCGTCGGGCTGCTGGTCATCCCACGGGTGCTCGCGCAGTACGACGCCGTGACCGTGCGCGCGGCGTATGTATTTCTGGCCTTCATACCGCTCAATCTGCTGACGCTCACGCTGATGTCGCTGCTCAACGGGTTGCAGCGCTTCGCCGAGTTCCACGCCCTCCGGCTGCTCGTCATCGGCGGTAGCGGCGCCGCGATCATCGCGCTCCGGATGGCTGACAGCCTGACCGTGCGGAACGTGGCGCTGGCCTACCTTGCAGCGAACGCGGTCACCGGCGCGGTTGCGGCGCTCCTCGTCGCCCGCACTATCCGGCGGCGGCCGGCGTTCGACGCGCGTCTGGCGCGAAGGCTGCTGTTGTTCGGGCTCCAGAGCCATTCCGGCAACGTCAGCTCGATGATGAACGAGCGGCTGGATCAACTCGTGATCTCGGTGTTTCTGGCGCCGGCGCGGCTCGGGATCTACGTCACCGCCGTAACGCTAACATCGCTCACGAACCTCGTCGGCTCGTCGGTGGCGACGGCCGCGTTTCCGGTCGTGGCGAAGATCGAGGACGTGAGCGCGCGGCGCGATGCCGTCCGGAGGTACCTGCGGACGGCGCTCGGGGCGTCTGTCGCCGTCTCGGCGCCGCTCGTGTTGCTCGCGCCATGGGTGATCGACTTCTTTTTCAAGAATGTCTATGCGGACGCGGCTGGCGTTTCGCGCGTGTTGCTGCTGGCGGCAGTCGTGCTGAGCCTGAACCGCGTGCTGGGCGCCTGTCTCACGGCGATGGGGCGTCCGCTCGATGCGGGCATCGGCGAGTTCGCGGCGCTCGCCGTCACCCTCGGCGGCCTCGCGCTTCTGCTGCCGCTGCTCGGGATCATGGGGGCGGCCTTGGTGTCGCTCGCCGCCTATTCGTTGAGCACGATCTGGCTGCTGCGCCGGACATCACGCGCGCTCGAGACATCCGTCGCCGGTCTGGTGTGGCCGGCGGCGTCGCGGTCACACTGCCCGCTCCGGCACGCGCCATCATCGGCGCGCCCGAGCGAACCGCTGGCGCAGGGGAGCAAGTCATGAGCGAACAGCGATCTCCCCGCCGCGCATTCTCCGCAACGCCCGAGACCGGACGCGTGGTGGTTGTCGATCCGGGGTTCTTACCGACGACGCGCCGGATGGCCATCGCCGTCGCGGACCGGCTCAGCGACTACTACACACCGTACGTGGCGGAGCGGCGCAGCAAACTCTTCTCGCTGCCGCGCATCGGGAGGGAGATCGAACGCCGCGTGCTGCCCGAAAGCATTCGTGGCAAGGTGCGCCAGATCGATACCGGCGCAGAGCTGCTGCGGATCGGCCTCGCCCGCGCGGGCATGACGTCGCAGAACTACGGGCTGATCTGGCGGCGCAACATCCATATCGATAGCCAGATTCCGGCGCTGCTGCGCGCGGGCGACACCGTGATCGGGCAGTACGGCGGTTGTCTGGAGACGTTCCGCCGCGCCCGCGTGCTGTACGGCGCCAGCGTGCTCGATTATCCGATCGCGCGCGTGGACGCCGGACTGAAGATACTTGCGGAGGAAGCCGAGCTGCGTCCCGAGTTCGCCGACTCGCTCGCCGCCTCGGCGGTGAAACCGGAACACATCGAGCGCGTGGCGGCGGAGGTCGACCTCGCGACGCGGATCGTCGTTGGCTCTCGCTTCGCCGCGGCGTCGTTCGCGGGCGTGGTCCCGCCCGAGCGCGTCAGCGTCGTCCCGTACGGCGTCGATGTGAGCGCCTTCCGGCCGCGTGTGGGGCCGCCGCGCGAGGGTCCGTTGCAGGTCCTCTTCGCCGGCCAGATCTCCCAGCGCAAGGGCATCGCATATCTGCTCGATGCCGTCGCGCTGCTCGATCCGGATCAATTCGAGTTGACGATGGCGGGGGCGATCGTCGGTTCCGGCCGCGCGGTGCGCGAGCATGCGCAGCGCCATCGGCACATCGGCAGCACGTTGCCGCGCGACATGGCGCAGGTGTACCAGGCGGCCGACGTGCTCGTCCTGCCCTCGCTGCTCGAAGGCTCGGCCCTCGTGGTGCTGGAGGCGATGGCGACGGGAATCCCCGTCATCGTGACGCCGAACACCGGCGCCGATGCGGTCCGCGACGGCATCGACGGCTATGTCGTGCCGGTCCGTTCGCCGGAGGCGATCGCTGACCGGCTCGGGCGGCTGCGCAACGATCCGGCGCTGCGCGCACGCATGGGCGCGGCCGCCAGAATGCGCGCGCAGGAATTCAGTTGGGACGCCTTCTATGGCGGCTTTCGCTCCGCACTGGGACTGTCGCCACTCGGCGGCATGCTCGACGAGGAGCTGTCGGCATGATCTGCGAGCTGCCGTTGGTTCAGCCCGAGACCGCGCCCAATGTTCGCGCGGCTTGCTCGCCGCGGCGGATCGACGCGCGGTCGCGGCAGCTTGCCGCTCCGATCGTCGCGCTGCTGCTCGTGATGACGGCGGCGCTCTTCAAGGGCCCGTACCTCGACCTCGACCCGCTGAATGTGTATTTCTGGCTCTTCGCGGGCATGGCCCTCGCGGTCGCTGCCCGGACAAGCGATGAGGCACGCGTGCCGGCGGAGGTTCCGCAATGAGGGCCAGCCCGATCCGCCTCGCGCACCTGGTTTCGCATCCGATCCAGTACTTCGCGCCGCTCTACCGCGAGCTCGCGACTCGGCCGGAGATTGACCTCACGGTCTATTTCTACTCCGATGCCACGACGCGGGCGTTCCACGATCCCGGCTTCGGCCGCAGCGTCGAATGGGACACGCCGCTGTTAGGCGGGTACCAGCATCGCTTCTTGCCGAGCGCCGCCCGCACCGGCATCTCTGGCGGTTTCCTGCGGCGCCCGAACTGGGACATCGTCAGCACGGTGAGCCGCGGACGCTACGATGCCGTCTGGGTGCACGGCTACGCGCACGTGATAGCGTGGTTGGCCGCCGGGGCGGCGATCGCAAGCGGCGCCAAACTGCTGATCCGCGACGACCAGACGCTCTTGCACGGGCGGCCTGCACACAAGCGCGCTCTGAAGCGCCTGGCGCTTGGCGCGCTCTATTCGCGCGCGTACGGCCTCTATCCGGGCGAGCGGAGCCGGGCCTTATTTCCGCCACTACGGGATGCCCGAAGCCCGGCTGTTTCGGGCGCGCTACAGCGTTCCTGCCCGAGCACGGCCAGGCGTCGCTGATCTGCGGGACCAATGTCTTCGCGCACGTCGATGACCTCGTAGAGTTCATGACATCCGTTGACAGGCTGCTCAAGCCCGGTGGCGTCTTCATCTTCGAGTGCCCGTACTTCGCCAACCTGCTCTCGAGCCTCGAATACGACACGATCTATCACGAGCACCTCTCGTACATCTCGGTACGGCCGCTCGTGCCGTTCTTCGCCCAGTTCGGCATGCGCATCTTCGACATCCGCGAGGTGGACATCCACGGCGGCTCGTTCCGCATCTTCGTGGACCGCGGCGAACACGAAGCGAAGCTCGGCATTGTCGAGCGGTTCCTCGCGCGCGAGAAGCGCGAGGGCGTGCACGACGTGACGCGTCTGCGCCGCTTCTCGCTCGAGGTGACACAGAACCGCGAGCAGCTTACAGATGTGCTGCGCGCGCGGCAAGCGCATCGCCGGCGTCAGCGCGCCCGCGAAGGGCATGACGCTCCTCAACTACAGCCGTATCGGCCGGGAGACACTGGAGTTCGTCACCGAGAAGGCGCGGCTGAAGGTCGGCCGGTACACGCCCGGCTCGCACATTCCGGTCGTGCCCGATGCGGAGCTCATGGCGCAGCATCCCGACTACGCGCTCCTCCTCGCCTGGAACTTCGCCGCCGAGATCATGGACAACCTTCATGACTATCGCGAGGCGGGCGGCCAGTTCATCATCCCGATCCCGGAGCCGATGATCGTCGGCGCGACGTTGCGGGTCGCCGCATGAAGCTGACGCAGGCGGCGCATGCGCACAGCGACGTTCGGGGGTCGATCACAGACATCCTCGAAGACGAGACGGTCGAGCACGTCACGCTGATTACCACCGCGCGCGGCGCAGTGCGTGGGAACCACTACCATCGCGAGACGCACCAGTGGGTGTACGTCGTCAGCGGCTGCCTGCGCTACGCCGCCCGTGAGGGCGACGGCGCGCTGGAGACCGGGATCGCTCGCGCCGGCGGGCTGATCATGACGGGACCAAACGAGGCGCACGCGCTCGAGGCGATCGAGGAGACGACGATGGTCGTGATGACCCGCGGGCCACGCGGCGGCCGCGAGTACGAGAGCGACACCTTTCGTCTGGCAGAGCCGCTGATCCCCGGGGAAGCGGCGTGATGCTTCCTTCCGCCGTCGCAATTGAGCCCTTCATCCCGGTCAGCGAGCCCCTCATCGGGGAGCGTGAGAGCGCCTATGTTCTCGACTGCCTGCGCTCGGGCTGGATCTCGTCCGAGGGTCCGTACGTGGCGGCGTTCGAGCGCGCCTGGGCCGACTACTGCGGCGCCGAGCACGGTGTGGCGGTGAGCAGCGGGACGGCAGCGCTGTACGCCGCGGTCGATGCGCTGCGACTCCGGCCCGGCGACGAAGTGATCCTGCCGGCGTTCACGATCATCTCCTGCGCGCAGGCGGTGATCGCCGCAGGCGCGCTGCCCGTCCTTGTCGACAGCGATGCCCGCACCTGGTGCATGGACGTCGCGCAGGTGGCCCCAAAGATCACGCCGCGGACGCGCGCGATCATGGCGGTGCATATCTACGGGCACCCGGTCGACATGGCGCCATTGCGCGGGCTCGCCGCAGCAAACGGGTTGCGGGTCATCGAGGACGCCGCTGAGGCGCACGGCGCAGAGTATCGTGGTGCGCGCACCGGCAACCTCGGCGACGTCGGCTGCTTCAGCTTTTACGCGAACAAGATCCTCACCACGGGCGAGGGCGGCATGCTGCTGACCGACGACGCCGCACTGGCCGCGCGCGCTCGCAGCTACCGGAATCTCGCGTTCGAGGACGAACGGCGTTTTCGCCACACGCGCCTCGGGCAGAACTTCCGCATGACGGCGCTGCAAGCCGCGATCGGCCTCGCGCAGGTCGAAGACATCGATGCACGGGTCGCGCGCAAGCGGGCGATCGGGCAGCGCTACGGTGCGTTGCTGCTCGGCGTCGATGGCGTCGCCCTGCAGGCGGAGGAGCCGTGGGCGCGCAGCGTCTACTGGATGTACGGCATCGTGCTCGATGAGTCCCTCAGCTGCGACGCGTCGGTGTTCGCCGCGCGTCTCCGGCGGCGTGGCATCGATACGCGACCGTTCTTCCTCGGCATGCACGAACAACCTGCCCTGCTTGAGCGCGGGTTGTTTCGCGGCGAGCGCTATCCGGTCGCCGAACGCCTCGCGCGCCAGGGCCTCTATCTGCCGAGCGGGCTGACGCTGACGGATCAGCAGATCGAGCGCGTCGCGGCGATCGTGCGCGAGGAGGCGGCGGCATGAGCGTGTTCGGCGAGGCGTACGCCTCCACATATGATGCCACCTACGCCGCGAAGGATTACGACGCCGAGTGCGACCTCATCGCGCGCATCTTCCGCCTTCACGGCGATGGCGGCACGACGACGGTGCTCGACCTCGGCTGCGGGACGGGAGGCCATGCGATCCGGCTGGCGGAGCGCGGCTTTCGCGTCACCGGCGTCGACCGCTCGCCCCAGATGCTCGCGCGCGCCCGCGCCAAGTTGGCTGCGGGCGCTGACCTCTGCTGGATCGAAGGCGACGTGCGCACCGTCGACGCCGGCGGGCCGTACGACGTCGCTCTGCTGATGTTCGCGGTGCTCGGGTACCAGCACACGAACGACGACGTGTTGGGTACGCTCGAGAACGTACGCCGCCACCTGCGCCCCGGCGGCCTGCTCGTCTTCGATGTCTGGCACGGACCGGGCGCGATCGTCGACCCTCCCGGCAGCGGCGCGCGCATGATCCAAACCGGCGAGGGCGACGTCCGCCGCGACGTCTCGAGCGAGATGGACGTCCGCCATCATCTCTGCCGTGTGCTCTACACGCTGTCGCGTGGAGCGGAAGATGGACGCGCGGCGGTCGCGCGAGAGACGCACACGGTGCGCTACTTCTTCCCGATGGAGATCGAACTGTTCTTGCGTATGGCGGGCTTCGAGCTGCTGGCGCTGGGAGCCTTCGACGACATCGAACGCGATCCGGACGCGCGCGCATGGAACGCGCTGGTCGTCGCGAGGGCGGCATGAAGATCCAACCAGACTACGCAACAGAGTCAGCGCGCGCGCGTCCGCTGCACATCGCCATGCTGTATACGCCGCTCGTGACGGCGTGCGGCGCCGAGCGTCAGTTTCTGGAAGAAGTGCGGTCGCTGCGCGTGATCGGCCACGCCGTGTCGGCGCTGACGTTTCGTCTCAGGCCGGAAGCCCTCTTCGAAGACGCATCCGATGAAGGCATCACCGTGCTCCCGCAGCGATGGGGATGGCTCGGAGAGTTATGGGCGCTGCGCGCCGCACTGCGCCGCCTTCGCCCCGACGTGCTGGTCAGCCATACGAGTCCGGAGCTGACATGGCTGGCGACGCGTGGCGCTGGCGTGCCGTACGTGCAATATCACAACAGCCCTCCCTTCTACATCGGCGTCGAAGCCAATCCGTACATGGCGACGCGGCGCTATCGTCGCGTCTTCCCGCAGGTGCGCGAATGGGCCGCCGGCAACGCGGAGCTCGCTACGCAGTCGGCCCCCGGATGGACGAAGCGGATCGAGGGAGAACTGCGGACATTCCTGAAGCACCGCGCGCTGCGTGCCGCGCGGGCTGTCGTAGCGCCGTCGCAGCGCACCATGCGCGAGCTGCGGCTCCTGCACGGCGTCGAGGCCACGGTCGTGCGGGGTTGTCTGCCGTCCGAGCTGCTCGAACGCGCTGCGCGACCGAGCGAGGCCGCCGCACCGCCGAAGCCGTTGGTGCTCAGCGTCTGCCGGCTCGAGGCAGTGAAGCGGGTGGACCTCCTGCTCCGCGCGTTCGCGCTGGTGCTGAAGGTTGTCCCTGACGCCAAACTGGTCGTCGCGGGCACGGGCACGGAGTCCGGACCGCTGGCCACGCTCGCGGCCGACCTGGGGCTCGGCGCAGCGGTGCGCTTTACCGGCTACGTGCCGGATGCGGAGCTCGCGGCGCTGCTCGAAGCCGCCGACGTGTTCGCGGCGCCCGCTATGGCGGACTTCAACATCGCCCCCTACGAGGCGCTCGCCCGCGGCTGCAAGGTCGTCTGGACCACGGAGATGGAGACGGACGCCGCGATCGAGACGAGTGGCCGGGTGTTCGTCGCCCCGCCCGAGGCGAGTTCGATTTGGTGCACATTCACTCACTCTTTCTCTTCCCGCAGTTCGCGGCGTACCGCGGCGCCCGCAAGCGCCGCGTGCCGTACGTGGTCTCGCCGCGCGGCGCGCTCGACCCGCATCTGCGGACGCGAAGCTGGG
>JBBRPY010000016.1:0-55201 GCA_038227375.1 Dehalococcoidia bacterium
CTCGGCATTGGCGCTGGCTCGTCGGTGATCGTCGAGCAGTGGAATGGCGTGCCCTTCGACTACCCGTATCGCAAGGTGCGCGACGTCGCCGCCATCCTGCGGCAGGCGCTCGCCGGCGAAAAGGTGACGGCGGACCTGCCGTCGGTGCGGGTGAAGAATCTGCGCCTCTCGCGCCGGCTCGTGCCACCGCCGCCGATCTACATCGCCGCCCTCCGCGAGCGCATGCTGCACCTGGCGGGCGGCGAGGGCGACGGCGCCATTATCAACTGGCTCGGCGCGGGCGATGTGCCGCAGTGCGTGGCGGCCGCGCGCGAAGGCGCCGAGCGCGCGGGCCGCGATCCGGCGCAAGTGGAGATCGTCTGCCGCATCTTCGTCTGCATGACTGACCACGAGCAGACGATCGATTTCGTCGGCCGCCGCGCTATCGCCGCCTACCTGAACGTGCCCGTGTACGCGAAGTTCCACGAATGGCTGGGCCGTGCCGATGCGCTGCGACCGATGTGGGACGCCTGGCAGGGAGGCGATCGCAAGGCAGCGACGGCGGCGATCCCACGCCAGGCGATCGACGACCTGCTCGTTTTCGGCGACGCCGACACGTGCCGCCGCAAGATCGAGGCCTACGTCGATGCGGGCGTCACCGTGCCCGTGCTCAACTTCATGCCCACCGCCCCGGATGCCGCCGGCCGCGCCGAGCAGTCGCTGGCCATGCTCCGCGCGCTCGCGCCGGGGTAGCTGTCCGTGTCGCGCCAAGCGGCCAGGGCGCGCCGTCATCGGCACCCCGACGAGGGCTTCCGGGGGCTTCCGGGCGCGCTAACCGGCGGCTATGCTGCGGGCGATGTTTCTCGCACGTGTGTATGTGACGCTGAAGCCGACCGTGAACGACCCGCCGGGCCTTACCATCCGCGGTGGATTGCACTCCCTCGGGTTCGACATCGTGTCGCGCGTGCGTTCGGGCAAGTACATGGAGATCCAGCTCGAGGCTTCCTCGCCGGCCGACGCGGAGGCGCAGGTCGCCGAGATGTGCCGAAAACTCCTCGCGAACCCGGTCATCGAAGACTTCCGGTTCGACGTGGAGGAAGGCTTGCCTTAACGCCGCTCGACGGGAGAATCGGGACGGCTGCGGCGCCTGTGTGTTAGCCTGCCCTCAAACGGAGCCGCGCCGAGCGCGTATATCACGGGGGAGGACATCATGCTGCACAACCTGCGTTCAGGTATCCGACACGGCGAAGAGGGCCACGGCATGCCGCTCATCGGCACACTCGCCGGGGGCGTCGGCGCCATCCTGCTCGCGATCGGGTCCGCGAACGACAGCGGCGTCCTGGCGATCATCGGTGGCATCGTGCTGGCGGTCGCGCTCTCGGCAACCGTGCTGCTGCAGCACATGACGATCGACTACGGCGTCTACAAGCGCCTGGACGAGATCAAGAAGTAGGGGTTGCTGGCCTCACCCCCTGCCCCTCTCCACCGCGTGAGAGGGGAGTTTCGAATAACATGGCCTCCTGCCTGTTTGAGGGTGGCGACCGTGTCGGCGCACGAACTCTGCCGCTACCGAACCTCCTGTCCGGTGAGCAGGCGGTAGGCCTCCTTGTACCGACGCGCGGTGCCCTCCACGATGTCCGGCGGCAGATCTGGAGCGGGCGGCTCCTTGTTCCAGCCGCTGGCGCTGAGCCAGTCGCGCACGTACTGCTTGTCGAAGCTCGGCTGCGGCGCGCCCACCCGGTATTCCGCCGCCGGCCAGAACCGGCTCGAGTCCGGCGTCAGGATCTCGTCGATGACGATCAGCTCGTTCTCGTAGAAGCCGAACTCGAACTTCGTATCCGCGATGATGATCCCCCGCTCCCGCGCGTAGTCGGCCGCGAAGTTGTAGAGCGCGATGCTCCGCAGCCGTAGCACCTGCGCGGCCTCCGGCCCCACTTCCTGCATCAGGTCCGAGAAGGTCATCGGCTCGTCGTGCCCCTCGTCCGCCTTCGTCGTCGGCGTGAACAGCGGCTCCGCGAACTGCTCGCTCTCCTGCATCCCCTTCGGTAGGCGGAGGCCGTTCACGGTGCCCCATTGCTGGTACTCGGCCCACGCGGATCCGGACATGTAACCGCGGACGATGCACTCGACATCGATGCGCTTCGCCTTGCGGGCGATCGTGCTGCGGCCGATGAGCTCGGGCGCCAGATCGAACGGCAGCTCGTCGGCGGCGCTGCCATCGGCCAGGCGGATGAGGTGATTCGGCACGACCTGGCTGGTCCGCTCGAACCACCACGCCGACATCTGGCTGAGGACCTTGCCCTTGTCCGGTATGCCCGTCGGCAGGATCGCGTCATAGGCCGAAATTCGGTCCGTCGCGACGATCAGCAGGCGTTCACCAAAATCATAAGTGTCGCGGACTTTGCCCCGATAGGTGCGGTTAGGGAGTGGCGATTCCGTCAGGGTTGACATCTGGTGCCGGCTGCTTTCTTGCTTTCAGATCGTAGTACATCAGTGTTTGCGCGGTGATGATGAAGGGCAGGACGAAGGCGACGACGACGCTGACGATAATGGTCGCCGGCAGCACCGGCAGCAGCGTCGCACTGCTCGACAGCAGCAGGGGCCCGATGGCGATGATGCCGATCACCAGCAGGATGCCGAACGTCCGCCACCATAAGCCCTTGACCAGAGACGAACTCATGTCGAGTGCCGACCAGTTGCGCTTGCCGTCGATTATCACCGCCTGGGCGCTGAATGTCCAGCGGACGACAAAATAGGGAAGGGCGATCAGCGACGCGAGCGCGAGCAGTCCGGCGAGCAGATTCGATGTGAACAGCGCCCCAAAGCGCTCGAACGAGGCATCGAGCGAGCGCGAGACCAGCGGCTGCGTGCCGGAGGCGATGTCGTTGACCGCATGGATGATCGCGCCGGTCGCGATCAGTGTGACGACCGCGCCCGCCAGTTGGAACGGCAGCGCCAGAAGCTGGCCGGTCTGCGCGTCGCTCGCCCGGTCCTGCACGACGGCGCCGAGCATTTGCAGCGGCACCGTCATCAGCGCGAGCAGGAACAGCGGGCCGAAGTTGCGCGCGTAGATCCGGTATGCGTAGCCGACGATCTCGCCAAGGTGGTGCCGGCCGCGAAGCTCCGCCTTCTTCACGCGAGTCCAAGGCGGCGAAAGCTGTCGTCGACGTGCCGGGTGTATACGGCGTAGTCGAAGGTTTCGTCGAGCTTAACGCTGTCGAGCCTCGACGTGACCTCGGGGTCGGCGTCGAGCAGCGGCCGCAGGGGTACGCGCTCCTTCCAGGCGCGCATCGCGTTGCGCTGCACGATCGCGTACGCCGCTTGCCGCGAGAGGCCGGTCTCGATGAGGGCCAGCAGCACACGCTGCGAGAAGATGAGGCCCTGCGTCAGCTCCAGGTTCTCGCGCATGCGCTGCGGGTACACCTGCAAGCCGGCGACGACGCCGGTGAAGAGATCAAGCATGTAGTCCAGCAACATGCACGAATCGGGCAGCGTGATGCGCTCGGTCGATGAGTGCGAGATGTCGCGTTCGTGCCAGAGTGCCACATTCTCGAGCGAAGTCACCGCGTATCCGCGGAGCACCCGGGCTAGGCCGCAGATGCGCTCGCAGAGCTCGGGGTTGCGTTTGTGCGGCATCGCGCTCGAACCCGTCTGCCCTTCGGCGAACGGCTCCTCGGCCTCCAGCACCTCCGTCCGCTGCAGGTGGCGGACCTCCTGCGCCATCCGCTCGAGCCCAGCGGCGATCAGCGCCAGCGTCGTGATGAACTGCGCGTGGCGGTCGCGCGGCACGACCTGCGTGCTGATCGGCTCGACGCCGATGCCGAGACGCGCGCATACCTGCTCTTCGATGTCCGGCGGGACAGTGGCGTGTGAGCCGACCGCGCCGCTGATCTTGCCGAAGGCGACCTGCGCCTTCGCGTCCGAAAGCCGCGTTTGCATCCGCCGGATCTCCGCCACCCAGCCCGCGAGTTTGAGCCCGAAGGTCGTCGGCTCGGCGTGCACGCCGTGGGTGCGGCCGATGCAGATGGTGTCCTTGAACTCGATCGCCCGCCGCTCGACCGCCTCGCGCAGCAAGGCGAGGTCTGTTTCCAAGAGCGATGCGGCGTCGCGCAGTTGCAGCGCCGTCGCCGTGTCCCAGACGTCTTGCGACGTCAGCCCCAGGTGCACCCAGCGGCCCTCTTCGCCGAGGCTGTCGGCGACGGACTTGAGGAACGCGGTCACGTCGTGATGCGTCTCCGCCTGGTATCGCGCGACGTCGGCGGCGTCGTATCGCGCCTTCTGCACCTTTTCGGCGTCGGCGACCGGCACGCGGCCGGCTTCCGCCCAGGCGTCGACGACGGCGATCTCCACCGCCAGCCATCGGTCGAGCTTGCCCTCTTCGGTCCAGATCGCCGCCATCGCCGGGCGGGAGTAGCGCTCGATCATGCCGGCTCACCGCCCCGGCGCCGCAGCCTCAGGCGCGCGGGTGGAAGTAATCGAGCACTGCTGGCGCGAAGAAGCGGGGGCAGGGGTTTGGCATGCGTGACGCAGTGGGGGTTCACGGGGCAGTTTATCCCGATGCCAGGCGTTCGCGATAGGCGTCGTACGCGCTGCGGATGTCGGCGTGCTTCAGCGCGAGGATCTCCGTCGCCAGCATTGCGGCATTGCGCGCGCCCCAGGCGCCGATCGCTACCGTCGCGACGGGCATGCCCGGCGGCATCTGCACGATGGAGTACAGCGCATCCAGCCCCTTCAGCTCGCTCGATGCGAGCGGGACGCCAATCACCGGCAGCGGCGTGTAGGCCTTACAGACGCCCGGGAGCGCCGCCGCCCCGCCCGCTGCGGCGATGATTACTTCGAAGCCCCTGTCGCGGGCGGACGAGACGAACCCCCGCACGCGGTCCGGCGTCCGGTGCGCTGACATCACGTGCACCTCGTGCTCGATCTTGAACTGCGTGAGGGTGTCCATGCAGGACTGCATGACGTCCATGTCGGACTTCGACCCCATGAGCACGGCTACGAGCGCGCTCACGGCGCCACCGCCGTGACCACGTAACGCGGGCTTCTCTCGCTGAACATGTAACCGTTCTCCCTTTCGATCCGCTCGACTTCCTCGAGGTTCGACTCGCGTAGGTCCGTGAAGCCGGCGGCCGAGATGAGCGCGCGCACGTCGCCCATCGTCGCCGCCGGCGACATCAGCGGCAGTTGGGCGCGCACATCTGCCGGATACGCCTCATGCTGCTCCTCTGCGGGACCGGGTTCGGACGAAGGTCCTGAGAAGTAGAGGCCATCGATGATCAGCAGTCGCCCACCAGGACGGAGCAGCGCGCGCCAATTGCCGAGCGCGCGTTCAGGGCTGGGCAGCGTCCAGAACACGTGGCGGCTGGCGATCGCGTCGAAGCTGTGCGGCGGGAAGGGCGGTTCTACTGCATCGCCCCTGCGGAAGTGTGGCGCGTTGGGCATCTGCGCGGCCTTCTGCATCGCCTGGCTAAGCATGTCGTCGGCGAGATCGATGCCGGATGCCCGATAGCCCATCTGTGCGAAGAGGAACGCCAGCATGCCGGTACCCGTGCCGACATCGAGGACGTCGGCAGGCGGTGGGGGCAGGTGTTCTGCGAGTGCGCGTATCCACGCATCGGGCTCGCCCGCACCGGTGATCCCGTGCCCTGGCTGATCGTCGTAGCCGCCCGATCGTGCGTTCCAGAAGGTCGTGATCGCCGATTGCGTGCCGCTCATGCAGGCACCTCCAGCTGGCGGCCGATGTCGCTGCGGAACTGCATTCCGTCGAAGCGGATCCGCCCCACGTTTCGGTAGACCTGTGCGCGCGCGGCGGCAATCGATTGGCCGGTCGCCGTCACGGCGAGCACGCGGCCGCCGTTGGTGACGATCTGTCCGTCTGCGCCGCGCTTCGTGCCCGCGTGGAACACGAGGACGTCATCATCGACCTCGTCGAGGCCGTCGATGCGCTTGGCGATGGGGTACGGGCCGGGGTATCCCGCAGACGCGAGCACGACTGTCACGGCGGCGCGTTCGCTCCAGCGCACGTCGACTTCGCCGAGCGTGCCATTGGCGACCGCCAGCATAATGTCGAGCAGGTCGGACTCAAGTCGGGGCAGCAGCACCTGCGTCTCCGGGTCGCCGAACCGCGCGTTGAACTCGAGGACGCGCGGACCCTCGGGCGTGATCATGATCCCCGGAAACAGCACGCCTCGATAGGGTGAGCCTTCCGCCGCCATGGCGCGCACGGCCGCCTCGGTCACGTCGCGGCGGATCTCATCCGCGGTGGCATCGGAGAGCCATGGCGCCGGGCTGTAGGCGCCCATGCCGCCGGTGTTCGGGCCGGCGTCTCCGTCGAAGATCGCCTTGTGGTCGCAGGCGAACGGCATGTGGGCGACCGTCTTGCCGTCGGTGAAGGCGTGCGCGCTCACTTCGCGCCCGGTCAGCCGGTCTTCGATCACCACGGTCCGCCCGGCAGCGCCGAGAGCGCCATCCACCATCATGCTTCGCAGCGCGGCGATCGCTTCGCCATGCGACGACGTGACGATCGCGCCCTTGCCGACGCTCAACCCGTCGGCCTTCACGACCACATCGCCGGGCCGCGTCTCGACATACGCCGCCGCCGTGGCGTACTCGTCGAACCGCGCGCAGGCGCCCATCGGGATGCCATGCCGCTGCATGAGATCCTTGGCAAACGCCTTCGACGACTCGATCTGCGCGGCGGCTTTCGTCGGTCCGAAGGCGGCGATCCCTTCGGTCTGCAGGCGGTCGGCGAGGCCGAGCGCGAGCGGGTCGTCCGGCGCGATGACGACGAGACCGGCGCGGCGCTCGCGGGCGATCCGCACGACGGCGTCGAGGAATGCCGTCACCTCCGCGTCTGGCGCATCCGCGCGTGGTATCGAGACGGGGATCAGTTCGGCGATCGAGGCGACGCCGGCGTTGCCGGGCGCAACATACAGCGCTCCCAGCCGCGGCGACTGCCGCAGCTTCCAGGCGATCGCGTGCTCCCGCGCCCCGCCGCCGATAAGGAGCACATCCACCGTCGCCGCCATCAGCGTGAGGCGCCGCGGTCGATGCGCCGCAGGATCAGCACGACGCCGATCGCCACCATCGCGGAGGCGGCGAGGCCGCGCGCATCCAGCGGGACGCGCCGGTGCGGCGTTCTTCCGTCTGCCGCGGCGGCACCTCTTCGGGAAGAGCCGACGGGCGCATTCGCCCGGTCGCCTGAGTGCGGCGGCGGCGTTCCCGCGCCTGCACTCTCGTGGCCCAAGTGCCCGTTCGTCCCGGGCGCGTGCTCAATTGTCACAAGCTCTCCTTGTGTTTGGTGCGAACGGGCGGTCGCAGACTCGCCGCGGAGAGGGTGAGGGCGCCGCTACTCCCACTCGATCGTGCCCGGCGGCTTCGAGGTGATGTCGTAGACCACGCGGTTCACCCCCGGCACCTCGTTCACGATCCGGCTGCTGATTCGGGCCAGCACCTCGTACGGCAGCCGCGCCCAGTCCGCCGTCATCGCATCCTCCGCCGTCACCGCGCGCAGCGCCACGACGTGCCCGTAGGTGCGGTAGTCGCCCATGACGCCGACGGACCGCGTGTCGGTGAGCACGGCGAACGACTGCCAGAGGTCCTGATACAGCCGCGCCTTCTTCACCTCGTCCATCACGATCCAGTCGGCCGCTTGCAGCACGGACACGCGCTCCGGGGTGACCTCGCCGATGATCCGGATCGCCAGCCCGGGCCCCGGGAAGGGCTGCCGGTAGACCATCTCCTCGGGCAGACCCAGCGCCAGCCCCACCTGCCGCACCTCGTCCTTGAAGAGATACCGGAGCGGCTCAATCAGCTCGAAGGTCATCTCTTTCGGCAGGCCGCCGACGTTGTGGTGCGTCTTGATCTTGACCGTGTTGCCCGAGCCCGTCGCGCTCTCGACGACATCGGGATAGGTGGTGCCCTGCGTGATGAAGTCGACGTTGCCGATCTTGTCGGCTTCGGACTCGAATACGCGGATGAAGGTCTCGCCGACGATGCGGCGCTTCTGCTCCGGATCGGTGACGCCCTTGAGCTGCGTCAGGAAGCGCTCGGCCGCATCCACGTGCACGAGATTGATCTCCATGTGCCGGCGGAAGGTGTCGACGACGCGCTCAGGCTCCTCCCGGCGCATCAGGCCGTTATCCACGAACACGCAGGTGAGCTGATCGCCGACGGCCTTGTGCACGAGCATCGCCGCGACCGCCGAGTCGACGCCGCCCGAGAGCGCGCAAATGACGCGGCCACCGCCGACCTGCTTGCGGATGCGGTTGATGCCGTCGGCGACGAAGTTACCCGCGGTCCAGTCGCCGCGGCAGCCGCACACCTTGTAGAGGAAGTTCTCCAGCAGTTGCTTGCCGTGCGGGGTGTGCACCACTTCCGGGTGGAACTGGATGCCGATCATCCCGCGGCCGTCCGACATCGCCGCCATCGGCGAGTTGTCGGAGTAGGCGATCGATGTGAAGCCGGGCGGTGTCTGCGTGATGCGGTCGCCGTGCGACATCCAGACCGGGATCGAATTCGGCAGGCCCGAGAAGATCGGCGAGTCGTTGTCGCCCTGATGGACGACGGCGTGCCCGTACTCCCGCCGGTCCGCGGGGGCAACTTTGCCGCCGAGCTGAAGCGCCAGCGCCTGCATGCCGTAGCAGATGCCGAGCACCGGCAGATTGTGCTCGAACACCCACGCGGGGATGCGCGGTGCGTCGATTTCATACGCGCTCGCCGGCCCGCCGGAGAGGATGACGCCGCGCGGCCGCAGCTTCTCGATGGTCTCCCATGCGGCTTCCGGGGGCACGAGCTCGCAGTAGACGCGGCACTCCCGCACGCGCCGCGCGATCAGCATCGAGAATTGCGACCCGAAGTCGATGACGATGACGGCTTCGGGCTTAACGGGCACGGCAGGTGCATCTACCGGACGCTCGCCGCTCTGCTCGCGGGCGATTTCCAGGTACGTCGAGACTTCGACATCGCCCGAGGCGCTGACCCTGCGGGAGCTTGCGTTCTCAGCCATGGAGTATCCTGCGCTGTGGAGGGAAGTGCCCCAAGTGTAGCCCGTCTGGCTTCGCGCGGTCAACGACTTCTGCTAATGGACATAAGCTCATTACGGACGCGGACGTCGCGATTCCGGAGCAGAAGGAGCGAGCCTGACAGCCTCTGATGCCGACGACGGGCTTCGAGCGCAATTCCGCGATGCGCTGAGCGTCCTCTGCTCGGGCGGCATCGTCGCGCTGCCCACGGACACCGTCTTCGGCCTCTGCGCGGTCGCTTCTGACGCGGCGGCGGTCGAGCGCATCTATGAGGTCAAGCGGCGGGATCCGGCGCAGCCGATGCCACTATTCGTCGCCTCGATCGCGCAGGCGGAACTGATCGCGGAGGTGAATGACCCGGCGCGCGCGCTCGCATCGTCGTTCTGGCCGGGGGCGCTGACGATCGTCTTGCGGAAGCGCGAGGCGTACACGACGCGCGCTGTCGCCGGCGGCAGCACCGTCGGCGTGCGCGTGCCCGACGATGCGTTCGTGTGCGAGGCGGCGGCGCAGCTTGGCCCGCTCACTGGCACCAGCGCGAACATCGCCGGCCGCGAGGAGTGCCATACGGCCACAGAAGTGCGCGCGCAGTTGGGCGACGCGGTCGACCTGATCGTCGACGCCCCGGTGGCCGCCGTGGGCTTGCCCTCGACGATTGTCGATTGCAGCGACCTTGCGGCGCTGCGAGTGCTGCGTGAAGGCGCGATCTCGCGCAGCGCGATCGAAGAAGCGATAGGTGCTAGGTTGTAACTGTGCCCGCTCGCCAGTGGCAGGCGGGTGTGATGCGGAGCTGAACATGCCGGCGATCATTAGGTTGCAACACGTCGCCGTCACCGTGCCGATCGAAGGGCTGGAGCGCGCGCGTGCATTTTATTCCGGGATCCTCGGCCTGACGGAGACGCCGCGGCCACCGGAGAACGCCGGACGCCCGGGCATCTGGTACACCTTCGGCTCGACCGAGCTGCACATACAGGCGCGCGCGACGGTGCCCGCCGAGAAGGGTGACCGGCACCCGGCGCTTGTCGTCGACGATATCGACGCCTGGCGCGACCGCTTCGGCGAGCAGGGCGTCGAGGTCATCGATCAGCCGACGCTCTTCGGCCGCCGCCGCTTCAACATTCACGACCCCTTTGGCAACCTGATCGAACTGATGACGGAGGGCGACCGCTGATGCGCCGAATCCCGCCGCACGGCGCGAAGATCACTGATGGCTGACGCGACGGCGCTCCGCCACCCCGACGCCGCGCGCGTGCACGGCGTCCTCGGCCGCTATCGCGAAGGTGTGCTCGCGGCCATGCGCTCAGCGCTCGACGGCCCTGGCATCGAGCACGCGCGCCTGATGCGCTATCACCTCGGCTGGACGACCATCGACGGCGATCCCGAGCCCGCGGCCGGCGGCGGAAAGATGCTGCGTCCTGCCCTCTGCCTGCTCTGCTGCGAAGCCGTCGGCGGCGACGCGCGCGTGGCGATGCCGGCCGCCGCCGCGCTGGAGCTGGTCCACAACTTCACCCTCATCCACGACGACATCGAGGACAGCAGCGACACCCGCCATGGCCGGGACACGCTCTGGCGACGCGCCGGCGTGGCGCAGGCGATCAACGCCGGTGACGGCATGTTCGTGCTCGCACAACGCACGCTGCTCCGTCTTGCCAACACCGGTGTGCCGGCGCGACGCGTGCTCAAGGCGTCCGAGGTGCTCAACGATGCCTGTACCGCGCTCTGCGAAGGGCAGTACGCCGACATCGGATTCGAGGCGCGCGCACAAGTGTCGCTGGCCGAGTACCAGGCGATGGTCGCCGGCAAGACGGCGGCCCTGCTCAGCGCGTCGATGGCGGTCGGAGCCGTGGCGGGTGGCGCCAGCTCGCCAACGGTCGCGGCGATCGCCGAGTGCGGGCGCCTGCTCGGGCTGGCGTTTCAGATTCAGGATGACGTCCTCGGCATCTGGGGCGTGGCGGGCGTCACCGGCAAGCCGGTGGCGGACGACATCCGTTCGCGGAAGAAGTCGTTCCCGGTGGTGTATGCGTTCGAACATCTTGACGCCGCAGCGGCCGAGCGGCTGCGGCGCATCTATAGCTCGCCGGATCTTGGTGATGCCGATGTCGAGGATGTGCTGTCGCTGCTGGAGTCCGTCGATGCCCGTGGCGTCGCCACCACCGAGGCGGCGCGGTGGGCTGCCGCTGCGACCCAGGCGCTCGCGCCGCTCGGCCTCGATCCCGAACGCCGGCGCGACATCGAGGCGCTCGCCTCATTCTTCGTCTACCGTGCCGCATAGGCTCCTGCTGTTCGGACGCGGGTGTGGGCTTTGAAGAAGAAGTCCGTACGCGACATCGACATCGACGGCAAGCGCGTGCTGCTGCGGGTCGACTTCAACGTGCCGATGGAAAAGGGAACGCGGCGCATCCTCGACGACACCCGCATCCGCGCCTTGCTGCCGACGATCGCCTACCTCCGCGAGCATGGCGCGAAGACTGTGCTCGTCTCGCACCTCGGTCGGCCGAAGGGCAAGGTCGTGGAAGAGGATCGTCTCGCGCCCGTCGCCGCCCGGCTCTCGGAGCTCGCCGGAACGCCCGTCGTCTGCGCTACAGATGTCGTGGGGCCGTCGGCGGAGGCAGCCGTGGCCGGCGTGCCACCGGGCGGCCTCGCGATGCTCGAGAACGTCCGCTTCGAACCCGGCGAGGAGGCGGACGAGCCCGCGCTCGCGCGGAAGCTCGCGTCGTTTGGCGATGTGTTCGTGAACGACGCCTTCGGCGCCGCGCACCGGGCGCATGCTTCCACCGCTGGCGTGGCGGCGTACCTGCCCGCAGTGACGGGCTTGCTGATGGAGCAGGAGCTGGACTACCTCGGCCGCATCGTCAACAACCCGGAGCCCCCGGTCGCCGCGATCATCGGCGGCGCGAAGATCAGTTCGAAAATCGCCGTCCTCGAACACCTGCTGTCAAAGGTCAGCACGCTGCTGATCGGCGGCGGTATGGCGAGCACATTCCTGAAGGCGCAGGGCATCGCCGTCGGCGCCTCCCTTGTCGAGGACGACCAGCTCGACACCGCCCGGCGCATCATCGCCGACGCGGCGCGCGGCGGCGTCAGCCTCGGCCTGCCCCTCGATGTCACGGTCGCCGGCGCCTTCGTCGCTGAAGCGGCGCATGAGGTTGTGGATGTCAGCAGCGTGCCGGGCGGCTGGATGATGCTCGACATCGGACCGAAGACCGTCGCCGATTACCAGTCAAAGCTCGCCGGCGTGAAGACGGTCGTTTGGAACGGTCCCTTGGGCGTCGCCGAGTGGCCGCCGTTCGCGAAGGGCTCGCACGCGATCGCCCGCTTCCTCGCGGCGCTCGACGCCACCGTCGTCATCGGCGGCGGCGAGACGGTCGCGATGGTCAGCGACCTTGGCATCGCGAGCCAGTACGCCCACGTCTCCACCGGCGGCGGCGCCTCGCTGGAGTTCCTCGAGGGCAGAGAGCTACCCGGCGTCGCCGCGCTGCTGGATCGGGAGTAGCGGCGCTGATGTGGCTGACGCCGGGCTGCTGGACCGAGCCAACAACATCCAACATCCCATTGAACCCTCGCCCTTGGTCTGATAACGTACGCTCCCAAGGCTAGCTCCGAACGAGGGACCCGATGATCTTCACAAGCCCGTGGCCCAGCCTCGAACCCTACGCCCCGATCAGCGTGCCGGAGATGATCGAAGCCACCGTGCGGCGCCTGCCGAAGAAGGTGGCGCTGATGACGGCGGGAGGTCCCTCATACACCTACGGCGACTTCTGGGAGGCGGTGCGCGGCATGGCGGGCGCGCTGCAGAGCCAGAGCGTCGCCAAGGGCGATATGGTCGCGCTCTACTCGCCGAACTCGGTCGAGTACGCCGTGGTGCTGCACGGGGCGCTCCTGGCCGGCGCGACGGTGACGACGCTGAACCCGCTGTATCGTGAACGCGAAGTCGAACATCAGCTGCACGACTCCGGCGCGAAGGCCGTCTTCGTTCCGGAGGCCGCGAAGCCTGTGGTGGAATCGGTGAAGGCGAAGCTGCCGAAGCTCGAACGCATCCACGCGCTGGAGTCCGTTTGGGAGCTGGCGAGATCGGGCGGCGAACCGAAGCCCGTCGAGATCGACCCCGAGCATGACATCGCCGTGCTGCCGTATTCGAGCGGCACGACCGGGTTGCCGAAGGGCGTCATGCTTTCGCATCAAAATCTAACGGCAAACATCCGACAGACGATGGCGCTGGGCATGACCGGCGAGGACGCCGTCGTGCTGGACTTCCTGCCCTTCTACCACATCTACGGCATGATGGTCCTCCTCAACTGCGGGCTCGTCGCCGGCGCCACGCAGATCATCCTGCCGCGGTTCGACCCCGAGGCGGCGATGGGCATCATCCAGGAACATCGGGTGACCGACCTCTACGTCGTGCCGCCGGTTGCGCTGGCGTTCGTGCACCACCCGAGGCTGGCCGAATTCGACCTCTCGTCGCTGCGCTTCCTGATGTCCGGCGCGGCGCCCCTGCCGGCGGAAGTAGGGCGCCAGGCGGCGGAGAAGCTCGGCTGCGTCGTGATGCAGGGCTATGGCATGACCGAATCGAGCCCGATCACGAACGTGAACCCGCTGGCGTCGCCGCGCGAGGGCACCGTCGGCCCGCCGGTCGCCGATACGGTCGAGAAGGTTGTGAGTCTCGAGACCGGCGAACTCTTGCCGGCGGGCGAGATTGGCGAGCTGCTGGTGCGCGGTCCGCAGGTGATGAAGGGCTACTGGGACAACCCCGAGGCGACGCGCGAGACACTGACCGATGACGGCTGGCTGCGTACCGGCGACATCGCGTCCGCAGATGCGGATGGCTACGTCCGCATCCACGATCGCAAGAAAGAGATGATCAAGTTCAAGGGGTACCAGATCGCCCCCGCGGAGCTCGAGTCGCTGCTGATGGAGCATCCGGGCGTGCGCGACGCCGCCGTCATCCCGAAAGCCGATGCCGAGGCGGGCGAGGTGCCGAAGGCGTTCATCGTGCCACGTGAGGCGGGCCTCGACCTGACGGCGGTGCTTGCATTCGTCGCCGAGAAGGTCGCGCCCTACAAGAAGATCCGCTACATCGAAATCGTCGATGCGATTCCGAAGAACCCGTCGGGCAAGATTCTCCGCCGGCAGCTAATCGAGGAAGAGCGGGCGCGGGAAGCGGCGGCGAAGTAGCTCCGGCTAAGCCGCCGCACGTAGGCACGGGAGGTGCACAATGGCTGACGACGTACTGATCGAGAAGCGCAGCGATGGCGTCGCGCTGATCACCCTGAACCGCCCCGACAGCCTGAACGCCATGGGCGGTGTGCTGATGCCGATGCTCGGTGAATTCCTCGCCGACGTCTCCGGCGACCGGCACGTGCGCTGCGTCGTGCTGACGGGCGCGGGCCGGGCGTTCTGCGCGGGCGGCGACGTGAAGGGCATGGCGGCGGGCCGCGACGCTGTCATGAGCGGGGGCGGCGCGGCGAGCGCCAATGGCGGCGAGCAGTCCTCACCGGCGCTTGTCTTCGCCCGCGGCGTCGAGGGCCTGCGTGCGGCGCACCGCGCCACGAGCTACGCCCTGCACACGATGCCGAAGCCGACGATCGCGATGGTGAACGGGCACGCCGTGGGTGCCGGACTCAGCCTGGCGCTCGCATGTGACCTGCGCATCGCTTCGGACCAAGCGAAGCTCGGCACGATCTTCCGCAACGTCGGGTTCAGCGGCGACTTCGGCGGCTCGTACTACCTGCCGCGCCTCGTCGGCAACGGCAAGGCGCGGGAGCTGTACTTCACGGGCGAAGTGCTGAACGCCGACGACGCGCTGAAGATTGGCATGGTCAACCGTGTCGTCGCGCACGAGGCGCTGGAGGCGGAGACCCTCGCGCTCGCCGCGCAGCTCGCGAGCGGGCCGACGCTGGCGTTCGCGCGGATGAAGGAGAACCTGAACCGCGCTGAGCACTGCGACCTGGCGACGGCGCTCGACCATGAAGCGATGAACATGCAGTTGTCGGGGCAGACCGCCGACCACCGGGACGCCGCGAAGGCCTTCGTCGAGAAGCGGCAGCCGACCTTCCGAGGCGGGTAGGCGCCGCGATTTCTCACCGGATCAGAAAAGGCCCGCGATGCGGGCCTTCATCTCGCAATGCCTGCCGGAGCGGCTATCCGGCGCTGATGCCCTCGATACGCACGCGGAAGGTGCCGGCCGGAGCTTCCACCTCGACCTCCTCGCCCGCCCGGTGCTGGTAGACGGCTTTGCCGACGGGCGACGCGATCGAGATCTTCCCCTGCCCCGAGCGGACCTCGTCGGAGTTGACGAGCGTGTAGGTGAACTCTTTACCGTTGCGCAGATCCTTGATGGTGATCAGGTCGCCGATCTGTGAGGCATCGCCGGGATGCTCGGCGCCGTGGTCGAGTACGACGGCGCGCCGCAGCGTCGCGTCAATGTCTTTGATCCGCGCTTCCAGGTGGCCCTGTTCGTTGCGGGCGGCGTCCAAGGGCGCGTTCTCGCGAAAGTCCTTGTCGGCCATCGCGCGCGCCAGATCCTGCTGGATCATCGGGCGGCGGTTCTTCAGCTCTTCGAACTCGAGCACGAGCGCGTCATGCCCCTCCTTCGTCAGATAGATTGGCTGCTCTTCGAGCGTCTGCGCGTTGGCGCTGGATTTCGATGCCTTTCGCACGCGCAGGTGTGTGCCAAGATTCTCGTTGGTCAGACCTCGTTCCTTCGCCCACTTCAAAAACGCGCGGACGAAATCCGCGCGTTTTGCTGCATCTGACACAGTGGGGGGAAAGTTCTCCGCGTATTGCGCGACATCGTGGCCGAGCATCGTACAGAGGTCGCGTTCGGGGCCGGCCCAACGGACGAACTTCAGGACCTCGACCTGCGCTTCCTGGCGTACCGCCGCTTTCAGCGACGCAAGATACGTCCGCGCCAGATCCTGCAGCGTCGCCTGCTCTGTGATCGTCGTCTCGCCCGCCATAACGTGTGCTCCCCCCGCGATTGTCACTGAATTGTAGGAACCCGTCGCCTCGTTCGTCAACGCCGTTGATATGCTTTGTCGTGCTAAAGCAGCTCGCCCGTGAATCTTCAGTGTACGGGATCGCCCTCTCGCCGGGGCAGTTGGCGCTGTTCGAGCGCTACGCCGCCACACTCACGGAGTGGTCACAGCGCGTAAACCTGGTCGCCGACGCGGACCCCGCGGTGGTGCTCCAGCGTCATGTCCTGGAGTCGATCGCGCTCGGCGCCGCGCTGCGCGAGCGAGAGATCCTGCGCCCGGACTCGCGCGTGCTTGACGTGGGCGCCGGCGCCGGCTTTCCGGGCATCGTGCTGAAGATCGTCTGGCCCCAACTCTCACTCACGCTGATCGACGCCACCGCGAAGAAGGCCGCATTCCTCGCGGCCGTGGTCGACGAGCTCACGCTCGACCGGTGCCTGGTCCTGACCGGGCGTGCCGAGCGATTGGCGCACGATCCGGCGCTGCGCGGGCAGTTCGACCTCGTGCTCGCGCGCGCGGTCGCCCCGCTGCCGGCGCTGATGGAGCTGACGCTGCCGTTTGCGCGCGTCGGCGGGCGCGTCGTCTCGCCGAAGGGCTCCCGCGCGGGCGATGAGCTGGCGGCCTCCGCGAATGCGCTCCGGCTCCTGCATGGCAAAGCGCTGTTGGTGCCCTTCCACGTGCCGGGGCCACCGCAGAGCCTGGCGATCGTCATCAAGCAAGCCCCGACGCCTGACCTCTATCCTCGCCGCGAAGGGGTGCCCCGAAAGCACCCGCTCTGACGGCCGACCGGCAGGCCGCCCGGAACCGGGGCTAGACAAGCGCTTCGGAAATGTAGTATGAGATAGGCGGATAAGCCTTTATGGGGGCAAGACGCGTCCGTTCGTCCGGACGCCAGAAGGAGGGATCGCTCATGATGTCGCAAGCCGGTGGCATGGATATCAACGCATTGGGACAACGGCTCCGGCGCCTGCTCACGATGGATACGAGCGTGTTCGACGAGGTGCGGACCGATGCCGCCTCGACGATTCCCGCCGTCATCGTCCTCGTCGTCTCCACCCTTATCGCGGCGATCGGCGGCTGGTTTTGGTGGATCCTTGCCGACTTCGGCGCGTCGGGAAAGGTCTTCGTGCAGTCGGTGATCGTCGGCACGATCATCTCGGTCGCGATCTGGTTCGTCTGGGTGGCGACCACCTACGTCGTGCTGACGCAGCTCTTTCGGGCCCGCGCTGACATCCAGGAGTTGGTCCGCGTGATGGGCTTCGCCAGCGCCCCGCTTGCGCTGATGGTCCTGATGTTCCTGCCCGGCGTGGACTTTGGCATCGCCCTGCTGGCGATCGCGATGTTCTTCGGGACGACGGTGATCGCCGTCCAGTCGGCCACCGACGCACCCGCCGGGCGCGCTCTCGTCGCCACGGCCGCGGGATTCGCCGTCTGGGCGATTGTCCTTGGCCTCATCACGACGAGCACCAAGACGTGGGCGCCCGGAATCTTCGTCCTCGACCGCCCGATCGATGCGCTCAAGGACATCGCCAACTCGTCGAGCTACTTCTAGGTAGGCATCGGCTGGCGATTGACATGAGGGGCTGCGCGCAGCCCCTCATTGTTCGTTTGCGCCGGACGCCTCGCTATATACTCCACCGTTATGGACTTGCTCGGCAGTATCCGCAACGAGATGGCCTTCGAGGGCAACATCTGGAAGTCGTACCTGTACCGCTTCCTCATGCGGTGCGAACTATGGCTGCCGATCTGGGTGATCTATCTCCAGAAGCAGCGTGGCCTCTCGCTGACGCAGATCACCCTGCTCGATATCCCGTTCTTCCTGCTCGTGGTCGCGGCCGAAGTGCCGACGGGCGCCGTGGCGGACCGCTTCGGCCGCCGCGTCTCGCTGGTGCTCGGCAGCACGATGATCGCGATCGCCTTCTTCGTCTTCGGCATCGCCGACAACTACGCCGTCATCCTCATCTCCTGGACCGCCTGGGGCTTCGGGCAGACATTCCAGTCGGGCGCCGACACCGCCATTCTCTACGACAGCCTCAAGCAGATCGGGCGTGAAGACGACTTCCAGAAGATCAACGGCCGTATGTGGGCGCTGACGTCGTTTGCGGCGCTGATCGCTATCCTCATCGGCGCGCCGATCGCCGCTGCCACGAGCTACACGGTGCCGATCTTCCTCAGCGTCGGCATCGCCCTCTCGGCGATCCCTGTCGCCATCTCGATGCATGAGCCGCGCGCGGAACACGACGAGTCACGCGAGCACTACTTTCAGACGCTGTTCGCTGGCATCAGGACGGCATGGGACCAGCCGACGCTGCGCTACGTCATCCTCTACAGCGGGCTGATGACCGCCGCGACGTTCTCACCGATGGTGTTTCAGCAGCCGTTCCTCGACCACCATCACGTCGGCACGGGCAGCCTCGGACTCTGGCAGGCGCCGGTGCGCGGCTTTGGCATCGCCGCGGCGCTGGGCGCGCACTGGGTGATCGCGCGCTCCGGATACCGCGCGGCGTTCTTCGCGATGCCGGTGACGATCGCGGTCTGCGCCTTCGCGCTTGCGGGGCTGGACCACGCCTACGCCTTCGCCGCATTCATGGGTATGGGTCTGGTCGCGGGCATGCAAAACCCGATGCTGGCGACCTACGTCAACAAACGCATTCCGAGCGACCGCCGTGCAACGATCCTGTCGGTGCAGGGCGTGGCGGGCAGCTTCATGCTCGCCGGATCGCAGCCGGTCGCCGGCGCTATCGCCGACCAATTCGGGCTGCGGACGCTGTTCTTCGTCTTCGGCGCTGCGACGATCGTGTTCGTGCCGGCGGTGCTCGTGCTCTGGTCGCGCGCGGAAGCCCACGAGCAGGCGGAGCTGGACGAGATGAACCAGCAGCTCTACGGCCACGATCGCGCCCGCGAGGCCGTCGCTGCTTCGTGACTGACCGGCAGCTCAGCAGACGAACCCACGCGCGCCGCCGGCGTCCTCGCCGATGATCGCCGTGCTCTGCGGCGGCGTCGGCGGCTCGCGCTTCTTGCGCGCATTGACGTCGGTGGTGGATGCCGCTCGCGTCACCGCGATCATCAACACGGCGGACGACGACTGGTTCCACGGGCTCTATGTTTCGCCCGATCCCGACATCGTCACCTACGCGCTGGCGGGTGAGGTGGATGAAGAGCGCGGTTGGGGGTTGCGCGGCGACACCTTCCGCTGGTTGGAATCGCTCCGCCGATTTGGACACGAGACGTGGTTTCAGATTGGCGACCGCGACCTCGCGACCCACCTGCATCGCACGCGGCTGATGCGCGAGGGGATGCCGCTCTCGTCGATCACGGCCGATATCGCGCGCGCATTCGGCGTCGGCGTCAGGCTGCTTCCGATGAGCGATGATCGCGTGCGCACGATCGTCGAGACGGACGCGGGCGATCTGCCGTTCCAGGAGTATCTGGTGAAGCGCCACGCTCGCGATGCCGTGCGCGGCGTCCGATACGACGGCATCGACGGCGCGCGGGCGGCGCCGGGCGTGCTTGATGCGCTCTGCGCCGCCGAGGCGATCCTGATCGCGCCCAGCAACCCGATCGCCAGCATCGGCCCCATACTCGCGGTTGGCGGCGTCCGCGACGCCATCCGCGCATCGTCGGCGCGCTGCATGGCCGTGAGCCCAATCGTCGGCGGCGCGTCGCTCCAGCCGCCCGCCGGCGAGATGATGTCCGGCCTCGGGCACAAGGTCGATGTGGCGGGCGTCGCCCAAATCTACACCGGCATCATCGACACGCTCGTCATCGATGACGCCGACGCAGCGCTGGCGCAGGCCGTGGAGTCGTCAGGCGTCCGGGCGGTGGTCGCGCCGACGCTGATGACTGACGATGACCGCCGGCGCGCGCTTGCGCTCGCGGTGCTGGGCGCCGCCGGGCTCGCGACATAAGGTTCGCCACCGACCGGCTCCTGTACCATGACAGCGATGTCAGCCGTCAGCGCTTCCCGGCGCCGCTTCATGCAGATGGACATCGCGAGCCGGGCGGCCTTTCTCTCTTTCTCGTCCAATGCCGCGCTGATGGTGCTCAAGCTCACCATCGGTCTCTCCTTCGGCTCGATTGCCGTGCTCGGCGACGGCGTCGACAGCGCGGAGGACCTCTTCGCCTCGGGGCTTGCGTTCTTCACGGTGCGGCTGGCGCTGCAACCGGCCGACGAAGCCCACCCGTACGGGCACGGCAAGGCCGAGAGCCTGGCCGCGATGTCGCAGGCGGGGCTGATCGGCGGCGGCGCCGTCTTCATCGCCATCGCGGCGATTCGCAGGTTCATCACACAAAACGCCGCCATCGACGTGCTGCCATCGGTCCTCACGATGAGCGTCGTGGTGGTCGCGAACATCGCCGTCGCGGCCTATTCGATGCGCGCCGCGCGGGTCAGCGGGTCGGTTGCGATCGCCGCCGACGCGCGCCATCTGATCACCAACGTCGTCCAGGCGGCCGGCGTCATCGCTGCGCTCGCGCTCGTCGGCGTCACCGGCAACCGCATCTTCGACCCGATCGTGGCGCTGATGCTGGCGGCCTACCTGCTCTGGATCGCGTCGGGCATCTTTCGAACGGCGTTGAGCGAACTGATCGATACCGCCCTCCCCGACGAGACGCTGGCAGCGCTCAGCGCCTGCCTCGCCCACGAGAGTCACGGCATGCGCGGCTATCACGCGCTCCGCACGCGCCGCTCCGGCCGTGAGGCGTACATTGACCTGCACGCCCTGATCGACCCGGCGATCACCGTCAGCGAGGCCCACCGGCTCGTCGAAGACCTCGAGCGCGACATCAGCAGCATCGTCCCGAGCGCCGTCGTCACGGTGCATTTGGACCCGGATGAAGCCGACATCATGGAGCGCACGCGCACCGTGGCTCCGTCGTCCGATGCGAGCCTGCATCTGCACCGGCATTGAGTTACCGTGCCGATCGTGCGGACCAGCACCGGTCCGCACGGAGATCCGTCGAACCAACACACAGAGGAGCCACCCGATGCCAGCTCTCGACGGGAAGGTAGCGATCGTGACGGGCGCCGCGCGGCATCGCGGCATCGGCCGCGGCATCGCGCTGGGACTCGCGGCGCACGGGGCGGCCGTCGTCGCCGTTGGGTCGCCGCGGCCGGCGGAGCGCTTTCCTGAAGAGGAGCAGCGCATCGGCTGGCGCGGCGCGGCGTCCGCGGCGGATGAGATCGCGGCCGGCGGCGGGCGCGCGCTGGCGATCGACGCGGACCTCACGAAAGCAGCGGACGCCGACAGCATCGTCGACGAGACGATGCGCGCGTTTGGGCGCGTCGATGTGCTGGTGAACAACGCCGGCCTCGGCATCTGCGGCGAACGCAATCTCTGGGAGATCGATGACGATGAGTGGTACCAGGTCGTCGACATCAACCTGAACGCCGTCTACCTGCTGACGAGCCGCGCGATGCGGGCAATGGTCGCGGCGCAGCAGGGCGGCCGCGTCATCAACATCTCCTCGGCGGCGGGCCGCATCGGCGTGCCGCAGTACGGCGCCTACGGCGCCACCAAGTGGGGGATCATCGGGCTGACGCAGATGCTCGCGCTGGAAGCTGCCCCCCATCAGATCACCGTGAACGCCGTCGCGCCGGGATCGGTCGATACCGACATGATGGACGGGACCTTCGAGCACATGGCCACCCGCTATCACAGCGAGATGCCGGCGATGAAGCAGGCGGTGGTTCGCACGATCGCGCTCGGACGGCAGGGACGCCCGGCCGACATCGCCGCCGCGGTCGCATTCTTCGCCTCCGATGATGCGGCGTGGATCACCGGGCAGACGCTGAACGTCACCGGCGGCAATCCGATGAATTGACTCGCGCGCCCCGCTACCCCAACTCGCCCAGCGCATGAAGGGCAATCGTCGCGGCGACCAGGCCCGCCGTCTCCGAGCGCAGCACCCGCTGGCCGAGCGTGACCACGTGCGCGCCCGCCGCCGTCGCCGCCTCGACCTCACCCGGCTCCCAGCCGCCCTCGGGGCCGATGAAGATGCTCACCGTGCCCAGCGCGAACACGGCATCGATCTCGTCGTGTAGCACCGCTGCGATATTGCGCTCGTCCGGCGACGCCTCCTCATATGGCACCAGCACGACGCCCGGCGCCGACGCGAGCGCGGCGCTGAAGGTCTGCGGCGGCGAGATCGAAGGTACGGCGCCGCGCTCGCACTGCTCCGCCGCCTCGACGACGATGCGGCGCCAGCGGGCGGCCCGATTGCCCTCGGCCGTCGTCTTCACGACCGCGCGCGCGGCGATGATCGGCGCGAAGTGCGCGACGCCGATCTCGGTGCCCTTCTCGAGCAGCCATTCGAACCGCTCTCCCTTCGTGATCGACTGGTAGAGGTGCAGAGCCACGTGCGGTTCTGGGGGCGAGGCCGAGCGCTCGATGACCTCGCCGGTGGCGCCGCGGTCGCTGGCTTCGGTCAGCCGCACGAGCGCTTCGACGCCGCTCCCGTCGAACAGCGCGATCTCCTGGCCCGCCCGCAACCGCAGCACGCGGAGGATCCGGTGCGCCAACTCGGCCGGCAGGTCGATGCGATCCGATTCGAGCGCGGGAGGCTCGACGAAGAAGCGGCGGGTCATGCGGAAGGCCCGCTGCCGCTACGCACAGCCTCGATGCAACGCCAGTCGCCCATCGACCGGGTGGAGATGACCCGAGCGCGTGCCGCCGTCAGCGCCTCGACCACATCGTGCTCGCGTTCGCCGATGATCCCGGAGGCGATGAGGCGGCCATGCGGCGCCAATGCCGCGACGAGCGCATCCGCCAAATCGATGATGATCCGCGCGATGATGTTCACTACGACCACATCGAATCCCGCCGCCGCCCCGGGATCGAATGGCCACCCTGCGCCGGCGCTGCCCTGGGCCGCCCGGGCGGCCCGCTCGACGTGGTTGAGTCGCGCGTTCTCGTTGGTCACCCGCACGCAGTTCGCGTCCACGTCCACCGCCAGCGTCTCGCGGGCGCCGAGTCTGGCGGCGGCGATCGAAAGAATGCCCGAACCGCAGCCGACGTCGAGCACGCGCGCGCCGTCGGTCACTGCGGGCTCGAGCGCTTCCAGGCACATGCGCGTCGTCTCATGCTGCCCTGTCCCGAACGCCATGCCCGGATCGAGGGTGAGCACCAGATCATCGGATCGAGCTGTGTACGCGCGCCAGGATGGGACGATGACGATGCGACTCCCGTAGCGCTCGACTTGAAAGTGTTCCTTCCAGGAGTCCGCCCAGTCCTCCTCCGCAACAGCGGCTCGTGTAAGCGTCGCGCGGACACCCGCCGCGGTGAGCGCCTCCTGCATGCGGAGGGCCGCGCCAGCCGCATCGCCGTCGTCGGGCAGGTAGGCGTGCAGCCGGACGTCCGCGCTGTGGTCGACGACGGCATCGGACTCGAGGTCCTCTTGCACGAACGGTGCGTCGAGCCAGATGCCCGCGTCCGTGATCTCACGGAGCAGATCAGCGGCGCTATCGGCGTCCGGCGCGGCGACGGTCACGATCAGTTCGGTGTAGCGCACGCCGAGGGCTACCGCGCGTGCGCGGCGGGCGTGCGGTCAGGGGAATGCGCATCTCCCGCGCCGGCGATGCCTTTGGCGCGGCCGAGCCGGATCTCGCGCTCGTGCTCGTAGTCGTGCCACTCGCGGATCAGCCTCTTGTGGGCGTAGTCGTAGCCGATCGCGTCGCCGATCCAGCCGCCCAGGATGCCGGCGAAGATGCGGCCGCCGATGAGCAGCACTGCGGTTGCGCCCGCCAGCGCCCAGACGGAGGCGTCGAACTGGTAGACGGCAACGGCGACCAGGGCGACGAAGAGCACGAGGCCCAGCCCCAGGCCGGCGAAGGCGAACGAGTTCACAATCAGGCTTTCCCGCTTGCGCATGTTCTTGTAGAGGTCGAAGAAGTCGAGCGGGATCTTCGCGACCGGCGCGTAGTCGCCAGCGGCTCGGCCGCAATGCGCGCAGGTCTCGCCCTTCTTCCCGAGAGGTGTGTAGCAGTACCCGCAGAAGCGGCCGGCGTTCGGCGCGTCGCCTTTGATCATCGCTGCCATCAGCTCATCCAGGCGCTTGGAGAAGACGGGGATGTCCGGCGGTTCCAGCGTCACGAGGCGACCGCCTTGCGGCTGGAAGAGACGACGGCATGGCGGAGATCGCGGAAGAATGGCAGCTTGTCAGCGCGCTGGTACGCCGCCGTCCGCGCGCTCGTCGACGGCATCACGAAGACGACGCTGCGCCCGACGCGCTCCGGCTGCAGCCCGAGCGTGCATGGATGCCCGGAGAAGACTTCGTAGATGCGCTTCCCGTTGAAGCAGACGACCGCCGGGTCGCACTTCAGCAGCTTCGCGCGGAGCACTTGGGCGCCGGCGCGCATCTCTTCGAGCGAGAGATCGGATATCGACGGTGACGGCCGCGACACGATGTTCGTTAGGCCGATGCGCCATTCGAGCACCCTCGCGTCGTCGGCGAACCCCAGCGGTTCGGTGACGAGACCGGACTCATAGAGGAGCGGCCAGAAGTGGTTGCCCGGGCCCGCATAATGATGCCCGGCGGCGGCCGATCGGGTGCCCGGATTGATGCCGATGATCACAAGATCGAGCCGCGGACGAAGGTAATCGGGGAGTAGAGCCACGGAGCCACAGTAGCACATCATATCGCGCCGAAGATCGTCGTCGAAACCGCGGCTGGCCAGCCCAGCGAGCACCCGCGGGCGTCGCATCAGTCGTCGTCTGCGGTCACCGCGACGGGCGCCGGCGCACCAAGCGCCGCGGCCTTCGCCCGCGCGCGCGACGAGCGATAGATCGTCGTCAGCACCGCGACCACGAGCAGGGCGGTGAAGAAGAGTTCCAGCAGATTGACCATGCGTTTCGTGTCGCCGAATTCGACCCCGAACACGCCCAGCATCACACCAAACATGGTGTAGGCGACGACCCATAGCGTCCCACCGGCGTAGTCCAGTGGCGCCCACTTGCGGTAGGGGATCTGAAACAGACCCGCCGCGGCCGGACCGACGACGCGGGAGTATCCCGCGAAGTGATACGCCAGGATGATCCAGCGGTGATTCGACTCCATCGATCCGCGCACGCGGTCCAGCATCGGCTTGAGCGACCCGCGCTCGAGCGCGCGCGCCCAGCCGGCGCGGCCGATGCCGTAGCTCAGCGTGTCGCCGATGATCGTCGCGACGATGCCGATCGGCAGCACGAGCCAGATGTTGATCGAGCCGTTCTGCGCTGCCAGGCCGGCGAGGATCAGGATGATCGCGCCCGGCACGAGCAGCCCCAGGAACATGCTGTTCTCCAGCAGAACGCCGAAGAACACCACCCAGTAGCCGTAGTCCTTGAACAGCGTCTCGAGCTTGCGAAGCGTCCACTCACTGAACCGCTGCGCAAAGTTTAGGTAGTGGTTGAGCCCCTCGAACGGCGACACCCGCGGCAGCAGGAAGGCGATGAGCACGCCGCCGAGGGCGAGCCAGCTCGCATTGCGCTTCACCCAGGCCAGGGCGGGATGTTCGGGTTCCGTCGGTTCCGCGTCCAAGGAGTCCTTGCCGGTTACGCCAGGCCGTCCGCCGCGGCGGCGAGGGCGAAGTCCTTGTCGGTGACGCCGCCCTCGCTGTGGGTCGAAAGCGTCAGCGTCACCTTGTTGTACTGGATGAGGATGTCCGGGTGGTGGTCCGCCGCCTGGGCCGCTTCCGCCACGCGGTTGACGAACTCCATCGCCTGAAGGAAATCCTTCGTGGTGTACGTCTTCGCGATCTCATCGGCGGCCAGCGCCCAGCCGTCCATGCCCTTCAGCCGCGCGTCGATGTCGGATTTGCTCAGTGCGGCCATGTTGGGACCTCCGTGGCGGTAAGCGATGGCTCGATCCATTGTCGGAGAGGCGCGGACGGATGGCAACCCGCCGTGTGCCGGGCGTGGCCGCCGTATGCACCGGCCAGGTTCGTACTGATACACTTTTCGTGTCGCACACGTCGCGCGCGGGAAGGGTGACGAATGTCTCGTCGGCTGATACAGGGAGCGAGTGGAAGCGGGACTTGGCCGGATCGTCGCGCCCGTATCGCTGCCGGGGCGGTCCGGCTGGCGCAGTCTACGCACGGCGGGGTTCACCTCCGGCCACTGTGCGGCCCGAAGGGTTCCCTCGCACCTTGACCGCGAAGCATCTGCCCGTTGCACCTCACGTGCCGGACCTCGCGTCGCTCCTGGAGCGCGCGGCGTACCTCCCCGCCGACAAGCTGCATGTCGTCGAGGAAGCGTTCGAATTCGCTCGGGAGTCGCACGCCGGGCAGACGCGGCTCACCGGCGACCCCTACATCATCCACCCCCTCGACGCCGCGCTGACGGTGGCCGGGCTGCAGCTCGACGCCGCAGCGATCGCCGGCGCGCTGCTGCACGACGTGCAGGAGGACTGCGGCGTCCCCAACGCCGAGATCAAGCGCCGCTTCGGCCCGGAGATCGCGAAGCTGGTCGACGGCGCCACGAAGCTCGACAAGATCGCCTGGCGCGCGCCGGCCGAACGCCCAGGCGACCAGAACATCCAGGCCGAGAATCTCCGGAAGATGTTCCTGGCGATGGCCGAGGACATCCGCGTCGTCATCATCAAGCTCGCGGACCGCCTGCACAACATGCGCACGCTCGATGCGAAGCCGCCGGAGAAGCGCATCCGCACGGCGCAGGAGACGATGGAGATCTACGCGCCGCTGGC
The DNA here is from genome assembly GCA_038227375.1 of Dehalococcoidia bacterium. GTDB lineage: Bacteria > Chloroflexota > Dehalococcoidia > DSTF01 > JACRBR01 > JALYKW01. The sequence goes on from JBBRPY010000016.1 coordinate 26,651, forward strand.
GAACCGCCTCGGCATCTGGCAACTCAAGTGGGAGCTCGAAGACCTCGCCTTCAGGCACTTGGAGCCGGACCGTTACAAGCAGATCGCGCGCCAGATCCAGTCGAAGCGCACGGTGCGCGAACGGTACGTCGCGCAGGTCGAACGCATCCTCAGCGACGAGCTGACGAAGCACGGCATCGACGCCGAAGTGAAGGGCCGCGCGAAGCACATCTACTCGATCGCGCAGAAGGCCGAAAAGTACGCCGCCGAGCACAAGGGATTCGAGCAGATCTACGACCTCCTGGCGCTGCGCGTGATCGTCGACAGCGTCGGCGACTGCTACAACGCGCTCGGCGTCGTCCACGGGCTCTGGCACCCGATGCCCGGCCAGTTCGACGACTACATAGCGAGTCCGAAGGAGAGCCTCTACCAATCGCTCCACACCACGGTGATGGCGATTGGCGCTCGGCCGCTCGAGATCCAGATCCGCACGCAGGAGATGCACCAACTCGCGGAGTACGGCGTCGCCGCTCACTGGCGCTACAAGGAGGGCAGCGGCCCGCGCGACTTCCGCTACGAAGAGAGGATGTCCTGGTTCCGCCAGCTCGTCGAATGGCAGCGCGATATGTCGGCTGCGGAAGAGTTCGTTGAGTCGGTGAAGACCGACCTCTTTCAGGACCAGGTGTTCGTCTACACCCCGAAGGGCGAGATCAAGGAGATGCCCGCGGGCGCCACACCGATCGACTTCGCGTACCGCGTGCACACCGAGCTTGGGCACCACTGCGTCGGCGGCAAGGTGAACGGGCGCCTGGTGCCGCTCACGTATCAACTGCAAAACGGCGACGTCGTCGAGATTCTCGGCGGCAAGAACTCGCGCGGCCCCTCCCGTGACTGGCTCAACCCGAATCTCGGGTATATCAAGGCGGGCCACTCGCGCGAGAAGATCCGGCAGTGGTTCAAGAAGCAGGAGCGCGCCGAGAACATCGAGCGCGGCCGCGAGATCATCGATAAGGAACTGCGCCGGCTCAACCTCGTGCTCAGCGAGTGTCAGGACGAGATCCTGCGCATCTTCAAGTACGACGCGCTCGACGACTTTCTCGCCGCGCTCGGCTACGGCGGCGTCAGCACCGCCCACATCGCTACGCGCCTGGCGCCGCTCATCCATCGCGATGAGGATCCCGTGCTGCCGCAGATCGAAGGCCCCGTAACGCGCGTGCAGAGTCAGACCGTCCAGGTGTTAGGCACCGGCGACCTGCTGACGCAGATCGCGCGCTGCTGCAATCCCGTGCCCGGCGACCGGATCATCGGCTACATCACGCGCAGTCGCGGCGTCACGATCCACCGGCACGACTGCTTCAACGTCGTCCACGAGGACGAGCGCGACCGCCTGGTGGATGTCGAGTGGGGGCGGTCGGGCGAGCTGTATCCCGTCGCCGTGCACATCGAGGCATGGGACCGCGTCGGCCTGCTGCGCGACATCTCCACGCTGATTTCGGATGAGAAGGTGAACATGATGGGCGTCCGCACCGAGCACGAGGACGACCGCACGACGTCAGTCTTCCTCACGCTCGAGACGACGGGTGTGGCGCAGCTCAGCCGCGTCATGGCCAAGCTCGAATCGGTGCGCGGCGTGATCACCGTAAACCGCCAGATCGACGGCCACCGCCGCTCCGGCGGTCTCTCGTAGCAGTCGGCGAGCGTCGGTGGACGGTGTGCCAGCGGGCCTGTAAGCCGAATTCTGTACGGTCGCCGCGGCGACCGTGGTGACCATCTATCTGGGCTGCGAGTTGCCTCGCAGCTCTTGCGGCTCACCCGGGACGCTCAGACGGGCCGCCCTGAGCCGCTGCCGAAGCAGGGGCGTGGTCCCCTATTGGGCCTTGCTCCGAGTGGGGTTTACCCGGCCGCCGTGTCTCCACGGCGCCGGTGCGCTCTTACCGCACCATTTCACCCTTACTCGATGGGCCGACCAGCCGACCCAGCGCATGGCTGAGGCAGCCGGCCGGCCCATCGAGCGGTTTGTTTCTGTGGCACTTTCCGTCGCGTCACCGCGCCCGGCCGTTAGCCGGCACTCTGCCCTGTAGAGTTCGGACTTTCCTCTCCCCGACAAGCGAGGAGCGGCCACCCGGCCCGCTGGCGGCTGGAGTATATCGCGTCGGCGCCACGGCTTCGATCGCGATCTCAGATCACCCGCTGCGTCGTCTTGAAGTGGCGCTTCGCGAGCGTGTCCAGCACCGCCGGGCCATGCGCTGCGACGAGCGCGCGCGCTACGGCCTCCACCTGCGGTGAAGCGCCCTTCGGGAGCGTGGCGCCGGCGGTCCGGGAGAGCGCCGCAAGCCGCCGGAGGAACTCCGCCCGCGCGAGGATCGATGCCGCGGCGACGGCCGGGTCGCGCTCCGCCCGCGGCATCTGGACGAGACGCACTTCCCTTCCACGCGCAAAGAGTGCGTTCCGAATCAGCGATTCGTCGCCGAACTGGTCGGCCACTGCCGCGGTGGCGTCGGGCGCGCGTTCGATGACGTTTTCGATCGCCCGCGCGTGGCCCCACGCCAGCAGGCGGTTTACGTTGCCAAACTTCGACCAAAGCTCGTTGTAGCGCTTCGGCAAGATCACGATCACTTCGTTCGGAAAGGCTTGCGCGATCTGAGGCGCCAGCGCCAGCGCCCGCGAGTCCGTCAGGTTCTTGCTGTCCTGCACGCCGAGCGCTTCGAGGACGCGCCAGTTCTGCTGCGTCAGGGCCACGGCGGCGACGACGAGCGGTCCGAAGTAGTCGCCTTTGCCGCTCTCGTCGCTGCCCACCCAGCAGGATGCATCCTCGATCACGGGCTCAATGGCGCCGCCAGCGCTCTTCGATTTCTTGGGCACGGACGGCGTCGCCGGAAGAAGGGCCGCGATCGCATCCGCCTGCGGAGAATCGGGCTGGTCGAAGACGAGCTTGCAGCCGCCCTGCTTCGACGGATAGACGTTCAGTCCCAGCACGAATGCGGGAGCGCGCAGCATCAGTCGCGACCCATTTTGCAGCGGCGCTTGCGTACCGCCGCCGCCCTGCTCTTCGGCGTAACGCGTGATCGCCTCCAGCACGAAGGCGGCTGCCGCGGCGATCGTGATGCTCTTTGCCGCCATCTAGGCGCGGAGAGCGATCGTGATGTTGTCGTCGTCTGTGACCGTCACGCGCGTGATCGCCTCGCGGAGGCCGGCGTGACGGGCGGCGAACGGCGTCTCCTCCCACGCTGCCAGCAGGTCGACGAGATCGCGGTTCCGCGCGTCCCTGCGTTGGTGGCGGTCTCCGTACCTGCTCAGGCGGCGGTCGGTCAGCTCGATGACGTCTTCGATCGCGAGCCGGTCCGCGGCCGCCGTGACGCTGAGCTTCTCCATCCGCTCCTTTGTGATCCGGCCTTTCGATGCCGCATCGATGTACCCATCGAGGCGGCGGTCAATGGACTTCATGCGCGCGTGCAGGCGCTCGCGGTCGACCTGCTCGCCGGACCGGACTTCGGCGGCGTCCGGATCGTCCGCGAAGCCCGCGCCGGAGGCGAACATCTCCGCCAGTTGCATGCAGACCTGCGTCTCGAGATCTGCCGCGCGCCGCGTGTGGTAGCTGCACACGCTCTGGTTGGTGCGTGACTCGCACTGGTAGTAGCGGTAGGAATTCGAAACACGCTCGCCGCTCCGCCGCTGCCATGCCTGCTTGCGGCTGACTCCGATGAGCTTGTTGCCGCAATATCCGCATTGCACGATGCCTGAGAGCAGAAACTGCGAGGCGACGCGCGGCGCATGGCTGGTCCTGCGCGCGCTGAGCCGATCCTGTGCCGCGCGGAAGTCGTCGGCGGAGACGAGGGCGGTGTGGCTGCCCGGCACCTTCACCCCGAAGCGAGAGTACGTGCCGAGATACACGCGGTTGCGGAGGATGTCACGGATGCTAACCATGCTCCAGTTCCCACCGCGCCGCGTCTTCAGGTCCTCCTGGTTCAGGCGGCGGGCGATCAAGCGGATGCCGAGGTCCTCGTTCAGATAGAGGCGGTAGATGTAGCGGACGACGACCGCTTCTTCCGGAATTACCTCCAGGCGGCGCTGGCTGCCGACCTTGTACCCGTACGGCGGCCTGCCGAGCACCTCGCCCTTCACCGCCTTCCGCCGCATGGCGATGCGCACGCGGTCGCCGGCGTGGCCACCTTCCTGCGCCCTCCAGGCAGCGAGAATGTCCTCTGCGATGTCCCTCTCGCCTTCCAGCGCAACGACAGACGCACCCAGGCCGGCGAGCTGAAAGTAGCGCCGCGACGCATCGCGGAGCACGCCCCCGAATGCCCCCACATCCTGCACGACGACGAGAATTCCGGAACTGCTCCGCTCCCCATGCGGTGAGGGGTTGGTCCTAGACTCGCCCTGGAGAGGGGTGAGGCCGTCCCGCACGAACAGGAGCAACTGCCGGAATCCCGGGGCTTCGCCGCCGGTCGCGGCGCTATCGACGAAGGTGCCGGTGCCGTCGTGCCCTTCGCGGGCGCAGAACTCGAGGAACGCCTTGTTCTGCTCCGCCGGCGTGCGTCCGCCGTATGATGGCTCGCGGAAGTAGCCGATTGCCCTCATCGCTCACGCCGTGAGGATGCGCTCGCAGTTCGGACACTGCACGAGCGCGTTCCCCGCCCTGGTCTTGTTGACAACGTTCGTCGGCAGCGAAATGCGGCAGCCCGTGCAGAGGTTGCGGTCGAGCTTCGCCATCGCCTTCCCTTGATGGGCGGCGCGGAGCCGGTCGTAGCTCTTCAGTAAATCGCCGTCGATGTACTCGGCCTGATCGCTGCGGATCGCGCTGTATTCGTCGATCTCACGGCTCAGGCGCGCGACGCGCTCACGCAGGTCGGATTGCTCTTCGTTCCACGCCGCTTCTGTCGCCTCGCGCTCGCCGGCCGCCGCCCGCGTCTCGCGCTCGGCTGCCTCGACAGCGGCCAGCGCGTCAAGATCGCGATCTTCTATCGTGGCCAGATGCCGCTTTAGCTGGTCGATGTCTGCCTGGAGGTCGCCGAGCTCTTTCGGATTTTTGATGGCACCGCTGTAGAGTTTCGTCTCCTGCGGCGTGATCTTCGCGCGCAGGTCGTTCGCTTCGACGTCGATATCGCGCTGGCTGGACTCCGTCGCTCGTTGGACCGCCAGCAACTCCTCGTGGCGCGCGCGGACGGCGAGGAGCTCTTCCGACTCGCCGAGGCGCGCCTGTGCATCATCGAGGGAGGCGCGTCGGCTGTCGAGGGCGATATCCGTTTCCTGGAGCCGCCAGAGGTCGCTGAGTCGCGTCATGGATGCTTTCGTGACCAGATGGACCTTCTCTCGCGCCCCGGCGTCGCTCTGCGTCCGAGAGCGGCGCTGCCGCTGCCGGTACGGAGGGACGCGCTCTGCGTGCGGGCATTGAGGCGATTATAGGCGAGGCCGTCGACACGCGACAGGGGTTTGATGGGGCGGGCGCGGCCTGCGAGAAACAGAGGATGGAGGATGGAAAGTGGAAGATGGAAGCGTTGCGATCCGTCGTCTATCATCCATCGTCCACCATCTTTCCGCCTACCGGCGGACCACCTTTCGGCCCGTCTTCTCGAGATGTTCGGACCAGTCGGTCGCGACCGCTTCGAAGCGCTGTACCGCCTCCTGGAGTTGCTCGAGCATCCACGCCGGCTCGTCCTCGAATTCTGTTTTGCGTTTGGCCAGCACTTTCTTCGCTTCGCGGACCGCAATCTGCGATTCGCGGAAGAGGGCGCCCAGCTCTATGGAGCGCTCGTCCTGCGGCACAGGCGTCTCGTACACCCGCGGGCCGCTGTCGCGGCGCGGGCGATTGTCGCCGCGCCCGCCATCGCGCTGCGGGCCGCGATTGTCACCGCGCCCGCTGTCGTGCTGCGGCCCGCGATTGTCGCGTTGGCCGGCGGGACCGCGCTGGTTGCGGCCGTCTCCTTGCCCGCTGCGGGCATCGCGCGGAGGGCGATCACCGCGCGCGCGGTCGGCTGCGCCCGGGGCGCGCTGAATGCGGCCGCCGCTCACGTGCCCGCTCGGCGCGCCGCCGGATGGGCCTGGAGGTCCGGGTGGCGTGCGGGGGCGGTCGTCTGGACGCGATGCTCCGCGGCGGTTGTCCTGTCGCTGGGGGCGCCCTTCGGCGCCGGGCGTCGCGTCGCTGTCACCGCCTGCTTCGGGCGGGGACCCGGGGGCTTGCGCACGGTTCTGGCCGCCCCGGCCGCCACGTCTGCGGCGGGGTCGTTTCGTCGGCTCGTTCATCAGGGCAGCCTATCGGCCCCGCCTGGTTGAGGCTACCTTGCGTATGCCGGACACGCCGCGCCGATGTCAGCGGGCCTTGGCCTAACCGGTCACCACGAAGGAGCCCCGGATGAAGGTACGCGACATCCCGACGCCGGCCCTGATCGTCGATATCGATGCGATGGAGCGGAACATCGCCCGCATGGCCGCGTACTTCGCCGAGCGACCCTGCAAGCTCCGCCCGCACTTCAAAGCACACAAGACGCCGGAGATCGCGCGCCGTCAGCTCGCGGCTGGCTCCTGCACGGGGCTGACCTGCGCCACCGTTGGAGAGGCGGAGGTTGTCGTGAAAGAGGGCCTGACGCGGGACATCCTCATCGCCAACGAGGTTGTCGGCCCGGGCAAGGCCGCGCGCGTCGCGAAGCTGGCGGAGCGCGCGGACGTCGTGGTCGCGATCGACTCTGACTTCGGGCTCTACGACCTCGCGGCGGCGGCACAAGCGGCGGGCGTAGAGGTCGGCGTGCTGGTGGATGTGGGGGTCGGCCTGCCCCGTTGCGGCATCGCGCCCGGCCCGCCCGCGCTGGCGCTGGCGAAGCGCGTCGACGCGACCGCGGGGGTCATCCTCCGCGGCGTTATGGGCTATGAAGGCCACGCCGTCGGCATCGAGGACCGGACGGAGCGCGAAGCGAAAGCGGCCAAGGCGATGGAGCGCTTGCTGGCGACGGCGCGGCTGGTGCGGGAGGCCGGGCTGCGCTGCGAGATCGTCAGCGGCGGCGGCACCGGAACATTTGACATAACTGGAGACATGGAGGGGATCACCGAGGTGCAGGCGGGCTCGTACGTGCTCATGGACACGGCGTACGCAAAGCTCGACACGCCGTTCGAGATGGCGTTCAGCATTGCGTCGACGGTGCTGAGCCGGCCGCGGCCCGAGCAGTGCGCGGCGGATGCCGGGCTGAAGGCGGCGTCGGTGGACCACGGCAACCCGTCGGTGAAGGGCGTGCCCGGCGCGGACGTCTTGTTCCTGAGCGACGAGCACGCGACGATCGCGCTGCCGCCGGAAAGTGGCATCGCGCCGGGCGACCGCATCGAGCTGTGGCCCTCGCACATCGACCCCACGATCAACCTCCACGATGTCCTCTACGCAGTGCGCGGTGAGGAGGTCGTGGAGGTCTGGCCGGTAGCGGCGCGGGGGTACCAATAGGGCCCGCCCGAACTCTGCGGATCTGCGAGAAGAGCATTCGTCGCCATTGACGCGTGGCGTGCTACGGGCGTAGCATCTGGTTCGCACGCCGCCCGGAGTGGCGTCTATTACGGAGGGGGTGACGAAGATGAACGAGACGAGGATGGAAACCGAGGCGCCTGCTGACACGGCGGCGATCCGCGCGGAACTGGAAGAGACGCGGACGGCATTCCACACGCTCGTCGCGCAGATCGGCGACGCGCAGTGGAAGCTCAAGAGCGGCAACCCGGCCTGGACGTGCGGGCAGCTCGCCTGGCACGTGGCCGAGGGCGTCAGGTTCATCGCCGGCCAGATCGAGAGTGTGAAGAAGGGGAAGTCGACGAACCCGCCTTCATTCGTGATGCCCGCTCTCTACAAGCTCAGCGAGCTGAACGTCCGGATGTCGTCGCGCAAGGCGACGCGGGATTCCGTCCTCGCTGACTTCGACAGCGGCATCAATCGATTACGGGAAATACTCGACGCCACAGGCGCGGATCAATTCGCGATGGTAGCGACCAACTTTGGCGCGACACGGAACGTCGCAGAGATGTTCCACGTGCCTACGTCGCACTTCATGGAGCACCAGGGCGACATCAAGCAGGCGCTGGGCATCTCATAGCGTTCATTCCTCGCCGAGGAGACGCGCGATCAGGGCGGTGTCGTCCGGAAAGAGGCCTGCTGCCGGCAGCCGCTTCAGCAGTTCGCCCCAGCGCGGCTCGACTGCGCGTGCCTGCGCGATCATGGCGCGCGCTTCGCCGCTATTCGTGCGCGCGAGGGCCAGCGCGCTCCAGAATATGATCTCGGGGTTGTCCGGCGCGAGCGCGCGCGCCGCCTCGACCTGCGCCATCCCGGCATCACGATCGCCCGTGCCGATGAGCTGAAACGCCGCCTCGTACGCGGCGTAGGCGCGGCGTAGCCTGACGAGGCGCCGCAGTTCCGCGAGCGGCTCCGGGTGGTCCTCGACGCGGAGGTCCATCGGCCGGTCGTTCCACCACGGCTGGCCGGTAGTGCGGCCTCGCACGATGAGGATCGCCGCCGACTGGCGGCCGCGGATGTCGCCACCCTCGGCTTCGGCCGCATCGAGCGCAGCGAGGAGCCGGTCGGGCAGGTCGCCGACGGCGCTGCTGTACGCGGCCAGCATCGCATCGGGCACGGTGTCGCGCTCCATCATGTTCGCCTGCACGGACACGCCGTCGCCGGTGTGGTGCCCCGCCTCCGCGATGCAACGGCTGCCGGTGTGAGCGGCGGCCTCGCCCGTCGTCGCGAGCATCGCCACCTGGCGCTGCTCGGCGCCGGGATCGATCGCGAGCAGCGCGCGCAACGCATCGGCAGCGGATTCGCCGCGGCGCATCAGGTCCAGACCATGCGGTCCGTACGAGGGCTGAGCCATCGCCTGCGATGCGACGATGCCGACGCCGGCCTCGCCCCACGGCACCACCGGCCCGACGGAGAAGAAGTGCGACTGGACCGCGCAGCCGAGATCGCCGGACGCCGGATCGCGCGCGATGATCGAGTAGGTCATGTTGCTAGTTCGCCGTGGCGCCCGCCGGCTTGGTGAGCTCTTCGCTCACCTGCCAGAGGCGCCGCGCGATCGCCGTGTCGTGCGATTCCGTGTTGGAGGAGACTTGCGCGCACTTGTCGAAGTACTTGCCCGTGACACCTTCAAGCTCGGGCGATGATGCGAGGTAGATCGAGGTCCGTGCCCCCTCGGCGGGCGAAATGAAGAACGGGCGGCCGATGATGTGAAACACCTTAAACGCCTCGCGCACGATCCCGGGGCTGTTCTTGCCGAATCCGGTGCGCACGACCCCAGGATGGAGCGCGTTCGCCGTGACGCCGCTGCCTTCGAGCCGTCGCGCAAGCTCGTACGTGAACAGCACGTTCGCGAGCTTCGACTGGCCGTACGCCCTGATCGCGCTGTAGCGCTTCTCGCCCTGCAGGTCGTCGAAGTTGATATGACCGCCGACGTGAGCGGTGGAACTGACGTTGATGATTCGCGAGGGCGCGCTGGCTCTCAACACGTCGAGTAGCTGGTCGGTGAGCAGCACGTGCGCCAGGTGGTTGACGCCGAACGTTGTCTCGAAGCCGTCCTTGGTCAGCGTGCGGTGTGCGTTCATGGCGCCGGCGTTGTTGATCAGCAAATGCAGCTCGGTGTGCTGCCGCTTGAAGTCGCTGGCGAGGGTGCGGACGTCATCGAGCGACGCAAGGTCGGCGAGCATGAGCTCCACTTGCTTGCTGCCCGACTCGCGGATGACTTCGGCGAGTGCCGCCTCGCCGCGCGACCGGGCGCGCGCCACCATCACGACGCGCGCGCCGATCGCGGCGAGGCCGATCGCCGTCTCCTTGCCGATGCCCAGGCTGGCGCCGGTGATCAATACGGTCTTCTGACTCATGTCAGGCATAGGGCCTCCGTGTGTTGGCGGTTTCGCAGCCGATAGTATGTGCGCCATCGGCGGTAGCGGCCATCGCGGGTCTACGCGGCCACTTCCCATCTTAGCCGGGGAGCTTGACGAATTGATGGATAATGAGTAAGGTACATGAGTTATGAGCAAACCAAGGCGGGCCGTCCCTGCGACGAAGCTGCGCGTACACCTCGGTGAAGCGCTCAGGTCACTGGAGCACGAAGACATCGTCATCGAGAAAGGGGGTATGCCAGTGGCGCTCCTCATGAAATACAGCGCCTTCGGGCCGACGTCGGAATCGGAAATCGACGCTGAATACGAACGGGCGGTCGCGAAGAAGGCGCACCCGCGTGGCGCCGAACTGATGGACGCGGCCATGGCTGCTGGGTGGGCCGGGATCGACGCCGAAGACCTGCTCGCGGATGTCTATCAATGGCGTGGCGAGCAGAAACTCGTGTTTCGGTCCTGGGATGACGACGGCACGGAGGCCACACCTGACGATGACGGCGAAGTTTCTGCTGGACAGCGATATCTGCATCGACACACTGAAACGACGCAGCAACGAGTCGCTGATGGCGATGGTCCGAAGTATTCGTCCTGAGGGCCTCGCCATCAGCGTCATCACGTACGGGGAGGTGCGCGAAGGCGCCCTCTATTCCCGCCAGCCCCAGGTGGACATGAAGCGCTGGCAGCAGTTCACGGGCGGTGTCGACATCCTTCAAGTGACCCTCGCGATCGCCGATGTCTGGTCCGAGCTGCGAGGTCTTCTCCGGTCCACCGGGAAGCCCGTTGGGGACAACGACCTCTTGATCGCCTCGACTGCGCTCTTCTTTCAAATGACCCTCATCAGCCGCAACGGCAAGCATTTCGCGCGCATCCCGGGCCTGCGGCTGCTGGTGCCGTAGCTCAGGCGGCGCGGTACTCTGCGCCCGCGATGCCGTATTTTCACTATCGCTCTCTCGACGAACTTAGAGCTGACGCGGCGGCGCGCGATGTTGCGCTGCCGCTATCGGAGGATCTGAGCGCGTTGTTGCGGCCGCTTCAACTCGGCCGCCGCGCACTGTCGAATCGGATGGCGGTGCATCCGATGGAGGGCTGCGACGGTAATCGGGACGGCACGCCCGGAGAGCTGACGTTCCGCCGCTGGCGAAGATTCGCGGAGGGCGGCGCGGCGCTGCTCTGGGGTGAGGCGACCGCAATCCTTGAGGAAGCGCGCGCGAATCCGCGGCAGTTGCTCATCTCGCGGCAGACGGCGCCGGCGTTGAAGCAGCTTTTGGATGAAACGCGTGCGGCACGCCGCCGCCGGTTCGGGAGCGACGCCGGATTCGTGGTCGGCATGCAGCTCACGCACTCCGGCCGCTGGTCGCATGCGGGGCCCGTCATCGTCCAGCACGGAGCGGCGATCGACCGGGTACGTCGCACGGAAGGTCAGGCGCTGCTCTCGGATGGTGAGCTGGAAGAACTCAAGACGCAGTTCGTTGACGCGGCCACGCTCGCGCGAGACATCGGGTTCGATTTCGTCGACATCAAGCAGTGCCACACGTATCTGCTCAACGAGCTCCTGGGCGCCCGTTCACGCGCGGGGCCTTTCGGCGGCACCTACGAGCATCGCACCGCGTTCGTCCGGCAGGTCTTCGGCGCCATTCGCGCCAAGCTCGGCGACTCCATCGCGCTTGCGACGAGGATGAATGTGTTCGACGGTGTGCCGTACGCGGCGGGAGCGTTGGACGTGGGCGAACCGGCACGCCACGATGTGCCGTACGGCGACGCGTGGGGTGTCGATGCGGCCGATCCGACGCGGCCAGACATGGGCGAACCGCTGCGACTCATCGGCGACTTGCGATCGCTGGGTTTGCAGTTGCTGAACGTGACGATGGGCAGCCCGTACTACAACGCGCACATCGGCCGGCCATTCGAAAAACCGCCGGTCGACGGCTACACGCCGCCCGAGCATCCGCTGGCCGGCGTCGAGCGCCACGTAGCGCTGACGGCGGCAGTGCAGCGCGCCCATCCCGACCTGCCGGTGATCGGCAGCGGATACTCGTGGCTTCGCCACTACGCGATGCACGCGGGCGCTGCGAATGTGGCATCGGGCGCGGTCACCCTCGTGGGCCTGGGGCGGGGAGCGCTGGCGTATCCGGATTTCGCCGCCGATGTGATCGAGGGCGGCGCGATGCAGCGCGATAAATCCTGCATCGGCGTCAGCTACTGCACGGCGCTGATGCGGGCCAAGCACAATGCGGAAGGGCAGTACGCGACCGGCTGTGTCCCACGCGACCGGCTCTACGCCGAGGCCTTCCGCGAGGCGAGGCGCACGGAAGGCTGGCGATAGCGGCTCATGCCCGCGGGTCACGTTGAAATGGATCCTGGAGCCACGATCTCCATTCTTCGGCGCTACGCGAACACGCTGACGGCGCGCTGCGCGGCGTCGATGAGCGGGATCGGGTAGATGCCGAAGACGAAGACGCCAGCCGCTGCGACGACGAGCATGCCCTGCGTGAGCAGCGGCGAGCGGATATCAGAGGCGCCATCCGCGGTCTCCCGGTACATCTGCCGCGCCACGCCGAGGTAGTAGAACGCCGATATTGCCGTGTTGAGCACGGCGATGATGACGAGCCAGACGAGGTCGGCCTGCACGGCGGCATTGAAGATGTAAATCTTCGCGATAAATCCCGCCGTCGGCGGCAGACCGGTCAGGGAGAGCAGGCAGAACAGCAGCACAGCAGCGGGCAGCGGCGCGCGGCGTCCCATGCCGGCGAAGTCGGCGATGTCGTCGCTGCCGGTGCGGCTAGAAATCGCCATCACCGCGAAGAAGGCGCCGAGGTTCGTGAATGCGTACGTCGCGAGGAAGAAGACGACGCCGCTGGCGCCGAGCTGCGTTTCGCCACCCGCCGTAGCCGAGATGGCGGCGAGGCCGACGAGAAAGTTGCCCGCCTGCGCGATCGAGCTATAGCCCAGCATGCGGCGGATGTTCGTCTGCCGGAGCGCCATGACGTTACCGGCGGTCATGCTGACGGCGGCGAGGACGGCGAACAAGACCTTCCAGTCGTCGCCGACGAATGTGTTGGCCCCGAAGCCTTCGAAGAAGATCCGCAACACCACGGCAAACGCCGCGGCCTTGCTTCCAACCGAGAGGAATGCCGCCACCGGCGTCGGCGCGCCCTGGTACACGTCGGGCACCCACATTTGAAACGGCACAATCGCCATCTTGAATCCGAAACCTGCCGCGAGGAACACCATGCTCATGATCAGCGCGGAGCGGATGCCCGGATCGCCCGCGGCTATGGTGGAGGCGATGCTCGGCGAGCCGTCGCTGCTGATCAGCCGCGTCGTGCCGGCGATGCCGAAGAGAAACGCCATGCCGTAGAGGATCACTGCGGACGAGACGGCGCCGAGCAGCAAGTACTTGAGCGCCGCCTCGCTGCCTTTGTCATCGCGCAGGAAGCCGGCGAGGACAAACTGCGTGATGCTCGTCAGCTCGAGCGAGACGAAGATCGCCACGAGGTCCCGCGCGCCGGACAGGAGCATCATCCCGGAGGTGGCGAGCAGCACCAGCGCGAAGAACTCGCCCTGGCGGTCGCCGAAGCGCTCGGCGTAGTCGAGCGACGCGATGACAACGGCGCCCGATACGCCGATGAACAGAAACGTGAAGAAGATGCTGAAGTTATCGAGCGCCATCGTGTCGCTGAAAAATGACGCCTGCCGGTCGCGGAGGATCAGCGCGACTAGCCAGACCGCCGACGCGGTGAGACCGGCGACTGCGATGCCGCTCAGCCACTTCTTCTGATGGCGCGGCGTCATCAGGTCGGCGACGAGGATGACGCCGGCGGTCGCCATCACGGCGAGGATCGGTCCGAGGCGGTCGAGGTCCTGCAGCATCAGCCGAGCACCTTCACGATGTTGATGATGCCGGTATCGAGCACATCGACGACGAGAGAAGGCCGCACGCCGACGCCGACGATGACGATGACGAGCGCCGCCATCGGCACGCGCTCCCACCACGCGTTCGCGTCAGGGAGCGCCGACCAGCGTTCGTTCTTCGGCCCGAAGAATACGCGCTGGATCATCCACGTGATGTAGCCGGCGGCGAGCAGGATCCCGAAGACTGCGATGATCGTCGGCGCGGTGTATTTGTCGAAGCTGCCGAGGAACACGAGGAGCTCGGCGACGAACCCGGACAGAGCAGGCAGGCCCAGCCCCGCCAGCCCGGCGATTACCATCACGGTGGCGGCGAGCGGCATCGTGTGCGCGAGGCCCGACAGCTCGTCGATGTTCCGGGTATGGGCGCGGTCGTAGATGATGCCGACCATCACGAACATCAGGCCGGTGATGGTGCCGTGCGTGAACATCTGCAGCGCGGCGCCATTGAGGCTGACATGACCGAGCGCGGCGATGCCGAGCAGCACGTAGCCCATATGGCTGACGCTGGAGTAAGCCACCAGCCGCTTCAGGTCCTTCTGCCGGAGCGTGAGGACGGCGCCGTAGATCACGCTGATCGCCGCGAGCGCTGCCAGCCAGACGCCGTAGTCCTTCGCCTGATGCGGCATCAGCGTGATGAGGATGCGCAGGATGCCGTAGCCGCCCATCTTCAGCAGGACGCCCGCGAGGATCACGGAGACGGCGGTCGGCGCGTCGGTGTGCGCATCGGGCAGCCAGGTGTGCAGCGGGAACACCGGCAGCTTCACGGCGAAGCCGATGAAGATGAAGCCGAAGACGACCCAGAGGGGGAGTAGCGTGTGCGTCACGTTGCTCTGCTGCAGCCGGACCATGTCGAACGTATGCACGGGCTCCGCGCTGAACGCCAGCACCAGAAAGCCGACGAGCATGAAGGCGGAACCCGCGACGGTGTAGATGAGGAACTTCATCGCCGAGTACTCTTTGCGGCCGCTGCCCCAGACGGAGATCAGCATATACATCGGCAGCAGCTCGATCTCCCAGAAAAGAAAGAACATGATCAGGTCCAGCGACGTGAAGACGCCGAGCACGCCCGTCTCGAGCGCCAGCATCCAAATGAAATACTCCTTCGTGCGGAGCTTGACGCCGAACGAGATCAGCGTGGCAACGGCGAAGAGGAACGTCGTGAGCAGCACCATCGTGATGCCGAGACCGTCGACCCCCATGTGGAACTGGATGTCGAAGCCGGCCTTCGCCGAGTCGATCCAGGTGGCCTGCGACGTGAACTGGAACGGCGCTGCCGATGCGTCGCCGGGGCTGCGATCGAAGCGCGCGAGCAGGATGATCGATCCGATGAACGAGGTGAGTGTCGCGAGCAGTGCAAGCCACTTCGTCTGATTCTGATCCTCGCGCGGCACGCTGAGCATGACGACGCCGGCGGCGACGGCGGGGAAGAAGACGATAAAGACGAGCAGTCCGTTCACGCCTATCTCCCCCGCAGGACAAGCATCAGGAAGGCCGTGACGACGAGTCCGGCGAAGCCGACGCTGCCGTACGCCTGAACCGAGCCCGACTGCACCCAGCGGAGGCCGTCGCCGGCGCGGCGCGTCAGACCGGCGCTGCCGTTCACGGCGCCGTCGATCACGTGCGTGTCGAACCATTGACCGACACGCGTGGCAACGTTGTAGAGACCTTCGCGCACGATCAGGCCCTCGTACAGGTCATCCATGTAGTACTTGCGGGCGACGACGGTGTATACCGGCCCCCACACCCTCTGTAGCGATTCCGACGACACGAGCTTCGCCTGATAGATCGCCCACGCCAGTCCGATGCCGGCAAGCGCCAGTGCGGTCGATGTGACCGCGATCGTCCAGTTGAACGACTGGTGACGCAGCGCCTCTGCCGATGAGCCTGGCAGCGCGCCTTCGAGCAGATGCGCCACGCCCTCGGTCGAGTGGCTCGGGAAGTTGGCGAAGCCGATGAGCGTCGCAGGCACAGCCAGCACAAGCAGGGGCAGCGCCATCACGAGCGGTGACTCGTGCGGCGCCGATGCATGCGCCGCTTGCGATCCTTCCGCTCCGCCGTGCGGCGGAGCTTCGCCACCCTTCCATTCGCCCTCGAATGTGAGAAAGATCGAGCGGAAGCTGTAGAACGCTGTCATGAAGACGACGGCCATGGCGACGGCGAACAACAGTTTGTCGTTGGACCAGGCGGCGCCGAGAATGTCGTCCTTCGACCAGAAGCCCGAGAACGGCGGCACGCCGGCGAGACTGAGCGAGCCGATCAGAAACGTGCCGTAGGTGATCGGCATGAACTTACGCAGCCCGCCCATCTTCCGCATGTCGAACGTGCCCGACGCGTGATTCACCGAACCGGACCCAAGGAAGAGCAGCGCCTTGAAGAAGGCGTGGGTGAGCAGATGGAAGATCGCCGCGACGTAGCCGCCGACGCCGAGCGCGAGCATCATGTAGCCGAGCTGGCTGATCGTGGAGTACGCCAGCACGCGCTTGATATCGGTCATGACGATGGCGATCGACGCCGCGAAGATCGCGGTGAACCCGCCGATGTAAGCGACCGTGTGCAGCGCCTCTTCCGACGTCTGAAATACCGGATACATGCGCGCCACCAGGTAGACCCCCGCCGCGACCATCGTCGCGGCGTGGATCAGCGCGGAGACGGGTGTTGGGCCCTCCATCGCGTCGGGCAGCCAGACGTGCAGCGGGAACTGCGCCGACTTGCCGACGGCGCCCGCGAAGATGCCGAGTGCGAACAACGTCAGGACGCCGTTGGTGACCTGATGGTTCTGCGCCATCTGTTGAAGCAGCGGGATGTTGAAGGTGTCGGTCTTCGTCCAGATCAGCAGGATGCCGAGGAGGAAGCCGATGTCGCCGAGGCGCGTCGTGAGGAAGGCCTTCTTCGCCGCGTCGGCGGCGGGCTTCTTGTCGAACCAGAAGCCGATCAGTAGATACGAACCGAGGCCGACCAGTTCCCAGAACACGTAGACCAGGATGATGCTGTCGACCATGATCAGACCGAGCATGGCGGCGGTGAACAGCGACATGTAGGCGTAGTAGCGCGAATAGCCGCCGTCGCCCTGCATGTAGCCCTGCGAGTAGACCTGCACGATCAGCGACACCGACGTAACGACGACGAGCATGATCGCGCTCAGCCCGTCGATCCGGAGCGCGAGATCGATCGTCAGGCTCGGGCCGCCGATCTGCTGGAGCACCGGGTTCGATGTGTGGATCGACAGCCACTCGTACGAACCGAAGGCCAGCGCGTGGCCGTCGGCCCCGATCACGCTATCGAGCGCCCAGAGGGAAAAGAGAAAGGCCGTGCCGATCGTAGCGATGGTGACGTAGCCGGACAGCCGCGGGAACGGCTTCGTCACGAAGGCGATCGTCAGCAGCGACGCCACCGGCAGCAGCAGGATCGCCCAGACGACGCCCTCGGGGATCGTGGGGAGGATCATCTGCGACCCTCGCCGAGGATGTTTGGGGAGTGGATGTTGGATGTTGGATGTTGGATGTTGGAGGCTTGCCGTTTGCTGTTTGCTGTTCGCCGCTTGCTGTTTGCTGCTTGCTGTTTGCTGTTGAAGGCGACGCGAACATGCCGCCCACACGGGTTAAGGGTGGTGCTGCGTCGAATATCGGGCACTAAATCTTCCTCATGATCTCTTCAGCGACGTGCGTCTTGCTGTCGGGCACCCAGATCTCGCGCGGTTGCGCCATCGGCGCGTCGCCGGCACGCGGTGGCACGATGCGATTCGATATGCCCTCGGCGTCGAAGAGTTCCTTCCACACCTCGGCGGCGTACCCGTTCTTTACGTCCATGAGCTTTGACCACACCTTGGGTTAGTCCTCTGGTCTCTGGTCTCTGGTGATTAGTTTCGGGTGTCCGGTCCGTCCACGACCGCCGTGGACTACTTTTGCATTACCATCGCAGCACGTCGATCTCGTCGACGTTCACCGTCTCGCGGTGCTTGTAAACGCTGACGGCGAGCGCCAGCGCGACCGCCGCCTCTGCTGCCGCGACCGTGATCACGAAGGTGGCGAAGACCTGCCCATCGAGCGGACGAGGCGACTCGACGAAGCGCGAGAAGGCGAGCAGCGTCACGTTGACGGCGTTTAGCATCAGCTCGACACCCATGAGGACGCCGACGGCGTTGCGCTTCGAGAGCGCGACGTAGAGCCCGATCGCGAACAGGATGGCGCCGACGACCAGCACGTGCTCGAGCGGCACGTGGGCGAGCAGCAGGTCAGGCATGCGGTTCACCCTCGTCTTCCCGGGTGAGCACGATGGCGCCGATCATCGCCGTCATCAGCAGCACCGACGCCACCTCAAACGGCACGACGTAGGGCTTCATGAACGCCTCACCCAGCGATGCTGCGGTCGTCGGGAAGGCGGCGCGGCCGGAGATGCGCCAGTGCGTGTCGTACGCGACGAAGACGATGACAGCGAGCACCAACCCCGAGAGCACGAGCGCCGGGCCCTGGAAGGCGGTCTCCGAGTTCTTGCGGTCCGCCGCGGGCGTCAGCATGACGGCAAAAGTCATCAGCACCGCAACCGCTCCGGCGTAGATCAGCACCTGCACGACAGCGACGAAGTCCGCCGAGAGCACGACGTAGATGCCGGCGACGCCGACGAATGTCAGCGCCAGGAACAGCACGGCCTGGATCAGCTCGCGGACGAACGCCACCATCAGCGCGCAGCCGATCGTGCTGACCGCGAGGATGTAGAAGGCGACGACGATGCCGGTGTCATTGATCACGGGCGGCGCTCCGTCATGAGGGCCGCGTCCCGGCGCCCATCGCGTCCAGCGCGGCGACGGCCGGTAGCGACGGCACATCGATCGCGCCGTAGAAGCGCAATCGCGTCGGAAAGCGCTGGAACTTCGGCGAAAGCAGCTTCATGAAGCCGTAGATCGTGACCACGGCGAGGACATTGTTGATCACGATGTACGCCGGGATGAGAAACCCCGCGCTCCAACCACTCTGCTCCCAGATCAGCACCTCGGCGGCGACCAGCACGATGTTCAGGATCGCCATCGGCGTCATCCACTTCCAGGCGAACGCCAGAAGCTGGTCAATGCGAAATCGCGGAAGCGTACCGCGCGTCCAAACGAAGAGGAAGTAGACGGCGTAGATCTTGCCGATGTAGATCATCCAGCCGGGCACGATCTCGTCCACCTTGTACAGCCACCAACCACCGAGGAACAACGTCGAGATGATCGCCGACACGACGACGGCGTTGATCAGCTCGGCCGCGTAAAACAGGCCGAACTTCATTCCGGAGTACTCGGTGTGGTAGCCGCCGACAATCTCGGATTCCGCCTCGGCGATGTCGGCCGGCGTGCGGTTCAGCTCGGCCGAGACGGAGATGAAGTAGATGAAGAACGGCAGCGGCTGGAGGAGCACCATGAACGCCCAGTACTTCTCCTGGAACAGCACGATCCCCTGCAGGTCCATCGTGCCGGCGAAGAGGACCACGCCCAGCAGCGCGAGCACGATCGGGATCTCGTAGCTGACAAGCATGGCGATGACCCGCATCGAACCGAAGAGGGCGTACTTGTTGTTCGAACTGTAGCCCGCCATGAAGACGGCGAGCGCGCCAAGCGAGGACGCCGCGAGCAGGAAGAGGACGCCGATGTCCAGGCGCGCGAGCGTCATGTTGCGGCCCCACGGCAACACCGCCATCAACCAGATGCCGGGGACCGTGAACATGATCGGCGCCAGCGTGAAGATCATGCCCGATGCCGTCGCCGGCTGCAGCACTTCCTTCTGCATGAGCTTGATCGCGTCGGCGAGGGGCTGCAGCAGCCCGAAGGGGCCCAGCCGGTTCGGGCCGAGGCGGGATTGCATCCGCCCCACCACGCGCCGCTCGACCCAGATGTTGATGATCGCCACGCCGCCGATGAAGGCGACGATCGCTACGGCGCCGAGCAGCGCCGACACGACGAAGATCAGCCAGTCGGGACCGCCGGCGTCGCTGATCAGTTCTTCGATCTTCCTGCTCAGGTTGGAGAGGTCGCGGATGTCGAACCAGTATCCCGTCCGGATGCTGAGCAGCGAGGCGATCATCGGTCGAGCTCTCCGACGTTGATGTCGATGCTGCCGAGCGTCACGATCGCGTCCGCGATCGATTTGCCGACCGTCATCTCCTTCAGCACGCTGAGGTTGATCAGCGACGGCGCCCGCACGTGCCAGCGGTAGGGCGCGGGGCCGCCATCGCTCACGACGTAGAAGCCCAGCTCCCCTTTCGGTGACTCCACGCGTGCGTACGACTCGCCGGCTTCCGGACGGATCGCCAGCGGTACTTCGGTCTTGTGCGGTCCGTCCGGCAGGTCGTGCACAGCTTGCCGGATGATGCGCAGGCTCTGCTTCATCTCCTCGATGCGGATGATCATCCGGTCGTAGGCGTCGCCGTTGTAACCGACGGGGATGTCGAACGCCATCCGGTCGTACACGCAGTACGGGTCAGCCTTGCGGATGTCCCAGGCGATGCCGGCGCTGCGCAGCATCGGGCCGCTGAGCGAGGCGTTGATCGCCATTTCCGGCGTGACGACGCCGACGTCGCGCGCGCGCAGCATGATGATCTCGTTGCCGACCAGCAGCTGCTCGTACTCCTCGAAGCGGTACGGGAGGTCGTCGTTCACCAACCGATCGAGGGCGGGCAGGAACTCCTCCGGGATGTCGAACGCGACGCCACCGATGCGCATGTAGTTGGTGGTCAGCCGGGCGCCGCAGGTCATCTCGAAGAGGTCGAGCACCTTCTCGCGGTCGCGGAAGCAGTACATCACGGGCGTCTGCCAGGCGCCGCAGTCGTTGATGAAGGCGCCGGTCGCCATGCAGTGGCTGGCGACACGCTGCAGCTCATTGAAGATCACGCGCAGGTATTGCGCACGCTCCGGCACAGCGATCCGTGCCAGCTTCTCGACCGAGAGGCAGTAGCCGAGGTTGCCCGCCATCGCCGCGAGGTAGTCCATGCGGTCGGTGAACGGGATGTTCTGCGTGTACGTGCGTTCTTCGGCCAGCTTCTCCATGCTCCGATGCAGATAGCCGACCACCATCTTCACATCGACGATGCGCTCGCCGTCGATCTTCGCCACCATGCGAAACACGCCGTGCGTGCTCGGATGCTGCGGACCGATGTTGACCTCGACGGGTTCAGACTTGATCGGCACGATGATCCTTTGCCGGCGCTAGTTGCCGCTGCCCGGCTGCGTCGGGCGAAACTCCTGCCCGGTCTCGCCAGTCACCTGCTTCGGAAACTGGCTCAGCCCCGGCTTCTGACCGCCCGGCATCGCCATGAAGTCCTTGCGCAACGGGTGCCCGGGAAAGGCATCCCAGAGGAAGAGGCGGGTCAGCGCCGGATGGCCGGGGAAGTCCACGCCCATCAGGTCGTAGATCTCGCGCTCCTGTAGCCAGGCGCCGGACCAGAGCGGGCTGATCGATGCCACCTGCGGGCTCTCGTGATCGGCGGGCACCTTCACTTCAAAGATGTGGTTCTGCGCCAGCGAGGAGAAGTGGTAAACGACGTCGATGCGCGTGATCATGTCGACGCTGCACATCTGCACGAGAAATTTGCCATCGAGGTGCGGGTCGTCGCGCAAAAACTGCATCGCCTCGAACGTGCGGGCGGGGTGAAGCACGACGTACCCGTCCGTCACCTCCTGCACCGCACCAGGGAGCGCGCCTTCGATGCGGTCAGCGACTTCGCCGCCGCTCAGCGTGACGGTCACCGGGTGCGGCATCAGATCCACTCCATGGCGCCTTTGCGCCACGCATACGCATATCCGACGCCGAGGATCGCGATGAAGATCAGCGCCTCCACGAAGGCGTAGACACCGAGGCGCCGGTACGCGACCGCCCAGGGGTAGAGGAACACCGCCTCGACGTCGAACACCACGAAGAGCAGCGCGAAGACGTAGTAACGGACGTTGTAGCGGACGTGGGCGTCGCCGATCGGCACCATGCCGCACTCGTAGACCGACTGCTTGATCGGGTCTGGCTTGGCGGGGCGAATGTGGAAGATGCCGAGCGCGACGGAAGCGACGATCGGGATCATCGGGAACGCCACGGCAAAGATCAGCAGGAATCCCGCCCGGCCAAACTGCTCGATCAAGGCGTGCGCTCCCTCGCGTCCGAAACTTTGTGAATTTCGACGCTATCCGAATCCGCATCCTATCACAGCCCCTCTGTCGGAACAACGGGCGGCCAGGGGCTGGGCTATTGGACGTTGGAGGTTGGAGGCTGGGGGTCGGTGTTGGATGTTGGATGTTAGACGTTGGGTGTGGAGACCCGGCAATTCCGACGTCCGACTTTGTCGGCGACCGCTCCCGTCCATTTTCCGTCCTCCATCATCCATCTTCCAGACCGCGACGCCCCAGTGACGGTTAAGAAAGATCGCCTAAGTGTGCTCCGACGCTCAAGTACGGGAAAACCCTGCCGATAGCTCTTTCAGCAGATGGAACGTTATTCGGAGGTACTGCACATGGCCCGCTTCATTCCCACCGCACTGGTCGCCCTCAGCATTCTGGCAACGACCGCCGTCATGGTTGCGCCCTGGACCTGGCGTTAAGGCCCCGTATCTTGCCGCCCGGCCCACCTGGGGTCGAGAGCGGCGCGAACGCGCTTGTGGATGCCCCTTGCATTGCGAGGGGCATCTTCGCGTATACGGGCTCAATGCTGCGGCATGGCAGGCAGGGGGACGATACTCCCTCGCCCGCCGGGCGCGCACTGGGGGAGGTCCGTTACCCGCATGTCACACCGCAACGCACTGTGGACCGCGGCTGCCGCGTCCAGCCTGATGGCTGTGCAGTTCGCAGCGTTGCGCTTGGCGCCCTCGCCGGAGCTGGTGCGCGTGGCGCTGCCGCTGACGATCGCGGCGGTACCGCTGGCGCTCTGGCCCCTGCGCGGGAAGGTGGGTGTCTGGATCATGTTCGTCGGCCTGGCGGCGAATCTAGCGGTGATCCTGGCGAACGGCGGCCTGATGCCGATACGGCAGCAGAGCGTCGATGCGGCGATCGGTCCTGAGCGCGCGCAGCGGTATCACGCGGGCGACTGGATATCCGGGTCGAAGGACCTGCTCGTCGCCGCCGGCCGAGGGCGGGCCGTGTCCCTCGGAGACAGCATCGTCGTCCACGTCGGGGGCGGCGGCTTCGTCGCGAGCCCGGGCGATATCGTCGTCTGGGCCGGACTGTCGGCGCTCGCGATCGAGGCCGCGCTGGCATGGCAGCGCCAGCAGTCGAATCGCCCGCGACGGCTGCCGGACGCGTCCGGCGAACGGGCTGCGGCCGAACGGGCGGAGGGCAGCGCAGCCACGTTTTCGTGATGCGCCGCCCCGCCACCAACGCATGAGGCCCGCGCCGGCTGGGGGCAAGACCCGCCACGGGGGCTCACACATTCCATTGTGAGCCCCTGTTCTGACGAGACGCTCGCCAGACTGACTGGTGAGAAGGCGGGCGACCGCGTCAAACTGGGGACCCCACGCCGTCCATCATCCATCCTCAATCTTCCATCGTCGCGATCCCAGGAGGCGGCGGGGGCTCGACGCCGATCAGCCGCGCGCGGTCCGGATCAGCCCCTCTTGCACCACCGATGCCACGCGTGTCCCGTCGAGCCGGAACATCTGCCCGAAGATCAGTGCGCGGGCGGCGTGGGCGACCGGGCTTTCGCTGGTGAAGAGCAGCCAGTCATCGAAACGTGGCGGGCGGTGAAACCAGATCGCGTGGTCAAGGCTCGCCCCCGACCAGTTGTTACGTCCGATGCCGTGCGGGATCCGCGCCGTGGCGATCAGCCCGCGGTCGCTCGAATACGCGAGCAGCGCGGCGTGTAGGACCGGCTCGTCGGGGAGCGTGCCCTTTACCCGCATCCATACGCGGCGCCGCGGGACCTCGCCGGGCAGTGGCGGCCCGGTATCGGCGGAGCGCATCTCGATCGGACTCGCGCGCTCCCAGCGCTTGATCATCTCGCGGTCCTCGTGCCGGTCGGGGCGCGCGAACTCCCATTCCGGCAGCCCCTCCGGTCCCGACACCTCGGGCGCGGGCTCGGCGTACGAGATCCCCTCCTCCGGTTTTGTGAAGCTGCACGAGAGGTTGAAGATCGCCTCTCCTGATTGATACGCCACCACGTCGCGGGTGGTGAAGGTGCGGCCGTCGCGGATGCGATAGACGACATAGCGGATCGGCACGCCGTAGCGTCCGGGACGCAGGAAGTACGAGTGCAGCGAGTGCATCGCACCCTCATCGACCGTGCGATAGGCGGCGACCACCGACTGGGCCGCAACGAGGCCGCCGAAGAGCCGGTTCTCACCCCTGCCGGGGTCGCCGAGAAAGAGGTCCCGGTCGAGGCGGTCGAGCTCAAGCTGAAGCACGAGCCGATCGAGTGGCGTCTGCGTCTCGTCGTCGGTAGTCATCGTGCTGCGAGTGTACGCGAAGGTCGGTGTTCGCCGTACGCAGGCAAGGATCCTATCGCCCGCTTGTCGCCGCGGGCTAAGGAGCCCGATCGCGTCCCAGCGCGCGCTCAATCATCGCGCGCATCCTCGCGGTTATATTCGTTCATCGCGGCGTCGACGCCGCCCGAGAGCGCGCGCTCGATCGCCTCGACCGCGCGGTCGACGCCGGCGTCGAGCAGGCGGCGCTCGTCCGGTGTGGGGTCGCCGAGCACCCAGTTGGCGACGTGTTCCGGGTCGCGCGTTGGCACGCCGCGATGGTCGGGCCGGCCGATGCCGATGCGCACGCGGGGGAAGTTGTCGGTCTTCGTCTTCGCGATGATGTCGGCGACGCCCTTCTGGCCGCCGCCGCTCCCGTCGCGGCGGATGCGCACCCTGCCGGTCGGCAGATCGAGGTGATCGCAGACGATCAGCATCTCCCGCGCGTGGTCGAGCTTCAGCTTGCGGATCAGCGACATCACCGCCGTGCCGCTGTCGTTGTTGAAGGTGCGTGTGCGGGCGAGCGCGACGCGGCGACCGGCAATCGTCCCTTCCGCCAGCGCGTACGTGCCCGTCTTCAGGTCGAACTTCAGCCCGTGCTTGCGTGCGAGGCGGTCGACGGCCCAGAAGCCGACGTTCCGGCGGTTGCCGGCGTATTGCTTGCCCGGATTGCCGAGCGCAAAGACAAGACGGATGTCGTATTCCTGAATGTCGTCGTCGTCCCGCCCACTGCCGTGCAGCAGGCGGCGGAGGATGCCACTCACGCCTGCTCCGGCGGCTGATCCGCGGAGCGGCCGCGACGTATCGGCACGATGTTCGCGGGTGGCACCTCCGCTGCTATCTCCGTGCGCCGCGCTTGGCCGCTCGCGGGTGAGGCCGCGCGCACGTCACCGAGCAGTTGGTCGAGCGCCGCCGCCGGCCACGCCGCATGTTCGTCGTCGAACAAGCGGAGGAGCCGCAGGTCTTCCGTCATCGTCTCGATGGCGACCTCGGGGACAGTGCCCTTGCGGAGTTTGCGAAGTGCGGCCTTCAGCCGTACTACGCCCGGCGCTCGCGCTGGGGCGCCCTGGCTCGGATCGGAGGGCGAGAGCCGCGTTTCCAGCGCCGCGAGCGCGTCAGCGCCGGCCGGCAGATCGAACTCCCGCCGGATCACGGCCGTGTAAGGCGCGATCGCCTCGGCATCGCTCGCTTCGAGCAACGTGAGTGCCAGGCGGTCGAGCCGGGGATGCTCGCTGTGCACCGGGAAGATGTCGGTGGGGTCGATGGCATCGGGCGTTGGGGCAACGATGCGCCCACCAGCATACTCCGCCATGCGGTGCGGCCGGAAGGTCAGGTCCTGTAGCCGCGAGGGAAGCTTGTTCGCGTCCGTGTTACGGAGTGCGTGCAGGTTCGGCGGCTTGGGGATGCAGATCGCTGTGTTCGCCGCCGCCGCATCGATGGAGTCGGGGCCGTCGAGCAGCACGATGAGGAACTCGGCGACTCCACCGGCCCCTCCGGCGGCGGCGCCGCCGCGATCGCTGTAGACGACGCGGCCCCGGCGCGTGCGGCCCTGGTGATCGCGCACCGAGAACGCCCAGTGAGCCTCCGTCATGTGGCCATCATAGCAGGGCAGGGTGAGCGCAGAGCCTTGCTGGTTGGCGCGGCGATAACGCGTTGAGAAGCGCCAGCTATCCGCCGACGGCGGCCAAAGGCTCAGTCTCGCGTGACCGCTCGACGATCGCCGGCAGCCTATCGAGCACGTCGTCGATGTCTTCGGCGGTCGTCTCGTGGCCGATGCTGAAGCGCAGCGTCGCCACCGCGCGGTCGAGTGGGATGCCGAGCGCGAGCAGCACGTGCGACGGCTCCACCGTCGTCGCGCCGCAAGCCGCTCCTGCGCTGCAGGCGATCCCCGCGGCGTCGAGCGCCTCCACAAGGTCGCGCGCGTCGGCGCCGTCGAAACTGATGCTGACGTTGTTCGCAAGACGCCGGTCGGGATGGCCGTTTAGCTCGCTGCCGCTGATCCGGCGCAGGATGCCGTCGCGGAGGCGTATCGCCAGCGCCCTGATGCGCGCGCTGTCGACATCAAGCTCCTGTTGCGTGATCCACAGCGCCTCCGTTAGCGCGACGATGCCCGCGACGTTCTCGGTGCCTGCGCGCCGCTGCCGTTCCTGGCCGCCGCCGTTCATCTGCGCGAGAAACGGCACGCCCTTGCGGATGTAGAGCACGCCCATTCCCTTCGGTCCGCGGAACTTGTGCGCGGCGAGGCTGAGGATATCGATGCCGTGGCTCGCGAAGTCCATCGGCATCGAGTTCGGCGCCTGCACGGCGTCGGTGTGAAAGGGGATGCGCTTCTTCAGCGACTGCGCCCGCTCGCGGACAGCGGCGCCGATCTCGAACACCGGTTCGATCGTGCCGACTTCGTTGTTCGCCGTCATGATGCTGACGAGCACGGTCTGATCGGTGATCGCACTGGCGACGTCATCCGGGCTAAGCAAGCCGTGCCGGTCGACCGGCACGTACGTCACGTCGAAGCCGAAGCGCTCGAGATACTGGCAGGCGTGCAGCACGGCGTGATGCTCGATCGTCGACGTGACGATGTGGTTGCCGGCCCGCGCCTTCTTCTGCTGGAAGGCGACGCCCTTGATCGCTGTGTTGATCGATTCAGTGCCGCCGCTGGTAAAGACGACCTCCGTCGGCCGGCAGCCGAGGATCGTTGCCACCGTTTGGCGCGACCGCAAGACGGCATCGCCGGACGATTTCGCCAGGCCGTACGTCGCGGATGGATTCCCATAGATGCTGGTGAGGTAGGGCAGCATCGCTTCCAGCGCCCGTGGGTGCAGTGGCGTCGTCGCGGCGTTGTCGAGATAGATCAGCCGGTCGCCCATCCGTTAGAGCGTAGATCGAGGCAGTGGAAGAAGTAAAGCGCCCCGGCGCTGTGACGGCCTTGAGCAACCCGAGGCGGCCCTACTCAGCGTCCAGCCTGCCAGCGAACGCCGCCGCCAGATCGCCCAGTCCTGGCATCACCCGGGGCACTTGCCGCCCTTCAAGCACAAGGCGTACGGCGCGCGGGATCGCCGCAAGGAGGTCGGTCGCCAGCATGCCACGGTCGCCAAACTGCTCGCTCAGCTCCGCCGCCGCGAGACCGTGCACGAAGACCCCGCACGCCGCGGCGTCGAACGGTTCGGCCCCATGGGCGATGAGGCCGGCGATGACGCCGGCCAGCACATCCCCGGTGCCGGCGGTGGCGAGCACCGGGTTCGCGTGCGGGCTGATCGCCGCCCGGCCGTCGGCTGCGGCGACGACCGAGTTTGCGCCCTTGAGGACGACCGTCTGCCGCCAGTCCGCGGCGGCTTGCAGGGCCAGATGCAGCCGGTCGTCCTGCACGGCGTCGACGCTGCTGCCGAGCAGGCGCGCCATCTCCCCGGGATGCGGCGTCAGCACGCAGTGGGTCTGCACCGATGATTCCCATCCCGGCGTGGCGCTGAGCGCGTTGAGCGCGTCGGCGTCGATCACGCATCCGCGAAGCGTCTTCGGCGCCGCTGCCAGCGTCTGCGCGACCAGTGCGCGGATTCCGTCACGCTGTCCCAGGCCCGGACCGATCAGCAGCACATCGTATGACCGCAGGCGATCGCTGATCAGCGCGGCCGCGGTTGGCGTGATGCTGCCGTCGTCCTCCGGCAGCGGCAACCACGTTGCCTCCGGTAGCGCCGGCGCGAGCATCGGCTGGATGCTCGCCGGGCAGGCGATCGTGACGAGGCCAGCGCCCGCGCGGTAGCACGCCTCGGCCGCCAGTCGCGGCGCGCCGACGTAGTCCTTCGAACCGCCGGCGACGAGCACGCGCCCAAAGGAGCCTTTGTTGCCCGATAGCGGGCGTTTCGGCAGGCGCTCACGCACCCAGCGCGTGTCGAGCAGTTCGAGCGGCAGTGCGTTTTGCGCATCCGGCGGCAGGCCGATATCCACCACCTGGATCCGCCCGGCGTACTCGGCGCCGGGCAGCGTGTAGAGCCCGGCCTTCGCGAGTCCGCATGCCACGGTGATGTCCGCGCGCACCGTTAGCGCGTCGGCGCGCCCGCAGTCGGCATCGACCCCCGTCGGCACGTCGACGGCGATCAGCAGCGGCGGCTGTGCACGCAGCCGCGCTCTGGCGAGGCGGCGCAGCACCTCCGCGAACGCGCCGTGGATCGGGCGGGATCGTCCGGTGCCCAGCAGCGCATCGATCACCAACTCCGCGCTATCAAGAGCAGCACTTGCGGCGGCGAGGCCACCATCGTCGGCGGCGCTCGCCAACGGCACGTTGAGCTCGCGCAGCCGCTCCATCAGCGGGTCGGACGCCGCTCGCGGCCCAAGCAGATACACGAAGACATCCGCTTCCCATTCCGCCAGATGCCGCGCGGCGACGAGGCCGTCGCCGCCGTTGTTCCC
>JBBRPY010000017.1:0-53088 GCA_038227375.1 Dehalococcoidia bacterium
CTTGATGGGCTGAGGAGCCCGACGTCGCTCGAATGACCTTCGGCGCTTGAATCGGCCACCTACCAACCTCCCCCCAACGCCCAGCCTCCAGCCTCCAACCACCCACTCCCCTAAGGCGAACCTGCGTCCTCCGCCCCTCACCCGCGCCCGCCGCGGTACCGATTATTCTTCGAGCGCCTGGTCTGTGACCGGCCGGAGGTCGCCCGTGGGGGACACCGCCAATTGGGAATTCGCCGCCGCCGTTGCTGCCGTGTCGATCGGCCTCGGCGGCCTGTTGCTCTTCACGATCATTGGCGCGCTCGGCTCCTGGCGAATGTTCGACCGCGCCGGCAAAGCGGCGGTGGAAGCAACGAAGGCCCATATCGCGATGCAGGAGCTTTCGCGCTCGATCGCAGCGCGCGATGAACGCCCCGGACCGCCAGCCGCGGTGGCCGCGCCCGGCGAAGAGCAGCGGGGCCTCTCCGCCCTCCGCGATCAGGCCGATGCTCTCATGGAACAGCAGACCCGCCTTCAGAAGGCGCTACGCGACCTCGTCGATGCCGGCGTGTCGCACGGAGAGGACTCCGGCCGGCAACTACGCGAGATCGATGCCGCGATCCGGCGGCTGGAAGAGCATCTCTCGCAGCTCGTGATCGCGGTCGCGAACGTCACGGCACGCGGGTGAAATCGGAGGCAGAGAGATGAGCAACCGAAGCAAGAACGAGCACGTAGTCTCCTCGGATGGGCTGAGCCTGGCGATGTCGGCGCTCTTGCCAGTCCACGCCGCCACCACGCTCGACGGGCTTGTCGATGCGACGGCGGTCGCGGCCGAGCGCATGCTGAGCGCCGCCCACACGCTGCTGTATCTTGAAGACGCCGAGGGCAATCTCGAACGTAAGGCGCCGGCGTCCGACACGGGTCGCCGCACCCTGCAGCGCGCCGTCGACGCGTTCGGCGAGGGCGTTCTCCGCGCGCGTATCGAACCCGACGACGCACCCGGGATCGCGGAGGCGTTAATCGCGCCCGAGCCCGTTCCCGCGACCGCTGCCGACCTGCTGCGCGGCCTCGCCGGTGATGCGGCGGCCACAGCGGCGCAGACACGGCTCGGCGTCGAGTCGCTCGCACTGGTCCCACTGGAGTCGGGCGGCGCGCGCATCGGTGCGCTGCTGCTGATGTTCACCCGGCACGCCGAGCCGGCGTCCGTCCGGCTGTTCGCCGACCACGTGAGCCGCGCGGCGACCAATCTCGTCCCGCATCCGGCGGCGAGGGGCGAGCAGGGGATCATCGACGTCGTGCGCTCCGTCTTCGACGCGCGGAAGCTGGAGACCGACCTGCAGAAGGAGCTGTCGCGCGCCGTGCGCTATCATCGCGAAGTGGCGATCGCCGTGATTGAGGCGACGAACCTGCGCCTGTTGCGAGAGCGATTCGGCCGCGTACTGACGGACCAGATGCTGCAGCGTTTGGGCGCCGCGCTCGCTCGAAGCTCCCGAGAGATTGATGTCATTGGGGCGTACAAGGAGAGTGGCTACACGATGATCCTCACGGAGGCATCGGCGGAGGCTGCCGCTGCCGCCGCCGCGCGCCTGCTCGCGATCGCTCAGGACGTCACGCCGGCATCCGATGCCGTGCCGGGCCTGGAATTGCATCTCGCCTGTGGTTGGGCCAGCTGCCCGGGCGACGGCGCGACCACCGACCAGCTCTTCGCCGAGGCCGAACGCCGCATGTACGACCCCGCCGAGGAAGTGGCCTGATCCTGGTCGCTGGTCGCTGGTCGCTGGTCACTGGGAGGCCTGAGTCAGGTAGCGGCCGACGCAAGCGCCGAGTACGAGCATCTCCGCGTCGTCGTAACCGAGCTACTGTTCTCGTTGTACGCCTACTGTTCCTGGTTCGACCATCCACTCTCTCCTGGGAGGGGTGCCCGCGGAGCAGCGGCGATTTTTTGGGAGTGCTCGAAGACTTGAGCGGTCGCAGATTCGCCGCGGAGAAGGTGAGCGCGCTCACGCCTCCGGCCCGCTAGAACAGCCCCTGCTTCTGCGCCTTCGAGAGCAGCTTGAAGAGCTCGTAGAAGTTGTTCACACCCGACTCGGCCAGCTTCTCCAGCAGGGCGCCGCGGCGGTCCACTTCCTTGTAGATGAGCCGCCGCCGCTTCTCATCGAAACCACGCGAGGGGGCGATGCGCTGCTCCAGCAGGTAGCTGTTGTTGAACCCGACGAACTCGAAATCATCCTTAATCGGATCCCAGCGGAAGACTTCGACGAAGGAGAACGAGCCGTTCACCGGGTCGTACCCGATGATCTCGGAGATGTTGAGAATGCGCCGGCCGAGCTTGCCTGATGGCAGCCGGACGGCGCTGCAGATGACGACGACGTTCAGGTTCTCGACGTAGGTGCGCGGCACGCTGATCGGCGCGCCCGTCACGCGCTGGATCAGCTTCTCTACCGTCGCCGCGTGGAAGGTGGCGCAGACGGCGTGTCCCGTCATCATCGCCTGGAATGCGATGTTCCCTTCCTCACCACGGATCTCTCCGATGATGATCTCATTGGGGCGCTGCCGCAGGGCCGCCTTCAACAACCCGAACATATCGACGGCGCCGCCGCCCTGGCTCATCTGCCCGCGCACGACCTCGCGCACCCAGTTCGGATGGGGGACCTGCACTTCCGGCGTGTCCTCGATGCTGACGATCTTTGCGTCCGGGCGGATGAAGGTCATCAACGCGTTCATCAGGGTTGTCTTGCCGGAGGCAGTCTCGCCCGACACAAAGAAGTTCATCCCTTCTTCGACGATGAGCGACATGTAACCGGCCATCTGCCACGTCATCATGCCCGAATTGCAGATATCGACAATGCTCAGCGGCAGCCCCATGAACTTCCTGATCGTGAAGTTCGAGCCGTTCTTCGAAACGTCACCGCCGTAGACGATGTTGATGCGCGAGCCGTCGGGCAGCGTCGCATCGACGATCGGACTGCGGAACGTCACCGGCTTCTTCATCTTCTCGGCCAGCTTGAGCACGAAGTCATCGAGCTCTTCGTGCGTGTCGAAGTTGATGCTGCTCTTCAGCCCCATGAAGATCTTGTGCTCGATGTAGACCGGCCCTACGCCACTGCAACTGATGTCCTCGATCCACGGGTCGCTGATCAGCGGCTCCAGCGCGCCCATCCCGACCTTGTCGCGGATCACCATGTACTTCAGGCAGTCGAAGTCCGCCGCGGTCATGCGGAGCTTGCCGCCGCCACCGCTGCCCGCTTTCGAGCCGCCGAAGGGGAGCTTCAGGAAGCCACCCTCGCCCTTCTCCGCCGCCTTCGCCGCCGCGGCCAGCTCGCGCGAGCCTTCCGGCGCGCGGTCGATGATCTCGCAGGAGTCGTCGATCGCCTTCAGCAGGACCTCGGTCTTCTCAGCCGGAGTCGTGGCGTCCGCGAGGATCTCGACGAAATCCAGCAGCCGAAACTCCATCTGTTCGATGAATTCGCTCAGCGAGTCCGAGTCCGGCTCGATCGCGATGTAGTAGTTGCGCGCCTCGGCGTTGTCGGGGAACACGTGGATGAAGGTGTTCTTGCCGACCGGATAGATGAGATTAGGGTCCTTGAGATCGCCCATCTTCCGGTTCGCTTCGGGGTAGTAGTCCGGGACGCCGTACTCATTGAAGGGAATCTTGTGCAGATAGCGCATCAGGTGTGGCGCCTGCTCCGCGCGCTCGCGCAATTCCGGCGCCAGCAGATTGTGGATCGGGCACTGCGTGGCGCTGCCGGCATTGTGGTCGTCGATCTGCTCCGGACCTTCGAAGGGAAGACGCTGCGGCATCCTGCGTTACGCCTTTGCGCTCGACACGGGGATGATGCGCATGCCGAGCCCCGGCTCCACATCGAAGTTGATGATGTTGCCCGTGGTCTTCTCGGCGCCCCGGACCTTGGCGACCTCGAGCACCTTCATCAGCACGTCGCGCATCTCTTCCGTGCGCAGGCGCAGGTGCGCATCACAGAGCGAGCGGATGCGCATGAACATCGCCTCCTCAAACGCGTGCGAGTGCATGCTGAAGAAGACGGTCATGTTGCGGTCGACGTAGTTCTTCATGCCCGACAGGAATTGGAGCGTGTGCGCCTCCGGCACCTGTGACACGATGGACGTCAGCGAATCGATAAAGACCACGTCGAATCGCCCCTGGAGCGCGCCGATGTGACGGTTGAGCGTGTGGAAGGCGTTCTCCGCCGCTTCCTCAGACATCGCTGCCGGAATGGGGTATACGTTGAGCTGCCCCAGCAGGTAGAAGTCGGTCACGTCCAGGCTCAGGCTTGCCATCTGGCGAAAGAGGCTGCGGGCGGTGTTCTCGGTGGTATAGAGCGCCACCCGGAAGCTGGTGTTCAGCGCGCCATGGATGAGCTGCTGGGTGACCACGCTCTTGCCCGCGTTGGACGACCCTTCGATGAGGACCAGCGAGCCCTCCGGGATGCCGCCGCCCATCTTCTTGTCGATCTCGGTCGAGCCGCTGGAGATGACGCGCCGCGTGCTGGGGTCGAAGAGTTCCGCTACCAATGCCGCTGGCCTCCATCCCGCACTATCCGCATCCTTGCGGTGCGCCCCGCGGAGTGCGCGAGCACGCACGACGGCAGCCCGGCAGTGTGCTGGGCTCCCACATCCGTTGTCGGCCGCGTCGGGTGGAACTTGAGCGCCGGATCGCCTGCGCTCTGCTGCTGGTGGGGAACTCCCTAAGAGGAGGTCGGTCTCACCCTGGCCCCTCTACGCCGAACGGCGAGGGGAGCGTAGCCTCCAACATCCAACATGCACGCCCGCTCAAACCGCGCGGTCGCCCGGAACTGGCACGACTGCGCCGGTGACGCGGGAGGCGGCGTCGCTGCAGAGGAACGAGACGACGTCGGCGATGTCCTGGGGGGTGTTTCCTTCGACCTCGGCGCGCTTCCCCGCCACCGCCGCGAGCGCGTCGTCGAGGGTGAACCGCGTCGTCGGGCCGGGGGCGACCGCATTGATCGTGATGCCGTGCGCGGAGTCCAGCGGGGCAAGCGTGCGCGTTAGCCAGTGGCGGGCGGCTTTGCCGAGCGGGTAGTCGAGCGGCGCATCAGGCGGCCCGAACCGCCAGTCGTCCGCCATGTGCCCGCCGATGCTCACAACACGCCCCCAGCCGCGCGCCCGCATGCCAGGCAGCACCGCGCGCAGCAGGTAGTACACGCTCTCGATCTCCTGCGCGAGCACGAGGCGCAGATGCGCCGGTTCGATGTCGGTGATGTCTTGCGGCTTCCACGGACCACCGGCGCTGTTGATAAGCACGTCGATGCGGCCGAAGCGGTCGTGCGCTGCCGCGGCCATCGCTTCCACCGCCGCGGCATCGCCGATGTCTGCGGCCACGGGCAGCGCCACGCGCCCCATCGCCTCCACCGCGCGCGCGGTCTCGCGCGCACGGTCGGCGTGCGTACGATAGTTCAGCACGACGTCGGCGCCGTCGCGAGCGAGCGTCAGCGCGATGCTGCGCCCCATCCCCTCGCCGCCCGCCCCCGTCACCAGCGCCACGCGCCCCTCGAGTCCCATGCTCTGAGGATACGGGCTCGCGCCTGGGAATTGGAGGCTGGAGGCTGGAGGCTGGGACTGCAGTCGATCCATCATCCAACCTCCACCGTCTATCTTCATTCCAAATTCCGACTTCCGACTTCCGCCCGAGCAGGCAGAGCCGATAGAGTCTGGCGACGGCGGCGGGCAATCTGAGACGAATGCGGGGCGATACGGCTACAGCAGGTCCCCTTCAGGGCAAGGCGGCGCTGATCACCGGCGGCACGCGCGGCATCGGTAAGGCGATCGCGATGAGGCTGGCGCGCGAGGGCGTCAATATCGCCCTCAACTACTCGCGCAGCAAGGAGTATGCAGACGCGGCGGTGGCGGAGCTGCGGGCGTTGGGGGTGCAGGCCGAGGCGTTCCAGTGCGATGTCGCTGACCGTGACGCCGTCTTTGCCATGGCCGGGGCGGCGGGCGAGCGCTTCGGCCGCATCGACATCCTCGTGAATAGCGCCGCGCGCGGTCTTGAGCGGCCGCGTGCGGCCATCGATTCGCTGCCCAAGCACCTCAAACACACGATGGACGTGAACGTCTTTGGCCCCTGGTTCGCGACGCAGGCGGTGCTGAAGTACATGACCGAGGGCGGCTCGATCATCAACCTGCTGAGCCCGGGCTCGGACCGCTACCTCCCGAAATACGCGCCCGTCGGCGTCTCCAAGGGCGCGCTCGAATCGCTGACGGTCTATCTCGCCGTCGAGCTCGCGCCACGCGGCATCCGCGTCAACAACGTCTCGGCCGGGCTCGTCGAAGGCACAGACGGTGTGCGCATGCTCGACCAGGCAATGGTCGCCGACTACGGGTCGAAGGTGCCGGCGGGACGGCACGTGCGCCCGGAAGACGTGGCAGACGCCGTCGCCTTCCTCGTCTCCCCCGCGGCGTCGATGGTCATTGGCCAGACGCTGCTGGTCGACGGCGGCTACTCGCTCCTCGGCACTGTGTAGTTGGATGTCGGAGGCGGGGGTCTCGAGGTGTAAGGCTCCACGCGAGCGCCGAGTCTCGTCCCGCGATTCGGGCACCCGCTCTCCTGGAGAGGATGGAGGACAGTGAGGATGGAGTAACCTTCCATCACCTTCCATGGTCCACCGTCTAGTCGAGCAAGCCTTACCCTGCAGGCACCTCGATGCCGCGGTCGTGCAGCAGCGCGGCGAAGGCGTCTTCCTCGAGCAGGGTGGTGCCAAGCTTCGTGGCCTTCTCGAGCTTCGAGCCCGCTTCGGCGCCGACGACGAGGTAGTCGGTCTTCTTGGTGACGCTCGCGGTCGCCGCGCCGCCGTTGCGCTTGATCAACGACTCCGCGGCATCCCGCGAGAAGCGCTCCAGCCGGCCGGTGACGACGAAGCTGAGCCCGCTGAGCGGTCCCTCTCGCGCGCCCATCTTGTCGCCATGCAGTTGCACGCCGGCCGCGCGCAGCTTCTCGACGATGCGGCGGTTTTCGTCCAACGCGAAGAACTCGCGGATGCTCTCGGCGATCTTCAGGCCGATACCAGGGATCGCGACGATCTCCTCGACGCTGGCCTCCATCAGCGCGTCCATGCTGCCGAAGTGGTTGGCGAGCACCGAGGCCACCTCACCGCCTGCGTGACGGATCCCAAGTGCGACGATGACGCGCGCCAGCGGCCGCTCCTTGCTCTCTTCGATCGAGGCGAGCAGGTGGTCGACGCTCTTCTCGCCAAGCCGGTCGATCTGTATCAGCTCATCGCGCCGCTCCTTTAGACGATAGAGGTCGGCGCCATCCTGCACGAGGCCGCGCTCCATCAGCAGGAATGCAAGCTGCTCTCCGATGCCGTCGATATCCATCGCGCCACGGCCGACGAAGTGTTCGAGGAGGCGGAAGCGCTGGGCCGGGCAGTTGCGGTTCGGGCAGTAGTAGCTCGCCTCGCCCGGATTGCGCGCGACCGGCGTGTCGCACCGCGGGCAGCGCGGCGGCATCGCGAAGATCTTCGCGCCGCGCCGCCGCTTGCTCACCACCGGTCCGACCACCTGCGGGATCACATCTCCGGCTCGCTGGATGATCACCGTGTCGCCGACGCGGATGTCCTTGCGATGGATGTCGTCTTCATTGTGGAGGGTGGCGAGCTTTACCGTGACGCCGGCGATCTGCACTGGCTCCAGCACGGCGAACGGATTCAGCGCGCCCGTGCGTCCGACGTTCACATCGATGCGCAAGAGCTTTGTCGTCGCCTGCGTCGGGGGAAACTTGTAGGCGATCGCCCATCGCGGTTCGCGCCCGACCGCCCCAAGCTGCCGCTGCAATACCAGCGCATCCACCTTGATGACGATGCCATCGATCTCGTAGTCGAGTGACTCGCGCTTGCCGACCCAGGACTCGCAGAACTCCACCGCCTGTTCGATCGTCTCGAAGCGCGCGATCTGCGGGTTGATGCGAAAGCCGTAGCCCTTCAGCGATTGCAGCACGTCCCAGTGCGTGTCGGGGAGGGCGCCGCCGTCCTGCCAGCCGAGCTGATACAAGAATGCGTCGAGCGGGCGGCTCGCCGTGACGTTGGGGTCGAGCTGGCGGACAGAGCCGGCGGCAGAATTGCGGGGGCTGGCGAAGACCGGAAGTCCCGCCTCGCCGCGCTCGAAATTCAGCTTCTCGAACCCTGACTTCGTCATGTAGATCTCGCCCCGCACCTCCAGGCGCTCCGGCGCGGCGCCGCGCAGCCGGTGGGGGATGGAGCGGATGGTGCGGACGTTCTGCGTGATGTTCTCTCCGCGCGTGCCGTCGCCGCGCGTCGCGGCCGTCACCAACTGCCCGTGCTCGTAGACCAGCGCGCAGGCGAGGCCGTCGATCTTCGGTTCGCAGACCATCGCGAAGTCGGCGCGCTCGATGATGTTGGCGGCGCGCTTGTGCCACGCCCGCAGGTCGACCTCGCTGAAGGCATTCGCGAGCGAGAGCAGTGGCAGGCGGTGCTGGACGATGCCGAAGGTCTCGACCGGCTGCCCGCCGATGCGCTGCGTGGGCGAGTCGGGCGCGATCAGCTCGGGATGCTGCGCCTCCAGCTCGCGCAGCTCGACCATCATCCGGTCGAACTCGGCGTCGCTGATCTCCGGCGCATCCAGCACGAAGTAACGATGCTCGTGATAGGCGATCTGCGCCCGCAGCTCCTCTATGCGCAGCTTCGCCTGTTGAAAGGCGCGGGGTTCGGTCTGTGCCGTCGTCACGATTCAAGTATACGAATGCGCCGCCCCCCTGAGGCGGGTGAGCGCGATGTCCACGAGATGTTGAGCAGCGAGCCGGATGAGCGGTGGGCCCTCGCACGCTCACTGCGTATACTCGTCGGGGAGGCGCACCATGGTGACTGCGGTACGACGAGGATTGGAATCGGAAGCGGCGGCGGTAGGCGAGTGGGCATCGCTGCTCACGTCGCCGATCTACCGTGGGGTGGGCGCGCCGCGCGGCGACGGCAGGCTCGTGGCCGTGCTGCCAGGGCTCTTCGCCAACGACTTCTATCTGCAGCCCATGCGCCGCTGGCTCGACCGCATCGGCTACACCGCCGTGCGCTCGACGCTCTCGCTCAACGTCGGCTGCCCGGAGCGGCTGCGGGAGCAGATCGAGCGCGAGCTGAGCCGGCAGATGGAGCGCCATCCCGGACCCGTGGCGCTGATCGGCCACAGCCGCGGCGGCATCCTCGCGCGCGCGATCGCGGCGCGGCTGGGTGACGATGCCTCGCACCTGATTCTGCTGGGCTCGCCCGTAGGCGCGCTCTCGCGCATGCCCTCCTGGTCGCGCGTCCGTGGCCGCGATGTGGCGGACCCCGTCGTAGCCGGCGCCGGTAATCGCGTGCGGCGCATGCTGGACCCGGACTGCAACGTGCCGGCGTGTGGCTGCCCCTTCCCGGCGGACCTGCGGCGGCCGCTCTCCCCACGCACGCGCGTCGTCTCGATCTACAGCCGCGAGGACCCGATTGTCCCAGCCAGGGCGTGCGTCATCCCGGGTGCGCGCAATCTCGAGGTGTCGGGCACCCACAGCGGCCTCGCCTACAATCAGCGAGCCTATCGGGAGATCGCGGACGCCCTCACGCGATAGCCTGCCACTGTGGGCGTGATAAACTGCCCGCATGAAGACCGTCATCGTCGACTACGGGGCCGGGAACCTGCGCAGCGTCTCG
Source organism: Dehalococcoidia bacterium (assembly GCA_038227375.1). Taxonomy (GTDB): domain Bacteria; phylum Chloroflexota; class Dehalococcoidia; order DSTF01; family JACRBR01; genus JALYKW01. The sequence goes on from JBBRPY010000017.1 coordinate 9,642, forward strand.
CGCGCCGTGGCGCACGCCGGCTATGAACCGACCGTCACGGCCGACCCCCACGATGTGGCGATGGCAGATGCGCTCATCCTGCCCGGCGTGGGCGCCGCCGCCGACACGATGCGCAACCTGCGCGAGCACAAGATGGTTGAGCCGGTGTGCGCGTACATTGCCTCGGGGAAGCCGTTTTTCGGCGTCTGCATGGGGCAGCAGGCGCTTCTCACGCTGAGTGAGGAGGGCGGCGAACACGTCTGCCTCGACATCATCAGCGGCCGCGTGAAGAAGCTGCCGCCGGGACAGAAGGTGCCGCACATGGGCTGGAACCAGGTGCGCCAGACGAGTGAGCACTTCATTTTCGAGGGCATCCCCGATGACAGCTACTTCTACTTCGTCCACAGCTACTACCCGGAACCCGCGGACGAGACGGTCGTGATCGGGGAGACCGACTACGGCGTGACGTTCGCGTCCGTGCTCGCGCGCGCCAACATCGTCGCGACGCAGTTTCACCCGGAGAAGTCGGGCGAGATGGGGCTGCGCATGTACCAGAACTTTCTCGATTCCGCCGCCGCCTAACGAATGGAAGTGATCCCGGCCATCGACATCCGCGGCGGCCGCGCCGTGCAGCTCGCGCAGGGCGACTACGCGCGTGAGACGGTGTTCGGCGACGATCCCGTCGCGATGGCGTCGCGCTGGGTCCAGCAGGGCGCGACGCGGCTCCACGTCGTCGACCTTGACGGCGCGAAGGAGCGGCGCCCCGTCAACGACGCGATCGTCCGCCGAATTGTCAGCGAAGCCGGTGTGCCCGTGCAGGTGGCCGGCGGTATGTATGACGCCTCCACCATCCGGCAATGGGCCGAGGCCGGCGCCGCGCGCATCGTCGTCGGCACCCTCGCCGTCGAGCAGCCCGATGCGATCGCCGACGCCGTCCGTGAGCACGGCGACAAGATCGCCGTCGCCATCGACGCGCGCGCGGGACATGCGGCGACGAAGGGGTGGCTCGAAACGAGCGCCACGCCGGTCGACGGCTTCGCGCGCGCCATGATCGAACGCGGGGTGCGCCACTTCATCTACACCGACATCAGCCGCGACGGCATGCTCCGGCACCTGGACTTCGATGCGCCGAAGCACATGCTCGCCGTGCTGGCAGAGAGCCCGTCTCCGGCCGGGCTCATCTATTCGGGAGGCGTGACGTCCATCGAGGACGTAGTAGCGCTCAACGAGTACGAGCTGGAAGGAGCGATCGTCGGCACGGCGCTCTACGACGGGCGGCTGGATCTGGGCCAGGCGCTGCGCGTGCTGGTCACCGGCGACGGCACCGGCTAGCGGAAGATGATGATCAGGGCCGGCAGCAGCAGTCCGATCACCAGCGCGATCGAGACGGCGGCCAGTAGCCAGGGTGGAACCGACCTGGGGTCCCGGGGCGGCTCTGGCCGGTAGCCGTGCGCTTCTGAGAGGTCGTAGTCGGGGTCGCCGGGCCCGAATTCGTCCTGTTCTTCCTCCTCGGGCGCGCCATCGTCGGTCTCATCTGGCATGCCGCGGCCTACGCCAGCACGCGATGGAAGAGTGCCAGCGAACGTTCCCACGCGTCCTTTGCCGCTTCCGGACGGTAGCTGTCGCGAGTGTCGTTGAAGAACGAGTGCGGCGCGCCTTCGTACACTTTGACCACGGCGTTGCGTCCCGTGCTCTTCAACGTCTCCTCAAACTTGCTGATGTTTTCCGGTGGGATGCCCGCGTCGTCGGCGCCGAACGCGCAGAACAGCTCCGCCTGGATCCGCGCGATGTCGGCGGCGGGCGGCTGGAATCCGGCGTAGAACGGCGCCGCCGCGGCGACGTCGGGCGATGCCGCAGCGAGCGCCAGCGTCATACTGCCACCCATGCAGAAGCCGATGCTGCCGACCTTCTTTGGGGAAACTTCTGCCAGACTCTGCAAGAACTTCACTGCGCCGCTGAGGTCCTTGACGGCTTGCTCACGGTTCATGTTCAGGATCAGCTTGCGCGCCTCATCGGGCTCGGTCGCGAAGCTGCCGCGATAGAGATCGGGAGCGAGCGCGACGAAGCCCTCCCGCGCGAAGCGATCGGCGATGCTCTTGATGTGGCTATCCAGCCCCCACCACTCCTGGATGACGATGACGCCCGGATGCTTGCCGCCGTCATCGGGTTGCGCCAGGTAGCCCATCCCCTGCTCGCCGTCGGCCGGATATTCGATCGCCTTCGTCTTGATCTCGGGCATGGTCCCACTCCTGCTTGTACAGGCTCCGGTCTGTCCATCGCTAGACGGTCAGCGTAGGCGCTGCGACGTTATGACGCACGTGGCCGATCGGGCATGTGCGGCGGCGGAAGGCCACTGCTCGCCACCTCGTGGCCCGCTCGCTGAGGTGACCGAAGTTAGCGGGCGAGCGCGCCGCGCACGGCCTCGCGCACGTCGCGCAGGCGGAACGGCTTGGGCAGCACGGCGTTGTTGACGCGCTGCAGGAATCCACGCGTATCCGGCGCCACCGTATCGCCGGTGATGAAGATGATCCTGCGGGCGAGCGGATTGCCCGCGTCGCTCAGACGCTTGTACAGCTCCGGTCCGCCCATCACCGGCATCTTGATGTCGCTGATGATCAGGTCGAAGGCGCCGGCTTCGATGCGGTCGAGCGCGTCGCGGCCGTTGTGCGCGATCTGCACATCATGCCCGTCCATCTCGAGCACGCCGGTGAGCAGCCGCTGGATGCTGTTTTCGTCGTCGACAACGAGGATCCGCTTTCGGGTGACCGCGACCCCTGCCGGCAGCGTCTCGGCGGCCGTTACCTCCGCTGCGGCGACGCCGGCGACGATCGGCAGCTCGATGATGAAGGTCGTGCCCGTGCTCGACCCGCTCTCGGCCCAGATCCGGCCTCCATGTTCCTCGATGATGCCGTAGCAGATGGTCAGGCCGAGTCCGGTCCCCTCGCCCGCCTCTTTCGTCGTGAAGAAGGGGTCGAAGATGCGCCGGATGGTCTCCGCGCTCATGCCGGGCCCGCTGTCCCGAAACGCAACGCGTACGGAACCGCCGGACGTCGCCGAAGACTCGATCCGCAGCGTCCCTTCGCCGCCGTCGCTGGCGCCGCGCATCGCTTGCTCGGCGTTGATGATCACGTTCAGGAAGACCTGCTGGAGCTGGTTGGCATCGACCATCGTCGCCGGCAGCGCCGGATCGAGCGCGAGCGAGGTCTCGATATTGCGCACGCGCAGATCGTAATTGCGCAGCTCCAGCACGCGTTCGATCAGCACATTCAGGTCGGCCGGCTCCTTCTGCGCGCGACGGCGCCGTGCGAACGTCAGCAGATTCGCGACGATCTTCGAGGCGCGCTCGGCCTCGGCGTAGATCGTCTCGACTTGGGGGCGCGCGGTGTCGCCGAGTTCGCCCAGCAGGAGTAGCTGGGCGAAGCCCATGATGCCGGTGAGCGGGTTGTTGAGTTCGTGCGCCACGCCCGACACCAACTGCCCGACGCTCGACATTTTTTCCGACTGCAGCAGCCGCTCATGGACAAGCCGCGCCTGCAAGCGCTGCGCGTCCAGCCGTTCGATCGCCCTCGACACGCGGCTGGCCATGTCGAAGTAGAGAGAGCGCTGTTCGCGGGAGAGCGCGCGGGGGCAGCTCATTCGCAGCATGCCGATGACGGCGCCGCGGACGACGAGGGGGGCATCTTCGTAGTTGTCGGGTTCCAGGATCGGCTCTTCGCCGCTGCCAGATAGCAGGCTGACGGCAGGGTCGTCGCTCGGCCACGTCGCGTGGTCAATCCCTGCAAGCTCGATGAAGGCGGCCAGCGCCTGGACGTGAATGCCCTCGCGTACGGCGGCCGTCAGCGGGCCCGTGCTGTACACGGGGACGACGTGGCGGTTGTCCTCGCAGATCACCGCGAGCGCGAGGTCAAACCCGAGCGACGGGCGGACCGCATCAAGGACGAGTCCAAGCAGGTCGGCGGCGCCAAACGGATGGTCCGGCTCATCGTGTTCGGCGCCTGCGGAGGGTGATTGCGTCAGCATCATGCTGGGCGGGAGTATACAAAGTTTCGGCGCGCCGCTGATGGGTCCGCTGCGGTTGCTCTGACGCTGGCCGGATCGGGCGGCCCCCGCACCGCGCTTCCGGGCGCCGCCCCGAGTACCCCTAAGCATCCTCGACGGGCGCAATGCGGGGAGAGCGCGTTCGCGTCGCGGGGAGCGCCGCATTCGATCCGAACCTGAGAGCATCGATACTGACGCCTCAGGTGAATGGAAGCGATGACCTCGCACGGGCGTTGGAGGACAGATGCCGGAAGCGCAAGGCTCCGACCAGGCAGCCCAGGATGATGCTGCCGACCAAAAAGCAGGGCCGGATGCGACTCCGGAAGAAGACGACCACTTTTCCGACGCGACGATGACCAAGGTGATCAAGGACTACATGCCGCTGGTGCGGCACGCCGTCAACCGCATCGCCGTCGGCAGCACGAACGGCGGCATCCTCCAGTACGAGGACATGGTGTCGTACGGGGTGCAGGGGCTGATCGAGGCCTACTACGCCTTCGACCCGAACAAGGGCGCGAAGTTCTCGACGTACGCCCTCCCGCGCATCCGCGGCTCGATCCTCGACGCCATCCGCGCCACGCATCCGCTTCCGCGTTCGCTGCAGAAGTTCGGCAGCGACCTCGAGAAAGCGACGTCCGCGCTCCACGCCACGCTCAACCGTGCGCCGACGCGAGACGAGCTGGCGCAGTACATGGGGTTGGCTTCCGTCGATTTCCTCAGCTCTCTCCGCACCAGCAATGTCCGCGTCGTGTCGCTCGACAGTCTGGCCGAAAGCGCGGGCAGCGGCAGTAGCGAGAAGCTCTGGGAGATGGCGGACGAAGACCCGAACATCGACCCCGACTCCGTTGCCGAGGAAACGATGGTGCGCGCCCGTCTCGCCGTAGCGGTCGACCTGCTGCCAGAACGCGAGCGGACGATCGTCCGCCTCTACTACATGAAGTCACAGTCTCTGAAGAGCATCGGCGCCGCGCTCGGCATCTCTGAGTCACGCGCTTCGCAGCTCCGTCACCGCGCGATCCGCCGCTTGCGGACGGTGCTGACGCAGGAGCTGGAGGACGCCGCGTGACGAAGGGCGGCGCCGACCAGCGCGGACAGACGATCGCCGTCGCCAGCGGCGGCGCCGTGGCGGACGCCTGGGTCCGCGCGCTCCGGGGCATCGACGGCGTCTGCGCCGAGCGCCTCTCGGGCACGGGCGAGGACGAGGCGCTGGCGACATTCGCGCGGCGTGATATTAGCGGCGTCGCCTTCGGCGCTCGCACACCCGACCTTCCCGGCGCCATCAAGCGCGCGGTGATGGTGGATCGCGACGTCATCGTCACGGGACCCGTCGCACTGTCGTCGAAACAACTGGTCGCCATCGACGAGCTCGCGCAGCGGCGGTCCCGGGTGATCATGTTCGACACCGGCAATCTCGGCGACGAGCGACTGGCGTTCGTCCGTAAGACGACGGGCGGCGCGCATCCGCTCTGGCGCGCGCGCTACCTGCGCTCGCTGCGCACCGGCGCTTCCGGTGATGCCACGCTCGACGAACTGGCGATCGCGGATGTTGCGACGGCGCTGTTCCTGCTTGGCGAGACACCGTCCGCCGTGAGCGCGTACGCGCCCCGCATTGACGATGAGTCCGGCGCCGCCGATGCCGTCATGCTGACGCTCTCCTACGACCACGGCCCGATCGCGAGCATTGATATCAGCCTCATCGAGCCCGTGATGCGGCAGGAGATCATCATCGCTTGCGATGGCCGCTCGCTCGCGCTCGATGCGCTCGACGCGCGGGCGCCGCTGCAGATTCAGGCGAGCGCCCGGCATCGCGGGCCGCGGCATGACGGCCAGTGGGCGGAGACGATCACCGAGCACCCGCTGGCGGATACGGGCGACAGGACCGCGCGCGCGGCGGCGCTCTTCGTGCAGGCGATGCGGAAGCGCGACCTCGCCGCGACCAACGCCCGCGCTCTCGCGCAAGCCGCACGCGTCTGGGAGATGGCGCGGACGTCGCTGGCGCGCGGAGGCGAGCAGATCTCCCTATCGACCGAACGCGACCTTGCGGGTGCGGCTCGGCCCGCGCTGCAGATCATCCACGGCGGCGGTCATCGCGCGGCCGCCGGCCCGCCTCCGGCGCTGCGGCTGGTCGGTCGGCGGTAGGGGCCGGGTTAGATGTTGGTTGTTGGATGTTGGAGACGCACGAGCGGTAGTGACTCTGCCAGCCTCTCTCGCGAGGACAGAGGGTGCGCCGCATCAACTTCGGCCGCGAAGCCGATGAGACCTGAAAGCCTTCCAACCTCCAACTTCCAACATCCAACATTCAGACGGCGGCCGCACACGGCGGCCTAAAGCACCGGTCAGTTCTCGAGATCGTTGCTCTTGATGATGCGGTAGCCGCTGTTCAGGCAGTCGGCTTCCGAACGTAGGTGGTTCGGCTCGTATTCTCTCGGCACGATGACGTAGTTGAACTGCCAGAGCGGGCTGTACTTCTCCATGCCGGGCACGGAGTCGTAGATGTTGTACTGGCCTTCGACACGCTGCGGCTCGCCCCTCTTCCTCTTGCGCTCATCCAGCTCCACGCCGTAGACGATCTGGTATTCCTGCGCGACCTTGACGTCTGTGGGATCGACATCGAGCTCGCCCTGCTCGACCGCGTAGACGATCTTGCCGTCAAACCAGACGCGCTCGACGTTCAGGTTGAAGGGGTTGTTGTAGCTCAGCCGTTCGACGCCATCGTCCCGGTACGTCTCGACCGCGACCAGCTCGCCGGGCGTCCCGTCGTCGATACTCCAGTGGCCCTCTTGCTGACCTTTGCTGACCGGCATGGCGCCTCCGTGTGTTGCGGCATGTGGCTCGTGCGCTACTTCGCGCTGTTGTTGGTGTGCGGGTGCTTCCCAAGCTGACACCAGTCGCTCTCGTCCACTTCGACCTCATAATGTCTGGCAGCAGCGCTGATGTTCTGGAACGCCAGCGCCCGGTCTTCGTCGGAGACATCCTGCACCTGATCGAAGCGGGCGAGCGCATTTCTGACATGCGACGCGTCCGTTAGCGGCTCTTTCCGCTGCTCCGGGAACGCATAGCCGCTGTTGGGCAATTGGCGGCGCTCCTTCGCGCTGAGGTCGCCGTGCTCGGTATGGGGCACCACGTGGTCTTCGGCATCGCGATTGACGGGTGAGGAACACAGCCACCCTTCTCTTCGTCCGAGGATACGCCTGGCGTTGCGCACCGGCTATACCGCTCTTGGTGGCCGTATGCAGCAGGCACCGAGAAGCCCCGTCGCAGCGGGGCTTCCATTATGGATCTTGGGGCTGGTAACGGCGTCTTATGCGCTCGCGGCGGAGGCGCCCTCGCCGTTCTTCTTCTCGAAGGTCTGACCCTCTTCCCCCTCGCGCAACAGTTCCTGTCGGAGGACGCTGATCTCGCCAGGGGCGGAGATGCCTATCTTCACACGGTCGCGCTCGACGCCGAGCACCCGGACGAGGATATTTCCCGAAATAACGATCCCCTGATCGACCTTGCGTGTCAGAATGAGCATCGCCAGCGTCTCCTTCGCATCCGCGAGGCAACGGTCCGGGGACAGGCACGCTGCACGTCCGCGCCGCTTCGCCACGGGTGTATCGGCAGATCCCACGCTCACCCTCTGGCCAACGGAGTCGGCGGCGGAGATCGGGGGGCGGGCACCTACGGCGCTCTGGGTGGAACCGTTTGGGGGAGCCAATTCGCGGAAACCGGCGGGAACATGGCGGCCGCCCACCCCTGCAACACATCGATCTACGCATGGTGGGCCCGGCAGGATTCGAACCTGCGCGCCTCCGGTTATGAGCCGGGTGCTCTGCCGCTGAGCTACGGGCCCGAGAGGCGGCGTCCGTCGGAGATTCTAGCAGGAGCCGGACGCAGTGCAGCCCATCATCATCGAATGCCCGTGCGTATCTGGGTCGCGCACGGGCTCGATTCGGAAGCGCGAGAGCGAGTTCGGCCAATTTGTCGCGTTGCCATTGACGGCATGCCCCGCGCGGGGCCAGAATGAATGACATTCATTTTAGAGGGACCCTTTGACCGCGCCGCTTACCTTTGCCCGAACACAACGCGCCGAACTCGCCAAAGCTGCCCGGCGTGAAGAGATCCTGGCGGCCGCGCGCCGCGTCTTCGGTACGCGAGGCTTCAGCGGCACCACGATCGCGGACATCGCCGACGATGCGGGCATCGCACTCGGCACCATCTACCTGTACTTCTCGTCGAAGGAGGAGGTGTTCGCCGGGGTCCATCAGCAGCTGACGGAGCTGATCGCCGCGGCGCTCACGGATGTGCCCCGCGCGGTGTCCGTCGAAGAGACCGTGCGCCGGCGGATCGACAACGTGTTCGCCGCGTGCGCCGACAATCGCGACCTCGTCCGGCTGGTTGTGCTCAACACCGACCCGGAGAGCGATGTGGCGAAGCGGCTGCGCAGCGCGGCCGACGAACGCGACCGCCCGATGGTCCGCGTCGTCGAGGAAGCGATGGCGCGCGGCCTCGTCCGCAACGCTGATGCGCAGATCATGACCAAGCTCGTCCGCGGCCTGGTGACGATCGCCGTGTACCAGACGTACGTCGTCTCCGATGGCGAGGACGCAGACCGATACCGCGATGCGTGCGCCGATATGGTGCTCGCCTACATGCAGCCACCTAGCCGCACGGCCAAAGCCCAGTTCACCGGCGAAGATCGCCAAGGAGCACGGTCATGACCCCCAACGATCGATTTTCGGAATCGGAGCACGCACAGGGACGCGCTGGTCGCTGGGCGAGCATGCCGTGGCTTCGCGAAGCGACGACGTGGTTTTTCGCCGCGGCGTTGGGCGTCGCCATCGTGTTCATCGGGCTCGCGGTCGACGCCTATCGGCACAACCACAGCGCCGCCGAGGAGTCGCTGTTGAGCTTCGGCAATCCGGGCCATATCGTCGCGGCGATCGGCCTGGTGGTGGCGTCGATCAGTGTGCTCGTCGGGCTCAGCCTGTCGGCGTTGAAGGACGTGACGAGCGTAGAGCACGCGGTGCGCCGGTTCGTCCCGGTGACCGCGGCGTGGGTGGCGATGTCGGCCATCGCCATCGGGTCACTCACCTACATGGGCGCGACGGGCACGACGGTCGGCCACAGCCACGGCGCCACGACTGCGGCGGTCGCCGGCACGCAGCCGGGGTCGGCCGACGAAGCTGGTGGCGTAGCCGCCGCGCTCCAGGGCCAGGGCATCGCCATCGATGGCGGCGGCGCCTCCGCCGGCGCCGCCGCGAGCGGTGCGCCCGCGACCAATCCCGCCAGCGTGGCCGGCGCGCTGGTGCAAGGCGCCAATGGCACGGGCGGCAGCGCGCATGACCATGGCAAGCAGCCGACGTTCACCCAGATCGAGAGCATGAGCGCGGACAAGGTACTGCCGCTCTTTCCAGCGGACACCGTTGCTGCCGCCGACTATCCGACGCTCAAGGGTCAGATCGAGCAGGTGCGAGCGGTCGCGCTCAAGTATCCGACCGTCGCCGACGCAACCGCCGCCGGTTACGTCCGCACGACAAGCGACGTGCCGTTCATGGGCCAGCACTATCTGAACTACGACTACGTCCGCGACGGCGTCTTCGACCCGAGCAAGCCCGAAGGCCTGCTGTTCAGCAAGGTCGATAGCGGCCCCGATAAGCTCGTCGGCGTCTGGTTCCTGCAGATCCCCGGCATTGGCGGCGTGAAGAAGGATGTGGAGCCGCAGGGCTTCGCCGGCAGCCTCGACCTCTGGCACTCACACAGCGGCCTCTGCCTCGTCGGCGTGTCCAGCGCCAGCGAGGGCGAGACGAAGGAGAGCTGCACGGCAAAGAGCGGCAGCTTCACGCCCGACCTGCGATGGATGATGCACGTCTGGGTCTCGCCGGCGCAGGACAATCCGGACGGCGTCTTCGCCTACCTGAACAATGACCTGTTCGCGAAGCAGCAGGCGGTAGCGAAGAGCGCGAGCGCCCCCGCCCCCGTCGGCACGACGCCATAGGGCTCGAGACGCAGCCGCCGTCACGTGGCTCGCTGATTTGATGACGCAGAGTGAGCGGTCCCTCGAAGAGGCCGCTCATTCGTTTTGCCAAGAGGTGGGTTCCCGCTCGTGGTGCGTCTGCGTCTCACCGATCGCAGCAGGACGGGATCACACGCCGGACATGTGATCGGCGAGGACTTCATCGATCGCGTGCCGCGCGTCAGCGACGATGGCGGGGTTGGTGTCCCGATAGTACGGGAGCGCGCCCAGCCCCATCAGCGCCCAGCCGCGCCCTCGCGCCCAGGTCGCGTCGTCAGCCGCCACCCCTGCGCGGAACACCTCCCGGCTCTCTCCCGAGAACAGCTTCCACGCGATCATCAAGTCGCACGCCGGATCGCCCACACCCAGACACCCAAAGTCGATGACGGCGCTCAGCCGGCCGCGATCGACCAACAGGTTGCCGGATGAGAGGTCTCCATGCAGCCAGACGGGCGGGCCATGCCAAGCGGGCGCCCGCAGCGCCGCCTCCCACGCCGACGTCACGGCGCCGGTATCGATCACGCCGTCCCACTCAGGGATCGCGGCACGGATGCCGGGGTCTCGCACGGCCAGCGGCACGCCGCGGAAGAAGTTATGCCGCCCAGGCCGCGGCCCCCCGCTGGGATCGATCCGCTGCATCGCCTTGATGAAGCCAGCCATGTCTGCCGCCGCCTCGCAGAGGTCGCCGATGCGATCAGCCGTCGCGTTCTCACCAGCCATCCACGGGACAACGGACCAGCGCCAATGGTAGCCCTCGCCGGGCATCCCCTTCACGAGCGGGATCGGGATGGCGAGCGGCAGATGCGGAGCCAGTTTCGGCAGCCAGAGCTCCTCCTTGTCCACCTGCCCCGTCGACGAGTTCCTGCGCGGCAAGCGCACCGCCATATTGCCGCCGAGCCGGTAGATCGCATTGTCCGTGCCGGCCGACGCGACGCGCTCGATGGGAAGATTTGCCCACTGCGGAAACTGCGCCGCGAGCAACCGGCGTACCAGGAGAACGTCCGTGTCCACTTCGTCTGCATGCATCTTCATCTCAGCGCCCGTAGACCGAGATGACGTTCCTGCTGTCCGCTGTGTACTCCCGCCGGTCCCAGCCGCCCCAGCGCTCCTTCAGGCGCAGGCCGGCGATGCGGGCCATGAGGTCCATCTCGGCAGGCCAGATGTGGCGGGTGACGATCGGATACAGCCGGACGCCGTCCGCCGTCAGCGATACGTGGCTCTCTTCGAGGAGTTGCGTCAGCGGGTCGTAGCGCGCCACATCGAGCCAGACCTGCTTCACCTCGATCGCCTCTGCGTGGACGTATTGATTGTCGAGCAGATGCAGCGAAGCGAGCGTCACCGCTTCAACGACGAACGAACCCTCGTCCGCGAGATGTGCCGCGACATTTTGAAAGCAGCGCACCTGGTCGTCCTGCGTCAGCAGGTTGTGAATCGTGTTGTAGACGAGGTAGATCAACGGGAACATCCCGGCCACCGGGACATCGGCGAAGTCGCCCATCGTCACCGGAATCTCGCCGCCGCCGGGCTGCGTGCGCAGGACATCGACCATCGCCTGCGAAATATCGATGCCCTGCACGCGGACGCCCTGCGCGGCGAGCGGCCGCGCGATGCGCCCGGTGCCGATCGCCAGCTCCAGCGCCGGCCCATCGCCCGCGAGATCCTGCAGAAGCGCCACCGTTTCCGCCTCGTCGCCGCGCAGCCGCTGGGGGTCCGCCGCCGCCACGTCCTTGCCGAAACTCTTTGCCGGGTCATAGTTCTTCACGGAAGCCTCCTGTTGCGTTAGACCCGCCGCACGGTGTGCAGCAGGTATTCGGTACGGTCGAGCGGATTGTGGTCGGTGCGCGGCCGCGTCGGTGGCGCACTGCGCGCGGGTTGGTAGCGGTCGAAGGCGCATTCGAGCACACCCTCGCCGCGCGTCCGCGCCGGCAGCTGTTGTTGCAGCTCGTGCACGCGGGCCGCCGGAATCTCGCCCTCCAGCACGCACGCCGAACCCCGCATCGTTGGTCTCTGCGGGACGGCGCCGAGCCGCGTCAGCACCGGCAGCATCGATCCGGCGGTGTCCGCCGGCGCCTCGAGATAGAAGCGATGCCACGGCTCGTACACCGTCGTGCCGGCGTCCTTCAGCGCGCTGATCAGGACCAACGGCGTCAGGCCACGGAAGTCCTCGCCCGTGCTCGACATGCTCTTGTTGAAGCGCTGGTGACCGAGACCATGCTTCCCCACGTATCCCGAATGGGTCATCGTCACAGTGCAATCCGTGACCTGCCATCCGTAGAGCCCCTGCCGCAGCGTTTCCTGCACGGTGTCCTCGACAGCTTTGAAGAACGCGAGCGGCATCGTCCCGAGCACCGCGCTGTCGAGCCGGAATGCAACGCCGGAATCGATGGCGCCCTGATCGATGCGCAGCCCGACGGTTGCGAGGAACGGATTCGGTGCCTGCCCCATGATCTCCAGCGCCGCGCCCGTGCCGATCGGCCGCTCGATGCAGATGGTCGTCGTTTCGCGAAACTCGACGTGGATGTCGAATTCGGTCGCCAGTGTCTCCTGGATGACCTCTTTCTGCACCTCGCCGTAGAGCGAGACGCAGAGTTCTTGCCGAACATCGTCCTGCCGCAGGTTGATCAGCGGGTCCTGCTCGGCGAGCTGGGCGAGCGCGACGCGGAGCGCGCCCTTGTCGGCGGAGCGGCGGGGCACGATGATCGTTTCCAACGTCGGCGGGGCGAAAGAGCGCTGCTCAGACGCCGAGGTCATCCGCGCGATGCCGATCGCATCGCCGATCTGGATGTCGCCCAGACCCCAGAGCTTTCCGATCTCGCCTGCGCGGACGCACGCGCGCTGGACGGCCGAGCCGCGATCGAACACGCTGGTCGCGGTGACTTTCGCGTCGCGGTCGCGGCCGAATTGCAGCCGATCGCGCGTTCGCACTGTCCCGGAGAACATGCGAATGTACGCGACCTTCTCGCCGGCCGGACCGCGCTCGACCTTGAATACGGCGCCAGAAACCGGGCCGTCGACATCGCCTTCGGCAGCAGGCAACAACTCCGTGACACCGGCGATGAGCGCATCGACGCCGGCGCCCGTGATGGCCGAGCCGAAGAACACAGGATGCACCAACGCCCGCCTACTCTGCGCCGCAAGCTCGCCGCGGAGACGGCAGTACGAAACTGCCGTCTCGTCGGCGACGTATGCGGTCAGGAGCGCAGCGTCGTGATCAGCAACAAGATCCGCAAGCCTGGCCACGAAGGCAACGTCAGCCGCGCCGGACGCCGTGAAGTCAGCGCTGCGCGTGCCGAGGCCGCGCGTCCACCCCATCGGGATGATCGCCGGCGTCAGCTTCTCGGAGATGGCCTGCAGCGCGGCTTCATATTGCGCGCCGCCGCGGTCGATCTTGTTCACGAAGATGAGCGTCGGAATATGCAGCCGCTGCAGCGCCCGCATCAATACGCGGGTCTGCGACTGCACACCCTCCACGGCCGAGATCACGAGCACGACTCCGTCGAGGACACCCAGCACCCGCTCCACCTCGGCGATGAAATCCGGGTGTCCGGGCGTGTCGATCAGGTTGATCGTGACGTCGTCGATGACGAACGAGACGACCGCGGACTTGATCGTGATGCCGCGTTGCCGTTCGAGCGCCAGGCTATCGGTCTGGGTACTGCCGTCATCGACGCTGCCGATCTCGTCGATGACGCCGGCGGCGTACAGCAGCCGCTCTGTGAGGGTTGTTTTACCGGCGTCTACATGCGCCAAAATCCCCAAGTTGAGTGTTCGCATTGAGCGTCATGTCCTTCGGATAGGTAGCGAGTACCTTCTGGGTGGACATGAGTGTTCTCATTTTGCTCTCCTTGGGCTCCGGCTGCGTTGCGGGCAACATAGCGGATGGCCGCCCGGCGAGGCAACCGATGTGTCGGCTGATCCGGTGGCGCCGTCACCGCAGGACGCTGCGATCGGCAGCCCTTTGTACCGTGCGTGGCCAGCCCTGCATCGCGCGGGCAACACTGCATCCAGCGATCGAAAGCGCCTCATGGGGTTCGACAGCGCACGGCGAGACTGTTACACTCGCGCCCGATGACCCTTTCCGCCGTGGAGAGCGACGCGATCAGCAACGGCGCGGCCGCCAATACAGAACTGGCGTCGCCGCTCCGCCGGCGATGGCGCGGACGTGAGCGCGGCGACGCCATCCCCACCGGCGACTGGCCCAATCTCGTCGGACGTCTGCTCGCTCTTCGCGGTGTCACCGATGACGACGGCGCTGTCGCGTTTCTGGGCCCGCCCTCCGGCCAGCCCGACGCGTACGCGCTGCCCGCGCTCGACGTCGCGATCGCCCGCTTGGTGCGGGCGGTGGAGTCGCAGGAGACGGTCGCCATCTACGGCGACTTCGATGTTGATGGCGTGACGTCGACGGCGCAGCTCGCGGAGGCGCTTTCGTCGCTGGGCGCGGCACCCATGCCGTACATTCCGGACCGCTTCACCGAGGGCTATGGGCTGAACATCCCGGCGATCGAGCGGCTGCACCAAGACGGCGCATCGCTTTTGGTCACGGCCGACTGCGGCACCAGCTCGGTCGCGGAGGTGGCGCGGGCGCGCGCGCTGGGCATGGATGTGATCATCCTCGACCATCACACCGTGCCACCGGTGCTGCCCGATGCGAACGCCCTCGTCAATCCGAAGCTCGTGGGCGCCACGCCCGGCGGGCTGCTCGAGTTGGCGACGGCGGGCATCGCGTTTCACGTCGCGTCCGCGCTGCACGAAGCGTGCGGCCGTCCCTTCGCCGCGGAGGCGTATCTCGACATCGCAGCGCTGGGCACGGTCTGCGACATGGCGCCGCTGGCCGACGAGAATCGCCGCCTGCTTCGCACCGGGCTGCCGGCGCTCGCCCGCACGGCGCGGCCGGGATTGCGGGCGTTGATGGACGTGTCGCGCGTCGATGCGGCGTCCGTCGGCGCCGAGGATATCGGCTTCAAGCTCGGCCCCCGTCTCAACGCCGCCGGCCGCATCGCGCATGCAGGCCTCGCGCTTGAGCTGCTGATGACGCACGACGCGGAGCGCGGGCGCGAGCTCGCTGCTCAGCTCGATGCCTTGAACCGCGAGCGGCAGGAGAAGACCGCGCTCGCCACGGGCGTGGCGGCGCGCATCGTGGAAGATGGCGGGCCGCTCCCATCGCTGCTGATGATCGGTCACGCCGATTTTTCTTCCGGCATCGTCGGCCTGATCGCGTCGAAGCTGGTCGACCTCTACGGGCGCCCCGCGGTCGTGTACGAGCTGGGCGCCGAGACGAGCCGCGCGAGCTGCCGCAGCATCGATGAGTTCCACATCACCGATGCGCTGCGCGCACACGCTGGCCTCTTCGAGCGCTTCGGCGGCCATCGCGCTGCAGCCGGCTTCACGGTGCGCAACGACCGCATCGACGAGGTGCGCGAGCGGCTGATCGCGGAGGCGGACCGCGAGTTGGCGGGGCGCGAGCTGGCGCCGGTGCTAGAGATCGATTGCAATCTGCCGCTACGCAACTTGCGCGGCGAAGAGATCCGCTGGCTGTCGCGCGTCGGGCCCTTCGGCGTCGGCAATCCGGAACCGATGTTCCTCGCGCGCGACGTCACGGTGGTAGACGCGCGCATCGTCGGCGCCGGCGACAAGCACCTGAAGTTGCGTTTGCGCGATGGCGGCGCCACCTGGGGCGCGATCGCCTTCGGCCTCGGCGCCTTCGCGGCGGAGCCCGGCGATCGCGTCGACATCGTCTACTGCCTCAACAGCGACGGCCGCCCCGACAGCCCGCTGGAGATCCGCGTGGAGGACGTGCGCCCGGCGGGCACCCGCTGACGGGAACGCACACCGGCATCCGGCGCGAACCGGAGCGGCGATTCGCTTTTGCAGACCGTAACGGTGGATCAGCGCACGATCGCCTCTGTGAGTCGCTTGAACCGCGCCAAGCCCTCGGCGCTCTGGCCGCAGCCGAAGTGGATGCCGACGATGCTGTCGTCGTTCAGCACGAGCGCGAACGCCGTCGGCGGCTGCGACCGCGGGCGGGAGAAGACTGCCACCCACTTCCCCGCCGGGAAGCTGCCAACGGGTGCGCGATAGACCCCGTACAGCGTCCCACCGGACGCGATTGCGCCAAGTTGAAGTTCGTCGGACCGAGGAAACGCACCCTCGCATTGCGACACCGGCAGCACGTCGATCAGCGCGCCCACGCTCTCGTCGGCGCGGCACAGCGGCGGCCCGCCGAGGCCGGCGGCCTCCGGCACGCAGGCGGTGGGAGTGAAACGGAGGCGCTGTCGCAGCGACGCGATATCGCCGGTCGCGGCCGCGGCGACGATGATATCGACACCCGCGATCCCGGTGGTGCCGGAGGCGGCGGCCACGGCAGACGTGGGAGTCAGTGCGATGGTCGTCTCCACTGATCCATCCGGCTCTTCCGGCGAGTTCGTGGTGCTGGCGCAAGCGATCGTGACGGATAGTGAGGCGAGCACCGCGACCAGGGCGAGCAATCGCGCCATGGCGTTAGCCTATCACCTGGGCCTGTGTGTCAGCGGGGCGGCTTGCGCGCGGCAAGCGCCGACTGCACCTTCTCGAGCATGCGCGCTTCTTCGAGCACCTCGCCCGTCCCCTTCACCACGCAGAGCAGCGGGTCCTCGGCGACGTAGACGGGAAAGCGCGTCTCCTGCGCGAGGCGGCGGTCGAGCCCGCGCAGCAGGGCGCCGCCGCCCGCCAGCGCGATGCCGCGGTACATCAGGTCCGCCACCAGCTCTGGCGGCGTCACTTCGATGGTGGAGCGCACGGCGTCGATGACGGCGTTGATGCTGCCCGACAGCGCGTCGCGGATTTCGACGGTGCTCACCTCGACCGATTTGGGCAGCCCTGTCGCCAGGTCACGGCCGCGGATTTCAACCGTGCTTTCTTCCTCCAGAGGAAAGGCAGAACCCGCCTCGATCTTGATGTCCTCCGCCGTGCGTTCGCCGATCAGCATGTTATGCACCTGGCGCGCGTACGCCATGATCTCCTGATCCATCTCGTCGCCGGCGGTGCGAATCGACGTGCTGACGACGACGCCGCCGAGCGCGATCACCGCGACCTCGGTCGTGCCGCCGCCGATGTCGACCATCATGCAGCCGTTGGGCTCCATGATCGGCAGCCCGGCGCCGATCGCCGCCGCCATCGGCTCCTCGACGAGAAAGGCGGCGCGGGCGCCCGCGTTCAGCGCGGCGTCGTGGACCGCGCGTTTCTCCACCTCAGTGACACCGCTGGGGATGCCGACGACGACGCGGGGGCGAGGGATGCCGAAGCCGAAGCGCTCGTGTACCGAGCGGATGAAGTATTGAAGCATGCGCTCGGTCACCTCGAAATCGGAGATGACGCCGTCCTTCAGCGGCCGCACTGCCACGATGTTCGACGGGGTGCGGCCCACCATACGCTTTGCCTCAGCGCCGATGGCGAGGATCTTTTTCGTCTGGCGGTCGATGGCGACCACCGACGGCTCGTCAATGACGATGCCACGGCCCTTAACCATAACGAGCGTATTCGCCGTCCCGAGGTCGATGCCGACATCGTGGGAAAAGAGGCCGAGCAGCGCGGTAAGCGGATTGATCAACCGTCGATCCCTCGGCCGAAGATACAAATGCGGATCAGGGCAAGCAGAGATCGCGGGCCCCGGTGCTTGCCCCGCCAGCAGTGTGCGACATTATGGAGATAGGCGGTATAGCTTCGAACCTTAACGTGTCATTTCGTGCTATGGAAAGAACCTGGCGTCTTATCGAAGCGCCAAGACGAGGCGACGAGACGGTCGCAGCCGGTTGGCCTGAGCGGGATGGTTCCTTGCGGACAGGCGGAGTCCTCGTGCTGGTAGTAACGTGGTCAATCAGCCGGAGTCGCGGGCAGCACCAGCCGCTACGCCACCTGCCTGTGGCCCTAACGACCTGATTTACTTGCGCGCAGGGTCGTGGCGGGGCAGCAGCGCCGCCCAGCTTGTCGTGAGAGTGAAGGAGATCATCATGAATTCGACTAACGATGACTTGATGGCCGCTGTTCGTCGGCTCACACGGGCGGAGAAGGAGCGCGGGTTGGCCGCCCTCGCCTGCGGGCGCCAAGCTGAGAGAGGAGATCCGGGCACGCCGCAAGGGTGACTCGCTCTCGGACTCCGCTGAGATCATTCGGGAGGCTCGCGACGAGCGTTCAGGCCGAATATGACGGCGTAGCGCTCACAGTGGATGCTCAATGAAGCGGGCAGAAGAGGGAGCTAAAGCTCCTCCGCTACGGGCAAGAGACGCGAAACATCACCACCGGAAAGCCTTCGACTCCTCCTCACGACGCCGTTGACTCATCTGACATCCAGAGCGGCTCCGCGGCCGCGTGTACCACACGTGCGCTTGCGACGATATCGGCATGCGATTCGGCTGCGTCGTCGCTCTCCGTACCTACGGCGCGCGGCATGATGAGCGCAGACAAAGGAAGTAGCGCAGGCAGGAAAGGACAGGATCATGGGTATCATCGCGTGGATTGTCGTCGGACTTATCGCAGGCGTTCTGGCGAAGGCGATCATGCCGGGCAACGACCCGGGGGGCATCATCGTGACGGTTCTTCTGGGAATCGCCGGGGCGATCGTCGGCGGATTCATCGCCGTCGCGCTCGGGATCAGTGACGGCGTCAACAACTTCGACATCGGCACGATTGTGCTGGCCGTCCTGGGGGCGCTGCTCCTCCTCGGCGTGTACCGCATGTTCGTCAGCAGCAGAGGTGGCGGCGGCGTTCACGCCTAGCTTGCCATCGACAACAAGAAAGAGCCCCCGCCATGGCGGGGGCTCTTTCTTGTTGTCTTCGACTGGAGGGGGATTGGCAATGTCGGCGGAAGCTTCGACGCCTCATGCGCGTCATCCGATTCCGGTCGATCAGCGGCGACGCGCACGACTGGAGCCTGCGGCTGCTTACCGCGCCCCGACGAACGCCACCGTGTCGGCGATGGCGTCCGGGTTTGCGACAATAGCATCGTGGCTGTTGAAGGCCGACGACGCGATCAGGTAGTGCTTCGAGATCGACGCCTGGCCGTCGAGAAACTGGGAATCGCTGTCATCGACGAATGAGCTGCCGCCGATGCAGCGATTCGTGTTGTAGAGGCAGTCGAACTCGTTGCCTAGCACGGCGACCCGGATGCCCGCTTCGGCCATCACCGCCGATTGATAGCGGCGGACGTCGGCGGTGCGCGGGTCGAGCTTCTGCGAGACGATGTCGGCGCCGGCCTGGTAGGTCTTGCTGCAGGGCAAGAGGTCGAAGATGACCTTCTTGTCGGCGGAGATGCCCTTGAGCGGAGCGTCGAGCGTCACGACGACGTCGACACCAAGCCGTTGCTCCGGCGGCCGCGCGGCGTCCCGCGCCCCCTCGAGAAACGACAGGTAGCCGCCGAGGCTGTGGCCGACCAGTGTGAAATGCGCGCTCGGGTGGGCCTTCCGCTGGTCGCGGATCATTTGCTCCAACGGAGCGAGGTTGGCGTCGGGTAGCCGGTCGGTCAGCTCACACGTGTATGCCGCCGGATGCCAGACGCCATCGAGCGAGACGCTGCCACCGGCGTAGCTAAAGTCGAGCAGTGACGACTTGTCGTAGCCCTTCGCCACAAACGCCGCCTTCATGGCGTCGAAGCGGTGGGGTTCGTCTTCGGTGCCCTGCGTGCCCGTCGCGTCGTAGGTGGTGTAGATGCCCTGGACGAAGATGACGATGCGCGAGCCCGCGGGATAGCACTTCGCGCCCGAGATCAGCGCGAACAGGGCCAAAAATGGCAGCACGAGCAGTCCGCGCCGCCAGCGGCGGATGGGGCCGACCCCGCGGCATCGTTCGGCTTGCTCGACGTCGCTGGTGGAGGAATCGTCCATGTTGGGGCGGTCCGTCTCTCTATCGCCCTCGTCTTTAGTGTCGGCAGGTCCGGCGCTATCCGAGGAACTCATACCCGCCTGAAACACCCTCCGGCTTCTGGTCGATGATCACGTTCACGCAGGCGGGCTTGCCGGAGGCGAACGCGCGCTCGATCGCCGGGAAGATCTGATCCGGCGCCGTCACGAACTCGCCGTGGCCGCCCAGCGCCTCGACCACCTTATCGTACCGGGCGTTGTCGCCGAGCCGCGTCGCGACGACCCGTTCGTCGCCGTACATCTTCTCTTGTCCGACCAGGATCTGCCCCCACTGGCGGTCGTTGCCGACGACGGACACGACCGGAATGTCAAAGCGCACGAAGGTGTCGAAGTCAAACCCGTTGAGGCCGAAGGAACCGTCGCCGTTCACCATCAGGATCTTCTTCTCCGGGTGCACGACGTGCGCCGCCATGCAGAAGCCGGTGCCGACGCCCAGCGTGCCCAGCGGGCCGGGGCCCATAAATTGCCCGGGATTGTTCACAGGCAGCACCTGCGAGGCGAGCCCGACGATGTCGCCGCCGTCGCCGACCACGATCGTCTCGTCGTCGACGAATCGCGCGATCTCGTTGCAGAGGCGCAGCGGATGGATGGGATTGTTGTCGGAGTGCAGCCACTTCTGGCGCAGTTCGATGACCTTAGTTTCACCATCACGGAGCTTGCTGAGCCAGTCGTCATGGCGGATGCTTCGGCCGTCAAGCTCGGCCGTGATCTGGCGCAGCGCGTTCTTCGGGTCGCCCTCGATGCCAATATCGATGCCGCGGTTGCGGCCGATCTCGCTCGGGTCGATGTCGATCGAGATCACCTTCGCATTCGCGTTGACGCTCTTGCCGTAGCGCAGCCGGAAGTCGATCATCGTGCCGGCGAAGAGGATCACGTCGGCTTCGCCGAAGGCGGTGCGCCGCGTGCGGCTCATGAACTGCGGATGCTCCTGGCTGATCGTGCCGCGGCCCATATCGTTCAGGTAGATCGGCGCCTGCACCTTCTCGGCCAGCTCTTGCAGCGCGCCTCCCGCATCGGCCCAGTAGACGCCGGTGCCGCCCATCACGGCCGGACGCTCGGCGTGCGCGAGCAGCTCGGCCGCTTCCTTGATCAGCCGGAAATCGCCCTGCGTGCGGCCCTCCGTGCGGTACCGGTCGGGCATCTCGATGTCGCCCTCCTCGAGGCGGCCGAAGAGGATGTCCGACGGGATCTCCAGGAAGACGGGACCGTAGCGTCCGGTCAGCGCCACGCGAAACGCCTGCGCCAGGTAGTCGGGGATGCGGTTGGTGAACGGGATCGTCGCCGCCCACTTCGTGATCGGCTTCATCATCTCGACTGTGCCCGGGATCTCTTGCAGCGCCCCCATCAGTGACGTGCGGAGCGGAGCGGCGCCGCCAATGACGAGCATCGGGCTGGCATTCTGGTACGCGGTGGCGACGGCGGTGACGACGTCGGTGACGCCCGGACCCGCCGTGACAACGGCGACGCCACACTTCCGCGTCAGCCGCCCGTAGCCCTCGGCGGCGTGGCCGGCCGACTGTTCGTGCCGGGTGTCGATGACGCGGATGCCCTCGTCGATGCAGCCGTCGTAGATGTTCTGGATGTGGCCGCCGGACAGGGTGAAGATCGTGTCGATCCCCTCGCCCTTCAGCATCCGCGCGACGAGGTCGCCGCCATCGATCTGCGCCATGAGATGCACTCCTTGTCCGCGGGTCCGGGTATCAGGAGCAGGTTACCGGTGGCGCTTCGCGGAGGATAGCCTCGCTGGTCGCTGGTCGCTGGTCGCTGGTCGCTGGTCGCTGGTCGCTGGTGCTTTCGATCCGTGATGGCATGGCCCACATCCGGCGGGATCGAGACAAGAGCCGACAAGGCGTTGAGGACACACGCAAAGCTCAGAGCGCGACTACCCTACCGTGCGCTGACGCTGGCATCGAGCGCGCGGCGGGCGTCGGCGGCGTAGCGGAGCGAGAGCGCCGGCGACATTGATTCCACTTCTTTGAGGTAGCGCTGAGCGGCTGGCTGATCACCGCTTGCGCCGGCGATCAGCGCAGCGTGGTAGGAGAATCGTGGATCGCGCGTCCCGAGCCGTTGCGCTTCCGTCATGTAGGCCCGCGCCTCTTCGAGCCGGCCCGCCTTGAAGGCGGTCCAGGCGACGGTATCGGCGGCGTAGACGCTCGGCCGCCGCTGATAGCCCGCGAGCGCTGTCTCGTAGGTCTTCTCTGGGGTAACGTCGTGGTCGGCGTCGAAGAGGGCAAGCTCGATATCCGTATCGACGCCGGCGGCCGCGAAGAGCTGCTGGATCACGGCAACGGTGGCGTACTGCTGTTCCGCTTCCCGCGTGCGTCCCTGCGACCACAGCAGGTCGCCCAGCGTGATCACGTAGTCGGCGAGCGGACGCTGCTGAACGACGTCGCGGAGCAGGGGCTCGGCGGTCGCCAGATCGCCGCGAGCGATCGCCAGCCTCGCGAGCCCGAACTCGGCGTTCGGGTCGTTCGGTAGAAGCGCTGCCGCCTGTTGATACTGGCTCGCTGCGGCGTTGATGTCGTTCTTGGTGAGATAGAGATTGCCGAGCAGTACGCGCCCCCACACCGCATCCTGCGAGATCGCCGAGCCCGCGTTGACGGCCTGCTGCATCGCGACGATGGCGCCGTCGAGGTCGCCGTGCAGCTCGCGGATGTACGAAATGCGGCTAAGAGACGCGAAGCTCGGGCGGAGATCGGCCAGTTGTTGGGCGGCCGCCGTCGCGTCGTCGTAGCGGCCGAGCTCCACGTTGGCGTCGGTGAGGATGCCATAGGTCGCCACGTAACTCGGCTCAATCGCCTGCGCCTGCTGGCCAATACTGAGGGCGCGTGCGAAATCGTGCCGCGAGAGCGCCAGCGCGCCGGCGATGACGATCGCCTGCACGTTGCCCGGCTCGCGGGCAAGCGCGCGATCTGAGGCCGTCTGCGCGAGCGCGTAGAATGACGGATCGGCCGTCTCCCGCGCCCGTTGCAGATATGCCGAAGCCAGCGATGAAAGAGCCTTCACGTCGTCCGGCCGCGCCTGCACACGCGCTTCGAGCGCGGCGACCTGCGATGCCGTCGTGCTTTGCGTGGCCGTCGGTATTGGCGTCGTCGAGCCATCGTGCGTCAGTAACTGGCGTCCGCCGAAGACCGCCAGCAGCGCCACAACGGCGATGACGAGCGCCGCGAGCCGGTGCGTCACCTTCGATCCGGGCCGGAAATCACCGCGGCCCATCCAGCTTCCCGCTTCCGTCGCTAGTTTCGCTTCTGAGGTCCGATGCACTGGACATCTCCCTGCGGGACGGACGGGAGGGCGCCGCGCGGCGCCCTCCCGCTATACGAATCGATTACGCGGCGGCCGCGCCATCGCGCCGGCGGCGGAACCGCGCGAAGATCTGCGAGCCGACCACCAGCAGTCCGAGCACGACGGCGGCGCCGCCGAAGCCCGCTACAGCGATGACCACCACACCCGTGTGATGCTCATGCTGGAAGCCCTGATGCGGTGTCGCGACGTACGGGAAGCTCGGCAAGAACGCCTTGTCGTTCCCGTCGACGCCGTCGCCCAGCCGCTCCGTGGTCGGCGCGTACGGCGCCGAGTGTGAGCACGGCCCCAAGTCGAAGCCGTAGCCGCACGCCACCGCGCGAAGCTCGACATCGGTCGAGTCATCGCCGAGGCGGCGGCCGTTCGGGAAGCCGCAGTTGTCGCCCGCAATCACGCCGAGCCGGTTCGGCGTGCCACAGTCGCTCGGCTTGATGCCGAGGTTAATTCGCAGCTGCTCCGACGGCACCACATTCGCCGGCTGGTTCAGGCCGGGGATGCCGGTGAGGAACACGGTCACGAGGTCCGTACGGCCGGTGGTCGGGACCCCGAGCGAATAGACCGCGTTGAGCTTGGAGGCAAGGTCCGAGTTCAGTACGAACGGCAGGAACTGCCCATCGCCCGAAGGCTTGGACGCGTTGAACTTGTCCTTATCGGAGAGCGGGATCACGACCTCGTTCACTAGCGGGTTACCGAGGCGCGACACCTGGCTCAGGGGGCCGGAGTTGGCCTGGTCACCGTCGGTCTGGAAGATCTTGACGCGCTCGCGCATCGTCTCTGTCCAGACGCCGATGACGAGATCGGCCTTCGGCGGCGTTGCCGACGCGGTCGGCGTGGCGCGAGCCGTGCGAGTCGGGCGCGGCGTGCGGGTTGCCCGCGGCGTGTGTGTCGCCCGCGGCGTGTTGGTCGCGCGTGGCGTGCGCGTCGTGCGTGCCGACACGGCGGTGTGCGCCTGGTCGGCGCGGTCGGCGTGATCGGTGTTATCGGCGGTGTCGGTGGCGTCGGCGTTGTCGTCGCTACCGCTGTCGGTGTTCTGGTCCTGCGGCGGAGTGGCGCCCGTCGGTGCGGTCGGCGGCGTCGAGTTGCAGTGGCAACCCGTGACGTCCGAGATCGGCACCTGGAAGACGATGGAGTTGACGTTGAAGCCGCCAACGCCGTCGACGCCGCCGCCCATATCGCCGGGCAACTTGCGGATGGTCGCCAGGTCAAACAGCGAGCCGAGGTCGACGAAGAACGGGTCGTCGCGCTGGCCGGCGAAGACCTTGCCGCCGCCCGGCAGTGCGTACACCGCCTGCGCCGCCAATGCTTCGTAGTTCGGTGTCGATACCGGGCCGATGTTGTTCGGCGGCGCGGCGAGGTGGCTGGCGACGGTCTCGAAGTTGCCGTTGCCAACCTGCTTCTGGACGTCGTAGTACTGGCGGAAGTTGAAGTGCGGGTCGCTCAGCGACGTGATCGGCCCCGTCGCGTAGAGGAACGTCGACGGATCCTGGATCTCCGTCTTGAAGGTGAAGCGATACCGGATGTCCGGCTGCGCGTCGCCGTTGTTGTCGATGACGAAGTCGTAGTAGACGTCGTCGCCAAAATTGTAGAAGGTCGGTCCGCCGGCAGGCTCCTCCAGTGGGATCCAGTTGCCGACGAACGTTGCCATGTTCGGCGCGTCCTTCGAGATGTAGACGTACGTATCCGTCGCGTCCGCCTTCGGGTCGCCGCTAATCAGCGGCGCCTCGCGGTGGCTCGATGCCTCGCTCGGCGATCCCGGATGCGCCGCGATCGCGGTGATCGACGCGATCGCGACACCTGCGAGGGCCGGGGCGAGCACATATTTGGTCAGCCGCTTGATGCTGATCATGGTCACTCCTCGTTTGCTGCTGTTTGTGGATGCTGAAAGACCCGATAATAAAGCTGTCGGAAAGGCCTCCTTTCCTGCGGAGCCGTCTCGCGTGCGGACATCAACGAAGCGCGCGAGGCGGCCTTCCTCTTCGTGAGGGACAACCAATGCGAGTCCGGAGCTGATGATCGTCGCGGTGGCGGGCGATCATCGGCATGGGACATAGCGTACTTCGCTGTTCGGGACGCGATGGTGTGATGGATCAGGGTTCGAAGTTGCAAACGCATGACTATCGGCGTACTTGACGGGGTGCTCCATGACTGCGCCGACGAACATGTACAAAGCGACGCCGTCCTCGAACTTCGTGCGACACATATCGCAGCGGCGAAGGAGTCGCTTGCCGCGAGGCATGCCCGCCCGCGATTTCCCTGATCTCCGCGTGAGAGACCCCTAATCTCGCAGAGCGCCAACGCCGATGCGCTCACGCCTGCGGCTCCACGACCGATAGTAGACGCGAAAGTCTGCGCTATCAGGAGTGCCGCCATTGAGTAGCATCATCCGCGATCCGGTGTACGCCGTCGGACTTGTGGTGCTCGCCGCTGTCGTCGCCATGTCGGTCGCGTTCGGCGGCAGTTCGTCGGGGGCAGGCAAGCCGGCTCGCGTGGCGGCTCCGCCAGCGACGGCGACAGCTGTCACCGCACCAACGCCGACGCTGGGGCAGGCGCTCGTTGATGCACGGCGCGCGCTTGATGTCGAGGAGGACCGTGCGGCGCTCGAAGCCTACCGCCAGAAATTCGGCAGCTATCCCACGAGCGATGGGCTCGTTGTTGAATTCTGCCGCTATGGCTTCGAGCCCGGCTGCAGCCTGATTTCCATTTCGAAGGACATCAGCGGTGGCGACGGCAGCCGCGCGTACTGGTACCGATCCGACGGGGTGGAGTTCACACTGTTCGCCGAAGCCGATAGCCCGCAGGCGAGCAACAGCTGTCCGGCGGAGTTGCCGCCGCAGTTCGCGGGCGTGCCTGTGCTGTGCGCGGTCAGTGCGAAGGGAACGCGATAGCATGAAACCGGCGACCATCCGCACGCTCGTCCCGCTCTGCCTCTCGCTCGGTGCGGGATGCACCGCCGTCGTCGCGGCGACCGCATTCGACGCCGCCGCCGTCCGCATCGCATTGCAAGCCCTCGCGGTCGCGTCGGCGACGCTGATGGCGTGGCGCGTGGGTGTAATCTCCACCGAGAATGGGCAGATGGTCCGCACGCAGCTGGCGGCGGCCTCGCCGGCCCGCTTGTCGGCCTTTGGCGCCGACCGCCGGCGCCCGACCTTCGACCGCGAGACCGGCCTTTGCACCAACTGGTACTACCGCCTCCGCGTCGAGGAGGAGATCGCCCGCGCCGCCCGCTACGGGCAGCTGTTCACCATGCTCACGATCTCGGCGAAGACGCCGGAGAAGCTCGATGGTCCGCGGATGGCGGTCAAGGAGTGGCTTCGGCAGGTCGACTTCGCGGGCGATCTCGGCCACCTGATCTCGGTGCTGCTGCCGAACACCGACCGCACGGGCGCCAGCGTGGTGCGCGAGCGGCTGCTGGCGCAAGGCAAGGGCGTGGAAGTGCGGCTTGCACAGTACCCGGACGACGGCGTTACGGTCAGCCAACTGCTCGGCGACGATGAGTGGACGGTGAACGACATCCCGCCTGCCGCGATGCAAGCCGCCGGCTAATCGATCCGACGGCGCGCGACTCCTGACCTCAGTACAGCGCCTGTTCGATCAAGGCTTGCGCGATCTCTTCGTCCGTCATGCCGAGGATCTCTTTGCAGACCTGCTCGTTGTGCTGGCCAAGCAGCGGGGCAGGTGAGCGCAGCAAGCCGGGCGTGCTCGAAAGACGGAAGGGTGGTCCGTCGTACGCCGATCGCCCCGCCTCGGGATGGTCGAGGTAGACGTAGTAGCCGCGAGCCTTCAGGTGCTCGTCACCTTCCAGCACGTCTCGGGCATTTTGCACGACGCCAGCCGGTACGCCCTTCGACTGTAGGAGCGCCATCAGCTCCTCGGCCACGTGCTCGCGCGTCCACTCCGTGAGCGAGGCTTCGAGCGCGTCTTCGTGCTGCTTTCGGCCGGCGTGGTCGGCGTACCGCGGCTTCAGCGCCCATGCGGGCGATCCCATCGCTTCTACCAGTCCCAGCCACTGTTGGTCGTCGAAGACGCCCAGCGCGATCCAGCGGTCCTCGGGTTTGTCCTGCCAGACGGCGTCTTTGCATCGGAATGCGCCGTGGGGCGCAGCATGGGTTAGGCGGTTGCCGCTTCGCGATTCGATGCGGCCGTTCGCCATGTAGTCCATGACTGCTGGCGCGAGCGGCGCCACCGAAGATTCGATCTGTGCCAGCTCGATGCGCTGCCCCTTCCCGGTGCGCTTCCGGTGATGCAGCGCCGCGAGGATCGCCACGAGCGTGTGTCCGGGATTGATCACGTAGTCGGGATAGTTTGTGCCGATGCCCATGGGCGGCCGATTGGGAAAGCCGCTGAGGTGGCTGTAGCCCGTGATCGGCGTCAGCACCGCGCCAAAACCCGTGAAGTACTTATGCGGACCGTCGCTTCCCTGCATCGGCTGGTACGCGGCGATGAGCTCCGGGCGGATCTTCACCAGATCGTCGTAGAGGAGATGCCACTTTTCGAGGATGCGCGGCGTGTGGTTGGTGATGAAGATGTCGCACCAGCCGACAAGCTTGCGCGCCATCTCCAGGCCCAGGTCCGTGTTGAGGTTGAGCGTCAGGTCGAATTTGCCGGCGTTGTAGTTGTTGAAGTAGCCGCTCACGTTGTAGGTGCTCTTGCCCGGCGGGAACGGGCCGACGCTGCGCAGACCGTCGAGATGCGCCTCCGACTCGACGCGGACGACGGTGGCGCCGAACGTGGCGAGGTTCTCGGCGCAGATCGGCCCCGCGCCAAACCACGAGAAGTCGGCGACCTTGACGCCGGTCAGCGGCTGAAGCGCGTTACTCACCTGCGGTGCTCGTCACTCATGCTCGATTCTATCCCAGAGATCGCCGCGGACCGGCGCCGATCGTCACTTTGCCCGTGCCTCCGGCGCGCCGCCGCCGCATGGCGACCATCGCTGTGCGAGCCCGACTCATACAACCCCCTTCGCGCGCAGCCGGTCCAGTTCCTCCGCTGAGAGCCCCAGCTCATCACGATAGATCTCGTCGTTGTGTTCGCCCGGCAGCGGCGGGCGCCGGTGGATCGCCCACGGCGTCTCGGAGAGCCGGTACGGCGGCCCCGCATAGCGCACGCTCGCGCCGAGATGATCGTGCGCCACATCCTGGTACCAGGCGCGCGCTTCGAGCTGCGGGTTCTTCGCCAGGTCCTCCGGCGTCGAGACGATGCCGAACATCAGCCGCTGCTTCTGCCCCTCCTGGTAGAGCGTCCACTTGCTCATGCTGGCGCAGAATCGAGAGAACACCTCGTGCAGGTGGGCGAGCAGCGGCAGCAGTTCTGGCACGGAGTTCACGCGTCCACCGAAGTCCGCAAGGTGCTGTTGCAGCACATCGGGCCGCGCGAGCGACGTGAGGAACCCGAGGTTCAGCTTGCCGATCAGCGTCACATACGGCTCGTCGTTGAGGTCGTCAGCGAGACCCTCGCGCGTCATCCACGCCAGCATCGCCGTCCACGGCGCACCACCCGGCGTGCCGAGATAGGCGAACACGTGCCCGTCGGTGCACGCGTATACGCCGATACCGGCGATGTCGATCGGGATGACGCCGCGCGCGCCCGTGCGGGTGCGAATCTGCTGGGTCATATCGAACGTCTGCATGGCGGTCTCCTGGTTGATGGAGTTCGCCTCCTGCATCGACACGTCGACCTGCTGCCCGTCGCCGGTGTCGTCGCGGTAAACGACGGCCATCATCGTGCCGGCGGCCGCCTGGATGCCCGCGCCGTGGTAAGCCTGGCTCGAAGCCGGCAGATTGGGCGGATCGTCCTTGTCGCCGGCCAGCGTCATCATGCCGCTCATCGCCACGCCGACGACGTCCGACCAGGCGTACTGCGCGTGCGGGCCATCCTGCCCGAAGCCGGTGATCGACGTGAGGATGATGTCCGGCTTGATCTTCCGCAGTGCGGCGTAGCCGAGGCCGATGGAGTCGAGGTAGCCCGGCGCGAACGTCTCCACCACCACGTCCGCCGACGCGACCAGCCGCTCGAAGAGCGCGCGCCCATCGGCCGGCGCGATGTCGAGCGTAATGCTGCGCTTGTTTGTGTTGTAGTTGAGGAACGACAGGCTGCGGTCGTTGCGCGCCTCATCGTGCCAGAAGGGCCCGATCTCGCGCAGCGGGTCGCCGTCCGGATGCTCGATGCGGATGACATCGGCGCCGAGGTCGGCCAGCAGCTTCGTGCAGTAGACGCCGATCTCCCCCGCGAGGTCGAGGATGCGGAGGTCGGAGAGGGCCGCGTCAGTCATGCCGAAGCCCGGCATGGGCTACCTCAGAAATTCCCTGAATTGGTCCACCGTCAGGTTCGACTTCTTGATCATGTCGAGCAGGATACCGACCTTCACCGGGCTCTTGTTCGTCGGGATGGTGACCACGAAGCCGTTCGGCATCTTCACGTTGATATGGGAGCCCTTCCCTTGCCGGCGTGCGCCTCCAGCGAGCTCGAACGCCCGCACAGCATCCTCGGGACGTATGCTCCTGAGTTCCGGCAACGCGTTTCAGGCCGCCGACGAAGCAGGACTCTGGATGGTGGTGATAAAGACGCGTTGCTCCGTTGGCACGGGTTCACCGAATTCGCACAAAGCCTCGACATGCGACTGCACCGCCTTCGGTGCGTCTTCGATGACCTCTTCGATGGTCTCACCCTGCGTGTAGCATCCCGGCAGGGCCGGGAAGTCTGCCCAGTAGCCGCCCTCTTCGGCGGCATGGATGACGATGACGTAGTCCATAGCGTGATTTCACCCCGACTGTCTGTTCTACCGACAGCCTGATTCTACACCGACGCCGTCACCCGCCGCGCCAGGCCCTCAGCGATAATCGCCGCGGCTTCCGCCACCATCTCCTCGAAGATCGCCTTCGCCGGCCGCATCTCGGTGAGCATGCCCGAGATCTGGCCCGCGGGGTTCATCAGCAGCTCGAGCTTGTCCGCCTGGCGCGCCCCCTGCATGATCTCGCCCGAGACGATGCCCTGCAGGCCCATCGGCAGCGCGTCCAGCTTTTGCGACTCCCAGTACTCGATCAGCGGGTTGTTGATGTTGCGCATGGTCTTGCCGCTATAGAGCCGCGTCACGCGCGTGTCCTCTTCGGTCGCGGCAAGGATGCGCTGCTTCAGCAGGTCCGGCCACGAGGCCTCGCGCGAGACGAGGAACGCGGTGCCAATCCAGACACCGTCGGCGCCCATCGCTAGCGCCGACGCGATGCCGCGGCCGTCGCCGATGCCCCCGGCGGCGCAGACCGCCGTTGGCGCGACGGCGTCGATCACCTGCGGCAGCAGCGCCATCGTGCCGATGCGGCCGGTATGGCCGCCCGCCTCGGTGCCCTGCGCCACAACGACGTCGGTGCCGCCGTCGGCGATGCGGCGTGCGTTCTTCACATTGCCGACGAGGCCGATCACCTTGGCCCCCTGCGCGTGAAATGCGTCGGCCCATGGCGCGGGGTTGCCGAGACCGGCGGCGAACACCGGCACCTTCAGTTCGAGGATCGCCTCCACCTGCTTCTTCGAAAAGTCGCCCTGTCCGAGCCGCCGCATGCCCTGCGTCCAGTCCTGGTCCGCGCCCTTCTCCGGCAGGCCGAACTGCTGCTCGGCGTTGTGGACGAACTGCTGGTACGGCGCCGGGAGATAGTCGAACGGGCGCTTCGGCGTGGCGTTCACCTGCGCCGGCGTCCTGTCCGCCGCACGCGCGCCCGCGTCGTCTTTGCTGCTTGCTGTTTGCTGTTTGCTGTCGGCCGCAGGCGCCGCGGCGACACCCGACGGCAGTAGCACATCGACCCCGAACGGCTTCGACGTGAGGTCGCGGATACGGCGGACCTGGCGCTCGATCTCCTCAGCAGGCATGGATGCGGCGCCGACGACACCGAGGCCGCCGGCTTCGGAGACGGCCGCCACCAGCTCGGCCGTGCTGACGCCGCCCATGCCGGCAAGGATCACCGGATATTCGATGTCGAGGATGTCGCAGAGACGGGTACGCAGCACGGGTCGGCTCATATCGCCCTCCGAAGGCTGGAGCAGGTTCAGGTGAGATGCAGATTACCGCCGGGGGCGGGCTGTCGGAAGCTGGAGGCTGGGATGTTGGATGTTCGAGGTTGGAGGTTGGAGGTTGGTGGCCGGGACTCCGGATGATGTTGGATGTTCGCGTTGCCGTCGCGCTGCTCGCCCGGCGTAGCGGAAGTCATTCGTCGTTGTACCCCCGTCGTTGTGCGCGGCGCTCCGAACACGTCGTAGCTATAGCTGTCTTTGACGGCGCCGGTGCTATGCGTCACGATTGAACCACCTAAGGATCCGGCGCCAGATCGCTTCGTTCAGCGGGATCGCTGCGAGTGCTCCAACGACCGTCGCTGCGGTGACAATCAGCAATGGCAATACGATCGACGAGGACCAACCTTCTCTTTCGACCGCAATGACTAGATATACAACCAAGAGTAGCGCCACACCGACAAACCCCGCAGCCCACCGAAACGCCCGCGTCGGCCCCTGTCGTCCACTCATCGGTTCGCGTTGCCGTCACGCTGCTGACCGGTGTAGCGGAAGTCATTGGCCGTGGTGCCCGTCGTCGTGCGTGGCGCCCCGAAGACATCGTAGCTGTAACTGTCCGTGACTTCGCCTGTGCTATCGGTCAGCTGCGTCGTGCTGCCGAGGCCGTCGGCGAGCGTGTAATCAATCACCCGAACGACGCAACGATAAGTCGCACGACTCAACGTCGTGGGCTCAGCCATTTGTTGAGAACCCATAGCCAACCGGCGGCGACAGCCGCCGCGAACAGCAGCACCGCTATTACGCCAAACGGATTGAAGCCTTGAGCCAACAGGACGATACCAGGCACAATGAACCCGCAGCCGACGATCACAACGGCGTAGCTGTTCGGTTTCAGCATGCGCTGATTACCATTGCGCCGCCTAGATAGATCGGGCCACCCACAGCAACGCCTGAGGTTGCGCCAGCGACGCCGAGGGTATCGAGTGACGTGACCAACCCCAATCCTCCCAGCTGCGCCACTTCTTCTTCGACTATGACCGACGCTCCGCCTGTTTGTATGGCCAAGTAGTACGTGGTGGCTGCCGCCGCACCTCCTATTCCAATTAGCGCTGCACCGGTCCCGAGCTTCGCCCAATTGCACCCTTCAACGAAGTCGCGAACAGCCGCAAATGGGCTGTGGACCCGCATGCTCGGGAACGAGTCTGGCGGGCTGCACGCATCGAATCCCACCGGCGCAGCTCCCGTCGAAAGAGGTTTCTCTGATCCCAGCGGAGCCGCCGACGGTGGTGGAGTCTTCGCGGCCTCCGGATGCGCGTAGCGCTGGGGATCATTGACGCCACACAGCCCACTCGGATCGGTGACGTTCGCAGCATTGTTCCCCGCATACGCATAGCGGTTCCCGAGCGGCAATGGATCCTTCTGCAAGAACCTGCCGAGAGCCGGATCGTATGATCGAGCACGCAAGAAGTACAGGCCGCGGTTGGCGTTGCCGTCGCGTTGCTGACCGGTGTACCGGAAGTCATTCGCGGTTGTGCCGGTCGTTGTGCGCGGCGCGCCGAACACGTCGTAGCTGTAGCTGTCCGTGACGCTGCCGTTGCTGTCCGTGAGCTGCGTCGTGCTGCCGACGCCGTATCGCCTCATCGTGCTCGTCCTTGCCGTCTTAGTCGCGCCCGGCACCGCGAGCAGCACATGCACGTCACGGCAGGCGACCTAAACGGCGATCCGCATTGGAATTGCCAGAGGAATTTCAACTCGCCCTCGACATGATGAGTGCAAACAGCCCAGCCACAAAGAGCACTACCACGCCCGCCGTAATTGCTCCTGCAATCGGAAACTGAAAGGCGATCGCCAATAGTGCGCCAGCGCCCGCGCCAGGCACGACAATCATTCCCAAGCGGCGCATCATGGTTACTCCTTAGATCGGCCCGTGTCGGAACTACTCGCGGCTTCAGCTACTGCGGAATCGCAATTCAGACCGGGCAAGAAATGTGGGGCATACCCAATAGCCCGTTCGAGGGACGGACTGATTACTGCTTTTCCCAATAGATTGAGCGGTAGAGGGAACAGTGACAGCGCGTTCTTGCCGTACGCCCTATCACGCGAAAACCGCCCCTGCGACGCATTGTCGCAGTTGGCGGCCAACTGCGCCTCTTGAGCGAAGACGATGCCAGCAACTCCGGTGAAGCAAAGGGCAGGTAGCACGACTGATTCAGGAGCGAGCAACGCGCCACCGCAAGCGCTCCCAGTCTCGACGTAAAGGACGGCTTTCTCGATCCCGATCCGATTTGCGGTGTCCTTGCCGTAATCAACTCCCTTCCGGATCGCGACTCCCGCGCAATCGCCATAGTCGCGCGGGTTCCAGCTACCACCGCACATGCCCGATGGGTCCGTCAGATTCGCCGCATTATTCCAGGCATACGCGTAGCGGTTGATGAGCGGCAATGGATCCTTCTGCAAGAACCGGCCGAGCGTCGGATCGTACGACCGTGCACGGAGGAAATACAGACCGCGGTTGGCGTTGCCGTCGCGCTGCTCTCCCGCGTAGCGGAAGTCATTCGCGGTCGGTCCTGTCGTTGTGCGCGGTGCACCGAAGATGTCGTAGCTGTAGCTGTCGGTCATCGCGCCTGTGCTGTCCGCCAGCTGAGTCGTGCTACCGAGGCCGTCGGCGAGCGTGTACGAGGTGACGCCGCCGCTGTCGGTGCTGGAGATCAGCCCCAGCCCGTAGAGGTACGTTGTCGCCGTGCTGCTGCCGCCCTGTGGCGTCCGCACCTCGCCATTCATTGGGCCGGCACCCTCGTTAACTCCCTGGACCTAGAGACCGCAGGGGTCTAGCTTCCCAAACTCTCCATCTTTTACAGTTTTGCCGGTCGTTACGATAAACGCATCCGAGCTGAGTCTATCCGCTCTGAACGTAACAGACGGCTGCCCCCGCGTGTTCCGCAGCCCAACGCTGACGAGGTATGTCTTGTCCGGTCTTAGCGCGTCGACGAGAGGCACTCGTTCAATGAAGCCGACCGGTGTTACTCCGGCCACGTAGGACTCCGATGAAGATCCGGAATCGGAATCGATTTCCCAAAGCAGTCCTGGTTGTTTGCCCAACGTCTCCAGCGACACGCTCGTTTTCGGTTCTGTCGGGTAGCATGTGCGAACACGGATCAGCAGCTGATCCCCCACCTGCTTTACGCCGACCACGCCAAGGAGAGGATCCCCGGGTATGCAGGCCGCAGGTAACACTCCAACGATGAGCGGAAGGCACCAGAGCGCACTCCGCAGACGCGGTCTCATTCTTTCCTCCTCGAGTTATTGCCAGGCTGTCCGTCGGAACCACAGCGGTAACGTCCTGCGCTTAAGCCAGCATCGCGCTCGAACACGTTCCAACAATACGATGGACCCGGAAGCACTGCTCCTATTGCCTCGTTTCAGGCCCGTAGAGCACAGGAAACTTTGCTAGCCGATCGAAGTCACTGCTAAGTGTGCCCTGGTGGACGGGCCCGGCTGAATCAGTAATAACGATCTTCCATCCGTTGGCTCTCAATTCGTTCCAAGTGAGCGTCTCCGAATACACTGCCGTTCCACTTTCGTCTTTTGCTTCGATCGGCATCTGATTGAACTTGAGAACGCTAGACTCGGCCGTTTCGCCAGGCTGAAGGTCCAGTTCATGCCGACCAAACCGATAAACCGCAACGATCTTGTCGGTTCGATTTTCATAAGTGACGGTGTGGCCAGGCTCGCAGGCGACGTAAGAGACGGCCGCCGCTGCGGATAGCAAAATGATTGCGAATATGCATCGTCTCCGGTCGATCACGCTGCGGCCATCACTCCTTTCCTGGCTGCCCCGCGGCATCCCCGCACAATGACTGCTCACCTGCTGCACGCCGGGCCTCTTTTTCGAAGCGATTGCAATTGTAACCGTGTCGATAAGCTTCCAGGAAATACTTTGGCGCCCAAAGCAGACCATACCTATCCCCCTGGCCCACGTGCGTCAGTTCGTGAATGAGTAGCAGGTCTCGTACCGGTCCTCTACTTAGGATCGTATGACCCAATGTAATCGCCTCTTGGTTCACTCGACCCAAAATCCAGGAGCAAGCTCCCCCGCACTTCTCGTACACCGTGACGCCGCCCTCCCGCCTGCGATCGCCGGTTGACGTTACCGCGACCGCCGTCCCTGCGGTGATCTGGATAAGAGAACCCGGATGATCGCTCACGTCAGTGCCCCAATCCTTCACGTCGGCACCTTTGTCATGCACGTAGTCGCACACCGAACACAGTCCAGTCGGGTCCGTGAAGTTCGGGGCATTATTCCCGGCGTACGAATAGCGGTTCCCGAGCGGCAATGGATCCTTCTCCAAGAACCGGCCGAGCGTCGGATCGTACGATCGTGCCCGCAAGAAATACAGCCCGCGGTTCGCGTTGCCGTCGCGCTGCTCGCCGGCGTACCGGAAGTCGTTGGCGGTGGTGCCGGTCGTCGTGCGCGAGGCACCGAAGACATCGTATGAGTATGTGTCCGTGACCGCGCCGGCGCTGTCGGTGAGCTGCGTGGTGCTGCCGAGGCCGTCGGCGAGCGCGTAGGAGGTCACGCCTCCGCTGTCTGTGCTGGAGATCAGCCCCAGCCCGTAGAGGTAGGTCGTCGTTGCTGTGCTGCCGCCGTCCTGCGGCGTCCGCACGTCTTGCAGCACGACCGGCAACCCAGCGACGGCTTTCCAGATGTAGTCGTCATTCACCACCGACGCCGCGTCGGTCAGGCACGTCCGCTGCCGTACTCGCAGTCCGTCGCCGTCGTACCAGATTGTGCGTTTACGCATCGTTGATCGAACTCACGCCGCCAACCATCGAAATAGGAACCGCTGAAGGCGCAGAGTCGCTCTCTCGATTCTTGGAACGTTTGGTGCGTCAAGCTTCTCGTCAATCTGGCTGATAATTGACGTGAGCTCGACTGAGTCGCTCCAGCGGTTCCGCCGATCCCGTGCCTTAATCCCATTTCGGAGTTGTGAGGCAACGACAAGCTCGACGAGTCCTGCACCGCCCAAAGCCACTAGCGGGGCGAAATACCAACCTCCTGTGACCAGAAGTAAGATCCCAATAAGCGCACTAGCCGCCAGGCCCAGTACAGTTGCAATCCGCCCAACCCGAGCGGAGAGCCGCGATATGGGTTCCATCCGCCTGGTCAACGAGAATGTCGTCCTCGCCCCCAAAGCGACGAGCGGTGGTCCAACCACAACTGAAATGGAGAAGACTAATAAATCGCTTATCAACAGATCCTCACGGTATCGTGCAACGACCACGGTCTCGACACACCGTGTATCCGTTGAGCAGCGCCGATACGTTTGGATCGACCACAAACAGCCCACCCAAGGAGAATGCTGCCGAAACGCCGCAGTTCTTGATGTCGCTGAACGAAACGCCGGTCTCTTTGTCGTTAGGTTTTCTGAGGCCGCCGTAGCAGCTAAGCGTGGTCGATGCCACGCTAATCACGTTCGACGCTATAATTACCGGCAATGAGATGACGACGCCGCCCGCATAGACGACGGGGCAAGCCGCGAGGCCCACACCGGTAATTGCAGCGGCACCCACGCATCCACCAGTCACAGTGTCAACCGCAGTGGCTGCCGCCAAGTCTATATTCAGCGCGAGTTCATTGAGGCGCTTGCTGAGTGCGATGCCGTTTGTGGAAAGAAACTTGTCTGCCGTTCTGGCCGCGTGTCTGATCTTGTCACACCCAGGACACGGGAGCAGCCCACTGGGATCCGTCAGATTCGCCGCATTATTTCCCGCATAGGCGTAGCGGTTGACGAGCGGGAGCGGGTCCTTCTGCAAGAACCGACCGAGCGTTGGGTCGTACGACCGTGCACGGAGGAAATAGAGACCGCGGTTCGCGTTTCCGTCGCGCTGCTCGCCGGCGTAGCGGAAGTCGTTGGCTGTGGTGCCCGTCGTCGTGCGTGGCGACCCGAACACGTCGTAGCTGTAGCTGTCCGTCACGGCGCCGGTGCTGTCCGTCAGCTGGGTGGTGCTGCCGAGGCCGTCGGCGAGCGTGTATGAGGTGACGCCACCGCTGTCGGTGCTGGAGATCAGCCCTAGGCCGTAGAGGTAGGTCGTCGCCATGGCGCTGCCGGCTGGCGGCGTCCGCACGTCCTGCAACACCACCGGCAACCCGGCGCCGGCGTCCCAGACGTAGTCGTCATTCACCACCGACGCCCCGCCGGTCAGGAACGTCCGCTGCCGTACCCGCAGCCCGTCGCCGTCGTACCAGGAGCGCCCGTTGCCGCTGCTGCCCTTACAGTTCTTATTGGATTCCGTCTGAGTAATCGCGAGGTCGGTGCTGTTGATCTTCAGATCGCCGTTCAAGTCGGACGAGAGGTCGTACTTGGTCGACCCCTGGTTCCCGGCGTGCAGGTTTGCCACGATGTTTAGGTCGCTGGAGTTCACCTTGCCGTCGTCGTTCACATCGGCACGGCACGGACCCGTCCGGAACAGCCGCTCCGCCTGGTCGTACAGGAAGGTGTTCGGCAGGTTGTTGCCGAGCCCGATCGTCTGCAAGCTGCCGTTGAGGTCAAAGGTGTTCGTCACGCCGTCGATCGTCTTCAACTGGTCGGCTTCGTCGTAGGTCTGCACGGTCGCCGGGTTGGCGTCCACCTGCTGCGTCAGCCGGTTCCCGACGCCGTCGTACGTATACGCCGTCGTCGTCGGCGTGGCCGGGTAGGTCACGCTGCCCAGGCGGTCGAGTACGTCGTAGCTGTACTGCGTCACGCCACTAGTATCGGTCATCTGCGACCGGTTTCCGTTGGGGTTGAGCACGTAACCCTACCCCAGCCTCCAGCTTCCAGCCTCCAACAGCCCACCCCCGGCCCCCTGTCAATCACGGCGAAAAGTGCCGATACAGGATCAGCCAGAGTGATTCAGTGAGGGTCCTCCCATGAAGCGTTATGCATCCGTGTTCGTCATCCTCGGCGTCGTCGCGCTCGCGATGGTCGCCTGCAGCGACTCCAAATCGAAGGACGAGCAGGCCACCGACCTCCTCAACCAGGCCCTGCAGCAGCACGTCGATGGCAAGTTCGACGAGGCGGCCGCGACCTATCGCAAGGTCCTTGCCAAGGACCCGCAGAACAAGTTCGCGTTCTATAACCTGGGCCTGATCGACCAGACGCAGGACAAGATGCAGTCGGCCGAGAACAACTACCGGCTGTCGCTGAACGTGGACCCGGATTACGCCCCGGCGCTGTTCAACCTCGCCATCGTCCGCGCCCAGGCCGGCGACACAGCGCAGGCGATCCAGCTCTATCGGCACGTGGTCTCCGTGAACGCGAACGAAGCCGGCGCGCACCTCAACCTCGGGCTCCTCCTGCGGCAGACGGGCCAGGCGGCGGAGGGCGACGCCGAGGTGACGCAGGCGATCCAGCTCGACCCGAGCCTCGCGCAGCGCTCCGGCGCCACCGCGCCCTCGGCGAATTCGCCGACGCCGGGCGCCACTCCTGGCCCTGTCACGACGGTCAGCGCTGCGACCTCCGCGACGCCGCCGAGGTAACGCGCCGGTGACGAAGGCCCGCCGCTCATGACGGCGCGCGTGCTGCGCGAGGCGCCTGCCCGCAACGTCGCGCGGTGGCGCATGCCCGCCGGCGTGCGGCTCTGGCTCGCTGACGATGTGCGCTTCGTCGCCGCCGTCGCTATCCTCAGTCTCCTTGCCGGGCTTCCGCTGCTGCAGCTCAAGGAGATGAGCGGGCACGATTCGACGGCCTACCTGCCGCGCTTCGTCGAGTTCTACGAGGGGCTGAAGGGCGGCGCGATCGTGCCGCGCTGGGCGCCGGACCTCGGCGCCGGTTACGGCGAACCAACCTTCAATTTCAACCCACCGCTGCTCTACTACATCGGCTCATTCTTCCATGCCCTCGGGTTCACCTTCATCGCGTCCGAGGACCTCACCGCGCTCGTCCTGCTGTTCGTCGCAGGTGCCGGCATGTACCTGCTCGCGAGCGAACTCTTCGGACGGCGCGGTGGTGTGGTCGCCGCGGCGGCGTACGTCTTCGCGCCGTACCTGCAGGTGCGCTTGTACGTGAACCACGCGCTGGCCGACTTCGCCGCGTTTGCCTTCATGCCGATCGCCTTCTGGGCGCTGTACTGCGCCACCACGAGGCGCAGCCGCGCGCACCGCTTCGCCGGCGCCATCGCCGTCGCCGCACTGATGCTGAGCAGCATCAGCGTCGCCGTCATCGTCATGCCGGCGCTGGCGGCGTGCCTGTGTGTGCTGGCGTTGCGGGAACGCAGCCTTCGGGCGCTCGTCAGCGGCGCCTGGTGCATCGCGCTCGGTGTCGCGCTGTCGGCGTTCTTCTGGATTCCGGCGCTGCGCGAGACGGACTTCGTGCACATCTCCCGCCGCGAGGCGGGCACGCTGAACTACCACATCCACTTCGTCTACCTTCAGCAGCTGTTCTTTTCCCCTTGGGGCTACGGGCAGTCGGTGCAGGGCAGCGGCGACGGCATGAGCTTCGCCATCGGCCCCGTGCATCTGGTCATGTTCGCGCTATCGATCCTGCTGCTGCGGCCGCTCTGGCGGGTGTCCGCGGCGGCGGGCGCGCTGCTCGCCGCGTTCATCGCACTCACGCTTGCGGCCGTCTTCCTGATGACGGACGCCTCGCTCTTCGTCTGGGAGCGTGTTGCCGTCCTCCATCCGCTGCAGTTCCCCTGGCGCTTCCTCTCGTTCGTCGCTGTCAGCACGTCGCTCGCTTGCGCCGCGCCGTTCCTGCTGTTGCGCGGCGACGGCATCCGCGGGCGTGCCGCCACGTGGCTGATGGTTGCGCTCGTGGGCGCCGTCTTCTTGTTGAACTTCCGGCACGCCGACCCGCAGCGGTTTCTCGCGGTCACCGATGCCGACTACACGCCCGCCAATATCGCCACCAAGGGGCTGCCCGCGACCGCGCGCGAATTCGAGCCTGCCGGCGTGGCGCAGTTCCCCGCATCGCCCGCGGGCACGCCGATCACCGTCACTGCGGGTAAGGCTGACGTGAGCGTCACGAAACGCAACCCGACGGAGCGCACCTTTGCGGTGCAGGTCGGCGAGGCGGCGCGGCTGCGGATGAACACCTTCTATTTTCCCGGCTGGATGCTGTACGTCGACGGCGTACCGCGGACGATCAGCCACAACAACCAGAACGGCCTGATGGACTTCTCGTTGTCGCCGGGCGGCCACGCGGTCCGCTTCGCGTTCGTCGATACGCCGGTGCGGACCTGGAGCACCCGGCTCTCGCTGGCGGTGCTCGCCGTGCTCGGCCTTGCGCCGCTCGCTGAGCTGGCGGCGATGCGATGGCGCCGCCGTCGTGAAGCCGACGCAGGCACTGTCGTCGGCGCCTCGGGCGCGGGCGTGTCGCAGGTGGCGCGATGATCGCCGAACGCCCGCTCGCCGACGCCCGCCCCCCCGGGGTCGCTCCCGCGCAGAAACGATTCTGGCGGCGCTTGTGGCCGTCGGACCGCGAGGGCATCCTTGCCTGGGCCTTCGTCGCCGGAGCGATCGCCTTCAACGCCTGGTACCTGCTGCCCGAAGCGACGATCAACGTGCCGAAGCTGAACGACGGTGTGCTGCACGTGCTGTCTCTGCGCCGGATGATCGTCGCCATCCGGGCCGAGCAGGACCCGACGGACCCATGGTTCGCGCCGGTGACCACGGGCTATCCGCTCTTCCATTACTACCAGCATCTGCCGTTTCTGCCGCCGGCGCTCGTCGCAGTGGTGTTTCGCGGCGTCGGCGTCGCGACGGTCTTCAACTGGACCACCTACCTGCTGCTGTGCGTCTTCCCGCTCTCGATCTACTGGTCGATGCGGCGGTTCGGCTTCCCGCGCATCGCCGCGGCGCTCAGCGCGCTGGTCGCGCCACTGCTTTCGACGGCGGGCCTCTTCGGGTTCGACGACCTGAGCTACGTCTGGCTCGGTTACGGGCTCTACACGCAGCTCTGGGCGATGGTCCTCGTCGGTCCGGCGCTGGCCCAGGGGTACCGGACGCTGCGCTTCGGCGGCGGCTACTTCTGGTCGGTGCTGTTGGTGGGCGCGGTGGTGCTGTCGCACCTGGTGATGGCCTACATCGTGCTGGTCTCGCTCGTCGTCTTCGTCTTCCTTCAGCCGTCGGCGGGGGAAGTGCTGCGGCGGGGCCGGCGGCTGTCGCTGTTGCTCGCGCTGGTTGGACTCGTCACCGCGTACTTCCTCGTGCCCGTGCTGCGCGACAACGCCTATCTGAATCGCAGCGTCTTCGAGGCGCAGTCCAAGTACGACGCCTTCGGCTACGAGTTCACGCTGCGCGCGCTTGTCGGTGGCCGGCTGTTCGACTTCGGGCGCTTCCGCTCGCTGACGCTGCTGGCCGGCGCGGGTGCGCTGATCTGCGCCTTTCGCTGGCGCGACGAGCGCTATCGCATCCCGCTGGTGGTGGGCGGGCTGTGGCTGTTGATGTACTTCGGCCGGCCGACGTGGGGCGTGCTGATCGGCCTGGCGACGCTCAACACCGACTTCTATCTGCACCGGCTGATCTCTGGCGTCCACCTCGGCGGCATCATGCTGATGGGGGTGGGGCTGGCGCTGCCGTGGCGTTGGGCGCTGGCGAAGAAGAGCCTTCGCTACGTGCTGCTGCCGGCCGTGATCACGGGGCTGCTGCTGTTTCCCGTGTACAAAGAGCGGCGCGCCTACCTGCAGTCGAACAACGACTACATGCAGGCCAGCGACACCGCCTACAAGGCGGAGCAGCACGACCTCGACGCACTCAGCGCGGAGCTGCGACGGCAGCCGCCCGGCCGCGTCTACGCCGGCTTTCGTGCGAACTGGGGGAAGGACTATCGCGTCGGCGAGGTGCCGGTGTCGGCGCTGCTGAGCAGCGGCGGCTTCGACATGGTCGGCTTTCTGTATTTCCCGTTCTCGGTGAACAGCGACATCCAGGCGCTG
The DNA here is from genome assembly GCA_038227375.1 of Dehalococcoidia bacterium. Taxonomy (GTDB): domain Bacteria; phylum Chloroflexota; class Dehalococcoidia; order DSTF01; family JACRBR01; genus JALYKW01. The sequence continues at coordinate 51,750 of JBBRPY010000017.1, forward strand.
TTCGACGAGCAGCGCGTCGAGCAGTACAACCTCTTCAACATCCGCTACGTAGTCGGCCCGAAGAGCCGCACCTTCCCGCCGTGGGTGCAGCCGATCGGTGATTTCGGGCGCCACCGGCTCTATCGCGTGCAGACGACCGGCTACTTCGAGCTGGTCAATTCGGACATTGCCTTCAACGGCGACCGCCAGAGCTTCTATCCGAACGTCTCGCAGGGGCTGACGAGCGTCGCGCTCGCGGCGGATCAGCACCCGCGTATCTCGTTCGAAGGCGACGCCGGACCGGGGGCGCTGTCACTGGCGGGCGCGAGCGAGGCGCTGGCCCGCGGGCAATTCGCCAGCGGCGCGCCGCGTGGCGCCATCACGTCGGAACGCATCGACAACAATTCGTACGTCGCGAACGTGAACGTATCGCGGCCGACGTACCTGATGCTGAAGGAGACGTACGTCCCCGGCTGGCACGCCTACATCGACGGACGCGAAGCACCGACGGTGATGCTGATGCCGAGCTACTTCGGCGTCCCCGTAACGCCCGGCCCGCACAGCGTGCGCTTCGAGTACCGAGCCGACCGCTACCGCCTGGCGCTGCTGATCATCGCCCTCGCCGCCCTGCCGCTGATCGCGCTGGCGGAGTGGCGCGGGCGCTGGCTACGTTCCCGTCTCGGGTCCAGATTGGTCAAGCGAGATGATCCGGCCCGGTAGATCCTCCTCCGTCTCCCTTTCGATGACCGTATGGTGAAGCGCCCCGAAGAGATTCTCCGGGGCGCCTTCGCGTTACGGGGCTGCCCGCACATCGTTCCGTTTACGGAGCGCAGATCACCCACGCCGTAATTGTCCAAGCAACGCTGTTGACCTTGGCGGCTGCGCCGCCGTTGTTGGCAGTCACCGTCCAGCCAGTGGCTGGGGTCGATGAGCTTCCACCCGTCGGGAAGTTCTCCGTAATGGCCGCGATGTCCTCATTCGCAGTCCCGTTGTTGTTCGGGTTGATCTTGTAGCCACCCGCAATTGCGTGAGGTGTCGCCCCCGAGCACGCAACGGAGGCGCTCTTGTTGCTCGTGTTGCTCACGCTTGCCGTGCCGGTGATAACGACGGTACTGCCGATCGAGCCTGCCGGGCCGGTAGCACCCGTCGTGCCCGTAGCACCCGTCGCGCCAGCACCCGTAGCTCCAGTTGCACCCGTCGGCCCGACCACGCCCTGGATGCCTTGAGGACCAGTCGCGCCGGTCGCGCCAGCACCCGTAGCTCCAGTTGCACCCGTCGGCCCGACCACGCCCTGGATGCCTTGAGGACCAGTCGCGCCGGTCGCGCCAGCACCCGTAGCTCCAGTTGCACCCGTCGGCCC
>JBBRPY010000018.1:0-52914 GCA_038227375.1 Dehalococcoidia bacterium
ACGGGCCTGAAGGGGACAACGAGGGCGACGACCAAGACTCTGTGACGGTCTCTTTGCGGACCCAGGACACAACGGTCCGTCGCACTCGTGGACCCTGCCCGCGTGTATCGAACACGAGCCGACGTGAACATACAAGGTCACAGAAACGGATGGCAAACGGCTGTCGCCTCTTATTTCTTCTGTGTTCTTTGCGTTCTCTGTGGATTTCAATCTGATGGAATTTCCCGCAAGCCGATAACGCTGTCGCAGGATCGCCACGCCCGGCCGTGATGCGGCGGGCGTGCATGCAACACGTTCGATGTCATCATGCTCGCATGATGAATGACGACGAATCGCGCCCGCTCGACCAGCAACCGACGCCCCGGGCGCGGCCCGAGGACGGCACGCCGCCGGAAGGCGCATCCCGCGAGCAGGCGCTGCGCACGCTGCGCCGCAATCACGCCCTCGTCCACGACGATGCGCGGCCGAGCGCGGCCGAAGAGGAGCAGATAGCCGGCGTCCTAGACGACGATCCGGGCGGCGGCGGCGATCCCGGCATCACCCGAGGCGACTACAGCAACGACTAGCTTGCGTGAGGCGCGACTTGCGCCGGCCAAGCTCCGGTCTCCGCGGTGACGGGGCCGGTCGCAGACTCGGCGCGGGGGAAGGGTGAGGCCGCGGTCATCCCTGCAGCAGCTTCGCGAAGCGCTTGTCGCTGCGGAAGGGGCCGACGAGCGCCATCGTCATCTGGTGATGATCGAAGAGCCCGCTCGCCACGCGCTTCACGTCCGCAAGCGTCACCGCGTCGATCAGCGCGATCACCTCATCGGGCGTCCGGATCAGGCCGTTGAGCATCTCCTGCCCGCCCAGCCAGCCGGAGACGCTGAGCGTGTCCTCCATGCGCAGCGAGAGCCGCCCCTTTGACAGCTCCTTTGCCTTCGCCAGCTCCTCCTCGCTGACGCCGTCGCGCATCCGGGCCAGCTCGGCGATGAGCGCCTGCGTCGCCTCGAGCGCCTTCTTCGGGTCGACCCCGGCGTAGACAGCGAAGGCGCCGGTATCGAGATAGTGGCTGGCGTAGCTGTGGACGTCGTAGCACAACGCGCGCTTTTCGCGCAGCTCCATGAACAGCCGGCTGCTCATCCCTTCGCCGAGGATCACACTGATTAGGTCGAGCGGGAAACGGTCCGGGTCCTGGCTCGACATGGCGGTGACGGCGATCTGGATGTGCGCCTGCTCGGTCTTCTTGTACATCACGGCGGCGCGGGCCGAGCTGTGCCCGTCCACCGCCGGAATCCACGAGGACGGCGTGCCGCGTTCCCAATCGCCGAGCGCGTGATGGATGAACTGCACCACTTCGTCGTGGTCAATGGCGCCGGCGACGGCGACGACGATGTTGTTGGGGACGTACTGCCGCTTCAGATACTCGAATGTGCTTGCCCGCGAGAGCGCCTTGACGGACTCCTCCGTGCCGGCGACGTCGCGGCCGAGCGGCTGATTCGGCCACATCGTCTCGTCCAGCAGCATGTCGACGAGCTGCGCGGGCGAGTCGGCAATCGACGCCAGCTCCTCGATGACCACCTTGCGCTCCTTCTCGAGCTCTTCGGGGGCGATCAGCGGGTCGCGCAGCATGTCGGTGAGCACGTCGGCGGCGCGGTCGAAGTGCTGGCGGGCGACCTTAGCGTAGTAGACGGTGAGTTCGCGGTCCGTCCCGGCGTTCATAACGCCGCCCACGCCATCGATCAGCTCAGAGATTTCCTGCGCAGTGGGCCGCCGCGTCGTGCCCTTGAAGACGAGGTGTTCGAGCAGATGCGAGATGCCGGCTTCCGGCGGCGTCTCGTAGCGCGACCCGGCGCCGACGTAGAGATTCACCGCCACCGACCGGCTGGAGGGCATCGTCTCCGTGACGATGCGCAGCCCGTTGTCGAGCGTCGTGCGGCGGTAGTCGTTGCCTTCCAAGAGGTCCCTTCGCTTCGATGCACGGTGGATGCGGCGCGAAGCGAAGTGTAGCGCGGCGCTTTGTCCCGGACTAGGAGCGCTACATCTTGATGGGTGAGTTGAGCGGGACTGATCACCGTGGTGCGGGGGTGGAATCGGCGACGAGGTGCGACCAACAGTAGTGCGACGACCCGTGTCTGGCGTCGCTACCCGGATCAGCGGTCCGTCAGCACTTCACGTTGCCCTGAAAGATCATCGTGTAGTAGACCTTGCCGTCGGCGCCCTTCGCGACGCCGCTGCCAAAACGCTCATAGTGGCAGCCGAGGATGTTCTCAAGGTGCGGCGGACTGTTGCGCCACATATTGACGGCAACGTCGGCGGTTTGCGACCAGTCCCACGAGTTCCAGGCGATGTTCTCGCCGGCGTACGCGTGCGCCACGCCGAACTTGTCCATGATGCAGACGTAGTTGCAGCCGTCGGGCGGGGCGTGGCTGAAATAGCTGTTCGCCGCCATGTCGGCGCTGCGGGCGCGCGCGACCTTCACCAGGCCCGCATCCGGCACGAGCGCCGGCAACCCCGCCTGGACGCGGGTGGCGTTGATGCCGGATAACGTCTTCAGCTCGGCGTTGACCTCCGGCGTGCAAGCGGCGAACAGCGCGAGCGCAGCGAAGCCGAGCGCCACGAACAGCACGATGGCGAGCCTGGGGCGATGCAGGACGGTGGTAGCGGTCACCTCGCCGACTCCTCTCCGGCGAAAGCATCGGCGGCCGAAGGGAAATCTGGTGCGGCTGGCCGCGCGCGATTCCGGGGCAATACGGAAGGCGGCCAATCCGGCATCTGATCTCCAATCACGTTCGCGGCGCCTCAATGTGCAGCCGCGCGGCGCGCAAGGCGCGCTGTGATCCCCGCCACTGGGGGCGGGATCGTCGGGCGAGACGGGGGTCTGTTGATGTCGGCGAGACGGAGTTTGCACTCGCCAGCGCGCTTACCCTACACCAGAAGTTCCGATATGAGAACCCCTAGCGGTCGCATATCTCGCATTATGTGGAGCGCCGCCATATCCGGCACGTCGCAAATTTCCGACGGACGGGAAGCTACATCAGTCCACATAAGGAATTGATACACCTGAAGGGCGCGCCCCATTCGCCAGAGCGGATTCCCCGTAGACCGGCCTCCAAATTGCCGGCGTGGGCAGCGGCTTCGCTCGTCGACGCTGTTCGCGCTCAGCGCTCCGTCAGAAAGCGCTCGAGGATCGCGTTGAATCGCTCTGCCCGCTCGAAGTAGACCGAGTGCCCCGCGGCCTCCACGCGCTCGACGCGCGCCCCCGCGATCGCGGCGGCGGCGATGTCGAGGACGGCGGGTGGGATCAGCACATCTTCTTCCCCCGCGACGAAGAGCACCGGCATGCGCAGGCACGCGGCGTCCGCGAGCGGCGGCGCCCCCGCGCCCCGCAGCAGCGCCATGATCTCCGGCCCCGTGCGTTCGGGGTTCAGTCCGCCGATCTCGGCGTAGAGAAAGCTCAGCTCCGGTTGCTCGCGATACATGCGTATGCCGATCGCCGGATGGACGCCGTCGCGCGGCTGCGCTTCGGGCGACCGCCGCGCCTCGCGCCAGAGCGCCGTGAGCTCGTGGGAGACGAGGCCGCCGTGGGTGTCGCACATCAGCAGCCGCTCGACCCGCTCGGGGGATGCGAGCGCAAGCCCCAGGCACGTCCATCCGCCCAGTGACTGCGCCACCAGGGTCGCGCGATCGATGCCGATGTGGTCCATCAGGGAACGCAGGTCGTCAGTGAAGGCGGCGCCGCCGGCTGGAAGCGGTGCGTCGGCCGAGCGGCCGTAGCCGCGGTGGTCGAAGACGACGCAGGTGTAGCGGTCGAGGAAGTGCGGCACCTGCTGCCACCACGAGAGGTGGTTGCCGCCGGCGCCGTGCGCGAAGACGATGGCGGGCGCGGCGCCGGGCTTCGGCCCATGCACCTCGTAGTAGAGCTGGATGTCGTTGATGTCGGCGAACGGCATGCGCTCGATTGTACGGACGCCGCACCCGGCGGGACAGCGCCCGCTCGGCGTCGAGGGCGGACGCGCCAGAACTGTCCGACGCCTGCAGAACTATGTCGGCGTATCGCGCCCTATATCCGCGCGCTCTTCATAGCCGACGCAGCTCACGACGGGCAAGCGCGGGTACTTCGGGAAGCGCTCGTCGCTCGCGGAACGCGCGCACATCAGGAACTGCGAGCCGCGGCCGGAGCGCACGACGCGCACGTGCAGGCACGACGGGCAGAGTCCGCTGCGGGCATCGCTGTCCATCGCCACAGTATGGCGCGTCGCGCGAACACGCAGAGCCGCGCGGGCTATCGCGGCTGAAAGATCGGGCGGACTTCGCCGTCGGTGATCGCGGCGACGAGCTGGAGGCCGGCGAAGAGCGATGGGTCCAGCGACTTCACGAACGAGCCGACGTTCTCGTGCTCCGCATACTCATAGATCGCGACCAGGCCGACGCCCTTCACGTCCGCCTCTACGGCGGACAGCGCGGCCGCGGCATCCTTCAGCCGCTTGCGGACGAGGCGCCGCATCAGCGTACCGTCGGCGGGGTCGATGCGCGGGGGGGCCTGCGCGATGGCAAACCCGCTGACGCCCAGCGGCGCCTCGGGCAGACGCTGGACCGTCCAGGCCTCGACGGTGTCGAACTCGACGGCATCGCCCGTGTTCAGCGAGCGCGACATCTCGCCAATCTGGTCGAACAGCTTCTCGCGGATCTCCGCCGACTGTGGCGCCCGGTGGAGCTTCGCGCTGTTCACGTGGAACGTGCCGTTCACCCGCTCGGTGATCAGTGTCCACCAGCGGCTGAGGCCGCCGATGACCGAGGCGTACCCGCCCTCGTCGCGCATCTTCGCGAGCTGGACCGAGACGGGCAGCTCGACTTCGCCGCGGCCGTCCGGCAGCATCGGCGCCGCCACCTGCTGGACGCGCTGCACGAAGTCCGAAGCAGCAGGCTCGTCCGCGGGCACGCTCGCGCGCGGCGGCACCCAGACCACGTAGGGCCCGCGCACACTGCCCGCATCCAAGCGCTCCTCCATCGCCAGCCGCGCGGCGTCAGCCGCTGCATCGTCGGCGCGCTCCCAGAGCGGCGCAATGGCGAGCGCCAGCCGCCCGTCAGGCCCATCGGCGACAAACACCGGCGTGGCGCCCTCTGACACGGACGCGAGCGCATACGCTTTGCCGGAACGGCCGGCGTACCACTCGACCAAGAGAGATGCGGCGTAAGCTTCCAGACGCTCGATATCAGTTCCTTCGGTCTTCGGTCGTCGGTCTTCGGGGGCTCGCCGGTGGTCAGCGTCCCGCCGACTGACGACCGCCCAACCGGACGACCCGGGTTCGATCAGTTCCTCCGGTCATCGGTCGGCATCGGGCTGGCCGTCGTCCCCGACGACCGATGACTGCTGTACCGGACGAACCGCCTAAATATTACTCTTCGTCTGGCCACCGTCGACGTTGATGCAGGCGCCGGTGATCCAGCTCGCCTTCGGCGAGCAGAGGAAGGCGACGAGATGGGCGACCTCCTCCGGGCGGCCAAAGCGGCCCATCGCGATGCTCTGCTCGACGAACGCGGCCATGCCGGCCGGGTCGGCTTCGACACGGCGTCCCCACGAGCCGCCCGGAAACGCGATCGACCCGGGCGCCACGGAGTTGACGCGAATGCCGTCCTTCGCCAGCGCGAGCGCGGAGTTCTTGGCATGGCTGATCATCGCCGCCTTCATCGCGTTGTACGGCGCGCCGCCACCCGCCTCGCGTCCGTAGATCGAGGCGATGTGGACGATGGCGCCGCCACCCTGCGCGCGCATGTGCGGGACGACCGCGCGCGTCGCCGCGACGGCCGACTGCACGTTGGCGAGATAGGCGTTCCGCCAGCCTTCGTCGTCGTCGGGAAACGAACCACCGGCGTTGTTCACGAGGATGTCGATACGGCCGAGGCGCGATGCCGCGTCCTCCACCATGCGCTGCACATCCGCAGCGACCGTGACATCGGCGACCATCGCTGCCGCGCGCACGCCATGCGCCACCACGTCGCGCTCGGCTTCGGAGAGCGCCGGCGCCCCCCGCGCGACGAGGGCCAGATCGCACCCCTCGGCGGCGAGCGCGAGCGCGATGCTGCGGCCGATACCGCGCGAGGCGCCGGTGACGAGTGCGACCTTGCCGGCCAGCTCGAGGTCCATCTCAGGGGCTCCGGGGTTCAGCGATCAGGCGCGCACTTCTTTCAGATGTTCTTCCTGGTAGTGATGCGCCGACACCATCAGCAGATAGACGCCGCAGGGCACGGTGCCGCCGAGGTCGGGCCAGAAGAACTGCGCGGTCTGCGTCAGGTCTTCCGCTGGCGTCCGCTCGGCGGCGGCGATCATCGCGTCGAAGGAGGCCGCGGACTCGCTGAGCGCCTGCGCCCAGGGGCGTTCGCGCGCTTCCGCCATGCGCGCCGCGTTGAAGGCATCGATGGACGTGTAGCGCTCGACCTCTCCCGGGTAGCCGGACAGCGACATGATCGACGGCTCGCTAACCCCCGCCGCCACTTCGTCAATGGCGGCGGCGACCCAGCGCTCCCAGCCGGTGATGTGGCCGACGATCTCCTTCACGGTGCGGCCGTCGGCTGTCCGCGGCGTCGACGCCTGCTCGCCCGTCAGGTCTTGCACCTCCCGCATCATCGCGAACCGGCAGGATCGGAGGATCTCGATCAGCCGGCTCTTCTGCTGTTCGCCGGCAAGGCGCAGCGCGACGCGCAGCTCGTCGTCGAGCGAGAGCGCCGCGCGCGGCTCCGCTCCCGCCTCGGCGGGCACGCCGGGATCGATGACGAAGGGCGCGGGCACCGCACGCACTTCGACCGTCGCCCGCTCGTCATTCGACTCCGGCGGCGTGACGCCGTGGCCGTTCTCCGACACCGGCGATGCCGCATGCTCGGGTCCGCGATGCGCATCGCGCGCGGCGGGCTTGCGGCTGTAGACGACGATGCTCTTCGGCAGAATGCGGTTCCCGATGTCGTCCAGCGCGCTGACGATGCGCGACCGGCGGCTGCGCTGCGAATCGAGCAGGCGCCGGAACGCGCCGGTGACCGGCCCCTGCTGCCCCCAGTCGCTCCAGAAGGCGACGTGGCTCAGCCAGTACGCCGTCTCGAGCGCGTGCCGATAGCGCACGGCGTAGGGTTCCAGCCCGGCGACGCGCAGCAGCCGGACGATGCCGGCGCGGCGGTAGATGCGCACGTGCCCGCCGACGTGCGTGCGATAGCTCTCGCTGAGCCGCCAGAACATTTTTTCGGAGTACTCGTCCGGCACGCTGACGGCGAGGATGCCGCCCGGCTTGAGGACGCGCACGAGTTCGCGGGCTAGGACGGTGTCGTCGTCGACGTGCTCCAGCGTCTCAGTGCAGATCACGCGGTCGAAGGCGCCATCCACGAAGGGCAGCCGCTCGCCCGCGGTCTGCAGCCAGTGCACCCGCGCACGGACATCGCCCTCGCGGCGCATGATCTCGAGCAGGTAGCGGCCGACGCGCAGGTCGTGGCGGGAGATATCGGCGCCGAGAACGGTGCTCGGTGACTTCGCAAGCTCCAGCACATGCCGACCGGTGCCGCAGCCGAGGTCAATGACGCGGTCCGTCGGACGGATATCGAGTAGCGCCGGGTCGATCGACTGAAAGCGGTCGAGCCGCATCGCTCCGCTCCTACCCTTCGTGCCGCAGCGCCATGGCGGCGTTCGTCCCGCCGGCGGCCGGCGCCGTGGATGCCGATCCGGTTCGCTTGTGTCCGTAGAGGATCATGTCCTTGCCGACGACGAGATTCGCTGTTGCCTCGATGAATTCGAGCAGTTTGTCACGGCGGTTGTGGTGCCAGTTGATCAGCCGGAAGAAGGTCCGCACCGGGAGGAAGTTCTCGTTGTTGGTGCCGAAGAGACACCGCAGGAACCAGTAAGCGGCCTGCGACGCGTGCCGGTTGCGCTGAAACTGGACGTCGATGTTCTGCGATTCGAGGATCTTCCACATCGCGCCCGGCTTGTAGCGGCGCACGTGGCCGCCCGGCGTGTGCCAGTAGTCCCAGCTCAGCGTCCAGAAGACCACCTCGGGCCAGTAGTTCGGCACGCTGACGGCGACCGGCGCGCCGGCCTTCGTGACGCGCTCGAACTCGGCGATGCCGCGCCGGTCGTCCGGGATGTGCTCGAAGACCTCGGTGCAGAGCGATTTATCGAAGGCGCCGTCGCGAAATGGAAGATTCTCTGCGTCGCCGACGATGAAGTCGACGTGGCCGCGGGCATCGCCTTTGCGCTTGAGGTCATCGTACATGAACTTCGCGGCGCGGAGATCGTCCCGCGAGAAATCGAGCCCGACGACGCGCACCGGAAAGCGCGCGGCCTCCAGCGTGTGGCGGCCGTTGCCGCAGCCGAGGTCGAGCACGCGCTCGCCCGGTTGCAGATGGAAGTGCCGGTGGAAGTCGATGTTGACGATGTTGTCGGGCATGTTGGGGGACCTAGGCGCTAAAAGCTGGGCAGGCGAAGCGCCGGCGCATCTGCCTACTCGAGTTTCGCCGGCGCGGTGACGGCCGCGGCGCCTTCCCAACTGAAACTGCGGCGCTTCGGCGGGGCGATCTCCTCGTACACCGCCAGCGTCTCTTCGGCAGCCTTGCGCCAGTTGAACTTGTCGACGATACGCTGACGGCCGCCTGCGCCGAGGCGCTGCCGTAACGTCGCGTCATTCCACATCATCCGGATTCCGTCCGCAAGTGCCTGCGGGTTGGCCGGCGGCACCAGCCAGCCGCTCGTGCCGTGCTCGACGATCTCCTCGTAAGCGCCGATCCGCGTCGCCACCGTCGGCGTGCCGCAGGACATCGCCTCGGCGAGCGGCAGCCCGAAGCCTTCATGGACGGAAGATGTGATCAGCAGCTTCGCCTCGTTGTAGTGCCGCACGAGCTCCGGCGTGGGTACGCGCCCGGTGAAGTCGATGCGCGAATTCAGTCCGTACTTGTCGACCAGCGGCGGCACCAGCTTCAGCAGCCACTTCTCGTTGTCGATGAAGGTGACCCGAAAGTCGAGCTCGTCCTTCAAGATGTCGAGCGCTTCGATGAAGTAGCGCGCGCCCTTGTTGCGGTCCTCGGAGTTGCCCACGTACAGGAGCTTGTCCGGCTGCCGCTCGATGCCGGGAAGCGGCCGGAACGTGTCGGTATCGATGCCGTTATAGACCGTGCGGACGCGGTCGGGCGGCAGGTCGAACGCCTCCTCCACGTCCACACGGGAGGTCTCGGAGACGACGATGATGCGGTCGACGCCGCGCGCAGCAAATTCCTGCATGTACCACGGAGACCAGAGTATGCGCCGCGCTTTCTCGTACGACGTGCGCGACTGCCGCAGCGCGTTCCGGAGGTCGTACTTCAGCGGATGATGGATGGTCGCGACCAGAGGGAAGCCGGTCTTGTGCGCCGCCCAGACACCGTAGCTGAGCGTCTGGTTGTCGTGCACGATGTCGAACCGGTGCTCGCGGGAGAGTTCACGCAGCTTGAAGTAGGCGCGCACGCTGAAGTTCGCCAACAGCGACGAGAGGTTGATGCGGGTGGAGATGAACTCGTAGAAGTTGACCGGGTGGAAGTAGCTGGCGGGCGGGCGGTTGAAGATGAAGTCCTGCTTGTAGTGGTGGTAGCTCCAGTAGCTATAGTCGACGATGTGGTGGGCGACGACGCCTTCGGCAAGCGTGGGGTACGGCGGGCCGGCGATCACGTGCACGTCGTGGCCCATGCGCGAAAGCTCGCGCGTGAGGTAGTAGAGGTAGACCCCCTGTCCGCCGGAGTACATGTTGCCCTGGTACATGAGAAAGCAGATTTTCATTGCGTCAGTTCGTCGGTCGTCGGTCGTCGGTCTTCGGGGTCGCACAGGCGTGGTGGTTGCGGCGTGATGAGCGGTCGGATCGCGAACATCGTACCGGAGCAGTGGTGTTCGGGGTGCGGATCTCCTTGCCCTTAGGGGTGGGGTCGGGGTGGGCGGCGCATCAAGAACGAAATTGCAAGATGAGACGTGCCTGAGCGCTTCAGGGCGGGGGCGGCCGGGGCCGATACTCTCTCGATGAAGCTCTTCAAGCGCCCGGCTCCAGATCCCGACGAACGGCACGAGTACGACCTCGCCGAGGTGAAGCAGGTAGCGGACCAGGCGCGCCGACTCGCCATCTACGACCGCAAGACCCAGTTGTTCGCGTACTGGTACTTGCAATTGCGGGCGACGGAAGAGATCTCGCGGGCGCAGCGCCACGACAAGATGGTGGCATGCCTCAGCATCTGGGCGCCGACCGAGCCCCTGACCGCAGCAATGTGCGCGCGGCTGCGCGAGGGCCTGCGGGACCACGACCTCGCCGCATATCTGGACAACGGGCACTTTGTCGTGCTGCTCACCGACACCGACACGTCCGGCGCCGAGTTGGTGCTGAAGCGCCTGCTCGCCGAGTTCGAGGAGGTGTCCGCCGCGTGCTCCTGGTTCCCGCCGGACGGCATCACCTTCGATGCGCTGCTCGAATGCGCGAAGGCGCGCGCGGCGGCCGCATCCCGCGAGGTCGCGTAGCCGCCGCGCTCTGTTCGCCCCCCGACACTCTCAGTCCCCACAGACGGCCCTATCTCCTTGCTACCATGACCCTCGCTGGAGGGGTGTCCGAGTGGATTAAGGAGACCGTCTTGAAAACGGTTGTGGCTTCAAACACCACCGTGGGTTCGAATCCCACCCCCTCCGCCAACGCCCATGCCCGCTAGAACGAAGACCGCCAGCGAGGCTACGTTCTTCGCATCGCCAGCGGCATTCCAGGCATGGCTCGAGAAGCATCATGCCGGGCGACAGGAACTGCTCGTAGGCTTCTACAAGAAGAGCTCCGGCAAGCCCAACATCACCTGGCCGGAGTCGGTCGACGCCGCCCTCTGCTGGGGCTGGATCGATGGCGTGCGGAAGCGCATCGACGATGTCAGCTACAGCATCCGGTTCACGCCCCGAAAGCCGGGGAGCATCTGGAGCAGCGTCAACATCGCCCGCGTGGAGGAGTTGACGACTCTGGGCGTCATGCGTGAAGCCGGTCTCAAGGCCTTCGCCGCGCGGACGGAGGCGAAGTCGGCGATCTACGCCTACGAACAGCGCGGCGATCCTAAACTCGGCGCTGCATACGAACGCCGCTTTCGCGCCAACGAGGCCGCATGGCACTTCTTTCACGCACAAGCGCCGTGGTACCGGCGGACGGCGACCTGGTGGGTGATCAGCGCCAAGCGAGAGGACACGCGCGAGAAGCGGCTCGCCACCCTCATCGCCGACAGCGAGGCGGGTCGGACGATCGCGCCACTCACGCGCACGACGGGCCGGCGTGCACTCTGAGGCCGGGCGCGCTTGAACTTCGTGACGCCGTGCACTAACCTGCGGGCGAACCTGAAACCCCTTCCGGGAGGAAGAGATGAGCCTCGATACGCGCTGGGAAGATGTCGATAAGCTGCTCACGCGCACCTCGCGCACGCAAGACGAGAAGCTCGCCAGCGCCGCGCAGCAGATCGCCGAGATGCGGTTCAAGTTTCCCACGAAGGAGCACCCTTCCTACCGCGCACACGTGAACATCCCCGCCGCGACGATGTCGGTCCAGGTCGGGCGCGACACCGTTTCGCCCGACATCGTGGTGGTCGAGAAGATCAATACCGGCGAGACGCGGCTCGTGATGACGGCGGCCGTCGCCATCGTCGAGCAGGTAAACGAGGGGGAAGCGAAGGCCGTCTGGTCGCGCTACGCGGCGATCCCCGACCAGGCGTTCTACCTGTACGTGCCGGTGGGCTATGGAGCGAAGGCGAAGCAGATCTGCCGCAACCTCAAGATCAAGGTCGAAGGCTTCCGCACCTGGCGCACGACGCCCCGCGGCTTCGAGGTGAACGACGTCTCGGAAGCGCCAAACCCGCTGTCGGCGCTGATGCCGCCGATCGTGCGCAAGATCCTCGCGACGCCCTGACCAACCCGCCCACTTGATGCCGGATGCATCGCACCGCGATGCGGCCATTGCGTACGCCCGCGCTCTTTCGCCTGCCGCCGCCCGGGTGCGCTACGCTGGCTTCGTGATGACGCTACGAGTTCCGTGGGGGTAATCGTGAGCAAGCAACAGCGCGTCGTCGTGGCGATGAGCGGCGGCGTCGACTCCGCCGTCGCCGCGGGGCTGCTGGTGCGCCAGGGCTACGACGTGATCGGCATCACGATGCGGCTCTGGACGGCCGGCGATCCGGCGGCGCCCGTGGGGAAGAAGCGCTGCTGCAGCGTCGAAGACACCGACGACGCACGGCAGGCGGCCGACGCGCTCGGCATCCCGCACTACGTGCTGAATATGGAGCGCGAGTTCCAGGACCGCGTCGTCGACCACTTCGTGGCGGAATACGCCCGCGGTCGCACACCGAACCCCTGCCTGGCCTGCAACGAGCACGTGAAGTTCCGGGCGCTGCTGGACCGCGCGGCCGCCTTCGATGCCGACTTTCTCGCCACCGGGCACTATGCGCGGATCGACCGCGCGTTCGGGCGCTACCGGCTTCGGCGCGCCGTCGATCAGGCGAAGGATCAGTCGTACGTGCTGTACACGCTCGGGCAGGCAGAACTCGCACGCACGCTGTTCCCCGTCGGCGACTGCGCGAAGCCGCGCATCCGCGAGATCGCCCACGAGATGGGGCTTCCGCTGGCCGACAAGCCGGACAGCGTCGATATCTGCTTCGTCCCCGACGGCGACTATAAGGCGTTCGTGCGCGAGCGGACGCCGCAAACGGCGGGCGTCCTGCGCGACGCGGCGGGCGCAGCGATCGGCGGGCATGACGGCATCGCGGCGTTCACGATCGGGCAGCGCAAGGGCCTCGGTGTCGCGCTCGGCGAGAAGCGCTTCGTCACCGGAATCGACGCCGAGAGCAACACCGTCACGATTGGCCGCGAAGCAGACCTGATGGCGAGCGGCCTCGTCGCGGAACGAGTGAACTGGCTGCATTCAGCGCCTCTTGCACCCACCCGCGCGTCGGTGAAGATCCGCTATCGGACACCAGCGGCGCAGGCCAGCGTCACGCCGCTCGGCGATGGCAACGTGCGGGTGCGGTTCGGCGAGCCGCAGCGCGCGATCACGCCGGGACAGGCGGCCGTCTTCTACGACGGCGATGAGGTCCTCGGCGGCGGCGCGATCCTGCACGCGGAGCGCGACTGACCGCACGGGTCTGTAAGTCAGAAATTGGAGGTCGGAGGTCGGAGTCGGACGAAGCTAAAGACTCCGGCACTCGACCACGGACCACCAATCGCCGTCAGCCGGAGAGACGGAGCTGAAGCTCCTCCGCTACGTTGGTGATCGCCGCCCCTGACGACCGACGACCCGTCACCAGCGACCAGCGACCAGTCACCAATCACCAGTCACCAGTCACCAATGACCACCAGCCCGGAGCGGGTAGACTGCGCCCATGGACCAACTACAGGCAGTGATTCTCGCGGCGGGCGACGGCGGCCGGCTGCTGCCGCACACGGCGGAGCTGCCGAAGCCGCTGCTGACGGTCGCCGCGCGGCCGATCATCAGCCGTGTGCTCGATGCGCTGTTCGCCGCTGGCGTGCGCGATACGACGCTCGTCGTCGGGTATCGCTCCGACCAGATGCGCGAGGCGCTGGCACAACTCGCGCCGTGCGGCATGAGCATTCACTTCGTGGAGAACGATGCCTTCGAACTCGGAAACGCGCGCTCGCTCTGGGCCGCGCGTGACTCCGTGACCGGCGGCTTCGTGCTGGCGATGGCGGACCATCTGCTCGCGCCGGAAGTGCTGGCGTCGCTGATCGCCGGGGCTGGCGATCGCTGCCGGCTGGCGGTCGAGTGCGTCTCGGCCGATGACTCCCGCGCGGACGAGGCGACGCGGGCGCTCGTGTGCAACGGCCGGGTGGTCGACCTGGGCAAGGGTATCGCCGAATGGAACGCGCTCGACACGGGGCTCTTCTGGTGTACGCCGCGCGTCTTCGATGCGATCACGCCGGAACTGCGCGACGGCGAAGCGGGCGCGGTGTTTGCGTCGTTGGCCCGCGCGGGCGAGCTGGACGCGGTCGACGTCACCGGCAGCGCCTGGATCGACATCGATACCGAGGACGACCTTCGGGAGGCCACGCTCCTCACGGCGCACGGCGAGATCGACGGCGCAACGGAGGCGCGTGGCCGGCTCGCTTGACGGGCCGGTATCCCGCTACCTGAACCGCCGGTTGTCGGTTCCCATCGCCGCGGTTCTTGCGCGGACCCCCGCAACCCCAAACCAGGTCTCGCTGCTCGCTCTTGTGATTGCGGTGGCCGCAGCGGCGCTGCTCGCCCGCGGCACGCACATCGAGGCCGCCGTGCTGATCCAGGCATCGTCGGTCGTCGACGGCGTCGACGGCGACCTCGCGCGCGCGAAGTCGCTGGCGACGCGCTTCGGCGGCGTCTTCGACGCCGTGCTCGACCGCTACGCCGACGCAGCCATCGTGGCCGGCATGGCCTGCTATGCGCATCGCTACGAGGACTGGCCGCAGCCCGCGCTCGTCGGCATCATCGCAGTCGTCGGATTTCTGCTCGTCTCGTATTCGCGCGCCCGCCTCGAAACGGCAGCTGGGCGCGAGGTGGCCGCGGAGCTGCTCGGCGTCGCCTCGCGGGACGTGCGACTGCTCGTGCTGGCCGCAGGCGCCCTGTTCGGGCAGTGTTGGTGGGCGCTCGTGCTGATGGCGGCGTTGAGCTACGCGACGATCGCCTGGCGGCTCTGGCGATTTCACGCGCTCGGCGCACCGACGCAGTAGCCGCGAGCGCCGGAGCAGCGACAGGCGCCAGTGCCCGATCTTCGATACAACTCCGAGGATGCACACAACAACCGGCAGCTTCGAGGCGGGCGATGGTCGCCGCTTGTTCGAGCGGCATTGGCTCCCGGAAGGGCCCATCCGCGCCGACCTCGTGATCGTCCATGGCTACGCCGAGCATTCGGGCCGCTACGCGCACGTCGGCGCCTACCTGGCCGGCCGGGGGTTCGCTGTGCACGCACTCGACCTCCGCGGACATGGCGAATCCGATGGCGAGCCGGTGCTCGTGCGTTCGTTCGAAGAGTTCCTGGATGACCTCGATGCGTTTCTGGCGCGCGTGCGTGCGCAATCCGCCGGCCGGCAGCTGTTTCTGCTCGGCCACAGCATGGGCGGCGGCATCGTCGCCGCATCGTTGGCCACGCGCCACCCTGACGTGCGCGGCGCCGTACTCAGCGGCGCCGTGCTGCCGACCGGAAGCGGCGGCGTCTGGCAATCGCTGATGATGCGGGTGATGATTGCCCTCGGGCGGCTAGCGCCGAAGCTCAAGCTGCGCGCGCTGGCCGCCGAGAGCGTTTCACGCGACCCCGCCGTCGTCAAGCTCTACGATAGCGATCCGCTGAACTTCCGCGGCAAGATGCCCGCCGGCACCGCGGGCGCGATGATGAGCGCTGTCCGCACCATCGAGCGGCACGCGGGGGCGATCGCCGACCCGCTGCTGATCCTGCACGGTACAGCGGATGCGCTGACGAGCCCGGACGGCAGCCGCTGGTTGTTCGAGCACGTGGCATCGACCGACAAGACGCTGAAGCTATATGAGGGGCTGTACCACGAGATCCTCAACGAGCCGGAGCAGCTTGAGGTGATGGACGACATCGCCGCGTGGATGGAGGCCCGGTCGGGTGATGGTCACGGATCGGATGCGGCGCTGGGCGCGAGGACGAGCAGCGGCGTGTCGTGACGCGTTGAATCGACCACTTCGCCGGACGGGCCTGCTGATCAAAACCGTTCTTCGCCTGCCGCCGGGGCGGCCTCACCCCCAGCCCCTCTCCACCGCGTGGAGAGGGAGCTCAGACAGCTCAGCGGGCCGGGGCGGGGGTGGCACTGCTGGCGGGCGTCGCCGTGGCGGTCGGCGCAGGCATGATGTCGATGTTGTCGAGGATGTACAGCGGGATCGTCGCGGCGTTGCCATAGAGCGAGCGTAGTCTGTCGTGGTCCTGCACCCGGACATCGCCGGACGGATCGATGAGACGCATCTGCACTTCGTCGAAGCGGCCATCATGCGCGATGAACCAGTACATCTCTCCGGTCCGCGGATTCAACGTGACGAGGGACGTCCCGTCGCTGTTCGAGAGCTTGATCAGCGCCGGCGCGGGCGCGGGCCCGCCCGCAATGTCCAGACCGGTGATGCGCCAACCATCCTGCTCGGAGGGGATCAGCGTCGTGAAGCGGCCGACGGCAAGGCGGCTCCACGTAATGCCGCCGCGGACACGCACCGGCGTCGGCGCGACGACGACGTCGCCTCCCGGCGTTGGCGTCGGTGCGGGCGGCGTTGGGTCAGCCGCTGCCGCCGTCTCGGACGCAGACGGCGTCGCCGATGGCTCCGGCGTCTGGCTCGGGATGAAGGGCGACGGCGTGGCTGGCAGGAGCTGCGTGCCCTTAATCACCTGTGGCGGCGCATCCGGGCGCGCGACGAGGATGCGGCCCGCCGCATCGACCGCCTGCTTCGAGACGACCGCCGCCTGTGCCAGATGGTCCTGATCGTCGGGATCTACCTGCGCCCTGGCGTCGAGCAGCGCCTGCTGCTCGCGTTCGGCAACGGCCTTCAGCCGGGCGATCTCCTCGGTGTTCCAGCCGTTGTCGCCGGTGGCGCCGTCGATCAGGGGCTGCGTCTGCTCGACGATGCGGTCGAGCGTGCCCGGGCCGATGGTCCGCCCCTGCTTCGTCAGCTCTTCCAGCTCGCGCGCGCGCTCGTCGGCAATGTCCAGCTTGACGCCGCGCTTCGAGCTGTCGCTGCGGGCCAGCGCCAGTCGCACGCGTTCGGTCTGCAGCTTGACGGGATACTGCCAGTCGCCGGGAATCGCGCCGTTCGCGGACGCCACCGTGTACGTCGAGAAGGAGAGGAAGAGCACCATCGCGGCAGCAGCGCCGGCGAACGCGCGGACGCCGAACTGCAGCTGCGGCAAGAACTGGCGCCGCTTGCGCTGCTCGGCGAGCCCCATGCGCTGTGCGGCGAGCAGGAAGCGCAGCCGCGCCGCCGCAAAGAAGGAGGGCTCGGGGTCGACCTCAAACGCCTCTTGGAGGCGCTGACCGCTGGCGATGAGAAACCGCTCCCGCGCGCCTTGCGCGAAGGCCTCCGTGGGCACGGCAGCGAACGCCTGGGCGACGGACGCAGCAGCGATCAGCTGGGCGCGCAGTTCGGCCGCGTGCTGCGGATAGCGCCGGAGGCACTCGTCGATGTCCCAGCGGCCCTCACGCAGGGCTTCGAGACATTCGTTCAGCCGGGCTTCGAATTCGCTCATGTCCTCGCGACCGTTTCGCTCGCCACTTCGGCGGGGATCAGCATCTTCTGCAGCTTTGCCACGCCCTTGTGTTGCAGCGCCTTGATGTTGCCCTCACGCTTCCCCAGCACCTTGGCGGTCTCGGCGATGGAGAGACCAACGGCAAAACGCAGCGCGATCACCTCGCGTTGCGCATCGGGGAGGAGTTGCGTGGCGCGCCGCACCTCATCCATTGTGATCTGCTCCTCGACCGCGGCGGCGAGGTTGTGGCGCACATCGGCCATATCCTCGGGGATCGCGGTGGTCGGGCCGCCGCGCTGGGCGTGGCGCCGGAAGTGCGTGGCGATGTGGTTGTGAGCGATCCGAAAGAGCCAGGACGAGAACGGCACGTCGCGCCAGCGGAAGGCGCCAATCGCCCCGAGCATCTTCAGGAAGACTTCTTCTGTCAAGTCTTCGGCGTCGGCCGTGTTGCCCAGACGCGCCACTGCGTAGCGGTAGATGCGGGGCATGTACCAATCGTAAAGGTCGGCGAGCGCGTGCTGGTCGCCGGCGCATGCCCGATTGACCGTCTCGCGCTCGACGTCGGGCGAGACGGTCTGGAGAGACGGGAATTCCAACCCGGAAGCCTCGTTTCTGAACGAAGGTACCAGGGTAATAGTACCCGCTTGATTCTCGGCCAGTCCAAGCACCTATCACACTCGCGCTCCATCCATCGGGTAGAACGCCAAATGCGGGGAAAAGTTAACGCCCGCGGCGCGCACCCGACGCGTTGCTCGATCAGTCGTGGAGGTGGGGCCACCACGGTCGCCGGGATGGCTAGTTGACGCATATTTGTTCTACTGTGGCGCTCCGACGCTTGCCTGCGCCACTGGCGGGGTGACCGCCACACCCCCTGACGGGCGCGTCCGACCCCGAGCGCATCCAAATCACACGGGCCTGCTAGAAATTTGCGGATAAGCAACACAGCGGCCTGCATCATCCGCTGAACGCCTTCGTTGTCTTCTGTGGACCCTCCCGGCGAATGCGCGCTCGACCCGCTAGCGCGATTGGTCCGGACGGGGCGGCATCGCGTTTGCGGGCCGTGGATCCGATCCCGTGAATGCCTTCGACACCAACATCGTCAGCTTCTTCAATCACCTGTCTCAGCGCTCCTGGATCTTCGACCACCTGGTGGTGCTCCTCGACCACGACCTCTTCAAGGGCGGCGTGATCATGGCCGTGCTCTGGTGGGGCTGGTTC
Source organism: Dehalococcoidia bacterium (assembly GCA_038227375.1). GTDB lineage: Bacteria > Chloroflexota > Dehalococcoidia > DSTF01 > JACRBR01 > JALYKW01. Next base: position 18,433 of record JBBRPY010000018.1, read on the forward strand.
GCCACATGCGGCGATCAGCGGACGCGGCGCGGCTATCTGCTCAGCGCGATCGTCGCGGGGATGATCGCTGTCGCTCTCGCGCGCGGGCTCGCGTTGTCACTGCCGTTCCGGGAGCGGCCATTGCACGTGGAGTCGCTTGCCTTTCGCGTGCCGCTGGGGCTCAACCAGGAGACGCTGGAGGGTTGGAGCTCGTTCCCGAGCGACCACGCGGCGCTATTTTTCGCTCTCGCCACGGGTGTCTTCTTCGCGTCGCGCCGGCTCGGCATCTTCGCCTACCTCTGGGCGATCTTCGTTGTCTGCCTGCCGCGGCTCTACCTTGGCGAACACTGGCCGACGGACCTGATCGCCGGCGCCGCGATCGGTTCGCTCACCGGCGCTGTTGTCTGCGCGTCACCACTGCGGACATGGCTGGGCAGGTATGCCGAGACGTGGGAGCGGCGGCACGCGCCATCGATGTACGTGGCGCTCTTCCTTCTCACAACGCAGACGTCACAGCTCTTCTCCGATTCCCGCGGCGTCGTGCGCTTCCTTCACGACGCGGCCAGGCATCTTTACTAGGGGCGGGCGCCCATCAGTTGCGCGCCGAGGAGGCGTCGCGGCGCCAGCGCTGGATCGCGTTGTTCATCAGCGTGTAGACGCGCGGCACCGCGGTGTGCCAGTCGCCTGGGATCAGTGCGAAGCTCGGCGAGAGCCGCCCGTAGCGCAGCCGGTAGTACAGGATCGAGATGATGTCATTCTGGATGCTGGTGCCGGAGCCGCCGAGCAGCGTCTGGAGACGGTCCGGTAGCTCGGACGGCACCTGCCCGGCGGGATACGAATCACCCAGCAACAGCAGGGATTCTGGTTCCTCCAGCTGCCCGCCGACGACCCACTGGCGCCGGGCTTCGTCCAGGTTGCCCTTGGCCTGGTAGTAGCGTCCCAGCTCGGTGCGCGCCGGCCCAAAGTCGGGCTGGCGCTTCACCGTATAGTCGAGCTGGTCGAAGGCATCGTCGAGGCGGCCCTGCTGTAACAAGATCTTGGCGAAGCTCACCCGAAGCACCAGGTCGTCCGGCGCCACCGCGAAGACATTGAACTGGCATGCCGTTGACGCGGCATCCAATTGGTCGAGCGAGACGGCGGCGTTGGAGCGGTGCGCCTGCACGAGAAAGGCGCCCTCGGTGCAGCGGTTGAAGCCCAGCGCCGAACGTCTGACGATCTGGTCGAAATACTGCTTGCGAAACGCGGTGCCCTGCCAGTACGTGGAATCAGCCAGGCTCGCATCCATCGAGATCACCTGACCATAGGTGTCGATCGCGTCGTCGGTGCGGCCGAGGTCTTCGTACACGCTACCCACGAACAGCACAGGCGGCACGTGAAAGCGGGCGATGACGCGGGTCTTCTGCGCTTCCGCCGCCGCATCATCGTCGCGGCCGGCGAGCTGGTATGCGCGCGCGAGGTTGGCGTGGGCGAGGTCGCTGCGATAGTCGAGCGCCACCGCTCGCTGGAGGTGGAGGACGGAGTTATCGATCAGCGAGCGGTCCGACTTCTTGCCAGCGATAAACATCGCTGCCTGCGCCTGCCCCAGCTGCAGCTGGTACGGCATCATGCTGGAGTCGGCATTCACCGCAGCCTGGAGCTTCTGGAGCGCGCCTGGCTCGCCCTTGTTCAACTTTTCCACACCCTGGTAGTAGTCGCTCTGGGCGCGGTCGATCCTGTACCAGCCGATGAAGGGCACGATCAGCAGCAGCAGGATCGCGCAGCGCAACGCCGTGCCGCCGTGGCGCCGCCATAGTTCCGGCATGCGCGCGAAATCGATGGCGGGGGTTGCGGCCTCACGATAGTTGCGCGCCATGATCGCGCCGACGACCGCGAGCCCGATCGCGGGAGCTTTCCAGATGTTGCCGGCGTCGAGCTGGTTGTGCAGCGAGAAGCCGATCAGCGCACCCGCGCACGCCACCGCCAGCAGCCGCTGTTCGAGCGAGCCACGGGTCCACGTGCGGACCAGCACGAAGACGATCGCGGCGGTGAGCGTGATCAGCGCCGCGATGCCGAGCAGTCCTGCATCGTCGGCCACCTGCAGGAAGCCGTTGTGCGCGTGCTGCGTGTGGATAAGGAAGTTTTCGCGAGCGTACTGCGGGTAGAGAAGACCAAAGCCGTTGGGGCCCGCCCCGGTCAGGACGTGGTCACGAAAGATGTGGTAGCCAGCGCGCCAGGCATCCTGGCGCGGCGAGAGCGAGCTGCGAAACAACCAACCCGGCCGCGTCGACGAATTTCCCAGAAACGCCAGCGTCCCGCCGATGGCCAACAGCAGCGCGCCGACAATCGCCGCGATCGCTGTCGGGCTGAGGCCGCTCGGCACGAGCGACCGCCACGTCCGCTGGCCATCGGTCTGCTCGCGCTCGTACGCGCGGACGGTGAGCCAGGCGCCGCCGACGGTAAAGACGACGCCCCCGATGACACCGATCCAGCCGCCGCGAGAGAGCGTCAGAAAGATCGCCATGCCTCCGAGCGCGAGGCCGGCGAGGCCGCCCGCCCGCTCCCAGCGCGAATCTGCGCGATAGGCGCTGAGCGCGAAAAAGGGCATGATCAGCGTCAGCAGCATCGCCAGCACGTTCGGGTGGTCGCTCACATCGTGCACGCGCGGGACGGTGGGCGGGAAGATATTGCTGCTGTTCAGCCCTTCGACATTCTTCGCGAACGAGAGGTAGTTGGCGTAGTCATTGCCGACGATCCAGAGCGTGTAGATGGCCAGCGCCGCTCCTGTCAGGACGAACGCGCGGCGCAGCAGCGCGGCATCGAGTACGGGAAGGCCGGTGAGCGCGTAGAACGCGATGACGGCGATGCTGAGCTGGAGAGTCTCCTCAAGACTGGCGCGCCAGTTGACCGCGGCCACGGTGGCGATCGCATACGCGCCCGCCATCGCGAGCACACCGATATCCAGCGGCGTGCCACCCGGAAGCCGGCGCGCCCACGCCAGGTAGGCGAGATACGCGAGGGCGACGATGGCGATCAGCGCGTGGATGAGGAGCGTGCGGGGGTACACATGCAGCGACAACTGCGGCATGCCGGTGAAGAGGAAATAGCCGAGCCAGGAGCCAGCCAGCACCAGCGCAGCCCAGCGCCGGACATCCGCCCAGTGGACCGCGTCGTCTCGATGCGCCACCGCGATCGGCCGGGCAGGGGCGATGTCACTCACGGGAACTGCCTGCGCCGGCGCGGCGATGAGAAGCGGCTGGCGCGATCGGCTCTTGGCGCACGAATCCTCCGCTCCGGCCAAAATCGCCGAATTGTATCATGGGGCATGTGGAGGTCGCGCCGCACCCGCCTCGGCCTTGCGCTCGTGATCCTCGGGGCGGCCGTCGCCGCGGCCGGATGCTCTGGCGCGACCGCCAGGGACGCGGCGACGCGGACGCCCAGCGTAAGCGCATCCCAAGATCCCACCGTCGTGCCGATCGCGTATCGGGCGACTGATCTCATGGTCGGTGGCGCCCGGACCATGCGCGTGGAGATCGCGAGCACGCCGGAGCAGAGCGAACGCGGGCTCGGCTATCGCGACACGCTCGATGCGGGCGCCGGGATGATCTTCGACCTGCACCAGATTCGCGTGCCGGTCTTCTGGATGAGGGGGATGCGATTTCCGCTCGACCTGGTCTGGATTGACGACGCCAAGCGCGTGACGGGCGTAGCGCGGGATGTGCCGCCGCAGCCGGGCGTCGCGGACCGCGATCTCCGGCGCTACTCGCCCGCCGGGCCTGCGCGCTACGTGCTCGAGGTCAACGGCGGCGCAGCCGATGGTCTTGGTCTGACCGTCGGAGCGCAGCTGAGCTTCAAGCTGCCGGTCCCGTAGCTTGACCCCAACCAGGTGGAGGCGCCCGCTCGCCGAAGCCCGCTCGCGATCACAGTGCGTCGGCTACAGCGCAGTCGCCGCGGCGTTGCGGCCCTCCCGCATACGCATGGCGGCGAAACCACCGCCGCCGATCACCACGATGACAATGATCGCTATCACCGGCCCCCAGATGAGCCAGTTGAGCCCGCCGCCACCGCCGGCGACCGAGACCGACGTATTTTGCGTGGTGAGCGGGATGCTGGGAGCGGCGCCGGGCGAGGTCGGGTCGGCGTTCGGATCGCCTACGGCAGTGAGCTGCGTGCGGTTCAGGCTGATGTCGGTCGAGCCGGAGCCCTTCGCGTGCAGGTAAATCGTGGCGAGCTTGCCGCTGCCGTTGGCGCCCTTCGGGGTCGGACCAAGCGTCACGCAGGTGAACCGCGTCACCCCCGCGCCGGAGTCGATGATCGGCGGGTTGCAGACGACGGGCCGGCCACTGGAACCGAGAAAGTCGCCCTTCTCGGCGTCACGCTCGGCATCGGTGAGTTCGAAGACGCCCGCATCGTACGTAAGGTCGAACTGGAAGGAGCCGATGTTCGTCACGTTCTCGATGCTGACATCGAACGGCACGCGCAGATCGCCCTTCTTGACGGACGTCGCGGCCGTTTTGACGCTGACAACGGCCTCGCCGGATTGCGCGGACGCCGGGGCAGCATCGTGCGTGGAGAGCGTCCCGGACGCGGCGATGGCCATGACGAGCGCGAATACACCTAAGCCGATTGTTCTCATGTGAGTCCCTCATCCTTCAGCGGGGGCGCCGAATTCGGGCGCCATGAGCCTCTTTATACCACCGATACGACCGCAGACGGTCAACTGCTGCATCCGTTCGGACAACCGTGAGGACAACGCTAGCGGAAAACGCATGCGATGGCGGCACTCGGATCAGCTGTCATAACGTCGCCGCGCGTTCGCCGGAAATTGGGCGGTTCCGATGGCTTGGAAACGTAGTAGAATCTGTGATACGACGGAGAGGCTGCACATAGAGGAGGATGACCCGTGAGTGAAAGTTCGTTCTGGGACAAGTTCACCGCCACCCGCATGTCGCGCCGGCGCACGTTGCAGAGGGCCGCCGTCGGCGGCGCGTCGGCGGGCGCGATCGCCGTCGTCGGCTGCAGCAGCAGCGACAAGAAGAGCGGCACGACGCCGGGCGCCGCCACATCGCCCGCGGGCACGAGCGGCGACGGTACGCCGAAGCCCGGCGGCACGCTGCACGGCACCGTCAGCCTCGTGTTGGGCAAGGACCCGATGAAGGCGTCGACGTTTCTGACGCACGCGCTTGCGTCTTACTCCTACAGTCGGCTCATGCGCTTCAAGACGCAGTTGGGCGACCTGCCGCAAGACCAGTGGTACACGGCGGAGCCGGAGGTCGCGGCGAAGGTCGAGAATCCCGACCCGCTGACCTACATCTTCACGCTGCGTGATGACGTCAAGTTTCAGAATTTGGCGCCGGTGAACGGCCGCAAGCTCGGCGCGAAGGACGTGGTCTACTCCTTCAACCGCTACCGCTCGATCTCGCCGAACAAGGGCAACATGGCGTTCGTCGACTCGGTGACGGCGTCCGCCGACGACAAGCAGGTGACCTTCAAGCTGAAGGAGCCGTTTGGCCTCTTCCTCAACCGCGTCGCGTCGTTCCAAGACCTCTGGCTGATGCCGCAGGAGTTCATCGAATCGAGCGAGACCGCCAGCGAAGACCGCATGCTCGGCTCCGGGCCGTTCATCTTCGACAAGTACCAGGCGGGCTCGCTGATCTCGTGGAAGAAGAACCCGGACTACTTCGAGAAGGACAAGAACGGCGCCGCGCTACCCTACCTCGACGCCGTCAATCTGGCGATCATCACGGACCAGAACCAGGTGCTCTCGCAATTCGCGGCGGGCCAGCTCGATGCGATCTCGGTGCCACCGAAGCTGCTCGACTCCGTCCAGAGCCAGAACGCCACCGCGATCATCGATGCGGCGCCGCGCAACATCCTGAGCATGCTGCTGTTCGAGCCGGCGTCGTTTACCGCCGACAAGCCGCCCTTTAATGACATTCGCGTGCGGCAGGGCATGTCGAAGGCGATCGACCGAGAGGGCCTCCTGAAACTGATCTCGAAGCAGGGCGGACTCTGGCCGGACATGCCGATCAACGCCGGCTTCGGAAAGACCTGGTGGCTCGACCCGCAGGGCAGCGACATCGGCGCCGCGGGCACGAACTACGAGTACGACGTAAAGGCGGCGAAGGACCTCTTCTCGGCCGCCGGCGTCTCCAGCATCAGCGCGCCGATGCACTTCAGCAGCACGGTGTACACCACGATCGTCCCTTACTACGACATCGTGCGGCAGGCGCTTCCGGCGATGCTGAACGAGGCGGGCGTCAAGGCCTCTGAAGTGCCCGAGGAGTACGGCAACTACATTGCCAGCACGTTCGCCGGCAAGTTCGATGGGTTTGCGTTCGGGTTGGAGTCGGTCTTCAGCGATATCGCCGCGTACTGGCAGAACATGTTCTACGCGAAGGAGAACGGCGGTGGGCGCAACCACTCGAGCGTCAACGACGCCCAGCTCAATGACAACATCAAGAAGATGCTGCAGGCGAGCTCGTCGGAGGAGATCCACAAGCAGAACTTCGAGCTGCAGAAGTACACGTCCGACAAGATGTACTACGTGCCGATGGTGACGCCGGTGGAGTTCGCCGCGCGCGCCGCCAAGCTCAAGGGCGTGGTCAACACGACCGGACCGACGACATACGCCGTGGGCACGGAGTCGGCGCTGACGAACTGGTTCGCGACGTAGCAGAAGCTTCGCCCGCGCTCGGCGATCGACGACATCATTGCGGGGCGGCCGTGCGAGACGGCCGTCCCAGACCCAGAAGGCAGAGATGCGGCAGTACATCCTCAAGCGGCTGATGCTGGCGGTGCCGACGCTGATCGGGGTGTCGCTGATCGTCTTCTTCATGGTGCGGCTGATCCCCGGCGGCGTCGTGGAGCAGATCGCCGGCGACAACCAGCTCACATCGGACGTGCGCGCGCGGATCGAGCAGGACCTGGGCCTCGACAAGCCGGCGTACGAGCAATACTTCCGCTGGGCCGGCGGCGTCGTCCGGCTCGACTTCGGAAACTCCCTGCGCGACCGCAGCAGCATCGGCGCCCGCCTGAAGCACGCGCTGCCAACGACGCTCGAGATGTCCGTGCTGGCGATCCTGGTGTCGCTGTTGATCGCGCTGCCGGTCGGCATCTTCTCGGCGATGCGGCAGGACTCGCTGATCGACTACCTGGCGCGCAGCATCTCGATCGGCTTCCTGGCGGTGCCGAACTTCTGGCTCGGCACGATGATCATCGTGTACGCCTCGCTCTGGTTTACCAAAGCGACGCCGCCGCCCCAGTCCTATCAGCAGATCTGGGAGAACCCGTACCAGAACCTGAAGTTCATGCTGTTCCCCTTCGGCTACTTCGTGCCCGTCGGTCCGGCCGTCGTGCTGGGCGTCAGCCTCTCTGGCACGGTGATGCGGCTGATGCGCACCCAAATGCTGGAGGTGCTCCGCCAGGACTACGTGCGGACGGCGTGGGCGAAGGGGCTGCGCGAGCGTCGCGTCGTCGTCGGGCACGCGATGAAGAACGCGATGATCCCGGTGGTCACCGTCATCGGCCTGCAGGTGCCGATCGTCGTCGGCGGCAGCGTGATCATCGAGAGCATCTACAACGTGCCGGGCATGGGGCAGTGGTTGTTCCAGGCGGTAGGTTTTCGGGACTATACTGCCGTGCAGACGATCGCCCTGATCGCGGCGGTCGCCGTCGTGGCCTCGAATCTCGTGGTGGACATCATGTACGGCTACCTCGACCCGCGGATCAGGTACAGCTGATGACGGCAACGGTGGTCGCAGCACCGGCCGCGCACGCGGACCCGATCGCGCAGCGGCCCCGGGGGCCAGCACGCTGGCCCGGCTACGCGTGGCGCTTCTGCCGCCGCAAGCCGCTGGGCGCCGTGGGCGCTATGATCGTCGTCATCATGCTCGTGGTCGCGGTGTTCGTCGACGGCTCGCTCTTCGGACAGGCCCGGCCACTGCTGGCGCCGGACGGCTACAACAACCAGCACATCCGCAACGTCGACCAGGGCCCCTCGCTGCATCACCTGATGGGCACCGATGACCTGGGCCGCGATATCTTCAGCCGCATCCTCTACGGCGCGCGCATCTCGGCTGTGATCGGCTTCGGCACGGTAGCGATCATAGTGCTGGTGTCGCTTTCGGTTGGCACCGTCTCCGGGTTCTACGGCGGTTGGATCGACATGTTCATTCAGCGCATAATCGACGTTATTCTGTCGATCCCCGGGGTGATACTGCTGATCTTCTCGATTAGTGTCTTTGCCGGAAGATCCGGGCCATACGGGCGGATGTTCTGGATCATCCTCATCGTCGGCTTCATCCTGTCCGCAGCAAACGTGCGCGTCATTCGCGGCGCCGCCATCGCGGCGGTGAACAACCAGTACGTCGACGCCGCGCGCACGATCGGGGCAACGAACTCGCGAATCATCTTCCGCCACATCGTGCCAAATGTGGTGCCCGTGGCGATCGTGCTGGCGACGGTCAACCTTGGCACGGCGATCCTCTTGGAGGCGGCGATCAGCTTTCTCGGGTACGGCATCCCGAACCCGTTTCCGTCGTGGGGCGCGATGCTCAACATCAGCGGCTCGTCGCAATTCCGCGCGCACCCGTTGCAGGCGATCTGGCCGGGCCTCGCCATCGCCTTCGCCGTCTATGGCTTCAATGTGCTGGGGGACGCCATGCGCGACGTGCTGGACCCGCGCCTGCGCGGCGGGCGGTAGGCCCTTCGGCTGGATGTTGGAGGTTGGATGTTGGATGTTGGAACGGCTTCAGCTCCTTCATTTCAGTGCATGCAGAGGGTAGCGCGGTCCCGGTCCTCACCCCGCCCGTTCGGGCACCCCTCTCCCACAAGGCCCACAAGGGGAGAGGGGATCGCCCTGGACGGATTCAGTCATGTGAACAATCGCATCTGACGCACCGGCCGAGCTCCCCTCTCCACGCGGTGAGAGGGGCCGGGGGTGAGGCCGCGGTGCGGGACCCGGCGCCAAGGCGATGGATGGAGGAGCGAATCTCCAGCCTCCAACCTTCCAACCTCCAACGCCCAGACGGCTACCGGGTGCGGGGGTCGAGCGCGTCGCGGAGGCCATCGCCGACGAAGGTGAAGCAGAGCATCAGCACAGCCACGCCGGCCGCCGGGAAGACGACGTTCCAGACGTTGCGCTGGATCGTCGTGTAGCCGATCGCGACGAGCGTCCCCAAGCTGGCGGCGGGTGGCGGCACGCCGAATCCGATAAAGCTCAACGCCGCCTCCGCGAAGATGGCAATGGGGATGCCAAAGGTGATCGCCACCACCACCGGACCGAGCGTGTTCGGCAGCATGTGCTGGAAGACGATCCGCCATTGCGGCGCGCCGAGCGCGCGCGCCGCGAGCACGTAGTCGCGCTCGCTCAGCGCGAGCATCTGTCCGCGCACCAGTCGCGCGATCGTCGTCCAGCTGACCATCGAGATGGCGATTATGATGACGATGCGCGGGCTGGTCACCACCGGCCAACTCCGGCCCGTGAGCACCGCCCGGATCAGGATGATGAAGAGGAGGTCGGGGAAGGCGTAGGTGATGTCGGTCGCGCGCATCAGGAGGTTGTCGAGGAACTTGCCGCCGAGAGCGGCGCTGGCGCCGACGAGAACACCAAGGAACAACACCACGAGCTGCGTGCCAAGGCCGATCTCGATCGAGATCCGCGTGCCCTCCATGACGCGCGCCCAGGTGTCGCGGCCGAGCTGGTCCGTCCCGAACCAGTGGTCCGCGCCGGGCGCCGCCTGCTTGGCGCCGGGGGTGTAGAGCTGGTCGTTGGGGGCGTAGCGGCCGAAGGGACCGACGTGCGGCCCGAGGAACGCGAGCAGCGTGATCAGCACCAGCGCGAACAGGCCGACCATCGCCAGCCGGTTCTTCAGCAGCCTTCGCCAGGCATCGGACCAAAGCCCGCGCTGCCGCCCGAGCGCCGGTTCGGCCGAGAATGTGGGGAGCGAGGCTACGGCTGCCTGGGTGGCCATCAGCGGTACCGTATGCGCGGGTCGACGGCCGCGTACATGAGGTCGACGGCGAGATTGGCGAACGTCACGATCACGGTGTAGAAGAGCGTGCTGCCCATGATCATCGCGTAGTCGCGGCGCCCGACGGCGGTGACGAAAGCGCGTCCCACGCCCGGGATGCCGAACATCTGCTCGATGATGAAGCTGCCGGTGACGAGCGCCGCCGCGAGCGGACCGATCACCGTGAGGACGGGGATCATCGCGTTCTTGATCGTGTGACGCAGCACGACGCGGTGTTCGGCCAGCCCCTTCGCGCGGGCCGTGCGGATGTAGTCCTGGTGCAGCACCTCCAGCATGCTGGCGCGCGTCACGCGGGCGATGTACGCCGCGGGCAGCACGCTGACGGCGACGACCGGGATGATCACTTCGCGATAGTCCCACGTCGACGGCTTGAATATCTCGCTGACGTGATGGGGTCCGCCCCAACCGAGCACGTGCAGCCAGCCGAGATTGACGGCGAAGATGATGACGAGAAACGCGCCCATGATGAAGTTCGGCACGCTGGCGCCGATCGTCGCGAAGATGGTGCCGAGATAGTCGAGGGGCCCATTCTGGTTCAGCGCCGACAGCGTGCCCAGCGTCATGCCCACCGTGACGGCGACGATCACACCCAGCAGTCCGAGCTGCGCCGTGATGAAGAACCCGTCGCGGATCAGCTTGGAGACGTCGCGGTCACCATCGAACGACAATCCCAGATCGCCGTGCGAGATGTCCCAGAGGTAGAGGCCGTACTGCTGATAGAGCGGCTTGTCGAGATGATAGCGGTGGTTCAGCGCCTCATTGACGGCCGGCGGCACGCTCTTCTCCTGCGTGAAGGGGCCGCCCGGCACGGCGTGCATGAGGAAGAACGTGATCGTCGCCACCGCCCAGAGGACGGGTATCACCCAGAGGATGCGGCGAATCGTATAAGCAGCCATGAAGGTGCACCGGTGGCGAAGCCGCTTGAGCGGCCTCGCCACCGGTAGTGTACTGCTCTCTGCTACTTCTTGATGAACCAGCACTCGACGCAGAACGTGCCGGGGCCGCCGGCGTCGATGGTGCCGTTGGCGACGACGCCGCCCAGCTTCGAGCTGACCATGTACGGCAGGGCATCCTGGTACAGCGGGATGATGCCGCAGAGGTTCGTCACGATGTCGGTCTCGACGGTCTGGTACGCCTTGAGACGCGCCTCCTGCGTCGTCGCGCTGGCGGCGTCCTTGAACGCCGCGTCTACATCAGGCCTCGAGCAGTTGTAGTGGTTGTTACCACCGCCCGTGTCGAACAGGCCCACCAGCGGGTTCTCTGCGTCCGGGTAGTCGAGCTGCCACCCACCCTGGAAGAGCTGGAATTGCTCGCTGTTGAACGCGGCTGACCGCGCCTTGGAGTCGACGAACTGCGGCGTCACGTTGATGCCGATGTCCTTCCACGCCTTCACCAGGAAGTCCGCCTCGTTGCGGCGCTCCGGCGAGTCGCGATAGATGATCGTGATCGCGGGCAACCCCGCGCCGCCCGGATAGCCGGCATCGACGAGCGCCTTCTGCGCGGCCGCCTTGTCGAAGCCGATCTTGCTGTCGAAGGCCTGGCTGCCCTGGTAGCCGGTCAGCCCCTTGACCAGCCAGTACGTGGCGGGCGTGTGCACGCCGTCGTACACGGCGTCGACCAGCGTCTTGCGGTCGATCGCGTGCGACAGCGCGAGGCGCAAGTTGAAGGCTTTCTTCACCGCGTCATCGGCCGCGCCGTTCGCGCCGAGCACCGGGTCCTTCATCTGGACCTCGACGGTCGAGATGCGCGCGGAGGGGATGACCTGGAGCTGCGGCTTCAGGCTCGAGTTTTCCTTGGCTACGGTGGAGTCCGTCGCGAGGATCTGCGTCATCTGCAGTTCGTTGTTCTGGAACGCGCGGAAGGCCGCAGAGAGGTCATCGATGAACTTGATCGTGATCTGCTGCAAGGCGGGCTTCTGCCCGCCCCAGTTCGGGTTCGGCTTGAGCGTCGCGTGGTCTTTCGCGACGATCTCGGTGAGGGTGAAGGGGCCGTTAACGACGATGTTCGCCGGGTCCGTCCACTTGTCGCCGAACTGCGCGATCACATCCTTGCGCGATGGGAACGTTGCCCAGAGCGACCAGATGGTGGTGAACGTCGCGACCTTCTTGTTGAGTGTGAACACCAGCGTGGTGTCATCGGGCGCCTTCACACCAAGGGCGTCGGTGAGCGCCTGCGTCTGCGCCTCATCCTTGTTGCCGAAGAGTTCATCGCAGCCCTTCAGTTCGCCGAGGCCGGCGCCTAGCAAGCCCTGGTACGGGCTCGCGACCTTGCCGTCGCATTCGCGCTGGAACCCGTACACGAAGTCGGCAGCGACGAGCGGCTTGCCGTCGGACCACTTGAGCCCCGGCTTCAGCTTGACGGTGTAGTCGTTGCCGCTGATCGTCGGGTCGCCCGCGGCCATTTCGGGGACGACCTTCACGCCGCCCTTGCCGTCGTCCGTCAGGTTATACAGGCCGCGGAAGAGGAAGCGCTCAACAGCGATATCCTGCTCGAAGTTCGACCGGTGCGGATCGTAGAATTGCGGCTCGCCGAGCTGCATGATCATCTTCTGCTGGTCGGCGGGCGCCATATCGGCGCCACCGGTGGTCGGGGAACCGGAGGCCGGCGTCTTCGCGCCACCGCTTCCTGCGCCCGCCGTCGCCGTCTTGTCGGCGCTGCTCGTGCCGCCGCCGCAGGCAACGGTCGCGACCATCGCCAGCGATATCAGGCCTGCGAACAGGAGAAACCACCTGTTGCGTATCGTCATGCGTCCTCCATGGGCAGGCGTTCTCACCCGCCATCTCCAACTCTGCTTTGACCCAAGGCCTCTGCGGGAACTCAGCCTCAGCACACCTCCTTGACTTGCCGTCCGCATCGAAACACGTTCAGGATCGTATCAACGCTGTCAATATCCAGCAATTCTTGGGCCGATCGTGAGGTGAGTATTGCAGCGCGGTCTTGCGGCAACCGCACGATTTGTGCAGTGCGCGTTGCGATACGCTCAAGATCGCGCGGATCGACATCCGGATCGTCGGCAGCGACGCGCGAATATCCAGTAGGCGAACTGCGTAGGGAGGGCGTATCAGCACGGATGTGCGCCTAGGTAGCCCCACGCCGAACCCAGCACGACCACAATGCGGCGCGCCAGGAGCCGTCCGAAGGCCGCGTTCAGGCAACTTTCCGCTCCCCTGCGTCACGGGTAGGCTTCGACAATGGTCCTGAGCGATCGCAGCATCAAGGAGGAGATCGCCGCCGGGCGGCTGGTGATCGACCCGCTCGATACCGAGGACATCCAGCCGGCGAGCGTGGACGTCCATATCGACCGCGTGTTTCGGGTGTTTAAGGTGAGCAGCCACCCGTACATCGACCCGCGGAAGCCGATGGACGACCTCACGGACGAGGTCGTCATCGACGAGCAGGCGCCGTTCTTCATCCACCCGGGCGAGTTCGTGCTCGCGAGCACGCTGGAAGTGGTGTCGCTGCCGGACGACATCCTCGCCCAGGTCGAGGGGAAGAGCTCGCTCGGCCGCATCGGCCTGCTGATCCACGCCACCGCCGGGTTCGTCGATCCGGGATGGACGGGCAAGCTGACATTGGAGCTGTCCAACGTCGCAAAGATGCCGATTGCGCTGCATTTCGGGATGAAGATCGGCCAGCTCAGCTTTCTGCGCATGTCAACGCCCGTCGACCGCCCGTACGGCAGTCCGGGGCTACGCAGCAAGTACCAGGGACAGATGACGCCGACGCCGAGCCGCGCCTACACGGAGTATGAGGGCGCCGAGATGAGTGCCGACGGCAAACAGCCATAGTGGCGAACACATCGGCCCGCTTTGGCGCCGTCTGCTTCGACATGGACGGCGTGCTGACCGACAGCGAGCCGGCGTTCTTCGCCGCCGTGAACGACATCCTCGCACGGTTCGGCAAGCACGTGACGCTCGATCAGTACGCGCGCTTCATCGGCTCAGCGACACCGGCCATGTGGACGGCGATGATCGCGATTCAGGAGCTCCCGGCCACGCTGGAGGAGATCCTGGAGGCGTACGAGGCGCCGCTGATGGCGCGGTTGCGTGAGCCGCGGCCGGCGCTCCCGGGTGCGCGCGAGCTGCTGGAAACGCTGCGCGCGCGGGCCGTGCCACTGGCGCTCTGCACGGCATCGTACCGGCGATGGGTGGACGCGATCTTGCCGGCTGCGGGCATCGACATCTCCTTCGACGCATACGCGACGGCCGACGTGGTGACGGTGACGAAGCCCGACCCGGAGCCCTATCTGCTCGCCGCGTCACAACTCGGCGTCGCGCCCGCCCGGTGCATCGCGGTCGAGGATAGCGTCAATGGGCTAACGTCGGCGCTCGCCGCGGGTATGCACGTGATCCAGCTCCGAGCGACGAAGACGGCGGCGGCGCCACAGCCAGGCGTCGCGCAGGTGATCTCCTCGCTGGCGGAGTTTCCGCTCGACCTGGTGGCAATGAGCCGGCGCACCTAACTGCCTCACTTGGTATGATTCTCATGACTGATAAGGTCTGGAGGACTGCATGAAGAAGACTGTTTCCGCGATGGAGGCTCGTCGGCGCTTCGGCGAGCTGCTGGAAGATGTGTCTCGTGGCGACGCCGTGGTGATCGAGCGCGCCGGCAAGCCGATGGGCGTGCTGGTGGCGCCAGACCAGTACCGGATCATCGAGCAAGCCCGCGAGCCTCTCTTCAAGATCTTCGACGAAGCGCGGGCGCGCACGAAGGGGATCAGCGCGGAAGAAGCAGAGCGCCTGGCGACAGAAGCCGTACGCAGCGTGCGGGCGGAGCGGCGCGCCAAGCGCAAGACCGGCTGACGTGCGCGCGGCGGTTATTGACACCAACGTTGTGGTCAGCGCGATGAACACTTCCCAGGCGAGCCCACCGCTTGAGATCATCAGCGCCTGGCAAGCAGGGTCATTCACGTGGGTGACGAGCCCGTTTCTGATCGAGGAACTCGAGCGAGCGTTGACCTATCCCAAAGTGGCGAGGCTGCTTCACTGGGACGCCAACCAGCGGGAGGAGTTCTCTCATCGATGCGTACGATCGCGACCGTTATGGACCCGATGGAGGTGCTGGACCTGGTCCGCGACCCCGACGACAACCGCGTGATCGAGGCGGCGGTTGCGGGGCGTGCCGACTACATCGTCAGCGGCGATAGGACCTGCTGGACCTCCGCGAGTACGACGGCATTCGCGTCGCGATGCCAGCCGCATTCGTCGCGCTGCTCGCGCGGTAACTACGGCGCGCCCTCGCAGCGGCGCTGATCGAACGGCGCGACGCCGATGACGCCGCGGCTGCGCGTGCAACTGCGCGAGCTGGTGTCGATGATCAGTTCGCCTCGCGCGTTTACGCTGGTGTCGAACCGATCGAGGTCCCCGTACCCGGCGCCGAACGCGTACATGCCGTCGGCGCGCCAGACCGCGCGCGTCGCGTTGCACTCTTCGACGATCGCGCCGATGATGCCCGGCAGCTGATCCAGCGTGCCGACACCAGCGGTGTCCTGATAACCGAGCCGGCAATCGCCGCCCAGCTCCTGCTGGCGCGGGGAGACATCGTACAGGGCCACGAATGCGCCATCCTGAAGCCTCGTCACGAAGATGTGCTGCGCCTCCAGGTAGCTGACGCTGGCCGGTGCGTATGATTGCGCCATGCCGGCAATGAAGCCGCGCTCGGGCTGGCCGGCACGGTCCCCCTGATCGAAGGCGAACCCGATCGCGATCACGACCGCGATGATGACGACGATCGCGATCGCGGCGCGGGTCATGCAGCCCCATCCGCTCCGTCGCCGCTCCTCTGCGTTTTCCGCCGGCGCGTTATCCGCGTCCGTTGTCGGGTCGGTCACCGCTGCACCTGCATCGCGATCATGCGCTCCAGACGCAGCCCCGCTTCCAGCGGCATGCCGGCGCCCCGGAGCATCGCCTGCTTGGCGCCGCGGACCGCCGCCGGCGAGAGCGAGGCGAGCGTCGCCGCGCACTCCGCCGTCGCCGCGTCCAACTCCGCACGGGGGACAACACGGTTGACGAGGCCGATGGCCAGTGCGCGTTGTGCGTCGATCGGTTCGCCGCTGAGGATCAGTTCCCGCGCGATGCCCGGCGGTATCGCGCGGGGCAGTGTCTGCGTTCCGCCGGCCGAGGGGATGTACCCCAGCGTCACTTCCGGCAGCGCGAACGTGGCACCCTCCGTCGCGATGCGGAAGTCGCACAGCAGGCTGAGTTCACATCCGGCGCCGAAGGCGTATCCGTGTATTGCCGCGACCAGCGGCTTCGTAATCGACAGCATCAGACCCCAGAGGTCGCGATCGTGGCGGGCGCGGCGAGCTTCGGCGTAGGACGGCGCCGACCCGAATTCGCGCACGTCCGCTCCGGCCGAAAACGCGCGCTCGCCCGCCCCCGTGATGACGGCCACGCGGACCTCGGGATCATCGCGGACCGCGAGCAGCGCCGACCAGAGCTGATCCCGCATCGCCATGTCGATGGCGTTCAGCACCTGCGGGCGGTTCAGGGTGATCCAGCCGATGCCAGCGCCGGTCTTGTCGTACAGGAGATCGTCGCTCGGGAGATCAGTCACGGGGTAAGGCTAACAGGGGGCGGGAACTCGCTACAGTAGGACGAGGTTGTTCCGGTGGACGACCTCGGAGCCGTACTGGTGGCCCAGTACGCCCTCGATGCGGTCGGACCGCATGCCGCTGATCGCGGCGACCTCCTGGTCATCGTAGTTGCTGATGCCGCAGGCGAAGGGGCGGTCGCCGCCGGGCAGCCAGATGTTGACGGTGTCGCCACGCTTGAACGGGCCGTTCACCTCGCGGACACCAGCGGGAAGGAGGCTCTTGCTGCGCTCGATTAGCGCCTTGGCGGCGCCGGCATCGACGACGATGGCGCCGCGCGTCGCCAGGCCCGAGAGCATCCAGCGCTTGCGGCTCTCCATGCGGCTCCTTCTTGCAGGAAGCATCGTGCCGATGTGCTCGCCGTTCGCAAGGCGGTATAGGACGTCGGGCGCGCAGCCGTTGGCGATGAATACGTCGGAGCCGCCGCCCGTGCCCAACCGCGCCGCCTGGAGCTTCGTGACCATGCCGCCCGTGCCGCGGCTCCGCTCGCCGCCGCCGGCGGTCTGTTCGATCTCCTTCGTGATGCGGTCGACGCGGGCGATCAGGTTCGCCTGCTTGTGCGCCCGCGGGTCGTTGGTGTAGAGGCCGTCGGTATCGGTGAGCAACGCCAGCAGGTCGGCGTCGATGAGGTTGGCGACCAGGGCGGAGAGATTGTCGTTGTCGCCAATGCGGGCGCCGGCGATCTCGTCCACAGCCACGGCGTCGTTCTCGTTGATGATCGGCACTACGCCCATCTCTAGCAGCCCGAGGAGGGTGTTGCGGGCGTTCAGGTAGCCGTTGCGGTCGCTCAGGTCGCGCTTGCTGAGCAGTGTCTGGCCGACGACGCGGCCGTGCTTCCCGAAGAGGCGATCGTAGGACTGCATGAGCTGCGTCTGGCCCACGGCGGCGAGCACCTGGCGGAAGGGGATGTCGCGCCGGCTCTTGAGGGCCTGCAGGCGGTGCCGGCCCGCCGCAATCGCGCCCGACGTGATCACCAAGACCTCGCGGCCCTCGTCCATCAGCCGCACGACCTGCGAGACGAGCGAGGCCATGGCGGCGAGGTCGAGCTCGTCGGTGCCCGACGTCAGCAGGTTCGTGCCAAATTTGGCGACGATGCGCTGGTAGCCGACCTGCGCTGGCGCCTGTGGACGTGGTCGAGCCATCTACGCCCCCGCGTTCTCCGTCGATTTGCGCCGATTATATCAGCGGCAGGTCAGCGCTCCCGGCGCGGGCCGAGCCGCCGTGGTCGGGGACGCACCACGGAGATACGGATGCAGGCCGAGGGCCACCGTGGATGGACGCCTCGCCCTACAATGCGATGAGATGAGACGCAATTGGATCGTCCTCAAGCACATGTATCTCAGCTTCGGCCGAGACGACTGCCTGCAGCTCGCCGCCGCCATCTCGTACTACGTGCTGTTTTCGATTGCGCCGCTAGCGATCTTCACGATCTCCGTCCTCGGGTTCGTCCTCAACAGCGACCACATTCGCAACCAACTCGTCAACCGCATCCTCGATGTCGTGCCGCTCACGCAGACGGAGGGGCGGGCAGCCGTCGAGCACGCGCTGGAGAACGTGAAGCGCATCAGCGGACCGGTGGCTGCCGCCGGACTCGTGGCGACGCTCTGGACGTCGTCGGCGGTCTTCGCATCGATCCGGAAGTCGCTCAACCGGATCTGGGCCGTGACCGAGCATCGCCCGTACGCACAGCAGAAGCTCGTCGACATTCTGCAGGTTGGCATGCTCGCGACGATGCTGCTGGCGTCGCTGATCCTGACAGGCGTGCTGCGGACGATCCGCTCGCTGAATCCCGTCAGCGCGGGGCCGCTTGCCTACCGCAGCCCGATCTGGGAGATACCGTCGCTGCTGCTTCCCGCGGTGCTCTCGTTCGCGACCTTCCTGCTGCTGTATCGCGTTGTGCCGGCGGTGCGGCCGCGCTGGCGGGACGTGATACCAGGCGCGCTCGTCGCCACGCTGCTCTTCGAGGCGCTCAAAAATTCATTCGCGTTCTACGTCGCGAACTTCAACAACTTCGACCTCGTCTACGGGTCGCTCGCGGGCGTCCTGCTGTTCCTCTTCTACACGTATCTGTCATCGAACATTCTCCTCGTGGGCGCCGAGATTTCGAAGACGCTACAGCGTTACCACCTGGGTGAATTGGACAGCGAGATCTATCCGACCGGCCCGCAGACAACCGTGGCGACGCGCGCCCTGCGGGCGGTGAAGGGCCTCTTCGTCCGGCAGCCGTGACCAGTCGGCGTCGGTCAACAGTCCTCGGTCATCGGGGATTGGCGCGGACGGCTGCGGGCGGCGATGTTCCAACATCCAACATCCAACATCCAACATCCAACATCCAACGACAGGCTACTGCTCCTCGATCACAATCGTGTTGATCTTCGTACCGGGCTGCGTCGCCGTCGCCGGGTCGCGCGGCGTGATCTTGTCGAGCACGTCGCGGCCGGTGAGGAGCTGCCCGATTACGGTATAGCCGCCGTCCAGATTCGGCTGCGGCGCATAGTCGATGAACCACTGGCTGCCCGCCGAATTCGGGGCCGAGGTCTTCGCCATCCCCAGCGTGCCATCGAGGAACTTATGGGAGTTCACCTCGTCCTTGATTGTGTATCCGGGGCCGCCGGCGCCGGTGCCGTTCGGGTCGCCCGCCTGCGCGACGAACCCGGGGATCACGCGATGGAACGTCACACCATCGTAGTAGCCCTCACGCGAGAGAAAGACGAAGTTGTTGACGCTGACCGGCGCTTCCTTCGGATAGAGCTCCAGCCGGATCTCGCCGATGTCCATTTTGATCGTGGCGAAATACTGCTTGTTCGGATCGATGGTCATGGATGGTGCGGCTGAATACGTCTTCCTGCCTCCAGTTTGCGTCGATTGGGCCGGTGGTGTTGTGACGGTCGGCGTCGTCGCCGCGCTGCTCGAGGGGCCTGCGGTCGCGCTCGCCGACCGCGAGGTGGTGCTCGTGGCGCTGCCCTTGCTATCGCTTCCGCACGCCGCCAGGACCAGGGCGGCGGCGGTGAGCATGACCATTCGCATCGTAGCAGTCCTCCAGAATCGAATGATGAGATGCGGCTACTCAGCGAACTCCGGCGATAGCGGCACATCCAACGCCGCCTCGGTGCTGGGCACGAGGACGATATCTTCGAACACGGCATCCTGGACGGCGTCGAGCACGCGCGACTTAATCAGCTCGAGCACCGCCATGAACGAGATGATGATCTCCATCCGCGTGCTGCACGCTTCGACCACCGACCGGAAGCTGACGCTCCCCTCCGATGCGAGCAGCTCGCGCAGCAACTCGACCTTCTCGCGCACCGTGAACTTGTGCGGGCGGATGACCGCGACCGGCTCGTCCGGCGGCTCTCGCGTGAGCGCCTCGACGACCAACTGTTGCAGCAGATCGAGTGTGATGCCATCCAGCCCGGTCGGCGCCGGCAGCTCAGGTGGCGGCGCGATGCGCGGGTACGAATGCAGGCCGGCCGTCTCGATGTCGCGCAGGCGGCCCGCAGCCGTCTTGAACAGCTTGTACTCGATGAGCTGCCGAGCGAGGTCTTCGGAATCGTCGTCGTCCGGCTCGCTCGGCGGGTCGTCCGGCAGCGGGCGCGGAAGCAGCGCGCGCGACTTCAGCAGCAGGAGCCGGGCGCCGATGGCGATGAAGTCGGCCAGCGCGCCGAGATTGAGCTGGTCGCTCTCATGGAGGTACGCCATGTACTGGTCGGTCACCGCGACAAGGGCGATGCCGGTGATGTCCAGCTCTTCGCGTTCGATGAGATGGAGGAGGAGGTCGAGGGGGCCCTCGAACAGGGGCAGATTGAGCTGGTACACCTCGGCCTGCGGCTGTGCGATGGTCACGGGAGTGATGATACACGCTCGGGACGCTGGAGGCTGGAAGTCGAAGCTGGAGGCTGGAAGCCCTATGCCTCCTGCGCGTCCAGCTTCGCAAGGTACCGCTCGAACCATCGAACGACGGCGCCGCCGAGTCCCCAATCGCGGCCCGGGCTCGATGGCGTCCAGAATGCGTTGGTAGCTGACGGCGTGATGAAGGCAGGCGAGAGACTCCGAGAGCGCGTACGCTCCGTCGATATCAGCAGATGGATACGCCGCACGCCAACATGCGAGGTATGGCGGCAGCCAAGCGGCTCGCGTCGTCGTGTCATCGGGCAACATCGTGGCCAAATCGAAGAACGGGTGGCTCAGACAACCATCCGTCCAATCGATCAGCGCAGGTCCTGCTGCCGACGCTATGACGTTTCCCGGGTGGAAGTCGCCGTGCATGAGCGTCTCGGGGACGCCACAACGAGCGAGCTCCGCACATCTCCCTGGAAGCTCCGCTACTGCCAGATCGAGGCGCGCGCGGGAGGCGCTGCTCAGGTCCGCGCGGAGCGCGCCGAGCTCTGGAAGCGACTGCACGTCAGCGGGCAGCGTCTTTATCCGCCGGTCAGGACAGCCGAGAGCGAGCAACTCATCCGTCCGGCCGACCCAGGCTGTCTGTATCGTGGCCAGCGAACGCAAGGCCTCGCCGATGTTTTCGATGGGCGCGACCGGCACCTCAGAGACCGCATCCATCAGCATCCAACCTCGTCGTCCGTCCAACGCCAGAACGGTGGGGATGGCGGGAGATGTCTCGCCCAGGCGGCGCGTCAACTCGCCTTCGTGCCGAAAGAACGACGGCATGGCCTTGAACCAGGCGTCTCCCTTGTAAGTGGGGATGCGCATGACGCTGGAGATGCTCCATTGCCGGACCTGTTCGGCAGCCCCGACGGGCGAGCGTCCGATGCGCCTGAGTTCGGTCTCCGCCCACGCGTTCGCTTCCGCGAACCAACCTGGCCGGGCCCATGGCACACGGCGAGCAGGCACATCGCCGTCGATCTCATGCAGGAACGCGGCGAGCGCCGATCCGGCGGAGGCGGGTTGAGGTTCCAATGCTGCCGCAGCATGGCGATCGACCCAGCGACCGGGCGAGAGCGGGGCTGCGCTCGCGCGAGTCTCCATGAAGACGATGACCTCGATCGCGTCATCCCGCGTCGCGCCCAGGGGGACGCAACGCAAGGTGATGACGTCCTGTCCGAGCTTCTCGGCCGCAGCCTGATTGATGCACTTCACGTCGCCGGTCCAGGGCCACGGCAAGAGCACCTGCACGGACGGGAGCACTGACCCATCGTGCTCGCCGTCGAGGAAGATTCGGTCGGAGCGCGGGTCGTAGATGACGAGGTGGCAGTCGTACCGCACGACGGGAGTATGCCGGAAGCCGGAGGTTGGAAGCTGGAGGTCGGAAGTCGGAGGCTGGAAGCTGGCGCAGCGTTACCGACTTCTGACCTCCGACTTCCCAGCGACCCAACTCCGCTAGTACGCTGCGCACATGGCCGACATTCGCACCCTTGTGTCCGGCAGCGGCAAGATGGGACGGGCGATCATCGACGCACTCGACGCCGCTGATGGCATCGAGGCCGTCGGCGTCGTCGACAAGATGGCGCAGGTCGAGACGGTCGCGCTGCCCTCAGGCGGTTCGATCCCGCTGCTCCGGGACGCAGCGGCGGCGTGCGACGAGACGCGGCCCGATGTCGTCATCGACTTCACGAACGCCGCGTGGACGCCCGAGCTGACGGCGGTGGCGCTGCCTCGCGGCATCCGCCCGGTGATCGGCACGACCGGCCTGAGCGATAGCTACGTCGATGCGCTGCGCCGCGAGTGCGCCGAGCGAGCGGTCGGCGGGCTGATAGCCGCGAACTTCGCGATCGGCGCCGTCTTGCTGATGCACATGGCGAAGACGGCGGCACGCTTCTTCGATTCGGCCGAGATCATCGAGTTGCACCACGACCAGAAGGTCGATGCGCCCTCCGGCACCTCGATCGCCACCGCGCGCGGCATGCTGGAGGCACGCGGAGGACGTCCCTTCGACCGCAACGAGCCCGATGCGACGCCAATCGCGCATTCGCGCGGCGGCGGCCTCGACGGCATCACGATCCATAGCGTGCGGCTGCCGGGCTTAGTCGCGCACCAGGAGGTGCTGTTCGGCGGATTGGGGCAGACGCTGTCGATCCGGCACGACTCGAACGGCCGCGAGTCCTACATGCCCGGGATCATCCTCGCGGCCCGGCAGGTGATGTTGCGGCAGGAGCTGGTGGTCGGACTCGACGCGCTGTTCGGGCTCGCGTAGCGCCGGGCCCTCACCCCGCTACGGCACCAGCGGGAACGGCGGCACCACCGGTGTCTGCGCCGCGGAGTGGCTCACCCTCGCTGGCCTGAAGGCCGCCGCTCAAGGCGGGGGAAGGGACTGCACAGCTCCGGCCAGCCCAGCTTCCAGCTTCCAGCTTCCCGTAGATCACTCTGATTCGGCGAGCCCGCGCGCCCATTCGGGAATACTCGCGTCGGGGACGGCGTCGTAGTTTGGGAAGTATGGCTTGATATCGAGGACGGGGGTGCCGTCGATGGCGTCCAGCCCCTCGACGCGGACGATGTTGTGGCGTCGCCGCATCTGCTTCACCACCGACACGCCGAGCGGACTCGGCCGCAACTGGCTGCGCGTCGCCAGTACCCCTTGCTCCGGGATGCGAGAATCGCCGCGCGGGGTGACCCGCAAGCGCAGCTCCGATTCGGGCACGTGGTGGAAGGCGAAGACGACGATGACGTGCGAATACCCCTCGATGCCATCGAGGCCGCCGCTCAGTTCTTCGCGGACGATGATATCGCTGCGGACGGCCGCCCAGCCATCCATCCGCGGCAGACGCACGCTGTTGCGGACGACCCCGATCGGCCGCACCATCACAGGCTCGCGCGGCACCGACGTGCGGGCGATGCCGAACCGCT
The DNA here is from genome assembly GCA_038227375.1 of Dehalococcoidia bacterium. GTDB lineage: Bacteria > Chloroflexota > Dehalococcoidia > DSTF01 > JACRBR01 > JALYKW01. The sequence goes on from JBBRPY010000018.1 coordinate 41,812, forward strand.
GCGAAAACCAGTCGAGGAATTTGAGCCAGAGCGCGTGCATGGCGCAAGGTAGCACGTGGGCTGTTGGCTCTTACCGGCCTGCCGGAGCAGCGAGGCTTTCGCGCCTGCTGTTTGCTGTCTGCTGTCTGCTGTTTGCTGTTTGCTTTCCACCGCGGCTGATAGTCTGAGCGAGCTTGCAGCCGACACTCACGGCCCGCTGCCAGACGAATGAAGGAGCACCATCCCATGACGTACCGCGACCTGCTCTTCGATATCAGCGACAACATCGCTACCATCACGCTCAACCGGCCCGACCGCCTGAACGCGATTAGCGGCGGCATGCTGGCGTCGTTCTCGGAGGCGTTCCGCGAGGCCGACCACGACCGCAGCGTGCGGGTGATCATCCTCACGGGCGCCGGCAAGGGGTTCTGCGCCGGGCTGGACCTGAAGGAGCAGGGCGCGAATGGGAATGCGAACAGCATCAACGGCGCCGGCGCGATGCCGGCGAAGTTCGACCTCGCGAACTCGCCGCCGATCGTCCTGCATCAGACCGACAAGCCGGTGATCTGCGCGCTCAACGGCGCCGCTGCGGGCTACGGCCTCGACATCGCCCTCGGCTGCGACATCCGCATCGCGGCGGAGGGCGCGAAGCTCGCGGCGGTCTTCGCCAAGCGCGGCGTCCTCCCCGAGAGCGGTGGCACGTGGCTGCTGCCGCGGCTGGTGGGATGGGCGAAGGCGGCCGAGATCGCATTCGCCGGCCGCGTGTTGACGGCGCAGGAGTCGCTCGAACTCGGCCTCGTCTCGAAGGTGGTGCCAGCGGAATCGCTGATGGATGCGGCGCGCGCCCTCGCCGCCGAGATCGCCGCCAACGCGCCGATGGCGGTGCAGGCGACGAAGCGGATGATGCGGCTGGGGCTGGAGGAGACGTTCGAGGCGAACGTGCATCACGTCTACCTGCAGCTCCTGCCGTTGTTCCGTTCAAAGGACTTCGCGGAAGGCGTGAAGGCGTTCATCGAAAAGCGGCCGCCGGTCTTTACGGGGACGTAGGACGGCGAACTTAAAGGGTCGGCCGTCGCGCCACGCAAGTCAACACGCGCGACCGGCCTGGACGTCACAATCTGAGAAATGCGCGCAGCCCGGCCGATGAGACCTCCGCTTGCGCAGAGTGGCCGCTCATCGGGCGGGCTGCGGCGTGTGGGCTGGTGCGCGCTGGAATCGTTTCCGACGCCCGCCGCGTTAGGACAGAGGGTCACCGTCCATCACGCCCGGGTTTTCCACGTCGGCAAACAACTCCTGCCGCATCACCTTGACATCTCCTGGAGCCGTGATCCCGAGCTTCACGCGGTCACGCTCGACGCTGAGGACCTTCACCCAGATGTCCCCCTCGATCCAGATTCCCTGCTGTGCTTTGCGCACTAAGATGAGCATCCTGCTGGCACTTCCTTTACCGCCACGCTTGCGGACTCCGCCACCGATCACTCCCGGTGCGGACGGGTTGGCTCCGCCGTCCGGCACATCTTCTGCGAAAACGCTTGACATCGCCGCGATCATGACGCTTACTAGAACCGGGTTGCTGGATCAGAGAAGCCGGAATCTCGAAGTAACACCTGAATTACCGGAACCCAATTACTAGTATTGTAATTCTCCTATTGGGGACGTGTCAAGCGAGGAGCAAGCCGTTATGACGAACCGATGGGGTCTGCTGACCAACCATGCGCTCGTCCTCATCCACGTCATCGAGCACCCGCGCTCGACGCTGCGCGACATCGCCGACTCGGTCGGGATCACCGAGCGGGCCGCGCTCTCGCTGCTGCGGGCGCTGGAGGAGGACGCCATCGTCGCTCGGCGCAAGGAGGGGCGGCGCAACGTCTACACCGTGGACATCGACGCCCTGATGTCGCACCGGACGCACGGCAAATACAGCATCGCCCAGATCGCGAACGGGCTGTTTGCGCTCTCCGGCCGCATCCCCGGGACCGAGCTACCACCGGGCATGCAGCTCACCGGCGGCGAGCCGCGGCCGACACTCATGGAGCGGCTGCCGTCGGGGTTGGAGCGGTCGTAGCGGGCGAAGTCTTGTTCTCCCGGCATTGGCATTCGCCGGGGACGGACGGAGCTGAAGCTTCGTCCCTACGGGGAGAGAGCGGTCTCGCCGAGGCACCTCTCTTGCGCCGTTGATGTGATACGGCCGCGAGCCAGGCGCTTCGATGCCATGCGGAGTTGAGGGCGCGCCTGCCCAGCCAGGCGGTCCTCGCTACTGGACCTCGAACGACGTGTGCATGCGTTGCTGGTAGTGGTCGACCGTGCTGCCGTGCTCGCCCGGTGCGATCAGGCAGGCGAGCTGGTACGCGCCCGGGGTGAGGTCGAGCGTCAGCGTCTGCGCCTGCTCGGGGTCGATGCCCTCGATCTCGTCGACCTTGTCGAGCGAGCCGTCGCTCCCCATACGGAGCACCGCGAACTCATGCACCTGCTGCGGCGCGGTATTTGTGGCGATGAACCGGATGGGGCCGGCCTTCACCGACGTCTTGTCGGGCGTCACGCTGTAGCTGGCAAGCGCGACGGCCACCGACGCAATCGGGCTGCTTCAGTTGCGTGGTCACCGTCGCCGGCCGCGTGGCATCCCCTTCGGTTGTGGCAATGACAGTCGGCCCAGTGCCCGCACCGGTGGAGGTGGCGCCGCTCGCCGGCGTGGCCGTCGTGCCGGAGGTGACGGCGCCTGAGCGCAGCTCAATGATCGTCGAGATGCCGCCGGGGACGTAGCACTTGAGCTTGTGGACGCTGCCGCTGTCGGGCACGGTGTAGCCCGCGCTGCGGCTCCGGCCTTCCGGCACGTTCAGCTCCTCGAACTTCGCGCCGTCGGTGCCTTCGACCTCGAACGGGTCGTGCGTGCTGTCGTTCTTGATCACCAGCTTCAGCTTCTCGCCCGGCGCAACTTCGACGGACGCCGGTGCGCAGCCGTCGTCATGCTGCGTGATCTGCACCTCGCGCCCGCCGGCGCCGCTGCCCGAGCACGCCACCACGAACGCCAGGGCGACGGCCACCAGGCCGCTCCACTTCCGCATGTCGAGTCTCCGTTCGATCTCAGGTCTCAGCGATGATCGACGCCGGCCCAGCCGCCGCGTCCGGGCGAGCGACCGGCGCGCGCTTGCGTGAAGGGCGGAGGTACGCGGCCAACACCGCGAGCAGATACAGCCAGTAGAGGATGATCTGCGTCAGCGTAGGCGCGGAATCGTAGCCGAGGACCGTGTGCAAGAACTTCCCCATCGTCGATGTCAGCGAGAGTGTCGCGTCCATGTCCCAGGGGCGGCTGCCCAGGTTGCCGACGATCGCGGCGTTGTTGAGCGCGGTCAACCCGTTCGAGAGCAAGCCCGCCGCCAGCACAATGACGACGATGCCCGAGGCCAGGAAGAACTGCTTGAGCGGCAGCCGGGCGGCGCCATAGTAGAGAGCGACACCAGCCGCCGCGGCGATCGCGAAGCCGAGCAGCCCGCCGAGCCAGAACTGCGTCCCCGAGGTCGCTCCCGTGCTGCCGGCGAAGAGGAAGAGCGTCGTCTCGATCCCCTCGCGGCCGACAGCGGAGAATGCCAGCAATGACAGCGCGACCAGCGAGCCGTGCGAGAGCGCATCGTCAATCTGGTGCCGCAATTCACGTGAGATGCCCGCGGACTGGCGCTTCATCCAAAACACCATCCAGGTGAGGACGGCGACGGCAAAGAGCATCGTGAAGCCCTCGAAGGCCTCAAGGACGCGACCGTTCAGCTCTCGCGACGTGACCTCGAGCACGGCGCCAAAGGCGAACGACAGCACGGCTGCGGCGACCACTCCGGCCCAGATCTCCCGGAAGTGACGCTTCTGATTGATGTTCCGCAGGTAGCCGAGGAGGATCGTCACGACGAGTGCGATCTCGATGCCTTCGCGGAGTGTGACGAGGAAGGAAAACAGCACCTGGCCCGGCTTAATCTAGCGTTTGATGACCTAGATTTAGCATAGGCTAAAGTGGCGTCTTAGTCAAGGCTAAACCTGGACATCCGTCCATGGTGCGCCCGGGGTGGTAAGCCGCCGGAGGACGGGGATGGCGGTGGGCTATAATCGCATGCCGGACCGTCGGAGCCAGCTTCGAGTGGGCGGGAACCGCCTGCGAAGCGAGCCCGACAGCAGGGCCGAACCGCCATCCGCCTCGAGGACACATCCACCGATGCCGGACAAGCCATCGTCGACGATCGAAGACTATCTGATGGAGATCTACGACCAGACCTACGCGGCGCGCGTTTACGACAACTCGCGCGCCGGGCATGGGGTGATCGCCGCGCGGCTCACCGAAAAGATGGGTGTGGCGGCGCCGACCGTCTGGAACACCGTCCACCGGATGGAGCGCGACGCCCTGGTCGAGATCGACGCGGTGAAGGAGATCCGGCTCTCGCCGTCCGGCCTGCAGGCGGCGGAGTCGATCAAGCGGCGCCACCTGCTGACCGAGCGGCTGCTGGTCGATATCCTCGGCCTCGACTGGGCGGACGCCCACGAGGAGGCGCACCTCATCGAACACACGATCACGCCGCGGGTCGAAGCGCGCATTATGGCGGTGCTGAACAACCCGACGACGTGCCCCCACGGCAACCCCTTCCCTGGCGTCGACCCCGCCACACGCCCGAAGACGCGACCGCTTGCGACGGCGGTGGCGGGCGGCTCGTGGGTGATCGATGGTATCAACGAGCCTGCGGAAGAGGACCACGAGCTGATGACGTTCTATCAGCGCCACGGCTTCGTGCCCGGCGCTCGCGTCACGGTGCACGAGGTGGCGGCGTACAACTCGACGATGACCGTGGCTGTGGGCGGCGCAACCGTAACGCTCGGCATGCCGGCGGCCGAGAACCTCCGCATCGTGGTGGAGGAGCCGGCGCGCGCGTAGGCGCTGGAGGGTCGGAAGTCGGAAGTCGGAGGTCGGAAGTCGGCGAACGTAATTCCAACGATCGCGAAAGGCCAGCGAAGCCACACGTTCTATCGCTCCTATTCTCGACTCCGCGCCGCTCTCGCCAGACCGCCACGAACCCGACACCTGCCGCGCGGCGGGCATCAACCATTGCTTGACGGGCGCCGATCTACGCTGCGTGTGTTCTCGAAAGGAGCACTCATGAACGCGAAGATCCAGGAAGACATGCCCGTCGTCTGTTCAAAGAACCAGCAGTTCGCCTCTGTCGATCATCTCGATTCGGGGAACACAATCAAGCTCAAGAAGGATGCGAGTGGCCAGCACCACTGGATCCCCGTGAGCTGGGTAGCCAGCGTCGACGACAAGGTGCACATCGACCGCCCGGGCGACCAGGCGATGAAGGAGTGGATGACGAGCGCGCCCGCCGGCGTTACGCCTTAGGGCGCAGACAGGCAATACACGCAAAAGAGGGACGGCATCGGCCGTCCCTCTTTTCGTCCCGCAGCTCGCGGCCCATGCTGGGCTTCAGCAGTCTGGTGCGCCCTCCAACATCCAACATCCAAGATCTACTTCTCCGCTGCGCTGCAGACGGTGTCGGTGATCAGGCGGGTGACGACGTACGGGTCCATGTTGGCGTTCGGGCGGCGGTCTTCGATGTAGCCCTTGCGGTCGATCGCCACCTGCCACGGGATGCGCACTGAGGCGCCGCGGTCGCTGACGCCGTAGCGGAACTCCTTGTACGAGCAGGTCTCGTGCAGGCCCGTGAGGCGCTCTTCGATCGCGTGGCCGTAGTTCTCGATGTGCAGGTCGTGCTTCATCGAGAGCGCCTTTGCCGCCTCCTCGCAGGGCTCATACGCCGAGCGCATCTCCTTCGTCGAGAAGTTGGTGTGGGCGCCAGCGCCGTTCCAGTCGCCCTTCACCGGCTTCGGGTACAACGTGGCCGACGCGCCGAAATCCTCAGCCACGCGGTAGAGCAGCCAGCGCGCCATCCAGAGGTGGTCGGAGGACTCGACGGGACCAACGGGGCCGATCTGGAACTCCCACTGGCCGGGCATCACCTCGCCGTTGGTGCCGCTGATCGCGAGACCGGCGGCGAGACAGGCATCCGTGTGCGCTTCGACGATCTCGCGGCCGAAGACCTCATCGGCGCCGACGCCGCAGTAGTAGCCACCCTGGGGCGCCGGGAAGCCGTTGTCGGGCCAGCCGAGCGGCTTCGCGCCTTCGAAGAAGGTGTACTCCTGCTCGATACCGAACCACATGTCGTGCTTCTCATACATCTTCGCCGTCTTGACGCAGGCGGCGCGGGTGTTCGTCGGATGCGGTGTCATGTCGGTCAGCAGGACCTCGGTGAGGACGAGTTTGTTGTCGCCGCCGCGGATCGGGTCGGGCACGCTGAAGACCGGCTTGAGCACACAGTCCGAGTTCGACCCCGGCGCCTGGTTCGTGCTCGAGCCGTCGAATCCCCAGATCGGTGGGTCGTCTTTGTCCGGCACGATCTTGGTCTTCGACCGAAGTTTGGCCGTCGGCTTGGTGCCGTCGATCCAGATGTATTCCGCTTTGTATGGCATATCGCTGCTCCCAAATGGAGGCGGCGTCTGCACGCCGCCCTGCTGCTCGCTGCTCGGTTGAGTCATGACTGTACTAGATCGATGTTACGGGCGTATTTCGTCAATCCACGGGAGAAGTACACCGGCAGGCTGTTCTGGCTGAGTCTCAGGCGATCGCGTCGACTGTCGCGTCGAGGGGCAGCGTGAACGTCACCTGGAGACCGCCGCCGTCGCGCGGGCGCGCCTCGATCGAGCCGCGCTGCACCTCCATCAATCGCTTGCAGACCGCCAAACCGATGCCAGCGCCCGCCGCGGCCGACGTGCGCTTGAGCCGCACAAACGGCTCGAAAATGCGGTCGCAGTCCGCCGCCGGAATGCCCGGCCCACGATCGAGCACCGAGACGTGCACGACGGCGCCGTCGAGTCGGGCGCGGACGTCGATCGGCTGGTCGCGCGGGCTGTACTTCTCGGCGTTGCTGATCAGGTTCTGCAGCACCTGTTCGAAATACGTCGGCTCCGCGCAGACGGGCGGGAGATCTTCCGGCAGATCGAGCGAGATGACGCGATTCGGAAAACGGCGCTCGTGTTCGCCGACGATGCGCTCGATGTCGCGCCGCACCAGCATCGGCTCCAGCTCGAGGGTGATGCCGGCTTCGAGCCGGGAGAGCACCAGGAGATTCTCGATCAGCCGGTGCAGCCGCCGCGATTCGTAGCCGATATCGTCGAGCGCCTCGCGGCGCATCTCCTCGTCGATCAGATCAGACCGGCGCAAGAGCACTTCGGCGTTGCCGAGAATCGTCGTAATCGGCGTCTTCAGCTCGTGAGAGACCATGCCCAAGAAGTCGTCCTTCGCCTCGTTCGCGCGCTCCAGGTCGGCCGCGATGTCCTGCGCCCTCCGGTAGATCTGCGCGTTGTCGATGGCGGCGGCGGCGCGGCAGGCGAGCTCCTCGATCAATGTCACATCTTCGGGCTGGAACGCGCGCGCCCGATCTGCCATCACGAAGGTGATCGCGCCGATCACGCGTGTCTGCGCGATGAGCGGAACGCAGAGGCTGGCGGTGAGGCCCAGCGAGCGCGCGATCCGCAGTTGTTCTTCATCCTGGATCGACTCCACAAGCATTTCGTCGGTGATGTCCTCGATCAGTTCCAGGCGGCCGGTGCGGAAGACCTCCTGGTAGCCGTGCAGTGCATCTGGGTCGGCCGGATAGCGCGCCTGTAGTTCGAGCGCCATCTGGACCTTCGCCGGGTCGGCGTGCGCGACGGCGATGTCGGCGATCCGGCCGTCGGGCTCCATGACGTTGATGCCGCACCAGTCGGCGAGCCAAGGCACGGAGAGCCGCGCGAGGTTCTGCAGCGTCGTCTGATAGTCGAGCGAGTCGGCGAGGACGGCGGAAGCCTCGGAGAGGAAGCGGAGCCGCCGGTTCGCCTCGGAGATGCGCTGATTGCCCGCGCGCTCCGCCTCGTACAGCCGCCCCGTGGTGATGGCCGATGCGGCGAGGTTGGCGAGCGCCATCCCGACGCGCACTTCGATCTCCGAGTACTGGCGGGCGACGCGCGAGTAGAACGTCAGCGTCGTATGCGGCTCGCCCTGCACCAGCACGGGCAGCACGAGCAGGGAGCGGATGCCCTCGCGATGGTATCCATCGACGCGCTCCCTGACCATCGGCTCGCTCTCCACGTCCGCGATCATCAGCGGCGTCCGCGGGCGCGGCGTGTCGGCATCGACGGGGATGGTTGATTCGTGGCGCATATAGGCTTCCGACAAGCCTTCTGAGTGAGCGATCGTCCAGTCGCCGATGCTTGGATTCAGGCTCCAGACGGCGTACGCGTCGGCGGCGATCAGGCCGCGCGACAGCCGGAGAATCTGCGGCAACATCTCCGCCTCATCGAGCGACTGGATGAGCTGGCCGGACGCTTCGACGAGCAGCGTGAGCTTCTCTTCCATGGCCTGGTGCGCTGCAACGGCGTCATCCTTCGCAGCGCTGGCGAGTGCCATCTCAGCCGCGGCACGGGCGGCCTCTTCGAAGAGGCGATCGCGCTCGCCGTCCGCGCTATCGTCCCGGGTGAGACAGCGGGCATGGATGAAGACTCCGCTGCGGCGCAGCGCGCTGGCGTCGATCCGGACGGCCTTGGCGGAGCCGTCCTTGCAGCGCATTTGGGTGGCCTGGTCGCGCACGATCTCGCCGCGTTTGAGCTGGCTGAAGATGCCGTCGAGGATGTCTGGGTCCACGTGGAACTCGCCGGCATGATGGCCGACGTACTCTTCGGCGGTGTATCCGAGCGACTCCAACTCGGCGGCGTTGGCGCGCAGAATCGTGCCGTCAGCACCGAGCCAGTGCATCGCGATCGGGGCGTTCTCGAAGAAGTCGCGGAACGCCTCGGCGTCGGCGGCCGTGGACGCCGGCGCGCCAGCCGGCAAGTTCGTGATGCGCTCGATGGTCATAGCCCTCCGAAACAGGCTGATCGCAATGTCCCTGAAACGATACTCGCGGAGAATGCACGCTGGCGGGGGACACCCTACCAAAGCAATAACAATTGACACGTACTGCCTTTCGGGCGCGTTTTGCCTCGGCCGCGAGAGAGATGCGCCTTAACGACGACTCCTCACTAACGACGGCTCCTCATTCCGGGCCCCAGCCTGCGGCACTGACACGCCTCCCTTGGCTACAATAGAACATTTGTTCTATTCTCCATTGGGAACGCCACACGTCTTCGCTTGAGGCGCTCAAGCTGCTCCCACCGAGATTCACCAACGGGGCGATTCCGTGAAAGGCCATGCGCACTTGAGTTCCACCACAGGCATCATTTTCGCCGCCGACGCGACGAACGTTGTCGCGGGAGCCTTCAACTCCCTGTGGCTTGCTGGCCACTGGCTGGGGGCGGCGGATCGTGGCAGGCGGTTCGCCGCTGCCTCGCTGGCCATCGTCAACGGCGGCATCGCGACGGAGGCGGCGTTCGCGCAGACGCTCTTTCTCGCGCACCGATTCGGCTGGGCGCAAGGGCCTCTGTTCGGCCCCGTGCCGTGGCTGGCGGCACGGTTGCCGGTGCTCGCAGGAACGTTGCTCCTGTCGATGCTGATCCTCCGGAGGGCGCGATGACGGCGGCGGCGAGCGCCATGCGCCGCGCCGTCCGCCGCAACGACTGGGAGCGCATCGCGCTGGCGCTGCTGATTGCACTCGATGCGGCGGCGCGCCGGGCGCCGTCCGGCACCATCGTCGACCTGCTGGCGCTGCTGTCGACGGAGGAGGCGCGCGATGACGCAGACCGCGCCTGACCCGTCTCCGCCGTCAGCGCACCGGCGGGCGCCGAAGGCGGTCTCGCAGTTCTATCGTTCGGTCGTCGAAGACGCCGTAGCGCTCCTCGAGGCAGATGAGATCACCGGGCTCGACCGCGAGATCTCGCTGCTGCGCGTGCGGCTGCGCGAATTGGGACGGGAGCCGGAGCAGCACGCGCTGATGATCAAGAGCATCGAGGCGATCGCCAAGCTCGTCTCGGCGCGCTACCGGATGAGCCCGAAGCACGCCGACGACCTCTCATCCAGCCTCGCCGACACCCTGGCGCGCCTAAGCGACGCCTTCATCCCTCCCGTCGCCGACGTCTGAACGTACGCATGGCCAGTGAACCAATTCGCCAATCACCAATTACTAACCACCAACCACCAGGGATGACGGAGCTAAAGCTCCTCCGCTACGGAAACACCAGCGACCAGCGACACGAGTCACCAGTCACCAATCACCAAGGTCCAACACGATGTCCAAACTCGAACAGAGCATCTCCCGATTCATGCGAGCGCGGCTCGCGATGCAGGCTGCGGCCGCGCCGGTGGAAGGGATGACGGCGCCGGCGTTTCGCGCGCTCGTCGCGGAGCGCCTCCGCATCCTCGAGCGCGACGTGGCGGAGGTCCGCGCGCGCGTCAACGGCGTCCTCTTCGTCGTTGCTGGCGCCGTGATCACGCAGGTGGTCCTCCGGTTAGTGGGATAGGGGTGACGCGGCGGCCACCCGACGGCGGACGTGTGGCGGATGAACGAGCGGCGAGCGCAGCGTAGCAGCAGATTATCGAACACGGAGGCGGGATGACGACCGAGCAGCGCACATCGACGCCCCTCCGGATGCCGCTGCTACGGCCGTATCAGGCCGAGGCCGGGCGCGCCGTGCTCGACTCCGTGCGCCACCATCGCGGGCACACGATCACGATCGAGATCGCGCGGCAAGGCGGCAAGAACGAGTTGTCGGCGCAGATCGAGCTGTTCCTGCTCGCGTCGTCCCAGAGCCGCAGCGACGACGCCGACGCTGTCAAGTGCGCCCCCACCTTCCGGCCGCAGCTCGCGGTGAGCATGCGCCGCCTCTGGGCGCGCATCGGCGCCAGCGGCTTCGGCGCGCTCGCCCGCCGCGAGGCGAACGTCATCAGCATCGGCGACGCGCGCGTGCTGTTTCTGTCTGCCGAGCGCGGCGCGAACGTTGTCGGCCACACCGCGTCGCTGCTGCTGGAGGTCGACGAGGCGCAGGACATCGACATCGACAAATTCGACCGCGAGTTCCGCCCGATGGCGGCGACGGCAAACGCGACGACGGTCTACTACGGCACCGCCTGGGATGACCGCACGCTCCTCGAACGGGCGAAGCAGGCGAACCTTGAGGCTGAGCGCCGCG
>JBBRPY010000019.1:0-48098 GCA_038227375.1 Dehalococcoidia bacterium
CGTCCGGCGCCTCGAACCGATCCAGCGGCGGCGCCACCAGCTCACCGTGCGACTGCAGGCCGTTGTCACTGAGGTAGATGCCGCCTCCTAGCGCCGTGTGGAACGGGTCGGCCCGCGAGCGATTGATGAGAATCGTCCACGGCTTGCTGTCCTTGTCCATCGCCTCGCCCATCGTCCAGTACGTCCAGCCGTCGATGTCGAACTTCATGTACCACGACTTGCCGAAGCGGGCACGGTAGCCATGCTCGCGGATGAAGAGCGCGAAGGCCACGAACGTCGCGCCAGGGTTCTGATCACGCAGCGTGTACCAGTGCGGCGTCTTTGCCATGGTCTTCGCGAAGATCCACCGTGCACCGCTCACGAAAGCACGAATCTCGTCGAGAGTCATCGGTAATCTTCCTCCGGCGCGAACGCAGCTTCGAGGTCCGTGCGGGTGATGGAGAAGTTGACGCCACAGTTCGGGCAGGCGATGTTGTATTTGTCCTGGCGCACCTCGGCCAGCTTCTCGAAGTGCTCGCCGATCTCGGCTTCACGCTATACTCAAACATCGCTTTCGTTAGCAGCTTGATGTTCGCCTCGTTGCCCCCGACCGCATTCTCTGGTTGAGTCACGCGCCGGCCTGCTCCAGCCCGGCCAGGGCCATGCCGAGCATCGGCGGCGGCGCCATGTAGCCACCCTCCCAGCGCCCGATGGTGTCCGCCGTGACGCCCAGCATCAGCCCGAGCGCCTCCTGCGTGAACTGACGCGTCATGCGCCAGCGACGGATCTCCTCCGGAGTGATTGGCCGAGGCGGCGGCGTCGTGGCGGCGCGCTTGCCCACCGGCCCGATCTCGATACCAAGCTCGATCGCGATCTGCTTTACGCGCTGGCGCGTGATGCCCAGCTCCGCCGCGATGTCCACCTGGCTCAGCGCCGGGTTGGCCGCGTGGAGCCGCCGAACATTCTCGCGATTGGCCCCGACCGGCCGGAGCTTCTTCGCGTCCGCCTCCGGGACCCTTCGCAAAGCGACATGAGCCGCTTTTCGGCCCCGTTTGCGCCGACGAACGGGCTTCTGTTCCGTAACCATGCAATGCCTCTCTCAAACATCAGAGCACTCCTTGCACATACTACTGGACGCCTTGCATCTCGCAAGGGCTACCGCCTCACTACTTCCTCAAACACGTCGATGTCCTCAAGGAGAGCATCCACTTCCGCGTCGGTCATCAACGCTGGCGGCTTCGAGTGCAGGCACTTTGCGAACAGGTCCAAGCCGGACGGTGGCGTCGGCTTCTTCGGCGACCGCAGATGGCTGCCCGCGGGCGACTGGCGTTGGCGCGTGGGTCGGTCTGCGCTATCCACAGTTAGCCCGATCAGCCACATCCTTCAGCCACGACTCGTACGCCGCTGCCTGAGCAGCAATGGCGACCAGAGAATCGGCCTGCTGGCGTTCCGGCCGGCGGATTGGAACACCGACGTCGTCAACGGCTTCTCGTCCACCGCGGTATCGGTCTGTCGCCAGCCGGACAGTGTGCGCATCTGGTATCGCTCCGGATGGGTGGACAAGCGGAGCCCGGTGGGCAGGACGCGCATGGACCGTGACCTGGCCTACACCGTCGCCCTGTATGCGGCGTCGATGCTCGACCGGAAGGTCTGCGACTGTAAGAGCATCGCTGACGGCATCGCCTTCTGGCAGCAGGACCTCGCCTATGACGGCGGCGCGACGCAGCTCGCGCGCTACCGTACGACGCCGGCGGAGCTGGACGGGCCCTTCGGCACCAAGCGCGGCGCGGTCGAGGCGTGGCGTCGGGTGATCAGAATCTGCGTCGGACGTACGCGGGCGCCGCTGGTGTTGGCGACGCCGGGACCGCTGCGGGCCGAAGCGGGGAGCTTACGTGTCGCGCAAACCGCGCGCGTCCCCGTCTACGTTACCAGAGCCGGCTCCAAAAGCGGCGTAGCGACGGATTCAGCCCAATTGCAGAAGCGTTACAGACAGGGTGTTTCGATGTACATTCGCAATGAGGCTGTCAAGGTAAGCCTTACCGCTGCAACTCCCAGACCTTCTCGAGCGGGCCGTCCGCAATCACCTTCAGGCGCGGGAGCAGCGCCTCCCGGAGCATGGCGCCAACGCTGCAGCTCGGCTCGATGCAGTGCGAGTACGCGTCGTCGCCAGGAGAGAGCAACTCGCTGCTGAAAAGGACGCGACTGCCGGGGTTGGCGGCGATGCGCCGGTTGATGTCTCCGAGCACCTTCGCGGGCCCGAGCTCCCCCGTGATTTCGTTGTTGACGTCGATGACGGCCCCCTTCCCGAAGTAGCGCAAGTACTCGGTGAAGATGTAGCCGTTGGCGAACACGAGGTCACTTGGACGTGTGTTCTGCTCGTACCAATCAGTGCGGACCCGCCAGTAGTCGTCGCGTTCGGTGCGCTGCGGCCCGACGCTGCCCAGCAGGTTCACGACGAACAAGCAGGCAATGCCGGCGCCGAGCGCGATGGGCGCGGCGCGGCGCCACCGGTCGCCGCCGCGGGTGGCGGGCGCGGTCAGTGGAAGCACCGTGAGGATCGCGATCGGCACCCAGACGGCGATCCAGAACTCCAGGTTCGCCGGCTCCCACCAGGCGAAGAAGATCGCGTACGGCACAAGCCAGGCGACGCAGAGCACGGCGAGTGCGCCCGCCGCCGGCGTTAGCCGCTGCCTGCGCAGCCACTGGCCTGCCGAGAACGCGATGCCCGCGGCGGCGCCGGCAGCCAGTATGAGCAGCGCTCCCGCGAGCACATGGCTGTAGTTCCGGACCAAGAAGAATTCTTCGCGCAGGCTCTTGTCATGAAAGTGACTGTCCATGAAAGTGCGAATTCGACCGAGCGAGAGCGCGAAGTGGCCACCGATCAGCGCGCGCGTCACGCCCACCACCGCCTTCGGCCCGCTCTGCGCGCTCCAGTAGCCCCAATCACCGCTCTGGGCATACGCCGTCAGCCAGTCATAGAACTCGCGAGGCGAATGCAGCCCGACGACCGGAATGGCGAGCGCGTAGAGGGGCACGACGACGGCGACGCCACCGGCCGCGTACGAGAGCACGTATCGCCCAACCGCCCGCGGCGGCTGCGTCCGCGACGCGATCGCCACCGCTGTGAGGGCGACGAAGCCGAATAGCGCGTTCGTATTGTGGCCCAGGACGGCGAACCCGTTCGCCACGCCCAGGAGCGCAAAGGCGCGCGGCGAAGGATGCATCGCGGCGTGCCAGGCCGCGGCGAGCGAGATGATCAGCAGCAGCGTCGAGAGGACATAGACCTCGACGTCGACGCTGTACCCCCAGTATCCGTAGGCGAAGGCGAGGATGCCGCAGCCCGCCGCGGCGATGCCCCGGCTCCGCGTCACCACGCGGAGCAAGACCCAGAGCGTGGCGACGCCGGTCGCGCCCAGCAGCGTGTCGAGCACCTGCATCGGCCCCATCGGTCCGCCCCCGAAGCCGAGAAGGCGGGCGATGTTGTATGCCGTCCAGCCGAGCCAGTTGTAGATCAGGTGGTATGGATTGAAGATGCCGGCGATGCTGCCACTGCGAATCGGAAGCAGGTAGCCAACCCCATCCTCGCCCTCGTTGTGGCTGCCTGCCATCGTCAGCAAGTAGATGACGGCGACGGCGGCGCCAACGATCGCCGCCTCGAGCAGCAGGGTGCGCCGTGGCAACACCGCTTCGGCATCGGCGGTGTACAACGATGGTTCAGGCCCTGGGGTCACATCGTCCTGTTTCAGCACCAACACCCTCTCACGTCCCAAAGCTCAGCGAGGAAGGATCGCCGTCGCGCGGCCACCGGCCTCGTCTAGAGTAGGGCGTCCGGAGCCCTGACACGATGAGGGTTCCCACAGGCAACCGCGGGCAGATGCGCCCACGATTGCTCGTCGCGTCGTACTCGCTCACCATGGCGGGCGGAGGACAACGCGATGCGCAAGAACACCACCAAGGCCGCCTGGCAGCGGGACGAGCCGACGTACGGCGCCTGGCTTTCGGTCCCGAGCGCGTTCTCGGCCGAAGTCATCGCGCAGCAGGGGTTCGACTGGGTCTGCATCGACATGCAGCATGGCGTGATCGACTATCAGGTTGCGGTGACGATGCTGCTGGCGATCAGCACGAGCGCGGCGACGCCTCTTGTGAGGGTGCCCCGGAACGAATACGGGATCATCGGCAAGATGCTGGACGCCGGGGCGATGGGCGTGATCGTGCCGATGGTGAACTCCCCAGCCGAGGCGGAAGCCGCCGTGGCCGCCTGCCGCTATGCGCCACAAGGGAGCCGCAGCTACGGGCCGACGCGTGCCGGGCTGTATGCGGGCGCCGACTACTACGAGCACGCCAACGAGGAAGTCCTCTGCATTCCCATGGTCGAGACGAAGCGGGCGCTGGCGGACCTCGACAACATTCTCGACGTGCCCGGCATCGACGCGGTGTACGTGGGCCCGGCGGACATGAGCATCACGCTCGGGCTGCCGCCGCGCATGGACAACCGCGGGCAGTTCGAGGAGGCGCGCATCGCTATCGCGACCGGCTGCCGCAAGCGCGGGATCATTGCGGGCATTCACGGTGACGCGTCGCTCGCCGCGGGCCACATCGCCGCCGGCTACCGGATGCTGACGATCACGAGCGACATCGCGGCGATCGCCACCAGCGCGGTGAATGACCTGCGCCGGGTGGGGGGCGACGGCGGCGCCACCGCATGAGACCTCGGATGGCGTGCGCCTTGCACGCGTGCGGCGCTACGCACCGCGCATCGTCGCAAGCGCCGCGAGCAGTTCCGCGGCCTTGGGGTGATCGCCGGAGTGCCGGGCGTACCGCGCGAAGCGGACGACGCTGGCGCTGTCGATGATGAAGGTCCCCGGCATCTGGAAGACGTCGTCGCCCGGGGATTCGACGCGGTGACCCTTGCGGAAGGCGCGGAGTCCGGCGCCCCAGGTCGCGGGGCCCATCACCTCCATCGCCGAGCCACGCTTCAATCCGAAGGCCCGATAGCCATCCTTGTCCGGGTCGGCAAGACAGGGGAACGGCACGCGGAAGCGGTCGCACAGCGACTGTGCCTGTTTCGGATCGCCCTGCGCGACGGCGATGATCTGCGCTCCCGCCGCATCGATGTCGTGGGCGCTCTCACGGAGCGCCTCCAGGTATTCCCGGCAGAAGGGTCAGCCGAAGTGGCGCAGAAACGCCACCACCACCGTCCGTTCGCGCCAGAAGCCTTCGAGCGCGACGATGCCGCCGTTCACCCGTCCGAAGCTGACATCTGGCGCCTGGTCGCCGGGTTGCAGCATCGTGTCTCACCTACCGTTCCCATGCTTGAAGAATCTGCAAGGCGAAGGTTGTAGCGCGCCTACAGGATATCACCCACGCTCAATGCAGGCGGCCGGGCGCTCGAATGTCGGCACGTGCCGGCCGGCGGGCTTGTCGAACACAATCTGCAGGTCGCCGGTGTTCCGCGTGAGGAAGCCAGCCTCGCACACCGCCAGATAGTAACGCCACATGCGGATGAACCGCTCGTCGAAACCGAGCGCGCGGACCTCCGGCAATGCTGACTCGAACCGCTCGCGCCAGCGCCGCAGGGTCAGCGCGTAGTGCGCGCCGATGTCCTCGGAGGCGGTGAGCACGAAGTCCGTGCGGCAGAGCGCGCGCTCGATTTCGGCCAGCGAAGGGAGCATGCCGCCCGGGAAGATGTACTTCTGCACCCAGTTCACGCCATCGCGCAGCGCCGCGAACGAGCGGTCCGGCACCGTAATCACCTGCATCGCCATGCGCCCGCCCGGGCGCAGCGCGCGGTCGCAGGCGGCGAAGAACGTCGTGAAGTATTCCGCGCCGACCGCTTCGAACATCTCGATCGACACGATCTTGTCGTACTGGCCGGCGATCGCCCGGTAGTCGCAGAAGCGGATCGCGACCAGATCTGACAGCCCGGCCTCCTCCACACGCTGGCGAGCGAACGCAAGCTGCTCCTGAGAGATCGTGATCGACGTGACGCGACAGCCGTACCGGCCGGCGGCGTAGATCGCGAACCCGCCCCAGCCGCCACCGATCTCCAGCACGTGGTCCGCAGACGTCATGCCGGCCTGCTCGCACAGCCGTCCGTACTTGTTGCGCTGCGCTTCGCTCAGCGGTTCGTCGGGCGAGGTGAAGTATGCGGAGGAGTACGTCATCGTCTCATCAAGAAACGTCGCGAAGAACGCGTTGCTCAGGTCGTAGTGCGCCTGGATGTTGTACTTCGCGCCGGCGAGCGTGTTCCGCTTGCCGCGATGCCAGTGGACGTCCTTCAGTTTCGACGCCGCGCCGAGCCAGCCCAGGTTGAAGCGCACGTAGCGGCGGTTCGCGATGCCCAGCTCGAGTAGCGTGACGAGGTCGTCGCTGTCCCAGAGTCCGTCGACGTATGCTTCGCCGAAACCGATCTCCCCATGCAGCACGACGCGCCGAAAGAGATCGTCATCGTGGATGCGCAACGACGCGACCGGCTGCCCGCCCGGCCGGCCGAACATGCGGCGGGACCCGTCCGCGAATTGCACCGCGAGTTCACCTTCGCGGACCGATGCCGCGAGGCGGACCGCGATGCGCTTCGCGGCGGCAGCGGTCAGCGCATCGACCAGCGGGATCATCGCTTCGACGCCTTCCGGCTCGGATTCCGGCGATATTCGACGCCACGCAACCAGAGCTTGAGCCCCTGCCAGTGGATCAGCGCGATCGTCTTCAGGGTCATCAGCGGATACCGCGCGAGGAGCCGGGCGACGTTCGCGTTCGTCAGCGGCATGGGACGCACGAGCAGTTGCGCCTGGAAGAAGAGCCGATCGCCCTCAAACTCGTCGATGCGGATGTCCCAATCGCCGGCGGCGTTGGATGCGCAGCGGAACTCATAGCGCGCATCCATATCGATGAAGGGCGAGACGTAGAAGGCCTTGTCGACCTTCGACACGTGGACATCGTCCGCGGCCACCGGATGGCGATCGAGATCGTACGCGTGCATCTCGCCGGAGGTGTTGTGTACTTCCGCGATCATCGACTGCATAACCCCATCCGCGTCGCGGACGAAGTAGAAGCTCACGGGATTGAAGACGTATCCGAGGATGCGCGTGTTCGTGAGGAGCGAGACGCTCCCTCCGGGGCCGGGGTCGATGCCGCGCCGGGCGAGATGAGCGCGCACGCTATCACGCAGGCGTTCGCCCGGCTGAGCCATATGGTCGCGGTCGAGGAAGGACATGATGTTGCGGCGGTTGTAGCTGAAGAGCCGAATGCGGCGGTCCACTTCTTCGATCTCGTCCAGGTCGAGGTCGACGTAGAACACGCCATAGGTGAACTGATACGGCTTGGGCGCTGTGCGACGGTGGCGCAGCACGCCGGCGTATAATCGCGACTTCAGGGCGCTCACAGCCGCACACCAAGACT
Source organism: Dehalococcoidia bacterium (assembly GCA_038227375.1). Taxonomy (GTDB): domain Bacteria; phylum Chloroflexota; class Dehalococcoidia; order DSTF01; family JACRBR01; genus JALYKW01. The sequence goes on from JBBRPY010000019.1 coordinate 7,378, forward strand.
CGCTGCGACGAGCGCTCCGGACTGCAGCCCGTCCTCGTGAAATCCGTATCCAAGATAAGCGCCGGCGAAGTAGGTGTGCCGGTCGCCGCTCAACGACTGGAGCGCCTTCTGTGCGGCGAGCGTCTCGAAGGTGTAGGTGGGGTGGTCGTACGCCATCTCCCGGATCACGCTGTCCGGCCGCAAATCGCCCGCATTCAGCGATACGCAGTACGCAGCCGGCTCGTCGAGCGCCTGCAGCCGGTTGAGATGGTAGGTCATGCCCAGCGTGGCGCCGTCGCCGCGGCAGTCGTCCGTCACATGGTTCCACGAAGCGCGCGCCGCCAGGCGTTCGGGCAGCATCGACGCGTCAGTGTGCAGGACGGCGTGATTCCGGCTGTAGGCGAATCCTCCGAGCGCCCGTTGTTCTTCGCAGCTCGCGTCCGCCAGCAGCCTGAGCGCCTCGTCAGCGTGGCACGCCAGCACCACCTTGTCGAAGCCGCGGCACGAACCGTCGGAGAGCCTCACCATGACGCCATCGCCGTGGCGCCAGACCTTCCGCACCGGAGTGGAAAGGCGGACACCGCGCGTGAAGGTCTCCGTCATCGCCCGCACGTACCTGCTCGAGCCGCCCTCGACCGTGCGCCAGACAAATGCTGGCTGCAGGCCGATGATCCCGTGGTTCGTCAGGAAGTGCAGGAAGTAGCGGACGGGGAAGGCATCGACCTGTCCCGGTGGCGTCGACCAAACAGCGGCGGCGAGCGGCTTGATGAAGTGGCGCACGAATTCGCCGCCGTATCGTTTGCTGCTGAGGTAGCCGGCAAGTGTCATCTGGTCGACGCTGCCGTCGGCCAGCACGCGGCGGGCGTCGCGGTAGAAGCGCAACATATCGAGGCCCATCCGCCATCGCTGGGGCTGTGCGACGCCGCCGCGCTGCGCGAGCAGGCCACGGATGCCGCGGCTGCTGTATTCCATCCGGCAGGCGCGGCAGCGTATGCTGATCGACATGTCGCCGGCCTTCGTCGTGACCCGCAGCTCTCTCAGCAGTTTCGTGAAACCGGGGTAGGTATGCTCGTTGTAGACGATAAATCCGGTATCGAGTCCGAGTTCGTGATCGCCGGTGTTGATGCTCACGGTATGCGCGTGCCCGCCGGCGTAGTCCTCGCGTTCGAACACCTCGACGTCGTGCGCGCGGTTGAGCAGGTACGCCGCGGTCAGGCCGGCGATACCAGAACCGACGATCGCGATGTTCATCGCGTGCCTGGAGCGGAAAGGGGTGCGGCGTGGAGCTGAGGGAGCGGAATGTCTGGCTGATCGGCGCCAGCAGCGGCATCGGCGCGGCGCTCGTGCCGGCGCTGATCGCGCAGGGCGCGCGCCTTGCGATCACCTCGCGCGACGGCGATGCGCTCTCCGCGCTCGCGGCGCGCCGTGGAGGGGCAGGCGCTATTCTCGTCAAGCCGGCGGACGTCACCGAAGACGGCGCTCTCGCGCGCGTCGAAGGCGAACTGCGCGCCCAATGGCAGCACATCGACGTGATGATCTACAACGCCGGCGCCTGGACGGCGGTCGACATCGACCACTTCGACGCGACAGCGTTCGAGCAGCAGGTCGCGGTGAACTACGTCGGCATGATGCGGGCGATCGCCGCCGCCTTGCCCGCGATGCTCGCGCGGCGCCACGGCGAGATCGTCGGCGTCGCAAGCTTGAGCGCGTACGGCGCGTTTCCGCGCGCCGAGGCCTATGGTTCGACGAAGGCGGCCGTCAACTACCTGCTGGCGTCGCTGCGGCTCGACACCAAGAAGCGCGGCGTCGGCGTGACGACGGTGAACCCGGGGTTCGTCCGCACCGGCCTGACAGCGCACAATGATTTTCCGATGCCCTTCATGCTCGAACCCGAACACGCGGCGGCGGCGATCGTCGAAGGGCTGCTCGCCGGCCGAACAGAGATCCACTTCCCGCGCAGGCTGTCGCTGCCCCTGAAGCTGCTGACCGCGCTGCCGCAGCCTGCGTACGAGTGGCTCGTTGGGCTCACCGTCCGCAGCTGAACGCCGGCCGAGGAGCTCAGACCGCATTGAGTTTGAAGTCGATCTGCCGTGCAATCCACGACCGGAAGAGGCCGCGGACCCGCTCGTACACGCCATCGTAGAGCGCGAAGGCGCTGTCCTGCTCGCCCTTTTCGCGCCTGAACATGTACGCGAGCCCGACGCGTTCGAGTAGCGCCTCGCCCAGCAAGCCATATCCGGGGCCACCCAGCCGGTTGATCGCGGTTTGCACCGCCCGCGGGGAGATCGGCCCCAGCGAGAAGCCCTTCTCAGCAGCGATTTCGACGAGCAGGGCGCCCGTCATCCGCGTGTCGCTCATCGTCTCGTAGATCAGGCGCACCATGTCCTTCGTGATGCGCTCGAAGTCCGCGCCCATCAGCGGCATCCAGCGGCCGACTCCCTGCTGCAGCTCCGGCGCCAGCGTGTTCCCCGGCATCTCGAACTTCAGCAATGCTTCCGCGACCGACGACATGAACGACGGATCTGCTTCGACCTGCAGCGCGGTCATGTCGCGGTACCACATCGTGTGCAGCGTCTCGCGGCGCTTGATGCGCGTGGCCATGTACGCCGCCTCCGGCGAGGCCTTCCGTACCATCCGCGCGATCAGGCCGTGCCAGTTGTCGGTGAGGTACTCCTGGACGATACCGAACGTCGTCACGTGCACCGGCGTGTCGCCGCCTTTGTGGATCAAGTCGATCTCCCGCGTGTGACGGATCTCCCGGTCGAGTTCCGCCTCGCCAAAGCCGAGGCCCATCAGGATGTACTTGTAGGGCGTGTGATGCGTCAGCTCGTCGGGCACCCAGACGCGCTCGTTGAATCGCGCCAGCCACGGCGCATCGAAGCGCTTCGCCCGCACCGCGAAGGCATCGCCGTAGGTCTCCGTCGCGCACTCAGTGAGCAGCGCGAGCTTCAGGATGCCGGCGAAGTCCTCTTCGCTCAGGCCCTTCGGCAGCGTCGCAATTACGGCGCGGACATCCATCCGCTCCTGCAGTTGCTGGAATTCGCGGATGTCGATGGTGTCGCCCGGCCGCGCTTCGATGCGGTCGACGAGCGCGTCGAGTCGCGCATGCGTCTCCGGCGGCAGGGCGTAAGCGGTGCTGTCTGTCATGATTCGCTTCTAGTTCGTCACGCGCGCACCCGCAGATCAGGTGCGCACCTGGCTTCCATGCACTGCGCCGATTCTATTCTGTGCGAGCATATTGTTGCTAGTGCTGCGCGAGGCGGCCGGTACCCATTCTCTACTTGCGCCGTCCGTGGGGCGGGTGTACGTTGCAACCACAACCGCATATCGAGTGACGGGAGCCCGTGCTGCGGGCTGAGAGGGTCCGAAGCGGCCGACCGTTTGAACCTGTCCGGGTCATGCCGGCGAAGGGACACAACACGTACCAACGCCGCCGTTTCCGGGCGGTGTTTTTTGCGCCCGTCTGCCACCCGTTGCTTCAACCAGACGAAGGGAGATCGTCATGCCTTCGACGAACGGCCACGAGACGAAAGCCGGCGGCGCGTCCGCAGGTGTCAGCGTCAATCACAAGGCGTATCTGCACGGCCAACGGCCGGACGTGCGCGTCCCCGTGCGTGAGGTCGCCGTCGATGATCCCGAAATGCCGCGCGTCCAGCTCTACGACACGAGCGGGCCCTACACCGATCCAGCCACTTCCACCGATATCCGGCGCGGACTGCCGGCGCTGCGGGAGCCGTGGATTCTCGAACGCGACGATGTCGAGCGCCACTCGGGACGGTCGGTGCGCCCGCAGGACAACGGCATGCGCGCCGATGATCCGCGCGCGAACATGGAGGTCTTTCCGGCCGTGCGGCAACAGCCGTTGCGCGCGAAGCCGGGCGCGAACGTCAGTCAGATGCACTACGCGCGGTGCGGCGTCGTCACTCCGGAAATGCAGTTCGTGGCGCTGCGCGAGGGCGTCGAGCCTGAGTTCGTGCGGGACGAGGTGGCGCGCGGACGCGCGATCATCCCCTCGAACATCAATCACCCGGAGAGCGAGCCGATGATCATCGGGCGCAACTTCCTCGTGAAGATCAACGCCAATATCGGCAATTCCGCCGTCGCTTCCTCGATTGAGGAGGAGGTAGAGAAGATGACCTGGGCGACGCAGTGGGGCGCCGACACGGTGATGGATCTCTCGACGGGCAAGAACATTCACACGACGCGCGAGTGGATCGTCCGCAATTCACCGGTGCCGATCGGCACGGTGCCGATCTATCAGGCGCTGGAGAAGGTGGACGGGAAGATCGAGCAGCTCTCTTGGGAGGTGTACCGCGACACGCTGATCGAGCAGGCCGAGCAGGGCGTCGACTACTTCACCATCCATGCGGGCGTCCTCTTGCGCTACGTGCCGCTCACGGCCGCGCGGCTCACGGGCATCGTCTCGCGCGGCGGATCGATCATGGCCGGCTGGTGCCTGGCTCATCATCAGGAGAATTTCCTCTACGCGCACTTCGAGGACATCTGCGAGATCATGGCCGCGTACGACATCGCCTTCTCGCTCGGGGATGGACTGCGCCCCGGCTGCGTCGCCGACGCCAACGACGAAGCGCAGTTCGCCGAGCTGCGGACGCTGGGCGAACTCACGCAGATCGCCTGGCGGCAAGATGTGCAGGTGATGATCGAGGGCCCCGGCCACGTTCCGATGCAGAAGATCCAGGAGAACATGGCGCTCCAACTCGAGGTCTGCGGCGAGGCGCCGTTTTACACGCTCGGGCCGCTCGTGACGGACATCGCGCCCGGCTACGACCACATCACCTCGGCGATTGGCGCCGCGATGATCGGCTGGTACGGGACGGCGATGCTTTGCTATGTGACGCCGAAGGAGCACCTCGGACTGCCGGACAAACAGGACGTGAAGGACGGCGTGATCACGTACAAGATCGCCGCGCACGCCGCCGACCTCGCGAAGGGTCACGCGGGCGCGCAGGCGCGGGACGACGCGCTCTCACGGGCGCGGTTCGGATTCCGCTGGCGCGACCAGTTTGCCCTGTCGCTCGACCCGGAGACGGCCGCTTCGTTTCACGACGAGACGCTGCCAGCGGAGCCGGCAAAGTCGGCGCACTTCTGCTCGATGTGCGGGCCCCACTTCTGCAGCATGAAGATCTCGCAGGACGTGCGCGACTACGCGAAGGCGAAGGGTCTAGCGGAGGAAGAAGCGATCCCCCTCGGCCTGAGCGAGAAAGCAGCAGAGTTCCGCGAGGCGGGCGGCAAGATCTACTCCGGGCGGTAGCTGCGGGTGATGCGCGAGGCGTTGCCGACCGCTTCCACCAAGATCTGGTCGGGAAAGTTCGCGCGGTCCGTGAAGGCTTCGAGGTGCGAGACGACGATCACCTTGTCCATGTGCGTCGCCAGCTCCTTCAATTCTTCGACCATCATCTGCTGACTCGGCTGGTCCAGGCTGGCGAAGCCTTCGTCGATGACGATCGAGCGCATGCCACCGGCGCCGGCGTATTGGCCGATGCCAGACGCGATCGCGACAGCGCAGCGGAACTTTTGCGATCCCGATAGGGCCTTGATCGGATGCGGCCGCGTCATGCACGTGACGTCTGTGGCCTGCAGCTCCAGCGTGTCGCCCTCCTGGTGGATGCTGAGGAGCAGGTTGCCACCGGTGATGCGCTGGAGGAATGCGTTGGCATGGCTCGTGATCTGCGCCAGCGCGTCGGTGACGAGCGCGCCCTGCAGCCCGTCCTTGCCGAGCAGCTTGACCAGCGTCCTCAACCGCTTCGAGCGCAGTTCCGCCGTGGCTTTCTGTTCCTTCATCGCCGCGACGTCTTCGATGCGCAGCTCGATCTCGGTGAGGTCGCGCACGGACGCCGCGTGCAGTTCTCGGGCCGCCGCCGCCTCTTGCTCGAGATCGGCGACGCCTGCCTGAGCGATGCTTTCGTCGACCCGGTGTGGCTCGGGGATGCCGTCGATCTCCGCCTGCTTGGCGGCGCGCTGTCCCTCCCACCCGGCCCGGTCCGTCCGGGCCGCGGTGAGCGCTTCGAGCCGCGCCGACGCATCGCTCAATTCGTCGAGGCGCGCGCCCAGCGTCTGCAACAGATCGCCGGGTGCAGCGAGCGCCTGCGGGCCGATAACGTCGCCGAGGCCGGCCGCTGCGGTCTCCGCGACGCCGCGGTGGACGGCAGCCGCCGCCTCCCGGCGCCCGATCTCGGCATCGAGCTCCGCGCAACGCACCCGCGCCGCCGCAGCCGCGTCGCGGGTGAGAATTTCCCGCGAGAGCGCAGCATCGAGCGATGCACGGGCGCCGTCGAACGCGGCGATTGCGGCCCCTAGCGTTTGCTTCGCCGAGTTGTGCTCGGCCGCCGCGTTGAGGATGTCGTTGAGGCGGCCATTGAGGTTGGCTTCGTCGGTCGTGAGCCGCGTGCGCAGGCGTTCGCGCTCGGCCATCGCGGCAATCCGCTGCCCGTCGACGCCGCGGAGCTGCTCGACCCGTGCACGGAGCGCTTCCGCGCGTTTCGGCGCATCGGCGTACGCGTGCAACACGCCGGCGACGGCGGCTGCAGTGAAAGCGGGCGCCGCCTCCTGAGCCAGCTCCGGCGGCGCCGCGGCGGCGAAGGAAGCGCGGCGCTGCTCGACGGCGGTCGCCGCCCGGGTGGCCTCCTGGGTCAGCGACTCCGCCGACGCGATCGCCGGCGCAAGCCTCGCTATCGCGGTAGCGATCTCGGTCTGGCGCGCGCGCATCGCTGAGCAGGCAGCCTCTGCCGCACGAAGGGAGGCCGCGGAGTCACTAGCGTGTCGTTTGGACGCGACGATCTCCGCAGACAGCTCCTTGATCTCGGCGAGCGCTTGTTTCTTGTCGACCGCCTGCCCGCAGCGGCTGCACGTCGCCTCGGTCGATGCGGCCTTCCGCGCGCGAAGTGTCGCATCAAACACGGCCACCTGCGCTTGGGCCGCTGCGTCATCCGCTCGGGTGGTAGCAAGCGCAGCATCGGCGGCGCCGACTCCCAACTCGACCTCTCTCGCCTCTGCGACGAGGGCAGCGTGCTGCTGCTGGAGAAGGGCTAGATCACGCTTCGCGGCGTCCTGCTGGACCTGCTCCAGGTACTCGCAAGCCTCGCGCAGAGCGGCGAGAGCGGGAAGCGCGTCCTTCGTGCGCGAGAGCAAGTCCGCCTGGGACTGGAGGCCCGGCAACGCCGCCAACTGCTCGTCGTGGCGTGCGACGAGACTGTCGCATTCTTCTACGCGCCTTCGTCCTTCGACGATCGTTGTCGCCAGCGCCAGGAAGTCGGCCGCCTCGCGCTCCGCGCGCTGCGCCACGTCACGCTTGCCTTCGGCAGCCGCCGCGGCGGTGCGCGCCGCCGCGGCGGCGGCAGCGGAAGACACGCTAGCGGCGTTGAGGGCGGCGATGTCGATCGCGGCGAGCTGGCGCTTGGCGTCGCGGCCGGCTGCGTCTTCGCGCCCCGCGTCGGCGAGCGCGGCGCGGACCCGCCCGGCGGTCTCGAGGGCACGAGCGAGCGTCTCGCGCGTCTGCGCATCGTGTTCGATCTGCGACGCGTCGGCGATCAGCAAGTCGGCTTCCTTCACCAGCGCGGACAGCGCCGCGATCTCGGTCGCGCGCTCGGCATAGCGCTTCGCATCGGCCAGCCGACGGCGAGCGGCGTCGAGGCCGGCAGTGGCGGCGGCTTCGCGCGCTGCGGCCGTCTTCACGTCGTCGCGGAGCCGATCGCGCGCGGCCGCGTCGTAGCCGGCGAACTGATCGAGCTTCGTCTTCAGATCGTCGAGGATCTTCTTTTCACCGCGCTGCGCGTCGCGAGCGCTCGCTTCGAGCCGCTTGTACTCGTCGAGGCCGATCAGGCTGCTGACGATCTCGAAGCGCGGCTTCGGGTCGGCATCGATGAATTCGGTTGCTTCGCCCTGCTGAAGCATGAACGACGAGGTAAAGGCCTGGGCAGACAACCGGATGATCTGCGCGAGCACACGCTCGAGCGTGTCCTCCTTCTCGGTGCCCGGCACCTGCGCCCATTGCACTTCGCCATCGGCGCCGTCGTTCCCGAGCCACAGCCCCTGTTCGCGTTCGCCTTGTTTCCTGCCGCGGCTACGCCGGACAAGAAAGCGTCTCATCGCGCCCTCATGCTCGGCTTCGAACTCGAAGGTCACCGAGAGCCGGTCCATGTCCTCCGAGATCAGTTTGTCCGCGTAGTTCTTGCCCAGGCGGTGTTTGCCATAGAGCGCGAACGTGATCGCGTCGAAGATCGACGACTTCCCGGCGCCGTTCTCGCCGCAGATGGCGATCAGGCGGCCATCGCCAAAATCCGCGAGCTGTTCGTCGCGGTAGCGCATCCAGCCGTTCATGCGGACGCTCTTCGGGATCATGCGCTCGCCTCGGTGGGTTGCAGCGCGCGCAGCTCCGTCACGAGCTCCATGAGGGCGACGCGGTCTTCCGGCGTCAGCGGCACATTCTGCTGCTGCTCCAGGTAGGTGCGCACGGTGTCCTCGACGTTCGCAGGGTTCAAGCCGGTCACCGACGGCGCGGTGACCTCAACGCCCTCCCATTCGTGCTCGACGTTGCCATAGAGCCGCGGGAACAACTCGCGCGCGCGGTCGACCAGCGACTGCGTAGACGTGCCGTACGAGATGCGCAGTCGCAGCTTCACGAGCGTCTCCGCCGCGTCCCGCATCTCCCGGTGCGCCGCGATCAACTCCTCTTCGCAGGTGGCCTCGACGATTGCGAACGGCGTTGCCGCGAGCGGGACGGAGGTGATGTCGCGCAGGCCCTCAGGTCCGATGTCGGCGATGAGCACGCGCGGCTCGTAGAGTCTTTCCCCCGCATCCATGCGGTCGAGCGCGCCGACGTAGTAGAAGGGGGCGCCGCCGATCTGCTCGGGCTTGTGGATGTGGCCAACCACCGTGAGTTCGAATGCGGGAAAGCCGCCGCGCGGGATGACGATGTCGTCGCGCTGCGAGATGCGGTGTGCCTTCACCGTCGTGCCCGAGACCGTGACGTGCGTCAGGAGCACGGTCGGCAGGCGCTGCTCCTCTGATTGTGTTCGTAGCTCCTCCATCTTCTCGACGAAGAGCTTCGCCAGCAGCTCATTGCGCTGGCCGACGCCGCCGGCGTCTTCCTGGCGAAGCTCGTATCGCGCCGGCGTCGGGAACGGCAGCAGCGCGAAGTTCACCCGGTTGCCGCCTGCTTCCACCGTGATCAGCTCGGGGCGCGTCCGAAAGATGATGCGATCTTCCTCGGCCGGCGTCGCCGCGTCGAGCCAGACGTTGGCCGTGTCCATGAAGTAGTCGCGGTCGTGATTGCCGGCGATGGCGACGATGCGCATGCCGCGGGCGAGCGGCGCCGCGAGCGCCTCGGTCATGCTGCCCACCGCTGCGCGGGCGGGGCCGCGCTCCTGCGCCTCGAACACGTCGCCGGCGATCGCCAGCACGTCAACCTGGTGCTGCTCGCAGAGCGCGGCGACCTGCCGCATCTGGCGCATCTGATCCGCCAACCGCGGCTGCTGGTTGGCGCCACCCAGGGTGTAGCCGAGATGCCAGTCGGCGGAGAACAGGACTTTCATCGCCTACGCCTCCGAGTGTTGCTCCGTGTGTTCCTTCCTCAGCATGGCGGCGGCGCGCGACAACGGCTGTCGCCCGCGCGTCAAAGCTCGAGCATGCCGGCGCTGCGACGGGCGGCGTCGGATGGGGTCGCCTTCGCGGCGTCGACGCCGGGCGCGCGCGCCGCGCCGTCAATGCACGCTGGCGCGACCTCCGAGGACTCCTCCGGACGCATCGCCCACGGCGGGCGCGGCACCTTCACGTGCAACGCCTCGCGGAAGTTCGGGGCGACGATCACCTTCTCGTCCGGCGCCAGACGCAGCGCGAGCTTGCGGTCGCCGTCCGAGAAGCCGCGCCAGATCGAGTCCGCAAGCTCCTGCCCGCCAGAGCGGCCGAGCACGCGCGTCTGGCTGTTTTCGATCACGACGTCCGACACGCGCGACCCCTGCTGCTGGGCGCCGAAGAGGATGATGCCGCGCGAGCGCATCTGGCTCGCGACGTACTCGAACAGCTTCGTGATCGCGTCCGAGGCGCCCTTCGGCGCGTACTGGTTCAGTTCGTCGATGACGACCAGGAAGGTCTCTCCGCGCGCGGCGTGGCTACCGCGGCGCCAGTGGACGAGCTGGTTCAGCACGCTCGCGATGACGAACCGCTGCAGATGCGCGTCCTGGATCGACTGGATGTCGATGACGACGACATCCTCCTCCGCGGTGGCGAGCGCCAGCGGCGCGCCCCCCATGTCTTCGCGCCGAAGCAGCCCTGAATTCGGGCTGAGGACGCGCGAGAGCCGCCGCCAGAGGGCCTGGATCGTCGAGTTGCTCATGCTGCGGAGGCTGTCCTCCGTGAGGTCGTCGGCGTCCGGGTGGGCGCGCCGCTCGATGTAGTCGAGCAGGTCCTGGAAGGTGAGCACCGGCGCGCCGCCATTGAGGTCGTTCTTGCTGTTGAACGCCTTCTCGATCGTGTCCGTGAGCTGGCGGCGGGCGGCACTCCGCGGGTCGGGCTGCTGGCCCAGGCGCTCATCCAGGCTCGCCGCTTTCGTGCGGCCCGTGGATAGGCGGTGGCTGAACCAGTTGATCAGCGTCGTCAGGTTGTCGTTCGCGCGCGTCTCTTCCGAAAAGAGGAGGTCGAAGAGGCCGAAGTCGATGATGTCCTTGAGCGCCCAGGAGAACGGCCGCACGTCACCGGGGCGGTCCGTCGCAATCGCCCGAGGCGTGCCACTGCGGAGCGACTCTTCCGGCGCGTAGTAGGCGATGCTGCGGAAGATGTCGGGCGACGTGACGCCCATCTCGCGCCAGCAATCAGCGTCTGCCTGCTCGAATTTCGTCGACCAGCGGTCGAGCCAGAACAGGTCGAAGCCCTTCACGTTGAAGATGAAGGTCTTGATCCGCTGCTGTTTGCCGCTTCCCACGGCGCCCTTCGACCGCGTCTTGATCGCGTTGATCGTCTGGTACGTCGCGATCGTCAGGAACGACGACTTCGTGCCGGAGCCGGCGGCGCCGTTCACGTTCAGGTGCCCGGACTGCGCGCCCAGCAGGAAGTCGGAGTCGAGAAACGCCCGCCCGGCGGTGGAGTCGCCGCCGTTGCGGATGAGGCCGACGCAGATGCCGCGGTCGGCGGCGTAGCGGTCCATCTCATAGGCGCGCTCGGCTTCGTCGCCCTCGCAGGAGAAGACAGTGCTCCCCTCGACGGGAGGCGCCAGCTTCGGCGGGAAGGCATTGACCACGCGCACTTTGGCGTAGGTGACACCATCGCGGTCCAGCATGAGGTCGTCGGCCAGCGGGTCGCCGTCGTGCGCCGCGAGCTCCATGTGCATGGAGGTGATCGCGGAGCGGCGATACACCTGGTCGACGACGCCGAACAGCTCGACGTCGACGCCGCCCATGTTCGTCGGCACACGCACGATCTGCGTCTGCTCGACCAGCTCGTTGGGCGCCACCCAGAAGTAGAACTCGTCGACGTTGGCTTCCTGGCCCATCGGGCAGCCGACGCGGCCGACGGCTTCGGGCGGCCTGGGCGCCACGGCGTTGTCGGGGGAGTGTCCGTTTTGGTGCATCCTTGCCGCCCATCTTACCCGCCGGGAGCGCGCGATGCACCCTCACGGCGCGCTCGGGTCAGGGGGAGGCGGTGGGCGAGGCCGTTATCTGCTGAAGCTGGTCGAGAATCTGCTTCAAATGGGCAATCTCCTGCCCGTATCCGGCGAAGTCGCCGCTGCGGAGGAGTTCCTGCGCCCGCGTGTAGGACTGCTGCGCCTGCTCGACGAGCGACGCCGCTCCGGTACCGGCGGCGGCAGGCGTCACCGCAGCCGTTGGCTGAGGTGAGCTCTGAGGCGAAGTACCCGATGACGCCGCCGCTGTCGGCGTCGTCCCTGCGCCCGCACCCGTGCCCGGGCCGGGCGCGCCGGAGCTGTCGAGGCCCGATGGCTGCGCGCGGCCGAAGAGCACGTCGATCGCCCGCGCGAGCGTTGGTTCCATGGCGATGCGGTCGCCGTTCACCACGACGACGCGCTTGAGCTGCGGGATCGTGTTACTGCCCCCGGAGGCGGCGAGGTACAGCGGTTCGAAGAACATGTTCGCGTTGCCAATGGGGATCATCAGCAGGTTGCCGCGGATCACCTTCGAGCCGGATTGATTCCACAGCGTCAGTTGCTGCGAGACGCGGCCGTCGGAGTCGATCCGCCGCTCCACCTGCGTCGGCCCAGGCACGCTCAGGCTCGATGGAAAGCGGAAGGAGACAAGCTTGCCGTAATCAGCACCGTCGGAACGGGCGGCGAGCCAGGCGATCGCGTTGGTGCGGCTGCGCGGCACGAACGGCAGGATGAGCATGAACTCTTCCTTGCTGGAGCCGGGCAGTCGGGCGATGACGTAGTACGGACGGACCAACTGCTCGGTGCTGCCGAAGGCCTCCGTCGGCACCTCCCACTGGTCTTCCCGTTGGTAGAACTGCAGCGCGTCCTTGATGTGGTACCGGAGGTACGCCTCGGACTGCAGCCGGAAGAGGTCCTCCGGGTAGCGGATGTGCTGCCGCACGGCATCGGGCATCTGGTCGAGCGGCTTGAACAGACTGGGGAACACCGCAGAATACGCCTTGAGCAACGGCTCGTCCGGCTCCACTGCGTAGAAGTTCGTCTCGCCCGAGTAGGCGTTCACCACGACCTTCACGCTGTTGCGGATGTAGTTGACGCCGCCGGTCCGGTGCGCGTACGGAATCGCATCGGTGGCCGTATAGGCGTCCTGCATCCAAAACATGCCCGTCTTGTCGACGACGAGATAGGGGTCCGCATCGAGCCTCAGGAAGGGCGCAATCTCACTGATGCGCTGCTGAATATTCCGGCGATAGATGATCCGGCTGTTGCTGCCGAGCGCGCCCGAGATGAGGATGTTGCGGTCGCCCATCTCCCAGGCATAGATGAACCGGCGGAAGATGTTACTGAGCGCGACGCCGCCGCTTCCTTCGAACCGCGTCTCGACGTTTTGATCGCCGCCGAGCGGCGTGAACTCTGGATCCTTGCTGTCGACGATGATGTGGCGGTCCGGCTCCTCCCCGAAGTACACCTCGGGCCGGTCCGTCAGGAGCGGGCCTTGGAGGGGGATGTCGCTGACGATGAGGCCGGGGCTGCCGTCGGGCTGGATGTTCGTCACCGAAGCGACGGTGTAACCGTAGCCGTGGGTGAACTGCAGGCGGCTGTTCACCCAGGTCTGCGCATCGACCGGGAGGCGGTCCGAGTTAAGTTCGCGTGCGCTCAGCATCACCTGGCGGTACTTGCCGTCGAGCGTGTAGCGGTCGACGTCGACATCCAGGAACTGGAACAGCGGCCGGATCGTCTGCAACTGCTGGAGCGCCGCGCGCAGCGGGTCCGGGTCCCAGAGGCGCACGTTGTTGATCGTGTCGTCGTTCGCAGTGACCTCTGCCTCTGTGGCTTGGAGAGTGGCGGGGAACTGCTGTTCGTTGATCTTGTCGAGACCGAACGCGTAGCGCGTCATGTCGATATTGCGTTGGAGGTACGGCTGCTCCTTCGACGCTTCGTTCGGCTGCACGATGAAGTTTTGGATGAGCAACGGATAGATGCCACCGCCCGCAATCGCCGCGATGATCCACGCGGCCAGTCCGGCCAACGGCAGCGCCAGACCGCTCCGGAACGCGCTCAGCAGCACAAGGACCGCGACGACGGCGGCGAACACCATCAACACATAGAGGACGGGCAGCGCGGCGTGGACATCGGTGTAGAACGCGCCCAGCTCGACACCACGCGTCGAATACACGAGGTCGAACGTGTCGAGGTAATAACGCACGACGAAGATCAACAGCACCGCCGCGACGAGCGCCGAGAGGTGCAGCTTGATCGGCCGCGGCACGTCGATACGGAAGATCTCCCGCGCAAGCGGCCGCGGGCCATCGATGCGGAAGCCGTAGAGGATCGTGCGGAAGATGTACGTCGCGACGACGGCGACGATCGTGACGATGAGGGCGACCGTCACCCAATCGATGGCGAATCGATACACCGGCAGCTTGAAGACGTAGAACCCGAGGTCGTGATGGAACTGCGGGTCCTTCATGCCGAACGACTGACTGTGCTGGAACAGCAGGACTTTGTCCCACAGCGCGGCCGCGCTCGCGCCGAAGCCGATCGCGATGAGCGAAGCCAGAACCACCAGGCCGACGGCGACGAGCCGCTGCACCGTGGGCGTGCGCATCCGCTCGACCATCTCGCGAAATTCGAAGCTCGCCTGAAAGCTCGGGTCGTCGGTAGCCGGCGCCAGCCGCCGCGCAAGGAACACATTCGTCAGGAAGATGGCAAGGAAGACCGCCGCGCCGGCAAAGAAGAGCCAGATACGCGTCGTGATCCGGGTGGTGTAGACCGAGCGGTAGCCGACGCTGTCGAACCAGAGCAGGTCCGCGTAGATCGTCTTGCCCACGTTCAGCACGACGTACAGCACGATCAGAGCGACGGCGAGAACCGCGAATGGAATGATGCGCCGCAGGGGAGGCGTCCGCCCCCGCCGCAGTTGGAACGGCCGGGGCGGCGGTCCGAGACCCTCGCGCTCACCACCGAAGCGCGTCATGAAGGGCCAGCGGACGCCCGGCGCGGCGTCTCCAGGGGCGGGGCTGTAGCGGGAACCTGCATCCCTCACACTACCGCCACGCCACGGCAGAGGAAACTGCCTCTCGATCCGCACGGTCGGGCCGGCCTCTGATCGAGCGAGACTGGCTGGACGATGAGGGCACGCTTGAGGCCACAGGGCCCGCTCGGTGAGGGCCGCGGCACAACACGAGAGATGTCGCGGCCGCGTGCGCGTGAACTCTGCCCGCTCTCCTTAGCCTGCGTCAACCCAGCGCCGCGCGTACGGACGCCGCCGTGGCCCGCCCGGCCACCTCGACCGGCGTCGTGCTGCGCATGGCGCGGCTGAGGACGAAGGCGCCTTCGATGGCGCCGATCGCCTCGATCGCCAGCTCCCGGGCGCGACCGGTCGCGATGCCCGCAGCCTCGCAGCGAGAGGCCATGGCGGCTATCCACGATTCGAAGACGTCGGCTGTGGCTTGCCGGAGGGGCTCGTTCGTGCTCGCGACTTCGAGCGCGACGGTGGCGATCGGGCAGGCGTCGGCGTAGTCGGTCGCGCGCAGCGTCATAGCGGCGCCCGCGAAGAAGTTCTCGACTCCCGTCAGCACGTCGGGCGCGGCATCGACGATCGCCTCGAAAAGATGCAGATAGAAGTCGCCGGAGCGGCGGATCACCTCCTCGGCGAGCTCTTCCTTGCCGCCGGGGAAGAAGTGGTACAGCGAGCCGAACGGGGCGTTCGCCAGGGCGACGATCTTCTTCATGCCCGTGCCGCTGTAGCCGTGACGGCGGAACAGCTCGGAGCTGGCGTCGACAATCCGCTCTCTCGTGTTAATCATGGTGGTTCCTTGGACGCGAATAGCCTTGCGTCCGCGTGAAAGTATAACTAAAATAGAGCGATCTATCAAGTCGGCTCAACAACGCCAGGAGGTCTCCGATGCACCCGACGAAGCGCCAATCCATCCTGTTGGGCCTGCTCATCTCCTGCATCGCCACGACCGCAGTCCATTACACAGACAACATCATCTCCATCGACAAGTACCCGCAGGCGGCCGCCGTGAGCGCGACGACCGTCGCCCTGACCTGGCTGCTCCTCACACCCGCGGCCTTCCTCGGATACCGGCTGTACACGAGCGGCGCGATGCTCCCCGCATACGGGGTCCTCGCGGTCTACTCGCTCGTCGGCCTCTCGACGCCCGGACATTATGTTGAGGCGAGCCTCGCCGATTTTGCGCTCTGGAGGAATGTATCCATCATCTCCGATGGCATCGCCGGCGCCGCGGTCCTCGGGTTCGTCGCGTGGTCGTTGCTCGTGGCGAAGGAGTGGAAGCAGCCCACCGCCCTCGCGGGATCCGGAGGGCGCGGCCCTACCCGGACGCCCGCATAGCGCCCGCACGCATGCTCCCGAGTTGGCTCAACGCCGCCACGCCACTCCTGCCGCTTCACCTGGGGCCGGGTTCCGGCCTGACGCTCGGCATCGACCCGGTGGTCGGAGCGCTGGCAGTCTTCTGGGTGGCGGTCGCGTTGTTTGCGATCTGGCGGCGACGGACCGGCGAAGATGCGGAGCACGCGCGGCCGCGCTCCCGTCACGATGCAGCGCCGGCTTCGCGCCAGCCCCCAGCGCGACGTCGTGGCGGGCCGCGCGCATCCCCATGACGCACACCGCTGATCCGCATCTGCCACGGCCGCAACCAATCACCGACAGCCTGAGGCACGATAGAATGTACTGCTGACCACAATCTACTGCGCTTGTCGAGATGGAGGTGACGCTTGCCAAATGAGTTCAACGAGAAGATCATCGCGGAGTTCCGCGCCAACGGCGGCAAGGTCGGCGGCCCCTTCGAGGGCAGCCGATGGTCTTGCTCACCACCACCGGCGCGAAGAGCGGAAACCCGCACACGACGCCGCTCGTCTACCTGCAGGACGGCGACCGCATCGTCGTCTTCGCCTCGATGGCGGGCGCACCGACGAACCCGGCGTGGTACCACAATCTCGTGGCGCACCCGGACGCGAAGGTGGAAGTCGGCAAGGATCAATATGCTGTGAAGGCCGAGGTCACGTCGGGCGACGAGCGGAACGCGCTGTTCCGCCGGCAAGCGGCGTTGATGCCGGCGTTCGCCGAATATGAGACCAAGACCACCCGGACGATACCGGTCGTGGTGCTGCGCAAGCAATAATCGCGGCGGGCGTCCCGCCGGCAACGGAGTGCATCCGAAATTGCCACACGACCAAGGTTGTCGCGAGCAGCCGACACGCATGTAGCCGAGGACGAAGCCATGACCAACGCAAAACTGAACGAACTGACGCCGGAAGAACGCCACGTGATCGAATCGAAGGGCACGGAGCGTCCGTTCTCGGGCGAGTACGACGACTTCTACAAGCCGGGCACCTACATCTGCCGGCGCTGTGACGCGGAGCTGTACCGGGCCGATGACAAGTTTGATGCACACTGCGGCTGGCCGGCGTTCGATGACGAGGTACCGGGCGCCGTCAAGCGGCTGCCCGACGCTGACGGCCGGCGGATCGAGATCGAGTGCGCCCGCTGCAACGGCCACCTCGGACATGTGTTTCTGGGCGAGCGGCTGACCGAGAAGAACACCCGGCACTGCGTGAACTCGCTATCGATGAGGTTCGTCCCGGCCGGGTAACCCGGCTCTCCGACCGTCACACCGGCGATGTTCGCCGGCCCGGCGAACCACATGCGCTTGCGCACCTGTCCTTCGCATGGGCGCGCTCGGTATCACCGCGGCATCACGAGCAAGCGAGAGTAAGTGCCGCGCTCTATCGAGCGGCGGTGACGTCGCTCCATGACTTGAAGCCGTACGCCGCGTAGGCGCCCAGCAGCAGAAACTCGAAGATGCCGTGGCCCGTCCCCAGATCGCCGAGGCCCTCTACCGCGTAATCGCAGACCGTCTCCGTCTGCCCGCTGATCCGTTGTAGCAGTGATGCGTCGGTGAGGTCCCAGATCTCCCCCTCGACCGCGAGCGGCGCGTGGTACTGGCCGTGGCGCCAGCCGCCCGTATACGCATAGCCCGCCCCAGCCATGAAGATCGTCGCTTTCGGCGTCATCGTCACCGTCGCCAGGCTCCCATCGCGCCGCGCGACGGTAAAGGCGCCACGCTCGAACGTGCGGGTGCCGGGGACCATCTTGATGTCGTGCGAGACGACGGTCAGCGGCTCGGGCGGCGTGGCCTTCGCGTACGGATGCAGCAGCTCCGCCGCGGCGTGCCAGCGCGAGCCGTCGGGGTCCTCACTGCACGTGAACATCAGCGACGCCTGATCGAATTGAATCGGCGTCCAGAGCCAGAAGAAACCGCCCGGAGCGCCGCCCGCTGGAGGCGCTGACGGCTGCTCGCCTCCGCCGACCGGCCGGATGCCCCACGAGTGGTCGCGCGCGCCCCACCACGAGTCTGGCTCCACGACATACGTGCGGCCGCCGGCCGTCATCGTGCCCGACCATCGCCCCGTCTGCGTCAGCCGCGTGTAGTCCATGACCATGCGATTGCCGACGCGACGGTAGAAGTGCGGCTCTTCGAACGGGAACGTCCCGCCTTCGAACGTCATGTCGAACGAGAGGTCGTGCGCCGACGGCTCGGCATACACGCGCATCTTCCGCAGGCCCTCGATCACCTCGACGCCGATCGGGCCGACCTTCGTGTCCATCCGGTCACTGCCGAGCGCACGTGACCCACGGACGATGTACTGTGTTTTGTTGTCGATGACCGCCGTCGCGAAGGCGTCGATGACGCCGATGTTCGGATAGATGCCCATCGCGACCACCAGGAAGGCATCGCCCTCGAGCGTGTGGGCGTTGAAGTAATAGCGGTCGTAGAAGTTGCGGTCGCTGGTGGCGACGTGGTCGATCGTCTCCGGCGTTTGATGGCCGAGAAAATCATCGAGTGGCGTGAGCATGGCATCTCTCCGATCGCTGCGTCTTGTGCCAGCAATTGTATGCGGAGCGCGCGTCTGCGCGAACTCAGCGCGCCTAGCCTTCGCGCGAAGCGGTAAACAGCGTGCGCCTGAACGGATAGAAGACCGGCGTCGCAGGAAACCGCACCCGCAGCTTCTGGCGGTAGCGTTCCATGAACGCGTCGCGCAGGCCCTTGGGCAAGCGCTCGAAATACGGCACGAGCGCCGTTCCGGCTGTCCTGTCGGCCATCGCATCGGCATCGGCCAGCACGTGCGCGTAGACCTTCTCGAACAGGACGATGCCCGTCGCTCCGCATCGATGCAACAGCGAGGCATACTCGTCGATCGGCAGCACCGGAGACGTACGTGACCAGCCTCGAAGCGCCTCCGCGAACGGCGCTTCCGCCGCCGTCTCGGTCATCAGCATGTGCGTCGGATGCCCGTGGTTGGACGGCACCTGGACGGCGATCTGTCCTCCCGGTCGCAGTAACGCGAACAGGCGGGGCACGAGCTCATCGTGGCGGTCGACCCATTGCAGCGCCGCGTGCGAAAACACGACGTCCCACGCGCCGGCCGCTTCCTCGATGCCCCAGCGCTCGAAGCGCAGGCCCGTTCGTGACAGCGCAGCGGCCTGCTCGAGCATCTCCCGCGACGCGTCGATGCCGAGCACATCGCTGCGCGGAAGCCGCTCGGCGAGCCGCAGCGTCAGCTCGCCAGTGCCGCACCCAAGGTCGATCACGCGCTGGCCATCGCGCACGCGCACCAGGCCGGCCAGGTCTTCGAACGGCGCGGATCGCTCGCTCTGGAAGATGCGATATTGGTCCGGATCCCACGGCATCAGGTCGCCAGACCAGGGGCCGCCTCTTCGAGACTGTCTTCGGTGAAGTAGGTGAGCTTGTCCTGCAGCAGGCCGTGGTGGGCGTGGAAGCGGCCGGCGCGCAGCTCGCGGAGCATGTCTTCGGGGGTCTGTAGCGGCTCCTCAAACACGGTGCAGTAGAAGCCGATGCCGGAGCGCGAATGCGCGTCGCTGCCGCCCGTGACCGGCTTGCCGAGCGCCTTTGCTACACGCAGCGCGAAGAGATTTTCGCGCGGCGTGTTTGCGCCGTTGAGCGCCTCTATGGCGTCCACGAGCTGAAACACCGGCATGCGCTCGGCCGCCTGCTCCGGCGTCATCGTGAACGGCTCTTTCCCCTGCTTCCGGAAGTAGACCGGGTCGAACCAGTGCCGGAACGGGTGCGCCACCACCATGTATCCGCCGGTCTCATCGAGCACGCGGCGCAGCTCTTCCGCCCGGCGGATGCCGCTGACGTACTGCTTCAACCCAACGACGATCATGTGTCCGAGGTCGGTCGACACCTCCATGCCGTTGTTCACGAAGAGCGGGGCGTGGCGCTCCCGATACTCGGTGAGCTTGAAGCTGTCCCAGAGCCGGTCGTGCTCGGTGATGTTGATGCCGGTCAGCCCGCGTTGCACCGCTTCTTCCGCCAACTCTTCGGGAGTGAGGCCGCTATCCGAGGCTCCCGCGGTCGTGTGGATGTGCATGTCGACGATCGTTCCGGGCATGCGGCAACTATAACAGCGGCTCCCGCAGCACCCGACGCGTCAGCCGAGCCGCGCCAGCCACGGCATCGCCCAGCCGAACGACGCGACGAACACGAGCGCCGCGGCGAACGCATGCCCGCGTACTGCGGGGACAGCCATCGTTGGCACGACCAGCACCGCCGTGAGCGCGACCACCAGCGCCGTGTACACGAGATTCGGGCTGCCGAGCCCGCCATCGGGCCGCCGCGTCTCAATGCCATGAAGCGCCAGGCCGAGCACGATGCCCAGCGCTGTGAACAGCAGGATGGCGGTGAAGTGCAGCACCACGGAGAGCGCGATGACGCTCGTGCCCGGCGGCGCGAGGCGCTGCGCGACGCCCGAGCGGTCGTTGGAACGGACGATCAGCACCGCCGCCAGCGGCCCGATGAAGAGCGACAACGCGTAACCCACGACAAACCCCGCGAAGACCGACGCCACTACGCCTCCTCGATACGCAGTGCCTGCTCCCGCCGCAGCGCGCGCGTCAGACGCGGCTCGAACCCGAGCTCACGGAGGCGCGACGAGAGCGCAGCGAGGTCATGCCCCGCATCGAGCAGAAAGAAGGACGGTCCCGCTCCGGCGAGGTGCGGCGTATGTCCCTGCGCGCGCAGCGCATCCATCGCGCGTTCGGTGTCCGGCTGCATGGTCGAGGTGACACGTTCGAAGGTGTTGCTCAGGACATCGTCGACGATCATGTGGCCGGACTCGGCGAACGCGCGCAGACCGACGCTCGCTTCGCCTTCGGAGAAGTGATGAGGAGTGAGCGCGGCGAACATCGATGCCGTCTTCTCGCCGCGCTCATCCTGCGGCGGCACGGCTAGCAACATCGCGGGCGCGACGGCATCGGGTAGCGGCTCGACCCTGTCGCCGCGGCCGCTGACGAGCGCTGTGCCCCCGGCAATGAAGAAGGGCGGGTCAGACCCGATCTCGGCCGCGATCTCCATCAAATTGGTGTCGCTCTGCTGCGTGCCCCACAGCACGTTCAGGCCACGCAACACGGCCGCCGCGTCGCTGCTGCCGCCGCCGAGACCGGCCGCGACCGGAATGTGCTTTTCGAGCGTGATGCGGGCACCCGCCGCAATGCCCGCGCGCCTTCGCAGCGCCGCCGCGGCGCGATACGCGAGGTTCGACTCGGGCGGCGCGTCGCGAAGATGGCCGCCATCTTCCGTTATGTCCAGCACGATGTCCGCATCGTCCGCGAGTGTGACAACGTCGTGGAGGTCGATCGTCTGGAGGACGCTACGGAGCTCATGGTAGCCGTCCGGGCGAATCCGCAGGATCTCCAGCGTCCAATTGATCTTCGCAGAAGCGACGACGCGCAGTCCCCGCCCCTTCACGCGTTCCGCCGGATCCAGACGCGCGCAATCGACTGCCAGTCATCGATCGACAGCATCTGCGGCCGCAGCGTCGCGTCGATGCCCGCATCCTTCATCACATTGTCGATGACATCCTGCTTCACATGCAGGCCGAAGGAGAGGCTGTTGCGCAACTGCTTGCGGGGGTTCCCGAAACCCGCGCGGACAACGCGAAAGAACGCCTCCACCGGCACATCGACGCGCGGGGCCGACAGCACGTCGACGCGGACCACGGCCGAGTGCACCTTGGGCGGCGGTGAGAACGCGCCCGGCGGTAGCTTCATCACGACGCGGGCATCGCCGTAGACCTGCGTCGCCACGCTCATCAGGCTCATCCGTCCCGGCGTGGCCGCCATCGCCTCGCCGACCTCCAGTTGCACCATCACGACCATGCGCCGGGGCCGCGCCGCCCCTTCGAAGAAGCGCCGAAGCACGGGCGCCGCGATGTTGTAGGGCAGATTTGCGACGACGACGTAGGGCTCCGTGGCGCCGGCCTGAGCGAGGAGTTCGGCCACCGGCCGTTCGAGGATGTCGCCCTCGACGACCGTGACGTTTCCGCGACCGTGCAATCGCTCGCGCAGGCCATGGATCAGATCGCGGTCAATCTCGACGGCGACGACACGCGCGGCGTGATCGGCGAGCACGGCGGTCAGCGCGCCCAAGCCGGGGCCCACTTCGAGCACGGTCTCGGTGCCGGTCAGGTCCGCCGCGTCGACGATCCGG
This sequence comes from Dehalococcoidia bacterium, assembly GCA_038227375.1. GTDB lineage: Bacteria > Chloroflexota > Dehalococcoidia > DSTF01 > JACRBR01 > JALYKW01. The sequence continues at coordinate 29,506 of JBBRPY010000019.1, forward strand.
GTGAGCAGCGTGACATCGGAGAGGAAGTGCTGGCCAAAGCGCTTCTTCGCGCGGGGCCGGCCGGGCCCGTCACGAGAGGATATCGATCTCAACCCACTTCGATAGCCAGTCAACACGCACTCCGTCCGGATATCCGAGATCGATCGTATAGCCCTTCACGGCGCCGCCTGTGTCAGCCGCGATCGCGTAGCCGTAGCCCGGGATGAACATCCGCGTGCCCAGCGGAATGACGGCGGGATCTACCGCCACGATACCGTATGTCACTGACGCTCCCGTGGCGGTGCGGCCGTAGTCGGGGTCGCTCGCGGCGCGGCCGCTGCTGGCCGGGCTGTACCAGGTGGCGTAGACGCGCAGGCTGCGCGTCGCGCCCCCGCTCTCCGCCGGCGCGGCCTCTACGGCGCGTTGCTGGACAGCGTAGTAGATGACGGTATCGACCGGCGTGGGGTCGAGGCGGTCGTCGATCAACTCCCGCCCCGCCTCCACGCCGTCGACGTAGCTGATGTCGTAGTGCCGGGTCCGCGCGCCGTCGTGTCCCTTCACCGTGCGCGTCTCGCCGGGCGCGAGTTCCGGGTCGGCGCGGTACACGGTCTTGCTTTCGATGTACTCCGTCGTCACATCGTTGGATCCCGAGAGCTGAACGACGCGGACCGCCATTCCGTCGCTGACGACGGCCGCGGCCGACGGCTCGATGAACGCGCCCGCGGGAATGACGACGCCCGCCGACGCCAGCGCATCGCCCACCGTCGAGGCGAAGGTGTAGAGGACTCGGCGGTCGGTGGGCAGCGTCACGGTGAGCGATCTCGCGTGGCGAAGCTCGACGCGCGCGTCAGCATCGAGCACCGCTTGTGGGTCGGGCGAGACAGCATCCCCCGGACCAATGATCTTCCCGGCCTCACGCAGCGCTTGCGCAACGGTTGGCCGGCTCGATGTGGTCGACGTCTCCACCCCGTCTTCGAAGATGGAGAATGGGACCGCGCGGCGCACTTCGACGCCGATCGCAGCGTCCACGGCAGCGGCTGACGACCCGCCCGCGCCGCCCGTTGCCCCGCTCACGGCGAGTAGCTGTGGCGGGTCGAGCGGGGCGTTCATCGCCACCAACTCGCCGTTCTGGAGCACGCTGTCGCGGCCGGTGACCGCGACGCTCGCCTCGGACATCAGTTGGTCGATGGTGAGCGCGTGCGTGCGGAGGTCGTATGTGGCGCCATCGGCCGCCAGCACGACGTGCTTCGCGCGCTCGACGCGGACGACGTCACCATCACGCCCGTGGAGAGATGTGACGCGGTCTGCCGCGCGGAGGTCGATGCCGGCGCCGCTCAGGACGGCGTCGTCGCTCGATGCGGTGGTGCGCACCACGATCTCACGCCCGTCCGCTTGTACCCGCACCTGCCGTGGCTGCAGCAGGCCATAGCCGAAGACGCTCACCATGATCACCACCGACAGCACGGCCAGATGCCGGCGGCGGCGGCGATCGAGCAGCACGCTCGTTGTCGAGAGCGAGCTGAGGGCGTTGCGAATGCGGGCCCGTGGGCCGCGTGTGAGCGCCAGGCTTCCTCCAGTGATGCGCGCAGCGGTGCGAATAGACGCGTTTGATTGAGAGGCGTCGGACGGGGCGAGTGCCTGCGCGTTCGGCGCGAGATCACGAGAGTATGGTCGTGCACCCGCTGTCGATGAGGCCCTTCGGCTTAGCGGTGCTAACTAGCTCCGGCCCGATAGCCCTACGGCACCCGGAGCAAACTACTTACCGCTGCTTCCTTCCGGACCTGACGGGGTTCATAGCGCTTCGCCGCGTAGGATCAGGCCCTCAACGCCGCTCGGCACAGCCAGTTCCCAGGTACACTCACCTCGAGCGGGAATTCAGCCCCGCTATAGCGGCTTGCGGGTACAGGGCACCGCTGGCTCCCCGCCTAGCACGACCACGCCGAATCCTACCACGCTCGCATGCCTCGTCAAGCGAGCCGACTCGGCGTGCATATTGCGCTCGCATGTAGATTTCTCCGTCTCCGATGAAGCTGAAACGCGTGAACGGGCAGGCGCCGACGCCTCGAAGCCATGCGCACCAGGGCCGACGCTGCGCGCGCTACGCCGTGTCCTGTCTCAGCAGCAGAGCGCGTCCCATGCGGCTTTGCCGAGGCGATGGTTGAGCAGGTTGCCCTCGGATTCGTGGTTCGCGGAACCCCGCACACCGCCCTCGCAGAACACCGCCATCGTGAAGAATCCCGTCGCGCTGTGGAACACCGCGCCACCTGTGCGGACGCCGTTGATGAACGAGCCGCCCTTCTCGGCTACCCAGTTCGTGCGCGGATCGGGCAGCATATTCATCTCGTTCCAGGGCAGCAGGTGCGACAGCTCGGCCCGTTCCCGCATGCGCCTCATGATCCGCAGCATGTCCTCGCAACTGGCGGCAGACACCGCGCGTCCTGTGGCGATCAGCTCGAACAAGCGGGCGGTCTCCGCCGCGGTGCTGACCGACATCTTGCGCGCATCGCCGCCAGCCTTCGGGTCGCCCAGGCGTTGCATGAGAGACGTCAGCGGCAAGCCCAGCGACCGCATCTTCGCGTTCACGGCATCGAGCCCCACGAGGTCGATACAGATGTTCGTCGCGGAGTTGTCGGAGATGGTCATCATCAGCACGGCGGCGTCACGGACGGACATCTCGACACCCGGCGACATCATCGACAGCACGCCGGAGCCGAGGCAGCGGTGCTCGTCGCGGTAGGTGATCCGCTGATCAAGCGCGACGTTCCTGTCGTCTACCGCCTGGTACAAGGCCGTCAGCACGGCGACCTTGATAAGCGACGCCGTGGGCATCACCCGATCCTCGTCGATCGCGATCCGCTCGCCTGAGGTCAGATCCGTGACCGCGCACGTCCAGACGCCGCTGTAGGTGGCGCCGATCGCGCGTAGTTCCGCCTCAAGGGCGGCGCTCCTGCCCATCTACTTCACCACTCCGGCTTCTAGTTCGGCCTGGGTGTACTCCACCTGCTCGTCCTTCAGCCCGGGGTCGTACGCCGGCTCCGGGTAGTTGATGAGCCACGCCTCCTCATCGCCGATGTTTTCGAGCCCAGTGGCGACGTTCGGCGGAATGAAGAGACGTGCCGGCGCGGCCGCGTCGAGCAGATGCTCCTGCCGCTGTCCGTCGTGGTAGAGGATGATCTTCATGCGGCCGCGGATGCAGACGTAACGCGCCGCGCGGACGCGATGCAGGTGGTACCCCTTGAACGCGCCCGGCGCCGCCGCCGTCAGGTAGGCGGTCGTCTTCGCGCCTTCCCTGTACAGCTCAATCAGCCAGCCGTTTTCGTTTCCATCGTGGTCGTAGGTGACGACCTTCTTCGCCGGCTCAGTCGCGATGCCGTCGCTCATCTGCATCTCCTGATTGCGGACAAAGCCGAGTGCCTCGCGGGAGATCGCGTCACGATGCACGTGGCGCCCCTCGACCGAGGCCGTTGTCTAACCGCGGGCGGCCGCGAGCGCCGATGCCTGCCGTCCCACGATGTTCACGGTAGCGCCCGGGAACAGGCTGCGCACGGGCTTGAGGATGATGTTGGTTTCGGCCTTCAGAATGCCTGGGATCGCCGCGAGCGTTTGCGTCATGAAGTCGGTCAGCTCGTCGTTGCTGGGGAAGAAGGCGAGGGCGATGATGTCGGCGTTGCCCGTGGTGTAGCCCACGTACACGACGCCATCGGCCGCTGCGATGCCCTCGGCGATATCCGTGATGCGCGAAAGTTCGCCCGAGACGCTGATCACCGCCGCTGTGTTCAGGCCCAGTTTCGCCGGATTCGTCACGCCGACGATGCGCAGGACGTCGTCACGGATGAGCCGTTCGATGCGGTTGCGCACGGTGCCCTCGGAGACGCCGACGGACTCCGCGATCTCCCGGTTGGTGGCGCGGCCATTATCCTCAAGGATGCTGAGAATGTGTTGATCGACGGCGTCTGGCTTCTGAAACGGCAACGTTCCGCCTTTCCGCTGGCACTTTCGTCAGGCAACGATAAGCGCGTCGTCCGACCGGTGTCAAGCGCTCACAATCCGGCAACTTGACGCCCAGGCCGGGGCGGCCGAAAGCCGGGCCGAGCTGTGCGGCGCGCATCGGATGGTACGATCGCGAACGACCGCCTGAATCTCGGATGGAGCGCTATGACCGAACCGTACTGGACCCGGCTCTCCCGCGCGCCGCTCTCCCGCAGACAAGCACTGGCGGGCGCTTCGGTCGCCGCGGCGACGCTCGCGGCTGCGGCGACGGTCAGTTGCCGCACCGGCGATAAGAATCGCTCGCCCGGCGCTTCCGGAACACAGACGCCACGGCGCGGCGGCGTCCTGCGCACGGGCACGAGTTTGCCCGTCTCCTCTGGGCTGGACCCGCAGATCGAATCCGGCACCGGCCTCGAGATCTTCCCGCGTGTCTACGGCTACCTCCTCCACATCGATCCCGACACCGACGCCACGCTGCTCGATCACGCGGTCAGCGTCGAGCAGCCGGACGAAACGACAGTGATCGTCCGGCTGCGCCCGGACGTGCGCTTTCAGGACCTGCCGCCCGTGAACGGCCGGCCGGTGGTCGCGGCCGATGCGGCGCGGTCCATCCAGCGCTATCGCGATAACCCGCTCGTCCTGAACAAGACCTGGCACAACACGATCCTCGACCGCGTCGAAGCCACCGATGCAACGACGCTGCGGATCGTGACGAAGCAACCGAACGTGTACTCGCTGAGCGAGATCGGCGCCATCAGCGGCGGCGCGATCATCCCGACGGAGCTGATCGATGCCGCTGCTGACCTCAGCGCATCAGGCGTCGGCAGCGGTCCCTTCCGGATTGAGCAGGCGCCGGCGGGCGGGCCCGTGCGCATCGTCCGCCACGAAGCGTATTTCGCGGCGCCGTTGCCCTATCTCGATGCGATGGAGTGGATGATCTTCTCCGACGACGCCGAGCGCGTCGCCGCCCTGACGCAGCAGCAGATCGATGTTGCGCCCAACCGCGACCGCGCCGAGGCGCAGCGCATCGGCCGCGATCTGCCGGCCGTCGAGGTGACGAGCGAGGCATCGCTGGCGTATCTGTCAATCGGCCTGCGCGTCGACCGGCCGCCCTTCAACGACCCGCGAGTGCGCGAGGCGATCGACATCGGACTCGACCGAGACGCGATGATCCGCGACATCGCCTTCGAGGAGGGTGAGGTACTCGGCCCCGTGAGCCCGCACATCGCCGGCGGATTCTGGTCGCTGCCGCGCGGAGCTGTGATCGCGGCCCAACGCGGCGACCAGCCCATCGAACAGCGCCGCGCAAGTGCGACAGCAATGATCCAGCAGGCCGGCGCGGCGGCGATGCGCATCCGGTTGCAGGTTGCGAAGGTGCCGCAACTACTCGACGTCGCGACCGTCGTGCGCGACCAACTACAGCGGATCGGGCTGATGGTCGACCTGGAGACGCTCGACCTGCTGCCGTGGTTCGTCAACCTTCGCCGGGGCGACTTCGCGATGACGCTGATCAGCCAGTTTCCGTACGAATCGCCCGACGCGCCCACGCGGCTCTACCACTCCGCCGGCATCGACGGCACGAAGAGCCCGTTCGGGTTCTCGGACGCGGGTATCGAAGCGCTGGTCGAGCGCTCATGGCGCGAGCAAGACCGTGACGCGCGCCGGCAGACGCTGCTCGATGCGCAGCGTCTGATGATTCAGGCGCGCCCGCTGATCCAGCTCTTCACGAGCAAGGCGTACACCTCGGCGTGGAAGTACGTGCGCGACCGCAAGCCGGAGTTGCGCAGCAGCCTCGCTCAGTACAACTACGGGCAGTGGCTCGATCAGCGGTAGCAGCGGGCAGGACCGGCGCGAACACGCTGGCTCGATTGACACCCTCCGGAGGCGTCATTAGAATGAACCGCCCGAAGCACCCCCACACACGCGGTCTTCAGGCGTCCACATGCGAGCGCGGCCCCGTGGTGTAGCGGTCTAACATGCCACCCTGTCACGGTGGAGATCGAGGGTTCGAATCCCTTCGGGGTCGCCATCACTCCGGCACATTTCTGGTTTCCGGTTGGCGCCATCGCCGGAGCGCGATAGGCAAGCGCCTATACTAGTCCGGGCAAGTTGAATGGATAAGTGCGCTTGCTGTGACAATGGCCTTGGCGGTAGTGGCGTTCGCTGCCGGCGTGTCGCGCCGTCGCTTGCCGCGCGCTCCCGTTGTAGCGGTCTCGGGTGTGGTGATTGGCTACTCGGCTCTACTTGTGATTACTGGCGTCTACTCCGCATCTTGCTCCGCTTGCGTATCTCACATCAGTTACGACTCGAGACGATGGGTTGACTTCTTCGCCGCGTTAGTCTGGGGTGGTCTCTTTGCATCAGCGATTCTCGTGTCCCTCGCCCTTGGTGTTGGCACCGGGGCCGCGCTGGCACGGCTCCGCAACCAATGACGTCGATTGCCGTCGCATTGCCGGAGTCGCTCCGGCGACCCCGCCGACCGGCTGATCTACGCGACCACGGTCGAGCATGGCTGGCCGCTCGTCACGAAGGACGACCGGCTTCGGAGACACCGATACCCACGAAGGATCACCTCTGGTAGCGCGATGCCTTACGATGACGGTGCCCCTGTCATCACGGTGGATGTGACGATGGCCGTTCAGGAAAACCCGCTGATCCCGAGGGGCGGTCCGGCCCACCGCTTCGTGTTGGAAACCTTCGCTCGCACTGGCCGTTCGCCAACGCTCGACGATGTGCGCCGACGATTCCATCTTGCCACGATCGAGCAAGCCGATGCGCTCGTCGCAGAACTCGAGCGGGCGGGATGCGTGCATCGGAACGCCGGCGACAGCGCAATCACCCACGCCTATCCGTTCTCGAATGAGCGGACAGCGCATCGGGTACAGCTTTCGCAGGGCCCGGAACTCTACGCGATGTGTGCGATCGATGCTCTCGGGATGCCGTTCATGCTTGGGAAGGATGCGGAGATCGCGTCGGCGTGCGCGTCTTGCAGTGGCGCTGTCTCGATTGCCGTCGCGCAGGGCTCCGTCAACCGCGTCTCGCCCGCCGGACTCGTGGTCTGGTATGCCAAGGTGGAAGCGGGCTGTGTCCTCGCTACCGCGCTCTGTCCCGACTTGAACTTCTTCTGTTCGACGGCGCATCTTCAGAAGTGGACCGCGGCCCATCCTGACAAGAGTGGGGACATGATCACGTTCGATCAGGCGCTCGCACGCGGGCGGCAGGTGTTCGAGAACCTCCTGCAAGACGCGGGCGAGTCGTAGCGCGAGACGGACGACGCAAACGGCGTGCCTGCGGATTGGGCACCGTCCCCAGCTATCGCGGCGGACACGGCACCGCGCGCAACCTTGCCAACGAATCCTTCTCGCTGAAGCCTCGCCCACTCGAATGAGTTCCTTACTCCCGCCTGATTATCCGCCGAGACGCGCAGCCGTTACGATTCGCGCATGTCCACGCAATCGGGCCAGCCGGCGCCAGGTGTGGCGATTGTCACTGGAGCGTCGTCCGGGATCGGTGCGGCGTATGCGGCGCGGCTTGCCGCGCTCGGTAGCGCGCTCGTACTCGTCGCGCGGCGGCGCGATCGGCTTGAGGGGCTGGCGTCGCAGCTTCGGGCCGAATTCGCGGTCGCCGTCGACGTGCTCGCGGCCGACCTGACGGTGCCCGATGAGCTGCGGTTGGTCGAAGCCGTGGCCGCCGAACGCCCGGCACTCGATTTCCTCGTCAACTGCGCCGGCTTCGGCGGCTACATGCCGTTCGTGCAGCTTCCGGCTGACGACGCTGAGCAGCTCATCCGTCTGCATATCATCACTCTGACGCGACTCACCCGCGCGGCGCTCCCCGGCATGCTGGCGCTCGCGCGGGGCGCGATCGTCAACGTATCTTCCGGTCTCGCGTTCAGCGCGTCGATGACGGCGCCGCCGCTGCCGCATCGCGCCGTATACGCCGCTGCGAAGTCGTACATCAACACGTTCAGCGAGACGCTCGCGGGCGAGCTCGCGGACAGCGGCGTGCGCGTGCAGGCGCTCTGCCCCGGTGTCGTCCGCACGGAGTTCCACAAGGTCGCCGGCCAAGACGTCTCGCACGTGCCGGCGATTATGGAGGCCGACGACGTTGTCACTGCCTCTCTCGCATCGCTCGCCTTGGGAGAGACCGTATGTCTGCCAGCGCTCGCGGATCCGGCGACGCTCTCAGGCTTCACGGCGAGCCGCAACCGCGTCTTCGAAGGCGTGCGCGGACAAACGATCGCGCCGCGCTATGCCGGCCGCGATTGAGCGCCCATCGCGCGGCCGGGACGAGTCCGAGTACCCGCACTCTATTCATCTCAGCGCCCCATATGTACGTCAGGACGCCGATCCTGACCCGAGTGAGGAGGATCATTGTGGACAGCGACCTCGATAACATGTCGCGGGAGCAACTCGCCGAAGAAGTGAAACAACTGCGACAAGGCATCCGGGCGCACCGGGATAGCTCAAAGCACGAATTGTGCTGGCATCACCCCGCCCTGTGGGGTCTCCTGCCCGAACAGACGGACCCGATTCCCGAGGTGCCGGCCTGGCCGCAGTTCCTGCAAGGGTGCATCCTCTACCGCCAGTCGCTCGACGAGCAATTGCCCGGGGCGCCGCGGACGACGCGGCGGTACGACCCCCATGACCGAGACTCAGCACCCAGGGCGTACGGCCTCAGACGGCCCTACGCCCTGGTCATCCCGTCTGCGGCGTCGCCTCGCATCCCCAACGGAGCCGCACTACAATCGCCGTATGGTCAAGATCGCCGTGCTCGCGAGCTTAAACATGGACCTCGTGATGCGCACGGAGCGGCGCCCGGACACGGGCGAGACGCTTCAGGGCGAGTTCGCTATGCACCTCGGCGGCAAGGGCTTCAATCAGGCGGTGGCGGCTCGACGACTGGGGGCGGAAGTCGCCGTCGTCGGGCGCGTGGGCGACGACGACTTCGGCCGGCGCTTCCTGGCCGCGCTCGACCGCGAAGGCATCGACCGCCGCTGCGTTGGCATCGATCCTGCCACCGGGACCGGCGTGGCCACGATCACCGTCGATCCGCAAGGCGGCAACAGCATCGTCCAGGCGCCGCGAGCGAACCGGAATCTGACGCAGGCGGACGTCGAGCGCAGCGCCTCGGTGTTGGCGGGCGCCGACCTGGCGCTGCTGCAACTCGAGACCTCGATGCCGGCGGCCACCAGCTTTGCCGGCATGATGCGAGCAGCCGGCGTGACGACAATGCTGAATCCGGCTCCGGCGATGGACGTGCCTCCCGACCTGCTCGCGCTCGCCGATATTCTCGTGCCCAACGAGATTGAGGCGCGCGCGCTGACCGCCGGCAGACTCCGCGACAGCCCGCCGGATGCCGATGATGTATGCAGCGCGGCATTTCGGATCGCCGATGCCCTGCGAGGAGATCGCGGGGCGACCGTGATCATCACGCTCGGCGCGGCGGGCGCGATCGCCGTCGCAGGCAACGTCCGGCTTCGCGTGCCGCCGTTCGTGGTTGATGTTGTCGATACCGTGGGCGCCGGGGACGCATTCTGCGCCGGGTTCGCGGTCCGGACCGCCGAGGGCGCCGACGTGGCCACGGCGGTGCGGTTCGGGAGCGCCGCGGGAGCGCTCGCCTGCTCGCGGCAGGGCGCCGAGCCGTCGATGCCGCTCCGCCGCGAGGTCGAAGAGCTGCTTGCGAAAGGGATCTCCGCATGAACCAGACACCCGCCGACCGCGACCGGGAGCGGCACATCGTGCTCGGTCGCGAAGTGATCCGCAACGAGGCGCGTGCGCTGGAGGAAGCAGCGGCGGCGCTGTCGCACGACTTCGCCGATGCGGTCGAGCTAATCGCGACGAACCGCGGCGCAACGATGACCTGCGGGGTGGGCAAGTCCGGCCACATCGCCGCGAAGATCGCATCAATGCTCTCGTCCACGGGCACGCCGTCGTCGTTTTTGCATCCGGGCGCCGGCGTACACGGCGATCTGTGCGGACTGCGCAAGGGTGACGTGATGCTGGCGGTGTCGCATTGCGGCGAAAGCCCCGAACTCACGGCCCTTCTTCCCGTGTTCAAAAGCATGGATCTGCCCTTGATCGCAATCACCGACAAGCCGAAGTCAACGCTGTCTCTCGTGGCCACCGTAGCGCTCTATCCCGGGGGCATCGCCGCCGGCGACCCGATCGGGCTCGCCCCCACAGCGAGCGCCGCCGCCGCGCTCGCGGTCGGCGACGCGCTGGCGCTCGCCGTCGCACAGCATCGCGGCTTCACCCTGAGCGACTTCGAGCACCGCGTCGGCGGCGCGCTCGGCCGGCTGATGGAATCGATCTACGGAAAGCGCGATCCCGCGTAGCCGCGGCCCTCACCTTCTCCGCGGCGAGTCTTCGACCGGCACTTGGCACCCTCTCCCACAAGTGTTTGGAGAGGGGAATGCTTCGGACGAATCATCTGGCGCGCCCATCGCGAGATTGATCCCCCGTCCGTGACTAAGCTTCCCGCTCCACGCGGTGAAGAGGGGAGGGCCGCAGACTCGCCGCGGAGAAGGTGAGGGCCGCGCGATGGTCACGGCGCCGCAAGCGGCAGCTGCATGGCATCGTCGGACACCGGCGTGGGCGCGACGCGGAGCTTCCGGACCGGCGACATGATCAAGAACAGCGCTCCCAGCAGCGTGATGCAGGCGCCGACGACCACGGCAGAGCGGGCATCGACGGCCGTCGCGACGGCGCCTGCGACGATCGTCCCCGCGAGCATCGCGACGAGGCCGCCAAAGCGGATGGCGCTGTTGACGCGGCCGAGCAGGCGCGCCGGGACGATCGCCTGGCGCAGACTCATCTGGTTGATCTCGTAGATCGTCCAGCCGGGGTCGCTGATCACCTGCTGTGCGATGAGCAACACCGCCGCGAAGAGCGACGCCTCGCGCGCGCCCGCCATCACCAGCACGCCGACGCTGCCCATCACCATGCCGGCGACCATTGCCCCGCCGACGCCAAAGCGCCGCGCCGCCGGAGCAGCGGCGAGCGCGCCGAAGAACGACGTCGCGCCACCGATGCCGAAGATCACGCCGAGTACGCCGGGCGAGAAGCCAAGCTGTCTGCTCGCGAACAACAGGATGACCGTCCGGAAGAAGCCGCTCGCCAGCGAGAGCGCGATCCAACTGGCAGCGATCGCTCTGAGCACGCGATCCGCGCCGATCGCGTGCACACCTTCCATGACTTCGGCAGTCACGCTCTGGCGGGCTTCAGGCGCCGGCGGCGGCGGTTCGGGCTTTTCGATCGCGCGCACGAAGAAGGCGGAGAACAGGAACGAGATCGCGTCGATCAGCATCGCCCCCGGGCCGGTGATCCATTGCACCAGGAAGCCGCTGGCGCTGAAGGCGCCGAACTCCGCGACAGAGGCACTCGCGGTGAGCTTGCTGTTGCCTTCGAGCAGCTCATCCTGCTCGACGATCGATGGTAGGTATGACTGATAAGCAACATCGAAGAACATCGTCAGCACACCCGCCGCGAACGCGACCACGTACAACTGCTCCATCCGCAGCGCCCCAAAGACCGCGGCGATCGGGATCGAAACAATGAGCAGCGCCCGGCCGAGATCCGTCGCAATCATGATCGGTCGGCGATGCAGGCGGTCGACCCAGACGCCCGCGATGAGCCCGACGAGGATGCCGGCGATCACGTCCGATGCGGCGAGCACGGCGACCTCCAGCGCGGTCGCGTGGAGGTAGAGGATCGCCGTAAACGGCAGCGCCGTCCGCGTGATCAGCGAGCCGAAGACGGAGACCGTCTGTCCCGTCCACAGCCGAAGGAAGTCGGGATTACGCCAGAGGCCGCTGAATCGCGATCGCATGCGGGATGGTACCGCAGGGCTCTCGGCAGGCATCGATCATCAGATGCCGTTCGTCCGCAGAAACGCGATCACGGCGTCGTTGAATTGCTGAGGTTGAAACAGGTTGACGGCGTGCCCGGCGTGTTCGATCACGACCTTCTGCGCGTGCGGGATCTTCGACGCCAGATAGTCGCCTCCCGCCTTGTAGCGCTGGTCATCGGCGCCCAACACGATCAGCGCCGGCACGTCGATCTGTTCGAGGTGCTCCATCACGACGGCGTCCCGTTGCGTCAGGATGCCGTAGCCCGCGAACGCGAGTCCCTGCGCCGACCGCTGATACGCGCGCGTCGAGTCGATCTCGATGCCGCGTCCCAGGCCATCGAGACCGCGCTCTTCGAAGCGCGCGGCGTAGCCGTTCGCGAACTCGTTCCATCCGGCGCGGGCATCGTCCTTGCGGTAGCCGGGACCGGTGTTGCAGAGGATGAGCGCGCGCACCATCTCCGGGTGCGCGTGCTGGAACTCGAGCGAGATGTAGCCGCCGAGCGACAGCCCGCCGATCACCACCTGGGCGATCCCGAGATGGCGCAGCAACGACGCCATATCCTCGACCGTGAGCTTCTCGCTGTACGCCTCCTGTGCCGGCGGGCTGTCGGTGCCGCCGTGGCCGCGCAGGTCCCAGCCGACGACGCGATAGTCGGAGAGCGCCTCGAACTGCGGCTGCCACATCTGCAAGCTCGCGGCGTACGCATGCGTGAAGAGGATCGGCGCGCCATCTGGATCACCGTGCTCCTCGTAGTTGATCTGGATTCCGTTCAGCGCGGCGACCGGCATGCGTGCTCCTTACGTCCCCTGACATGCGAGACGCCGCATCTTCGCGCAGGACATGCGCACACGCAATCCCGACGGCAGGTGCGGCGGACGATCGCAGGCTACTATGGGGGTGTGGCCGAGCACGACGACTTCGCGTCGATTACCGAAAGCGCGCCGCTGATCGCCGAGCTTCGAGAACGCATCGCCCGCGACGGCTCGATGCCGTTCCGCGACTTCATGGAGGCCGCCCTCTACCACCCCCGCTACGGGTACTACAGCACGAATTCCGGGCTGATGGGCCGCGGCGGCGACTACGTCACCAGTCCCCAAGTGCATCCCGTGTTCGGAGCGCTCGTCGCGAAACAACTCTTGGAACTGTGGGAGCTGATGTCGCGTCCGAGCCGATTCGACATCGTCGAGCAGGGCGGCGGCACGGGGCTGCTGGCGCGCGACATCCTGCGCTGGTCGGCGCGCGAACCGGCGTTTGCCGCGGCGATCCGCTATCAGATGATCGAGCTGAGCGCCGCGCTCCGGACGGCACAGCAGCGGACGCTCGCCGAAGCTGAGCTCGGGCAGGGCCGCGTCGAATGGATCGATGCATTGCCCTCCGGCATCACCGGGTGCGTGCTGTCGAACGAACTGCTCGATGCGTTTCCGGTGCACCGGATCGTCCGCGATGGCGAACGCTGGCGGGAAGTCTTTGTGACGTGGCGAGACGGGCGCTTCGCCGACGATCTGCTTCCTCTCTCCGATGACGCGCTCCGCTCATATTTCGACCATCTGGGCGTGCTGCCCGGCGACGGCGCCCTCGCGGAGGTGAATCTCGCAGCGCCCCGGTGGATGGCGGAGGCGGCGCGGTCGCTCGAGCGCGGCTACATCTTGACGCTCGACTACGGGTACGAGGCCGCACAGTTATACGCGCCGTGGCGGCGTGATGGCACGCTGCTCTGTTTCTACCACCAGTCCGCTTCGAGCGACCCGTATCAGCGCGTGGGCAAGCAGGACATCACGTCGAGCGTCGACTTCACGACGCTCCGGCAGGCAGGAGAAGGCGCCGGCCTGCGCACAGTCGGGACGACCGACCAGAGCGCATTCCTTGTGCGATTGGGGATCGCCGACGCCGTCGCAGCCGTTGCCGGCGCTGCGGGCGCGCAGATGGAAGAGTACTTCGCGCGCCGTCGGGTTGTGATGGACTTGATCGATCCGGCGAGGCTCGGGCGCGTCAAGGTGCTGCTCCAGGCCAAGGATGTTCCCGAAACACAGCCACGCGGATTCATCGACGACTGAAGGATTTGCGCCAGTCACGGCACTGCACCAGCGGACGCAGACGCTCGTTAGCGCCGCACCCGCCATCCGAGGCCTACTCCGACGGAATGCCGCCGTATCCGTTCGCTCTCTCGCGCAAAAACCGGAGATAGTCGAGGTCGCCGGGCGAGCGTCCCCAGCCGGACAGGATCACAGCGACTTCCGAGCGATGTTGCACGGCATGAGAGAACACCTGCGTGATACTCTCGCCGAGCGCCATGCGCTGCTCGTACCCGAACTCCAACCACCACTGACCGGAGCGGTCCCACCCGTCCTGTGTCAGTGTTGCGGCGAACGATCGTAGCGCCGCATGCGAATCGGCATAGTGTCGCCGTGCGTCGGCGAGCGTCGGCACCTCCGGAGGCGCGTACACACCGCTGGTCCACTTGGCGTGCCACCAGCGCTGCGTGCCCAACATGTGCTCCAACTGCGCGCGGAGCCCCGCGTACTGCGCATCGTCGATGCCATCCGCGGCGGCGAGGATGCGGTCATCCGCCCAGATCGTGCAGGCAACGAGCGAGCGCGTGTGCTCCGCCAACGACGTCATGAAGTCTGCCTCACTTCGACTTGCGCCGCGAATCACTATCGGATGGGCGCGATCCAAGCCCATGGTATTCGCCGCATGTGATTGATTCAATCTCGGCTACGACGCCATTTCCACCACCTGATCGATTCGCGAGCGCCGGTGCTCCGACAGCGACTAGCACGCGGTGACACGGAGCTTGCGCGCGTTCGGAGCGAGCTGGGGCGGAGCCAGTTCTAGCGTCCACCGGAGTGCCCGTCAGATTCGATCCGAGCATGGGTGTGGCGGCTCGTGGCCATATTCACTCGTGCTCGATGCGCCGCGTGCGTCAGCTCCGCTTCCCTCGATCACCGGCTGGGCGATAGAATCCGGTGACTGTCATTCCGGTTGCCAGGGGAAGGATCCTCGATGACGCGCGACACCCGCGGCAACCGGCTAGTCAGGGATGGTGAGATGACGGGACCGCAATCGCACGAGGTAAGCGTGCGCCCAATCGACTTCGCGCGCGACGAGGCTCCCCTCAAGTCCTTTCTGAGCGAGCGCGACAGCACCCGTCTGGAACACATGGAGACCGCCTGCGAGGCCGGCGACTGTTTCGCCTACGTGGCCGAAGAGGGCGGCCTCGCCGTTGGCTGGGCGGTGGTGCATACGAAGTTTCGCGCGGACCAGGACTGGGATCCGCCCGACGACGACACGCGCGCCTTCCAGCAGGGAGATAGCGCATATCTCGAGAACATCGAGGTCACCGCGCGGGCGCGGAGCAGCGGCATCGGCAGCATGCTGCTCGAAGCGGTGCAGTCAGAGGCCGCGCTTCGCGACAAGAAGCGGCTCTGGCTCCATACGAGCGAGAACAACGTCAAGGCGCACTCGCTCTTCGACCGCGAGGGTTGGGTGATCGAGCGCACGGTCTATCCGCCGTGGAAGCCTGGCTCGCGCACGCGGATCTACCGGAAAGACCTGTAGCCCGCGCGGCCGTGGCCTCGCGAAGAGGTGCACACATGCGAAAGCGGTTCCTTCATACGCTGGCCGTCGTCGCCGTCGTCCAATTCGCCGTGACACGCACGCTCGCCGGCCACGTGCTGGAAGAAGGGCGCGCCGAACGGATGTGGATGATGTATCCGGCAAACGTCCTCCTCAACGCCGTCGCCTGGACGCTGCTGATCAGCGCCGGTGGGCGTGTGGCCCGGATCTTCGGCCGCGCTTCGTGACGCGCACGGCGGCCATCCGCCATGTCGACGCCTTCACCCGCACGCCGCTCGAGGGAAATCCGGCCGCGGTCGTCAATGGCGAACGGATCGATAGCGAGACGATGCAGCGCATCGCGCTCAACCAGCACCTCTCCGAGACGGTCTTCCTGCTGCCGCCGGCCGACCCGAAGAACCACGCGCACATCCGCATCTTCACCCCGAACGCAGAGCTGCCGTTCGCGGGTCATCCGACGATCGCGGCGTCGCACATCCTGATCAGCGAACGGCGGGTGACACTCGCGAAAGGCGAATCCCTGCTGCTCGAGACCGGCGTCGGCGTGATACCGGTCACAGTCTCCGGAAGCGATGGGCGCTACACGATGATCCAGGCCGCGCCGAAGTTTCGCGCGGCGCCGCTGCCACCGGACAGGATCGCCGCCTGCGTGGGCCTTGAGGAGCGATCGATCCTCCGCGCCGAGGAGGTGTCGACGGGCATCTTCTGGCCGGTCGCGCAGGTAGAATCGCTTGACGCGATGATGCGCGTGCGTCCCGACATCGTGGCGTTGATGGACCTCCCCCACGGTCTGGCGATCTTCTGCCTGGGAGCGCAGTCGCGGGATGCGCAGGTTCATGTGCGGGTGTTCGCGCCCGCGCTCGGGGTGATGGAGGATCCGGTGACCGGCAGCGGCAACGGCTGCATCGCCGCCTTCATCGCGAAACATGGGTTGCTGCCGGACGTTGACGGCGCGATCAGCTACGTCGCCGAACAGGGATTGGAGATGGGGCAACCCGGCCGCGTGTACGCGCGGGTGACCGGCGGCCCCGATGCGCCGATCGTCCACCTCGGCGGCCACGCCGTCACCGTCCTGCGCGGCGAACTGCTGCTTCCCTAGCAGTGCCAGGTCTCCACAGCACCACAAGGTGATGGCAAGCCTTTCGCGAACCGCCGAGCTATGATCGCGTCATGGATGGGGTCCAACAACGGCGGCGCGGCGTGAGGCGGTTGCCCGCGTGGTTCCGGCGGGCGATCGTCATCGTCGTGATCGCTCCGCTCGCATTGTCGGTGGTGACCACGGCGATCATCGACGCAACATACGGCAACGTCGGGCCCGCGGCTGTGCCGTTCGTCGTCGCCGCATACGTCCTTGGTCTCACACTGTGGGGTGTGATGCGAATCGCGCTGCCGAGGCAGTTTTGCTTCCTCACAGCCGTCGGTGCGACCTCCGTCTGTCTGGTCGGGGCACTGACGGGGTCCAACCTGCTCGCCTGGCTCCTCATCTCAGCGATCGGGGGAGTCGTCGTAACAGCGCCGCCAGTCTGGTATGGCGTACACGATCGCGTCAACCAGGCCTAAGCGACCGGCTGCGGAAGCAGTCGCTGGAACAACTCGTTGCTCAACAGGCGCCCGCGCGGCGTCAGACGCAGGTGCGTCGGTGTGCGTTCCAGCAGGCCATAACCGACGAACTCCGCGAAGAGATCGCCGTGAAGGGCGTCGACGGTCCGGCCGTGCCGGCGCGAGAACGCCAGCGTGTCGATGCCCTCGATCAGTCGTAGGCCGAGGATAAGCGTGTCCGCCATCGACAGCTCCGGCGTGATCTGCTCTGCGCCCTGCACGTGCAGCATCGATGTGCCCCCAGCCGCGCGCGACGCGACCGTCTCGTCGACGAGCTCGGTGTAGCGGTTCGGCAGCAGGACCGTCGAGAAGCGCACGCCGTTGAGGAACGAGTGGGCGCCGGCGCCGAGACCCAGGTATTCGCGATTCTGCCAGTAGAGCAGGTTGTGCTTGCAACGCCGCGAAGGCCGCGCCCAGTTGGAGATCTCGTAGTGCTCGTATCCCGCGCGTGCAAGGCGCTGCTCCGTCCACTCGTAGTGCTCGGCTTGCATGTCCGGATCGGGCGCCGACACGCGGCCGCGCGCGACATCGCGGGCTAGCGGCGTCCCCTCTTCGATCGTCAGTGCGTACAGCGAGAGATGCTCGGGCGCGAGCGCCAGCGCCTCTTCGAGCGTCCGCTGCCACTTGCTCAGAGGCTGCTCGGACAAGCCGTAGATGAAGTCGAGATTCACGTTGTCGAAGCCGGCATCGCGCGCCGAGGCGTACGCTGAGCGCGCTTCCTCGCCCGTGTGGATGCGGTCGAGCGACACCAGCTCTTCATCGTCGAATGACTGCACGCCGATCGACAGCCGGTTGAAGCCGATGCCGCGCAGCCCGCGCAGATATTCCGTCGAGAGGCTGCCCGGATTGGCCTCCAGCGAGATCTCGGCGCCGTCCTCGAAGCGAAAGATGCGCTCAAGACCCCGCAAGATCTGCTCCATCTGTTCGACCGGCGTCAGGCTCGGTGTCCCACCGCCGAAAAACACCGTCTCGACAGAGCGCCCCGTCGTCGCCTCCGCCCACAGCGATGCATCACGCAGGAGCGTGTCGCCGTAGGTCGGGATCATATGCTCGTGGCCGGCATAGGAGTTGAAGTCGCAGTATCCACACTTAGCGGTGCAGAAGGGAATGTGTAGGTAGAGTCCGATAGGGTCGTGCGTCACGCTAGATCGTAGCAACGCGTCGGCGGCGGCGCCAAAGTTCAGCTCACCGCCGCCAGCCAGCCCGCAGCAAGCACGGCAGCGCCGACGCCAAGGGCGCCGAACCCAAACTGCAGCGCGAACGCATCGCGCCGCGAGGCGTAGAGGCCGATGCTGGCGCCGAGAAGGCCGAGTGCGAACGCGGCCGTCGGCGCGTACACCCACAGTTCATACTCGAGAAAGGGCGCGAGCGCCGCGCTCAGCACGAGCGCGGCGCCGAAGGCGCCCCAGCCCGCCATCATCGACCGCCGAGTGCCGAGCCGATGCGCGATGCCGTTCACGCCGTGCGTGGCATCGCCCTCGATGTCAGGCAGCGTGTTCACGAGATGCAGTGCGAAGCCGATCAGGGCGCCAAGCGGCAGCAACCACCAGAGCACATCGCGCCACGCGCCGAGCGTGAGCCACACCCAGAGCGGCAG
>JBBRPY010000020.1:0-46912 GCA_038227375.1 Dehalococcoidia bacterium
CCGGCGGCGCGCTCCAGTTGCTGCGCGCGGCGGCGTTCGGCCTCGAGCTCGGCCTGCAGCGCCTCCACCCGGTGGGCGAGCTCGCCGGGGGCGGCGTTCAGACTGCGGGTGAGCTGAGCGATCGCCGCCTGCTGATCCAGCACATAGGCATCGGCGAGCGGCCCGGTCAGCGCCTCGATGCGCCGAAGGCCCGATCCGATGCTGCTCTCGCTCTCGATGATGAACGCGCCGATCTCGCCCGTGCGGCCGCAGTGCGTGCCGCCACACAACTCCTTGCTGAAGCAGCGCTCCTGCGCGCCATCCGCGCCGTGACTGTGCGCGGGCGCGCAAATGCCGACGACGCGCACGTCGGCGCGGTATTTCTCGCCGAAGAGCGCCATCGCGCCACCGGCGACCGCCTCGTCATAGGGCTGCACTTGCCAGTGGACGTCGATGTCGTCGCGGATCTTTTCGTTCACCAGCCGCTGTACTGCTGCGAGCTCTTCTTGCTTCGTCGCCTCGATGTGCGTGAAGTCGAAGCGCAGGCGGTCGGGGGCGACCAGCGAGCCGGCCTGCTTCACGTGCGTACCCAGCACCTGGCGCAGCGCCGCGTGCAGGAGATGCGTCGCGGTGTGATTGCGCTGGCTTGCGCGCCGCGGAGCTTCATCGACGACGGCGCGCACGGCATCGTTCACCGCGATGCTTCCCGATGCGACGCGCCCGCGGTGGACGATCAGCCCCTCCGCCGGCGACTGCGCGTCATCCACAATCACGACACCGGTCGGGCCGACGATCTCCCCGCGATCGCCGACCTGACCGCCACCCTCGGGGTAGAACGGGGTCTCGGTGAGGACGACCTCGACCGCATCTCCCTCCGCCGCCGCATCGACGACGCCGCCGGCGCCGATGATCGCAGCCACCGACGTGTCACGCTGCGTCGCGTCGTAGCCGACGAAGGCGCTGCGGATCTGCGACAGCCGTGTGTACGCCGCGACCCGGCCGGATTCTAGAGCGAACTTCGCCGCCGCCCGGCCGCGCGCGCGCTGCGCTTGCATCTCGCGCTCGAAGCCTCGGACATCCACCGAGAAGCTTGCGCGCGATGCGATCTCTTCCGTGAGCTCCAGCGGATAACCGAAGGTATCGTAGAGCGCGAACGCCTGTTCCCCGGAGACAATCTTCTCTTGAGATGCGGCCGCCAGGATCTCGTCGAGCTGGCTGCGCCCGCGCTCGAGCGTTTCTCGGAATTTCGTCTCCTCCGACGCGAGCAGGCGGATGACGAATTCGCCGCGTTCGCCGAGATCCGGATAGGCGGGGCGCATCTTCTCGATGACGGACTCAGCGACCTTGTCGAGCAGCGTCATCTCCGTGGCGGCCGAGAGCTGCGTCAGGTGGTAGACCGCGCGGCGAAGGATGCGGCGCAGCACGTATCCGCGCCCTTCGTTCGAGGGCATTACGCCATCGGTAATCAGGAACGCCGCCGAGCGCGTGTGGTCCGCGACGATGCGCATCGCGGCGTCGATCGCGGCGGTTTCGCCGTACGACTTGCCGGTCAGCGTCTCGACGCGCTCGATGATGCCGGTGAAAGCATCCGTTTCGTAGACGGTGTCTTTGCCCTGCAGGACGACGGCGACGCGCTCGAGGCCGGAACCGGTGTCGATGTTCTTCCGCGGCAGCTCCGTTCGCGTCATGTCTTCCGCCTGGTAGAGCGTCATGAAGACGAGATTCCAGACCTCCAGGAAGCGGCCGCAGTCTGGCTCGAGGTTCGGCTTGCAGTCGCCAGCCGCGCAATACTCGCAGCCCGACCGGACGCCGCGGTCGACGAAGATCTCGCTGTTCGGGCCGCACGGGCCGATGCTGCCCGGGCCGTTTGAGAACCAGTAGTTGTGCGCTTCGCCGTACCGGCGGATGCGTTCATCCGGCACGCCCGCCGCGCGCCAGAGGTCGTGCGCTTCGTCGTCCGTCTCGAAGATCGACGCCCAGAGGCTTTGGGGATTCAGCTTGAAGTGCTGGGTGAGCAGCTCCCACGCGAAGTTGATCGCGGCTTCCTTGAAGTAGTCGCCGACGCTGAAGTTGCCCAGCATCTCGAAGAACGTCAGGTGGCTGTAATCGCCGACGCTCTCGATGTCGGTGGTCCGAAAACACTTTTGCACCGTGACCATGCGCGGCGATGGCGGTTCGGAGAGCCCCATGAAGTACGGCTTGAACGGCACCATGCCCGCGTTGGTGAAGA
The DNA here is from genome assembly GCA_038227375.1 of Dehalococcoidia bacterium. Lineage (GTDB taxonomy): Bacteria > Chloroflexota > Dehalococcoidia > DSTF01 > JACRBR01 > JALYKW01. The sequence goes on from JBBRPY010000020.1 coordinate 2,210, forward strand.
GCAACGTCGGGTCACCATGCGGCACTAATGATGCGCTGGGGATCTTCAAGTGCCCGTTCGAGATGTAGTACCGGAGATACGTTTCGCGAATTTCATCGACGTTCATCAGGGACATTGTAGGCGTCGCCGCGGGATAGGGACTAGGGATCGCGCCGTCGCGAACGAGGGGAGCCGCACACGGCGCCATCACCGCGCGAATCACCGATTTGCCGACAATACTCACAGTGACAACGATCGGGATGACTTCGGACGAATCAGGGCGCGCGCGGCGTGCCGCACTATCGCTAGCGGCCGTCACGGCCTCCATTGCGCTTGTGGTGACGCTGGCGCTCGCCGTCGTGGGGGTGGCGCGCGGCCTGACGGCCTCCGGCGGCGCCGGAGTGGACTTCCTGAGCTTCTACGCGGCCGGCGACATCGTCCGCCATGGCGGCGCCGGCTTGTACGACGCGCGCGCGCAGGATGCGACGGCACGTGCGCTGTATCCGGGTACGCTCGACTACGCCGCCGGCTACCCGCTTCCGGTGTTCGTCGCCTGGATGTTCGCGCCGCTGTCGATGCTTCCATACGGCGCCGCGTTCGCTCTCTGGGACGTCGTCAATCTCGGGTTGCTCGCGGGCTTCGCCGTCGCTCTCCATCACGTCCTCGCGGACGTGCCCGCTGTGCCGCGCCGGATCCTGCTGGCCGTGTTCGTATTCTCGGTGCCGACGATGGCGAACATTGTCTTCGGCCAGGTCGACCTCGTCATCTTCTCCGCTCTCCTGGCGGCGTACGCCCTGCTGCGACGCGACCGGCATATGGCCGCAGGCGTCGTGCTGGCGTTGGTGCTGATAAAGCCGCCGTTCTTGCTCGGCATCGTGCCCATGCTCGCCATGCAGCGGCGCTGGGGGGTGCTCCTTGCCTTGTGCGCCGCCGGCGTGCCGCTGCTGACGCTGCCGGCGCTCCTCACGTCGCCCGATACGCTGCTCAGCAACCTGACCTTCATCGCCCACTATCCGTCGGCGAGCGGCCGTGACCTTCAGGTGAACGCAGCGATGATGTCGAACTTCCGCGGCCTGGTCGTGAGCACGACGGGGCGCGACGAAGCATGGCTGTGGCTGCCGGGCATGATAGTGATCGGCGGAGGCGCATTCGCGATCGCGGCGCGGCGTTGGTGGCGCGGTGGCGATCCGGCGCAGGCGTTCGGCCTGGCGGTGCTCCTGCCGCTGCTCGCATCGCCGCATCTCCACACGCAGAGCCTCGTGCTGCTGTTCGTTCCGGTGACGCTGGCCTTGCGGGCTCGCTTCGACGGCGAACATGCCGCCTCCGCCAGGCTCGCGGCAACAGACGCAACTATCGCGCTGCTCGCACTCTACTCGGCGCTTTGTGTGCTGTGGCTGAGCACCGCGCTCGGGTTTGCGCCGATGTTCTTTCTGGTCGCGGCGGTATTCGCGGCAACGGCGTTCCGCTGGCCGGTCGAGGACGGCGCGCAGGCAGCCGTCGGCGCGCCGGACGTTGATGTTCCGCTGCGGATGGCGAGTTGAGGCGCGTGAGGATCGTCATGAGGTGCCCATCGGCAGCACCCAGAATGTCATTCGATTGTCAACTACGGAAGGCGCTTGATTTGACAGCGTTCCATAACCGTCGATACGATCCCGAGGCCGGCGTTACCTGCTTCATCCGATACCGGGACGCACACCGGCCGTTATTTTGAACGACGACAAACCTCCTCCGGCCCATCACTTCACGAGCGAATCGCATCTCGCCGCGGCGACCGGACGTGCGGCGAAGAAGATCCGCGCGACTGCCGATGCGCCGCGCGCGAACTGGGTCGCTGTCATCCTGGCGGCGGGCCAAGGGACGCGTATGCGTTCCACCCTCCCGAAGGTCGCGCACGGCGTGGCCGGGCGGACGATCGTGCGGCACGTGATCGAAGCGGCGCGCGCCGCGGGCGCCCGGGACTGCGTGGTCGTCGTCGCGCCGGGAGCATCCGGTGAGGCTGTACGGGCAGCGTGCGACGAAGATGTGCGCTTCGCCGCGCAGCAGCAGCCGCTGGGGACCGGCGACGCCGTGTCCTCAGCCCGCGATGCGGCCGGTGACGCGGAGTACGTGCTGATCCTGAACGGCGATGTGCCGCTCGTGCTGCCGTCGACGCTGCGCCGGCTCATGGCGGCAGTCGAGACACCGGACTCCGACGGTGCAGAACCACCCGAGGTCGCCCTCCTCACCGCCTACGTGCCGGTCGAGTCGTACGGCTTTTTGGAGCTGTCCGGAGACCGCGTGACCGCGATCGTCGAGACGAAAGACGCTGAAGAGACCGACCGCACGGCTCTGGCTTGCATCAACGCAGGACAGTACGCCGCCCGCGCCGGCTGGCTCTGGCCGCACGTCGCGCGCATCGAGCCCGCTCCAAGCGGCGAGCGCTACCTGACGCAGCTCGCGGCGATGGCGCACGCCGAAGGCAGCGGCGCGCTCGCCGTCATGGCGGAGCACGCCACCGAAGTGCGTGGCATCAACGACCGCGCGCAACTCGCCGAAGCGGGCTCGATCCTGCGCGCGCGCATTGCCCGCGGTCACATGCTTTCGGGCGTTACCATCGTCGATCCGCTGTCGACGTTCATCGATTCCGGGATCACCATAGGCGCCGACACGACGATCGAGTCCGGCAGCCACCTGCGCGGTGCGACGCGCATCGGCAGCGGCTGCGTCGTCGGTCCGGCGGCCGATATCCGGGACTCGACAATCGGAGACCGATGCGCCGTCCGCTACTCCACCATCGAAGGGTCGACGCTGGAATCCGACATCGATGTGGGTCCGTACAGCCACATCCGGCCGGCATCCTATCTCTGCGAGGGGGTGCATATCGGCAACCATGCGGAGGTGAAGGCGTCGCGGCTGGGGCGCGGGACGAAGGTGGGCCACTTCAGCTATATCGGCGACGCGGAGGTGGGCGAGCGCGTCAACATAGGCGCCGGCACGATCACCGCCAATTACGACGGCGCCGCCAAACACACGACAACGATCGGGGACGGCGCCTTCATTGGGAGCGCTACGATGCTGGTCGCGCCGGTGCACGTCGGCGCCGACGCCGCCACGAGCGCTGGCTCCGTCGTGAACCGCGATGTACCCGATGGCATGATCGCGGTCGGCGCGCCGGCGCGGATTCGCGCCAAAAGCCCGGGTCCCCATCCCACGGAGGATGACACTGGACGCTGACAGCGTGCTCGGCATGCTCCTACTCGTTCTGGCGTTGGTGCTGCTCGTGATTGTCGCCGCATCAGAGGCAGGTGTTGCGTCGGCGAGCCGAGGGAGGCTCCGGGCGGAAGCAGGGAAGGGCCAACGGCGCGCCCAGTCGCTGCACGGCTACGTCGCCGAGCGCGCCTCGACGCTCGGGTCGCTTGCCGTCGCGCGCAACCTGGCGGTGGTGGTGATTACAGCGATCGCCGTGTTCTTGATCACACGGGAATACGGTCATGCGTGGGGCGTGCTGATTGGCGTCTCGGTCGGCACATTGGCCGTCGTGGCGCTGCTCGATGCGCTCCCCCGGCTGATCGTTGCGCGTGACGCCGAACGCTGGGGCATCCGCCTGGTGCCAGTGGTCGCGCTCTTCCGCACACTCTTCGGGCCACTGGCGTCCGCCATCGATCGGGGATTCGTGACCGTGGTGAAGCGCAAGGACCTCGAAGAGGCGACTGCCGACGAAACCGGCGACCTGCTGCGCATGACCGACATCGAGACGACCGGCGAGATCGAAGAGGAGGAGCGTCAGATGATCCGCGGGATCATCGAGATGGAAGACACCACCGCGCGCGAAATCATGGCGCCCCGCATCGACATCGTTGCCCTTGACGTGAGCGAGACGATCGATGACGCGCTCCAGTTGATCGTCGAGAAGGGTTTCAGCCGCATCCCTTTGTACAGCGAGACGATCGACAACGTCGTCGGCATCGTCTACGCGAAGGATCTCCTGCGCTGCGTGACCGAGGGCAAGCGCCCGGCCCTGAGCGACATCGCGCGGCCACCGTACTTCATTCCCGAATCGAAGAGGGTCGATGAGCTGCTCACGGAGTTGCGGCAGAGCAAGGTGCATATTGCGATGATCGTCGACGAATACGGCGGTACGGCCGGCCTCGTCACGATCGAAGACCTCCTCGAGGAGATCGTCGGTGAGATCCAGGATGAATACGACCGCGAGGAGGCGCCCATCGAGCGCGTGAACGAGAGCGAGGCGATCCTCGACGCGCGCGTGAGCATCGACGCGCTCGCGGAGCTGTTCGGCTTCGAGTTGGATGCGGAGCAGCAGGAATACGACACGATCGGAGGCTTCGTCTATCACCACCTCGGCCGCGTGCCGATCGCGGGCGACGAGGTACACGTCGACGGACTGACGCTCCGTGTCCTCAGTGTCCTCGGCCGCCGGATCAAGAAAGTGCGCGCGACAAAGCTACTCCAGCCGGAGATCATCGCGCCGGCCTAGACAATCGCGTTGACTCGCCACCCACGACTCGGGCTGCCGCCGGAAAAGCGCCCACGCCAGTGTAAGATCAGCGCATGCATTCGCTTGACATCCGAGCGCAGCGGTGGAAATCGCAAGCGCCTCGTATAGCCCTCTACGCGGCGTCCTGTATGGCGACGCTGCTGGTCGCCCTTTCGCTGCGGTACGCATCGCTCTACGAACCCCGCTGGTACGGCGACGAAGGCATCTTCTCCGCCATCGCGCAGAACATGCGCGATGGGCGGACATTGTATTCGGATGCATGGGACAACAAACCGCCGCTGATCTTCTTCACCTATGCAGGCATCCAGGCACTCTTCGGCACAAGCGTCTTCGCGCTGCATCTCGTGACCACGTGCGCGGTGCTGGCCACGCAGACGGTGGTGATCGGAATCGGCCTGCTGCTCTTCAGCGCACGACGGGCCGTGGCTGCAGGGCTGATCTTCGCGATCACAATGGGCACGCCGGTACTCGAAGGCAACCTGGCGATGACCGAGACGTTCATGATCCTGCCGTCATCGCTCGCCGTGCTCGTGTTCGTGCTGGCAGACCGCAGGGCTGAGGAAGATCGCGGGCTGCCGTATGCGCTTGCGGGAGTGCTCCTAGGAGTAGCGGCGGGCTACAAACAAGTAGCCATCTTCGACACCGCCGCGATCATCATGATGATTTGGCTCACACACCGGCGGCCACTGCGCGCGGCGGCGCCGATCGCGCTGGGATTCGCCCTGCCGCAGGTGCTGTTTCTGGTGTTGTTTTCGGCGCTGGGTGCGCTGCCGCAGTACTGGTACGCGATCGTCGGCTCGCTCGGCCTGTATTCGGAACTCGGCCCTGCGCAAGGGCCGTTCGTCAGGTTCACCGGGTATTTGCCGGCGCTGCTGGTCGTGGCCTGGCTGGTGCGCCGCAAACGCGGCGGCGCGCCGATCACGCTGCAGTTGTTTCCGCCGCTGTGGCTCACCTTCGCGCTCGCTGGCTCGATGTCGAGCGCGTTCGCGTTCCCGCACTACCTTCAGCAAGCTGCTCCTGCTCTCGCCCTGACGCTGGTCGCCAATCCCTTTGCCAACGAGCGAGATGAGGTCGGACGGTTGGCCGTCAGCGTCACCGGTCTGCTCATCGCCGCGGTGGTCTTCGGACAGTTCGCCTTCGCCTATCGGGAACGCAAGCAGCAACTGGACCCAGTGGACTACTATCGCACCTTCGCCTCGCATCGCTGGGGGACGCTAAGTACCCTCGACTACGAGTATCGGTTTGACGGGAAGGCGGTCGCCGTGGACGACATCGTCGCCTACCTCAAGGCCGACGGCGCCGGCACGACGGTCTACACCTGGAGCGAGCTGCCGTGGCTCTACGCCGCCGGTGGATTCACCAACCCGGCCCGCTACTACACCTCGTTTCTCGGTGAAGTCGTGCCTGGCGCCAAGCGAGAGATTCTGCGCGATCTCGACGACGATCCACCCGCCTACGTGCTCGTCTCCGACGACACCTTCGCGCCCTTCGATGAGCTGATGGAGTTCCTCGCGCGGCGGTACGCGCTCATCCATGACCAGGGCGACTGGCACGTGTACCGCCTGACGACCGCCTCAGCGCACGCGTCGCTTTGACGGCCGCCGCGCGGCTACGGTGCGATCAGCGGCAGCCGGACTCTGCTCCGAACGGATTGCCCGCAGACCACATGTTCCAGCACGCCGTGCGCGCCCAGACTTGTGCCGCATCGAACCAGGCGTCGTTCCGCACGTTCACACCATCCGAGAGATGGTGCGCCATGCCGACATAGATGAGCAGCGCCGAAATGTTGTAGTCGTTTCCATCGCTGCCCGTGACGTGCGGGTAGGCAAGGCGGCTGCCGAACTGATCCGACGCCGTTGCGTCCTGTTCGAGTGTCATCGTCTTGCCGGCAAGAAACCACTGGCTGAGCGCCGTAGCCCATCCCGCACCGGGGTCACTTCCGAGAGGTGATGCGACACCGATGAACCGCACCCGAGAGCCGTCAGCGCACTGCACCGTTTCTCCGTCGATAACGGAGGCGACGGCGCACTGGTTGCCGGCGGCAGGCGCCGGGGGTGGCGGCAGCGGCGAGCCGCCACCAGTCGTCGAGACATTCGCATCCGAGCATCCGCCATACGCGTTGCCTTCGATGTCGCAGTTGACACGCGTGACGAAGTCGTTGTCGGACACGGCTACCGCAATGAGCCTCAGCGGGGACGTTCCCGCTGCAACAGCGGAAAAAGCTACGTGGGCGATGACGCCATCGCCGATGGTGGCTCCGTTCTCCGAGAAGCAGGAGATGAAGGCCTCAGCGGTCGCCGGATCGCCGTCGGCTCCTCCTCCCGCCTGGTCCGCGGTCCCGGTGGGCTCGGCCAGCGCGCAGTTGAGCGCCGCCGAAGGCAGTCCGTCCGTCGTCGGGGCCGAAGCGCCGAGAATGCTTGGGTTGTACGCCAGGTTGAAGTTGAAGGCTCCGACGTTGCTGCCCGCACCCTGGAGCACGATGTCGACCGTAAAGTTGCCGCCGACCGAGGCCGTCGCATCGATGCCGCCGCCTGGGACGGCATCGACCCGCATGCAGGCGCCGGCGCCGCAGCCAGCGGCACGCGCCGTCTCAGTCCGACTACCTCCGATCGCCGCCAGCGTGGCCATTGCCAATACGGCGAGCGAAACGGCGCCCCACCGGAAAGCTCGTCGCGTCATGATTCTGAAACCCCTCACACTCGCGGCGCCGACCCCACCGCGAAACATACCCCCGCTTTGGCATCTTGGCCCCTGCAACGGAGAAGATCAATAACGCCACGCGCGATTGGCGAGCGCCAGGCGTCAAGCTCGCGATTCTGAGAGGACTGCGGGATCGTTCGGCCCTCGGAGTATGGGCTGGTCTGGCTTGCAACCAGCGGTACGCACTATACTCGTGCCTTGATGGATGAAACAGAACGTAAGTACTGGATCGGATTCAGCCGCGTCCCCCGCGTGGGCCGCGCCCGGATCACCCAGCTCGAAGACCACTTCGGGCGGCTGGAGCATGCCTGGCGCGCATCACCGGGCGAGTTGAAGGCGGCAGGCCTCGACAGCGGCTCCATCAGCGCCTGCGTGACCGCTCGCGACGCCATCGATCTCGACGCGGAGGTGGCCACGCTCGCACAGCATGGCGTGCGCGCGTACACGTGGCACGACGACGAGTACCCGAAGCAATTGCGCGAGGTCTACGACCGGCCGGCGGTGCTCTTTGTGCGCGGGACGATGACGGCCGCCGATGAATGGGGCGTTGCCGTGGTCGGCACCCGGCGCGTGAGCGTCTACGGCAGGCAGGCGGCCGACGAGTTGGCCCGTGGGCTGGCGCAAAATCGGGTGACGGTCGTCAGCGGCCTTGCCCGCGGTGTGGATGCTGTTGCGCATCGGGCGGCGCTGGAGGCCGGCGGCCGGACGATTGCGGTGCTCGCCTGTGGCCTTGACCTCGTCTACCCGCCGGAGCACAAGCGGCTTGCCGAGGAAATCGCGGAGCACGGCGCCCTGATCAGCGACTACCCGATCGGCACCCAGCCGCGAAGCGAGTTCTTCCCGCGCCGGAACCGCATCCTTAGCGGCATTTCGCTCGGCGTACTCGTGATCGAGGGCGATATCAAGAGCGGAGCGCTGATTACGGCCCGCCAGGCGCTGGAGCAGAACCGCGAGGTGTTCGCCGTCCCGGGCAGCATCTACTCGCCCAACTCGCGAGGCACGAACAAGCTCATCCAGGACGGCGCAGCGAAGCTGACGCTCGATGTGCAGGATGTGCTGGCAGAGTTGAACCTGAGCATGGCGTCGCATCAGATCGAGATGACAGGACTCCTGCCGGCGGATGAAACCGAGAGCGTGCTCCTGGGCCATCTGAGCGGGCAACCCGTACACATCGACGACGTCCGGCGCGAGTGCGGGCTCCCCATCGCCACCGTCATCAGCACGCTGGCGATGCTGGAGCTGAAGGGCCTGGTGCGGCAGGTGGGCCGCATGAACTACGTTCGGACGCGCGAGCCGGCAGCGGCGCGCTGAAGGGCGGCAGCGCGGCGGCCGCATCCACGGCGTTCCCGGCTCACGGTCATTCGCCCGGCTACCCCTCCGCGCCGCCTGCGGGCGGAAATTGGGCCGGAAATGGCCCGCCTTGACATCTTTGGTACGCTCGTACCGGGGTGTATTCTCCTGCGATCGAGGGCCGGGTTCAATGGAATGGTCCGCGTTGCATTCAGATTTGCCCAGCATCTACCGAGAAACGTGTTGTGGCTCGGGTGCGGTGGTGTATAACGTCCCCGGTTCGCGATCTCGGAGAGTAGATGGGCTGAATGGCAGAACAATTGGGCAGGGACGCTCCGGACGACACGGCAATACCGACGCCGAAGAAGGCGGCCGGGAAGGCCGCGCCGAAGAAAAAGACGGGCGCTCGCGCCAAAGCCAAGCGCCCCACGGCGAAGCGCGGCGCATCAAAAGCGGCGCCGCGCCGTGCGCCGGCGGGGTCTGCGGCAGGCAAGCACCTCGTGATCGTCGAATCGCCGGCGAAGGCCCGCACGCTGTCCGGGATCCTCGGGAATCGCTACGAGGTACGAGCGTCGGTCGGACACGTACGCGACCTGCCGAAGTCACAGCTTGGCGTGAACGTCGATGACGGATTCGCGCCCCGCTACATCATCCCCAAAGAAAAGCGGGAGGTGGTCAAGGGGCTGAAGGAAGCGGCGAAGTACGCCGACCGCGTCTACCTGGCGACCGACCCCGACCGCGAGGGCGAAGCCATCTCCTGGCACCTGCTCGAGGCGATGGAGCTCGATCCCGCGCGCTATCAGCGGGTCGAGTTCCACGAGATTACCGCCGATGCCGTGCGCGCCGCGTTCGACAGCCCGCGTGAGATCGACATGCACCTCGTTGATGCGCAGCAGGGACGGCGGGTGCTCGACCGTCTCGTCGGCTACAAGATCAGTCCCATTCTCTGGAAGAAGATTCGCGGCGGACTGAGCGCGGGACGCGTGCAGTCGGTCGCGCTGAAGATGGTCGTCGACCGCGAGCGCGATATCCAGGCCTTCGTGCCGCAAGAGTACTGGACGATCGACACGCGCGTCGCCAAGCAGGCAGACCGCGACGAACAGGCGTTTACGGCGCGGCTGGCCGGGTTGCCCGGCACCAAGAAGGCAGCGATCGACAGCACCGAACAGGCGGAGTCCGTGTCGGCTGATCTGCGGGCGGCCACGTACGCCGTCCGCGACGTCAAGAAGAAGCAGCAAAACCGCCACCCCTCGCCGCCCTTCACTACCAGCACGCTGCAACAAGAAGCCTCGCGGCGATTCGGCTTCTCGGCCAAGCGGACGATGGCAGTCGCTCAGCAGTTGTACGAGGGCCTGAACATCCCGGGACAGGGACAGGTCGGTCTGATTACGTATATGAGGACCGATTCGCTGAACATTGCCGAGGTCGCGCGAGTCGAAGCGCGCCAGTTCATCGCCCAAAAGTACGGGCACGACTTTGTGCCGACGCAGCCGCGCTTCTACAAAGCGAAATCGAAGGGCGCGCAAGAAGCGCATGAGGCGATCCGCCCCACCTCCAGCTTCCGCGAGCCCGCCATGATGCGCGCGTCGCTTAAGCCTGACCAGCAGAAGCTGTACGGGTTGATCTGGCAGCGCCTGCTGGCGAGCCAGATGTCCGACGCGGTGTTCGATCAGGTGAGCGCCGAGATCGACGCCAGCGTGGCAACGCAAGCGGCGCCGTATCTGCTGCGCGCCTCGGCGAGCCACATGCGCTTCCCCGGGTTCCGCCAAGTGTACATCGAAGGACGCGACACCGACGACGACGAGGACGCCGAAATGCAGCTGCCGGACCTGAATCCGCGAGACATCCTCCGCCTGCTGCAAGTGCAACCCGACCAGCACTTCACGGAGCCGCCGCCCCGTTACAACGAGGCGACCCTGGTGAAAGCGCTGGAGGAGAACGGCATCGGCCGGCCATCCACCTACGCGGCGATCATGTCGACGATTCAGGACCGTGGGTATGTGCTAAAGGACGGCCGCGCCCTCAAGCCGGAGGAGATCGGCTTCGTTGTCAGCGACATGCTGACGGAGCGCTTCCCCGGCATCGTCGATGTTGGGTTCACCGCGCGGATGGAGGACGAGCTCGACGACGTCGCCAACGGCGAGCGCCCCTGGCCGCCGGTGGTGCGGGAGTTCTACGAGCCGCTGGAAGAGGCGTTAGCTGCCGCCGCGGAGGCTCCTCGTGTCGAGGAAGTGACCACGGAGATCTGCGAAAAGTGCGGCAAGCCGATGATTCTCCGCTGGGGTCGATTCGGGCAGTTTCTCTCGTGTAGCGGCTACCCGGAGTGCAAGAGCGCCCGGCCAGTTGGCACGGATAAGGCGCCGGAGCCCGAACCGACCGATGAAATCTGCCTGGTCTGTGAGTCGCCGATGGTGAGCAAGCGCGGTCCCTATGGCCAGTTCTTGGAGTGCACAAAGTACCCGGAGTGCAAGACTCGGCGGCCGGTACTGCAGAAGATCGGCGTGCTCTGCCCGAAGGACGGCGGTGAGATCACCGAGCGCAAGACGCGCAAGGGACGCACCCGGACGTTCTACGGCTGCGCGAACTATCCGAAGTGCGACTTCACCAGCAACACCCGCCCGCTCAAGCAACCATGCCCTAGCTGCGGCGGTCTCACCGTTGCCGTGGGAGACAACGCGGCGAAGTGCATCGCCTGCGATTGGAAGGGCTCGCTCGACGAGACGCCCGAGCCGGAGATGACCAGAGCCTCCGCGTGATCAGTGCGCTACGCGCCGGGCGTCCTCAGCTCGATCGCGGCTCACGCACGCGAGCCGGCGCCCCGAGACCATGACGCCAGGACGCCCGCCGGGGCGGGCATCGAAACGCCCAGCCGCCCTCGTGACGCGCCGGCGATTCCTCGCCCTCGCGGCCACCGCAGCGGCGGCGACGGCTGCCGCCTCCGTCGTCGGATGCGGCCGAAGCAAGAAGGCGCCGCGACGCCCGGCGAACGGCGCACCGCCGGCGACCCCGGTGGCGGCGGGTAGCCGCGGCGGCGTACTGCGAAGCTACACCTTCGACGCCATGGCGTACGACTCGCTCGACCCGCATCTCACGCAGATGGGGCCGGTGGTGAACATGCACTCGGCCGTGTTCAGCCGGGTGCTCCGCTATCAAGACGAGCGTTCGGGGACGATCCTGCCCGACCTCGCGGAGTCGGTGCCGGAGCAACCCGACCAGACGACGTACATCATCAAACTGCGCAACGGCGTGACGTTTCATGACGCCCTCAAGTACCGGCTCGCGTATCCGCGCGCGGCCGGGCGGGCGCTCACGTCCGCCGACGTGAAGTACTCCATCGAGCGCCAGATCAATCGGAGCAGCCCGAGCAGCCGGCGCTTTTTCCGGCAGGGAAACTGGAGCGTCGTCGACAAGATCGACACGCCCGACCTTCGCACCGTCGCGATCACGCTGAGACAGCCGACCGCGCCCTTCATCAATTTCCTCGCCGGTCGCCACGCCTTCATCATCGCGAAGGAAGTCGTCAGTAGCGGCGACCAGATGACCAGCGACCTTGCGATGATCGGCACAGGTCCGTTCGTGCTCGAATCGTTCGAATCGCGATCGGCTGTGAAGCTGCGGCGCAACCCGCAGTGGTTCGCGCGCGACGACGCCGTCGGTGGCAGCGGGAGCGGACGCCCGTATCTGGATGGACTCGACGCGTTCTACTCACCGCAGGAGGATGCGTTCGAGCGGGCGGCGTTCGAACGTCACCTCGTCGACACCACCGGGTTTAGCGACGGCGGCGTGCTCGACCAGGAGCGCAAGACCAACCTGTCCGACATCGCCCTCGAAGAGAGCGACGCGGGCGCCATCCTCGCGAGCAGGCTGCTGCTGGACCGCGCGCCCTTCAAGGACGACCGGGTGCGGCGGGCGATCCACCTCGCCGTCGACCGCGCGGCGCTGGCGTCGACGATCTATCCCGATGTGGATGGCCGCCCTTCGGCGCGGCTCAGCGGGCCGATCGCGCCCGTCCTCTCCCAATGGGCGCTTGCGAACGATGATCTGAACAAGCGCCCGGGATATCGGAGCGACAGCGCCGGCCGGGGGGAGGACGTGAGGCAGGCGCGGCAGCTCTGGACCGCCGCCATGGGCGGTCAGGCCGCGGGCGAGATGAAGGTGCTGTTTGCGGGCGTGCCAAACGCGATCGCCGCGCGCGCCATTCCCGTGTTGCGGCGTCAACTCGCCGAGAATCTCGGCCTCACCATCACGCCGGTCATCGACCCGAGTGGGTATGCGCTGATCGCGGCGGCGCTCGGGCGCAACATCGACGGCGCGGCGGAGGGCGTGGCGCCGTTCACGTTTGCGATGGAAGATGGCGGCGTCGATCTCGACGACTGGCTGTATCCGCACTTCCGCAGCGGCCAGCCGATGAACAGCTACCGCCTCCAGGACCCGCAGCTCGACGCGATGCTGGACAAGTCACGAGCCGAGTTTGACGCTGACGCCCGACACAAGATCGGCATCGACGCGCAAGATTATTTGCTGGCGAAAGTGAACGCGCGCATCGAGTACCTTGCGCCGGTGGAGCGGCGGCTGACATGGGGGTTCGTCCGCAACCCGCACGTGCCGCTCTCGTACGGTTCGGCGCAGGATCTGGCCGACACGTGGCTCGATACGTCGCATCCCGCCTGGCGGCAGCGCCCCGCGTGAGACGCACGATTGCGCCGCCCGCACGCCGCCGGCCGTGGCGCGATGGGCGCTGCCATGATGAGGCGCGATGCTCCTGACGCTGATCGGATTGGTGTTGGGGCTACCCGCCGGGACCGGCATCGACGTGCTCAGCGCGCGCCTCGCCCGCGAATGGTTCGAGGCTCCCGAGGATGACGAAGACGAAGAGGAGGAGCGGGGCATCGCCGATGGCGCCGCCGCAACTGCCGCGAAGACGCCGCCCTCCCTTCCCTTCGCGCTAAGCCGAGGGGCGCGCTATCGCACGGCGCTCGTCGTCGCGGTCACCGCCATCGCCTTCGGCGCCGTGTGGGCGCTGTACGGCGACAGGCCGTGGCAGGCAGTCATTGTGTCGGCCTACTCGGGCGTGCTGATCACCTGCACGGCGACCGACCTGATGGCGAAGCGCATCGCGAACGTCGTGACGTACCCCGCCATCCTCGGCGCGCTGGCAATCGGCATGCTGGCGCCGGGAGCAGACCGTGCCGATGTCCTCCTGGGCGCGCTGATCGGCGGCGGCGTCCTCTTCGTCTTTGCGATGCTGCCGGGCAACGGCATCGGCGACGCCAAGCTGGGGCTCTTCATGGGGCTGGCGCTCGGCGCGCATCTCGTCTTTCCGGCGCTGATCATCATGGCCCTCGCCGGCGGGGTCGTCGCCTTCGCTCTCCTCGCCGCAACGCGGCTCCGCGCCCGCCGCGCGGCGATCCCGTACGGACCCTACATCGCGCTCGGGATGATGGTAGTGATGTTACTGCGCGGCACGGCATTTCGCGAGCTCTGAACCACACGCCCGCGCCAGTGCCGAGCGTCTACGCCACTCCCGCTGATTGCGGCGAGGCGCGAAACTGCTGAGCGTAAAGCGATGCGTACAGCCCTTCGTGCGCCAGCAACTCTTCGTGCGTCCCGCGCTCCACGATGCGCCCGCGGTCGACGACGAAGATCACGCTGGCATTCAGCACGGTGCTGAGCCGGTGCGCGATCACCAGCGTCGTCCGGCCGCGCGACAGCTCATCGAGCGCCTGCTGGATGATCCGCTCTGAATGCGAGTCGAGCGACGATGCCGCCTCATCCAGAATGAGGATCGGCGGGTCCTTCAGCACCGCCCGCGCGATCGCCACGCGCTGCTTCTCGCCGCCCGACAGGCGGTAGCCGCGTTCGCCGACGACGGTGTCGTAGCCTTCGGCCAGCCCCGCCACGAACTCGTCGATGTAGGCCGCCCTGGCCGCTCGTTGCACTTCTTCGTCCGAAGCGTCGGGCTTGGCGTATCGGATGTTGTCGCGGATCGACGCGTGGAACAGATATGGCTCCTGCGTGACAACGCCGACCGCACGATTGATCGCCGCGCCCGAAAGCGCCCGCACGTCGAGCCCATCGATCAGCACGCGTCCGCCGGATACGTCATAGAGCCGCGGCAGCAGGTACGTCAGCGTCGTCTTGCCCGCGCCCGACGGGCCAACGAGGGCCGCGACCTCGCCCGGCCGCACCTCGAGCGAGATGCCCTCGAGCGCCGGGACGTCTCCCGCGTACGAGAAGCTCACATGCTCGTAGGTCACCCGGCCCTGGATCGCACCGGGCGTCACGGCTTCCGGGGCGTCATCGATCTCCACCGGCAGCTCGCCGTACTCGAAGACGCGCTCGAACAGCGCCAGCGAGCTCTGCACCGTGATCCACACCGACATGAGCTGCGTCACGGGGGAGAAGATGCGCGTGACGAGCGCGGCGAAGGCTACGACTTCGCCGATCTTCAGACCCCCCGAGATCACCTGGCGGCCGCCGTACCAGTAGACGAGCGCCGGTGCGAGGCCGCCGAAGAGCCCCAGTAGCATGAAGAACCAGCGTCCGGTCATCAGCCGCCGAAAGGTGAGGTCGCGCACGTCGCTGTTGGTCTCTTCGAAGCGCCCAAATTCGTACTGCTGCCGTCCGAAGATCTTCGTCAGCAGGGCGCCGTTCACGGAGAGCGTCTCTTGCATCTGCGCGTTCATATCGCCCAGACGCGCCTGCGTCCGCGCCAGAATGCGCCGCTGCATGCCGCCGACGATGCGCGTCGGCACAATGAAGAACGGCAGCGCGGAGAGCGCCAGCAGCGTTAGCCGCCAGTCGAGCGCCGCCATCAGCATGACCGTGGTGACGACGATGATCAGGTTCGACAGCAACGATGTGAAACTGCTCGACACGGCGTCCTGGATGCCGCTGATGTCGTTGTTGAGCCGCGAAAGCATGTCGCCGCTGCGGGTCGATGTGAAGAACCGCAGCGACATCTTCTGCAGATGCGCATACGTGCGGTTTCGCAGGTCGTACATCACGCCTTGCCCGACCCGGTTGTTCAGGTACGACTGCAGGACGCTGAGCAGTGCCCCGCCGAGCACGGCGAGGAAGATGAGCAAGGCGTAGAGGTCGACGCGATCGACGTCCCGCCCGCTATTGACGTTGTCGATGATGCCGGCGAACAGCAGCGGCGGCGCCAGCCCGATCAGCGCCGACAGCGTGACGGTCAGCAGCAGCAAAAAGATCGAGAGGCGGTACGCCGCGAAGATGACTGCGACGCGCCTCAGGAT
This sequence comes from Dehalococcoidia bacterium, assembly GCA_038227375.1. Lineage (GTDB taxonomy): Bacteria > Chloroflexota > Dehalococcoidia > DSTF01 > JACRBR01 > JALYKW01. The sequence continues at coordinate 17,933 of JBBRPY010000020.1, forward strand.
CGCCCGCGAGCTCCGTCGGGGCCGCGCCCGTTCGCCGAGCGTCCCGTGCCCTGTGCCGCCACCACCCCAGCCGCCTGCGCCCCCTCGCATCATGCAATCATGGTGACACAATCGGCCGCGATCGGGCGCGGGAGTGGGTGGCCATTACGACCAAACGGATGTTGGATGTTGGATGGGATAGCTCCCCTCTCCACGCGGTGGAGAGGGGCCGGGGGTGAGGCCGTTGGCCAGGCACCCGCTCCTTAGGCGTGCACCGCCTCTCGGGCCTTCTGCGCTTCGGCGACGATCTTGCTTGCCATGTGAGCGGGCACCTCGGAGTAGTGGGCAAACTCCATCTCGAAGCTGCCCCGGCCCTGCGTTATAGAACGCAGGTCGGTGGCGTACCGCAGCACCTCGGCGAGCGGCGCTTCCGCATCGATCACCGTCATGCCGCCGTCTTCCGGCGACATGCCGTGCACCTTGGCGCGCTTGCCGTTGAGGTCGCCCATGACGTCGCCGGTGTTCGTCTCTGGGACATGGATCTGCATCCGCATCACCGGCTCCAGCAGCACCGGATTGGCCTTCAGCGCGCCCAGCTTGAGCGCCTGCGAGCCAGCGAGCTTGAACGCCATCTCCGACGAGTCGACCGCGTGCTCTTTCCCATCGATCAGCGCCACGCGGAGGTCGACCATCGGAAAGTGCGCAAGCGCCCCTTCCTGCATCGCCTCATGCACGCCTTTTTCGACGGCGGGGATGAAGTTGCGCGGCACGGCGCCGCCCACCACCTTGTCGACGAATTCATAGCCGCCACCCTTGTTGGGCTCAACCGTGATCGTCACGCGCGCGTACTGCCCGTGACCGCCGGTCTGCTTCTTGTGGATGTATTCCTGCTCCACCTTCGCCGTCACGGTCTCGCGGTAGGGCACGCGTGGCGGGTGCAAGTCCACCTCGACGCCGAACTTTCGCTTCATCTTCTCGGCCGCCACCTCGACGTGCGTCTCTCCCATGCCCGACAGGATCGTCTCCCCAGTGATCTCATCTCGATGCACGTGGAGCGTCGGGTCCTCCTCCGCGATCCGGTGCAACGAGGGCCCCATTTTGTCGACGTCGCCCTTGCCCTTTGGCGTCACGGCGGCGTCATAGGGCGGTTTCGGGAAGGCGATCGGCGGCAGCGTGACGGCGTGCTCCTTCGTGCACAGCGTGTCGCCGGTGACGGTATGTGTCAGCTTCGCCACGGCGCCGATATCGCCGGCCGCGAGCGATGGCACGTGGTCCTGCGTCTTCCCCTTCAGCAGGATCAGCTGGCCTACGCGCTCATCGACGGCATGGCTGGCGTTCCAGACGTGCGAGTCGCCCTTCAGGGTGCCAGACACGATGCGCAGATACGTCAGCCGCCCCACGAAGGGGTCGGCCGCGGTCTTGAACACCAGCGCGGCGAGCGGGGCGCTGGCGTCGCCTCGGAGCTCTTCATCGCTGCTCCCGTTGCGGGCGAGCTTCGGGGCCACTTCCGCCGGCGAGGGGCAGTCGGCGACGAGCGCATCGAGGAACTTCGTGATGCCAATGTTCCGGGTGGCGGAACCCACGAACACCGGGTAGACGATGTTCGCGGCGATGCCTTTCTTCAGCGCGCCGGTGATCTCCTCGACGGTCAACTCCTCGCCCTCGAGGTATTTGGCGAGCAGGTCGTCGTCGGCCTCCGCAACCGCTTCGACGAGCTGCTCGCGCGCCGCGTCCACCGCGCCCGACAGCTCCGCCGGGACGTCGGCGGGCGTCCCCTTCTCGCCCATGTACGCGGTCTTGTCGACGAGGTTGACGACACCGGAAAAGCTATCCGGCGAGCCGATCGGCAGCTCGAGCGGAGCAACCTTTTTCCCATATCGCGCCTGCAGCGCCTCGAGTGCCTGCTGGAAGTTGGCGTTCTCGCGGTCGATGCGGTTGATGAAGATCAAGCGCGGCAGCCGCTCTTCATCGGCGCGCCTCCACGCCATCTCGGTGCCCACCTGCACGCCCGCCGCGGCGTCGACGACGACGACACCGACGTCGGCGGCGCGGATGCCGCTCTTCACCTCGCCGGCGAAGTCGGCGTAGCCGGGCGTGTCGATGAGATTGATCTTGTGGTTCGCCCACTCGCAGGGGATGAGGGCGAGGCTGAGGCTGATCTTGCGCTTTACTTCGTCGGGCTCGAAGTCGGAGGCGGTGTTGCCCTCCTCGACCTTGCCCATGCGGGAGGCGCCCCCGCTGGAGAAAAATGCTGCCTCGGCCAACGAGGTCTTGCCCGTGCCTCCGTGGCCGAGGAGGACCACATTCCGAAGTTGTTGCGTCCCGTACTCTTTCATTGGTACCGCGCTCCTTCACACACCGCTCGCCGCGTGCCCAGGTGCCGCATTTCTGGATCGCGATCATACAGCGAACGCGGGCCGATTGACAGGGAGCGCCGCGGCGCACCAGCGATTCTGTCGCAATGGCGACGACGGCCTCGATGGCGTACTTGCTCAACAGCGCGATTGATCGGCGCGCTAAACGGCGACAATGGGTAGCGGGCGCCATCGCGTAGGACCGGCCACCGCATCGCGCTGCCCGCCGCACGGGCGAGGGCGCGGCGCCTGCCACATTTGACATCGCCAAAACATACGTTCTATTATGGCCTAGGCGCCGTCCACCGCCGAAGCGGTAACCCCACCGGGGTGGAGAGATTTCGCGGGTACGCTTGACCTGTTATAACTTGTGCGGCTCCGGCCCCAGCGTAGTATGCAGCAGTGGCGCCGCCCTCGTCGTCTGCAGGTCGAAATGAGTACACAGGCAGGCAGATTCGGGTGGCGTCTCGTTGTCCGGCAGGTCCCCGGATCGGCCCGGCAAGTACTGGAGAACCCGTGAAAGTCGTATTCCTCGAAGACGTCCAGGGCACGGCGAAGATTGGCGAGATCAAGGAAGTGAAGCCGGGGTTCGCCCGGAACTACCTCTTGCCGCGCAAGCTCGCGATGCCTGCCAGCGGCGCGGTCGTGAAGTCGGCCGAGCAGCGGGCGCACCGCGAGGCACGCCTTCAGGAGGCGCGCGACACCGACGCCCGCTCCGTCGCCGCCCGCCTCGATGGCGCCGCGTACACCGTCAACGCGAAGGCAGGCGCCAGCGGCAAGCTCTTCGGCTCCGTCGGCACCGCCGATATCGCCGCCAAGGTGTCAGAGACCATCGGCAGCGACTTCGAGCGCCACAACGTCATGATCGCCGAGCCGATTAAGGAGCTGGGCGACTATCCCGTACAGGTCAAGCTCACCAAGAACGTCAGCGCGACGGTGACGGTGAGCGTCGTCGGCGAGGACGGCACGACCGCCGCGGACATCAAGTCGAAGGCGAGCGGTGGCGCGAAGGCTTCCAAGCCCGAGCCCGAGACCGAGACGGACGAGGAGGATGAGTCTCCGGCCGACGATGACATGGACGAAGGCGAACCCGGCGAAGCAGCCGAAACGGAAGAAGAAGCACCGGCCACCGGGGACGAATAGCGGCGCCGCGGCGGCTCCTCGCGATGCGGGGGCCGGCCGGATAGCACTGCCTCCGTCCACGTCGCCGGCCGACCGCAGCACAGCGATCACACAGGCAACGAGGACGCAAGGAGGCACATCCGATGCCAGTCGCCGTCGACTACGAACTCACGATCCGCGAAGCCGAAAAGGCGCTGCGCACCGCCCAGACTGCCGACGACATCCGCAACACGTGGAAGCGCTACATGGGTACGCTCGGCCACCGCACCCTCGGCCGCCTGCTGCTCGGCCGCGCCGCCGCCGAACTGCTCGCCAAACAAGCCCGCGACTGAGCCAGCCGGAGCTGCCTGCGCGAGTCCGCGGCGACCACCCGCACCTCGCTCGACCGGCCCCCCGACGACCGACGACCGATCACGGAAGACTGACACAGACCATGGTCTCCGCCGACAAACTGCCACCATTCGACGTCGAGGCCGAAGAGGCCTGCATCGCCGCCATCCTCGTCGACGAGGAGGCGGTCGGCCGCGTCGAGGGCCTCGTCAGCCCTGACGACTTCTATCGCGACCAGAACCGCTGGGCATACGAGGCATGCCTGGCGCTCTGGTCACGGAACGAGTCGATCAACCAGGTGACGCTCGCTCATGAGCTTTCGCGGCGCGACAAGCTCGATGATGCCGGCGGCATCCCCTTCATCTCGCGGATCGTCTCCGAGCTGGCGACGCCGATCGGCGTCGAGCACTACGCCGGCATTGTCAAGCGCGACGCCACGTACCGTGAGATGATCACGGTAGGCAGCCAAATCGTGCAGCTCGCGTATCAGGGCGGCCCCGACCTCGACGGCGCCATCACGCGCTCCGAGAACCTCCTGATGGGGGTGCGCAATTCGCAACGCATGGGCGACCTCGTCCCGCTGCGCACGCTGCTCGACCAATTCTGGGAGACGCCGGGCATCGACTCCGTGCTCGCCGGCACGATCGGCGCCATCCGCAGCGGCTTCATGGACCTCGATGAGATATTGGGCGGATTCCACCGCTCGGATCTCATCGTGACGGCGGCGCGCCCTAGCGTCGGCAAGTCCGCGCTGCTGCTGAATTTCGCGCGCAACGCCGCCGTCGGCCAGAACGCCCGCGTCGCCATCTTCACGATCGAGATGGCGGGCGAACAGTTGGCCCAGCGGCTGCTGGCGTCGGAGTCGGGCGTCGATGCCTCGCGCCTGCGGCTCGGCCAGATGAGCGAGCTCGAGGAGCGGCGCGCAATGACGGCGACGGGAGAGCTTTCCGGGCTCGAGATCTATATCGACGACTCCTCGCTGGTCACCGTCGGCCAGCTTCAGACGAAGCTCCGGCGCCTCGCCCAGCAGATCGGGGGCGTCGACCTCGTGCTGATCGACTACCTGCAACTGATGCAGGGCGGTGGCCGCTCCCGCGACAACCGCGTCCAGGAGGTGAGCGAGATCTCGCGCGGCCTGAAGATGCTCGCCCGCGACCTCGATGTGCCGATCGTCGCCGCCGCGCAGCTTTCACGCGCGCCCGAAATGCGCCAGCCGCACATCCCGATGCTGAGCGACCTTCGCGAGTCCGGCAGCATCGAGCAGGACGCCGACGTCGTGATGTTCATCTACCGCGAGGACATCTACACGACGCGCGAAGACTGGGCGGCACGCGAGCCGATCAACCCCTACCCCGACGGCATCACCAAGCTCATCGTCGCCAAACATCGCAACGGCCCCACCGGGACCGTCCACCTGCGTTTCCGCCGCGAGCTCTCGCGCTTCGAGGACCTGATGGTGGTGGAGGAGGATAGCGCTTGATGGCGAGGGGAGCTCAGGGTGTTGCCGAAGCTGGAAGCAGGAGGCTGGAGGCTGGAGGCTCGCTGCGCATGTGCGCGAATGCACCAGCAGAATCTCCGAAGCGCGACTCGCGGACTATTTTGGCTTCGTGGTTCCGGTCGGGCCTCCAACATCCAACATCCAACATCCAATTTCGCCCAGCCTCCAGCCTCCAGCCTCCGGCCTCCCCAGCATGACCTTCCCCGGTTTCCCGGCGCGCGCGCAGTCCACGGCCATCCCGAATGTCTTCTTCAGCGATCTGCTGCCCAAGCTCACGGATCCGGTGGCGCTGGGCGTCGCTTTGTACGCGTTCACCCTGCTCTCACGTAAGCGGGGGTTCCCGCGCTACATCACGGCGGCGGAGCTGGCGGCCGACGCGGGCGCGGTCGCCTTTTTCGCGGCGCTGCCTGTGAGCGACATCGCTGGCGCCGTCCGACGCGGGCTCGCACGCGCGGTCGAAGTCGGCGTCGTGCGGATGCTCGAGGTCGAGGCTGACGGCGACTGCATCGACCTCGTCTTTCTCAATGCGCCTGCCGACCTGCGCGGAATGGAGGCGGTGCGCTCGGGAACTGTTGCCGTCGGTCGCGTCGTCGAGCGCGCCGCCACGCCCGACCGCACGTCGATCTTCACGATGTATGAATCACTCATGGGCACGCTGTCACCGTTGATTGCCGGCGAGCTGACGGAAGCGGAACGGCTCTATCCTGCCGCCTGGATTGAGGCCGCGTTCCGGGAAGCCGCCGCGCAGAACGCACGCAGTTGGCGTTATGTCACACGCATCCTCGAACGCTGGGCAACCGAAGGACCGGACCATGCAACGACTGAGCGAGATCCTGCCGCCGACGACCGCTACTTCCGAGGCAAGTACGGGCGCATCCTCCGCGACCGCCTCAAGTCCTGATGCCTGCGGCCTCTGCGGGGGGGCGCGATTCGTGCGCCATCAGGTGGCGCGCGGACACGAAGACTTCGGCAAGGCTGTCCCCTGCCGGTGCACGGTCGATGACGCTGCCAGCGACCGGGTCGAGCGCCTGCTCCGCTATTCGAACCTTGGCGCGCTATCCCGGCTCACGTTCCGGAACCTCATCCCGCGCGGGCGCGGCTCAAGTCAGCGGGAGCAGGAGCAATACAAGCAGTGTGTCGACGATGCGCGCGCGTTCGCCGAGCAGCCGGAGGGCTGGCTGTTGCTTTGCGGCGTCAGCGGCTGCGGAAAGACCCACATCGCCGCCGCCGTGGTCGGCCGGCTGATCGAACGCGGCGAGCCGGCGCTCTTCGTGGTCGTGCCCGACCTGCTCGATCACTTGCGCGCCGCATACCAGCCGGGCGCTGACACCCCGTACGACGACCTCTTCGAGCGCGTGCGCAACGCCCCCGTGCTGGTCCTCGACGATCTCGGTACGCAGGCGCAGACGGCGTGGGCGCAAGAGAAGCTGTTTCAGCTGATTAACCACCGCTTCAACGCGCGGCTGCCCACCATCGTCACTACCAATCTCCATCCGGAGCAGATCGACGACCGGCTCCGCACGCGGCTGACGGACACGGGCATCGCACGCGTCTACGCACTCGAGACCAAGCGCCCGACAGAATTGCGAGCGCTCGACGTGCTCGACCACCCGCTGATCCGCGATATGACCTTCGAGCGGTTCGAGACGCGCGGCCACCACCTCGCCGTCGACGACCGCAAGCGCATCGAGAACGCGTACCGGCAGTCACTCTCGTTCGCGGAGGCGCCGGCGGGCTGGCTGCTCTTCATGGGACCGCACGGGGCGGGCAAGACCCACCTCGCCGCGGCGATCGCCAACTACCGCAGGCTGCGCGGCGAGATGCCGAACTTCGTCGTCGTGCCGGATCTGCTCGACTATCTCCGCCGTGGCTTCTCCGGCGACGAGGCGCGCAGTTCACACGACGCCTTCGACGCGATGAAGCTGGCGCCCCTGCTCATCCTCGATGACCTCGACACGCAGACCGGCATCCCGTGGGTCCGCGACCGGCTATTCCAGCTTTTGAACTACCGTCACACCGCGCGGCTGCCGACCGTGATCTCGACCGCCCTTTCGCTCGACGACCTCGGCGAGCGGCTGGCCTCGCGTCTGGTGGACCCGTCGGTCTGCACGGTGATCGTCCTCGGCGGCCAGCCCGAACGCACTGAGCTTCCGCAACGACGCGCGCAGCGAGGCCGCCCCCGCAAGTAGCGTGGCGGTGTGCGGCACGGCGCCGGGAGAGGCAATCCGATGATCTCTGACGTGGAAGTCCGCGACGCCCGATCGAAGGGCAAGGGCGTGTTCTCCCGAAGGGACTTCCTGCCCGGCGATTTCATCTTTCGCAGGCGGCATGGGAAAGTTGTGGACGCGGCGGGGCTGAATACGCTGTCGCCGGTTGAGCAGATGCATGTGTGCGAACTGGACTGGGATCGGTTCGCGGTGCTCGTCCCTCCGGGGTGTTTTCTCAACCACTCATGCGACCCGAACGGCATGCGAAGTGGGGTCAAGGTATTCGCGTGGAAACCGATCCGCGCCGGAGACGAGCTGACGATCGATTACCGGCTCAACGCGTTTGACGGGAGTTCCTGGCCGTGCGCTTGCGGTGCGCCAGGCTGCTCGGGGCTCGTCGTCGGCAGCTTCTTCGCGCTTCCGATCGAGCGTCAGCGCGCCTACCTCCGATACGCGCCGGAGTTCATTCGGCGCGAGTATCATCGGCGACGGGAGGGACAACAACCTCGCACTCGGTGAGGCCTGGGTTGTGCGTCGAATAGTGAGTGCTCACCGAAAATGTACTAGTCCGACAGCACCGGCACGGGGACGGGCTGGAAGATCAGCGACGGTTGGCGGCGCTGCCGCGACTGCATCAGCTGATGAGCGACGATCAGCGCGAGCGCGACCATCAGCAGGAGCGCCGCGAGCTTGAAGGGAGCAAGCGGGCCCCAAACGCCGCCGATGAGCCCTCCGAGCGCCTGACCGCCGGCAACTCCGAGCCCCTGCACGGCGCTCAGCGAGCCGAGCCAGAGACCGCGGCTGCCGACGTCGGTCGCATCGAGCGCGGCTGCGCCCCAGGCGGGCACGCTGATCGCGTACGCCAACCCGGCGAGCACCACAAGATTGACGACGATAAAGGGGCTGCGCGTCAGGGTCAGCGAGAAGATGCAGATCGACGCGACGAACAGGCCGGCGATCAGGGGCACCTGGCGGCCGTAGCGGTCGGCGTGGCGCCCGAACTTCCACATCACGATCGCGGCGACGATGGCAGGGCCGGGAAAGAGCATCGCCATGAACGACATCTTGACCCGCAGCACGTCGTGCGTGTAGGCGCCGATCATTGGCGTGTGCAGGCTGGTGCCCACCGTCAGAAAGAGCACGATCACCGCGAGCATCGCGATCCCTGGTGTCCAGGCCTTCCGGTCGTGGACGCGCGCTTCGGAAGCCAGCTCCGGTTGCTGGACATCGGTCTTTGATTCGGGGGAGACGCTCCGTAACGTCATCAGCAGCGCCAGCAGGCTAAAACCGATGCACATCCAGAAGGCCGCGCCGTACGTCACGAAGTCGACGAGAAGCACGCCGCAGAGCGTGCCGATGCCGATGCCGGCCATCTGAGCGAGGTTTAGCATCGACATCGTGCTGGTCCGGCGCCCGCGTGGGGTCGTCTCGCCGACGTACGCCATGAAGGCGGGCCACATCGTGGCAGCGCCAATGCCCAGGAGCGCGGAGAATGCCAGGAACGCCCGTGCATCCGGCACTTGCATCATCATGGCCAGGATCGGGGCGCTGAGCGCCATGCCGGCGATCATCGTGAGCCGGCGGCCCACGCGGTCGGCGATCCAGCCGGCGGCGGGTTGCCAGGCGAATTTCGCCACACCGTACGAGGCCATCGCGTACCCGGGGTAGGCGAGTCCCGTATGCAGCGCCTGCGGCAGGTACTGCTGGACGAGCGAGATAAAGTAGATGCCCACGGCGGCTTGCCAGAGGAGCACGACGCCGGCCAGCTCCAACACGCGGGTGCGCTCGACGTGCACGGCGGAGGCCACGTTTCGGACGCGGATCATGAATCTATCCCACACTGAATGGCGGTGCTGGCGGCGAGCGGCGGGCTCTGCCCTTATTATCGGCAACGAGGAGGCGGAACGAACCCTAATCGCGGCACAGTCGGCTCTCAGATGCCGCCGGCCACTCCCCGATTGCGGGCGACCGCCAGGGCGCCGAGGGCGGCCACCCGTTCTCCGAGCGTGGCTTCGACGATCCGCACATCCATGAACGACTGGGCGAACGACCGCGTGCGCGCGACCTCAACGGCGGGACCGAGGATGACATCGCCCATGTTCGTCAGGCCCCCGCCCAGGACGATGGCCTGCGGGTTGAAGGAGTTGATGATCGTTGCGAGGCCGATGCCGAGGTAGCGGCCGGCGGCGGCGATCAGCGCCGTGGCGGCGGACTCGCCCTGCTGTCCGGCGAGGAACACGGTTTCAGCCGAGAGCGGCGGGTGATCTTCCGCCAGGCGCGCGGTGATCGGCAGGCCGCCCACGGCGATCAGCTCCCGCGCGCGCGCCGCGATCGCGGTGCCCGACGCGAAGGCCTCGAGGCAGCCAACGTGCCCGGCGCCGCACACGGGCCCATCGACGGAGACGCCGACATGCCCGACCTCGCCGGCGGCGCCGGACGCGCCCGCGTAGAGCTCGTTGTTGATGATGACGCCGCCGCCGATCCCAGTGCTGACCGTGACGAAGACCATGTCCTTATAGCCGCGCCCGGCGCCGAAGTTATGTTCACCGACGGCGCCACAGTTCGCGTCGTTCTCGAGGATCGATGGCACGCCAAGCCGTTCGCGCAGGATCGCTGCGAGCGGGACGTTGTGCCAACCCGGCAGGTTTGGGGGGTCCGTAATCACCCCCCGGGCGCTGTCGATGGGCCCCGGCGCGGATACGCCGGTTCCGCGCAGCGCCGATGCATCGACATCGGCTTCATTCGCCGCTTCCCGGACCGCCGCGACGACGCGCGAGATTACAGCTTCCGGCCCTTCGGCAGTGAGCGTCGGGATGCGGGCCGAGCCGACGACTTCGCCCGTCGCGTCGCCAATGATCACGAGAATCTTCGTGCCGCCAAGATCGATGCCGGCGAAGAGCGCGCGCTCGCTCACGCCTGCGCCTCGGCCCGGGCGCGGGCGCGGTCCTCGCGGGCTCGTGTGTACAGGGCGATGTACTTGCCGGCGGCGCGCCCCCACGACCAGTCCTGCCGCATCCCACGCTCCTGCATCGCCCGCCAACCGACGCGCTGCTCGAACGCGGCCAGAGCGCGCCCGACGGCGTGCTCGAGTTCGTGCGCGGTGGCCGCCTCGAAGACGAACCCGGTGCCCGAGCGCAGCGGCAGGTCGGCGTCCTGCACCGTATCGGCGAGGCCGCCGGTGCGCCTCACGAGCGGCACGGCGCCGTAACGGAGCGAGATCAGCTGGCCGAGGCCGCACGGCTCGTACCGTGACGGCATCAGGAAGCAGTCGCAGCCACCGTAGATCTGCTGGCCGAGCGGCGGGTCGAAATCGAGCCAGACCTTCACCTTCGCCGGATACTTCTCCTGAAGTTGCAACAACATCTGTTGCACACCGGCGTCGCCTGACCCGAGCACGACGAGCTGCATCTTCCGGAGCGCCAGCATCGCATCGAAGGCGACCGCAACGAGATCGATCCCCTTCTGCGGAAACAGCCGCGTCACGACGCCGAAAAGCAGCGCCTCGTCGTCCAGCGGCAGGCCCGCCTTCTCCTGAAGGGCGCGCTTGTTCACCACGCGGTCGTCGAGCGAGTCGACGCTGTAGTTCTGGACCAGCGCGGTATCGGTCGCCGGGTCGAACTCTCCGTAGTCGATCCCGTTGACGATGCCCGAAACGACCTCAGCGCGCGCGCGCAAGAGCGCGTCGAGACCGGCGCCGTACTCCGGCGTCATGATCTCTCTCGCGTAGGTGTCGCTCACGATGTTGACGCGGTCGGCGTGCAGGATGCCCTGGCCCATGCCACTGTACGCCGCCGCCACCGGCACGCCCGAGGGTGCGATGAGCTGCGTCGGGCCGAATCCGAAGCGCCGCGCGAAGGCGGCATCGAAGTCGCCGCGCAGCGCGAGGTTGTGGATGGTGTAGACGCGGCCAGCCTTCGTCCATACGTGATCCGGCTGGGCATCGAGGCGCGTCATCAGGAGAGCGGTATGCCAATCCTGAGCGTGCACGACATCGGGCACGAATCCCAGATGCGGCGCGCTGGCCAACAGCGCGTCGCAGTAGAACAGGAAGCGCTCCCGATCGTCCTCGAAGCCGTAGACCGTCGAGCGGCCGAAGTAGCGCGGATGCTCGAGCAAGTAGACCGGCACGTCGCGGACGGTCGTCTGCCAGACGTCGACCAGCTCGTCGCCATCGGGCCACGGCACCCGCACCTTCGAGAGCACGTGCCGGAGGTCGGGCAGGGCAGTGCGCTCGATAGCGCCGTGCATCGGCAGCGCAATCCGGACGTCGATCCCGCGGCCGCGCAAGGCATGCGGCAGCGATCCCGCGACATCGCCAAGGCCGCCGACCTTCGCAAGCGGACTCATCTCGACGGCCGCGAAGAGTACGTTCAACGTGGATCCTGTGCGTGTGGGTGAGTGCCTATGTGTATCTCATCGGTCGGAGCGCAGCAATCGACAAGACGGCTACGACGAGTCTGAGCATCGGCGCCCTGCGTCGGAGACACTATCTCGACCGCTGCGAGAAGCACGCCCGTCAACGCTGCCGTGTGGGCACTTGGAAAAACAAAACGGGTGCGGCATTGCTGCCGCTCCCGTTTGTTTGACGAAGGCCCCGCCTCCTTCGACACAGACCTAAACGGGCGACCCCCGCCGCCATTACACGCCCGCCAGATCGGAGTTTACAAGCGCTCCGCACCAGACGGCGACGCCTGAGCGATCACGGCCTAGAACATGACCGAAGGCGCATACGTGCCCTGCGGGTCCTCGTACGGTCCCAGCGCCATCAGGTTCATCACCTTCACGTTCCGGTGGCCTGCGGCCAGCGCGCGACGGTACAGACCGCCATTGCGGATTGGCAGCAGGTTCTGCGTGCCCGGCGCCGACGATCCCGCGGTGGAAAGGAGGCCGAGCATGCCATCCTCCGTCTCGGCGACGCCGTGGCCCAGCACGCCGCTGAGCAAGTAGCCGGCAACGTGTCCGGTATCGCGCACGAACGCCGGAAAGCCGAGCTGGAGGAACAGCGCGATCTCGCCCTTCCTGCTGATGCCGTAGACGCGCCCGCACAGCTCATCCATGGCGTCAACGTCGCTCGCCGTGGCAGGGCGGCAGGCGGCGTCAGCGGGCGCACCCACCAGCGCCATGAGCGCCAGCGGCTCCTTCGCGTCGAAGCCCAGCGATGCGTACAACGCCAGTGAGCGCATGTTGAAGGAGTCCTGCACAAGACGGATCATCTCGTACCCCTGGCCGCTCGCGTGCGTGATCACGTCCTGCATAAGCTTCTTCCCAATGCCCTCTCCCTGGGCATCGAGGTCTACCGAGATCGGCCCGACGCCCGCCACGTCTCCCCACATGTTGATGAAGTTCGAGCCGCGAGGCCGCTCCCCGTCGTACGCGGCGCTCGTATACACGCGCTCCTGCGACAGCAGCAAGCCGACGATTCCGGCGGCGAACTCCGGGGTCGCGAAGTCCTTCTGGAAGCCGTGGGATTCAGCGATGTCCCGGAATGCGTCGTGACAAATGCGCCCGAGCTCGGGCACGTCCTCGGCCTTCGGACGGCGGAGATCAATGGCCATCGGCGGCTCCTTCATGCTTACGATGATGCGTACGCAGCGGACATCATACGACGGCCATTGCCGTTGACGGCACCCGCATCTCTCTCGCAGACACTCTGTCGCCCGTCGCGATAGACTGGCGGCACGATGACGACGACCGCAGCATCCGAAATCGACCAGAAGGCACGCCAGGCGAAGGCGGCGGCGCGGAAGCTCGCCACACTTTCGACAGAGGTCAAGAACGCCGCCCTCGTGGCGCTCTCCGACGCGCTCGTCGCGCATCAGGACGAGATCATCGAGGCGAACCAGCAGGACCTTGGCCGGGCACGGAGCGACGGGTTGTCGGAGGCGGTGATCGACCGCTTGACGCTGACGCGCACACGGCTCGCTAGCATGGCGGCGGACGTGCGCGCAGTGGCGCTGCTGCCCGACCCGGTCGGTGAGTCGCTGGAGATGCGCACACTGCCGAACGGCCTCATCGTCGGCAAGATCCGCGTGCCGTTCGGCGTCATCGGCGCCATCTACGAGAATCGCCCGAACGTCACCGTCGATATCGCATCGCTCTGCCTGAAGGCCGGCAGCGCAACGATTTTGCGCGGTGGCAAGGAGGCGCTCCAGTCCAACATCACGCTCGGCCGTGTGATCGATGGCGCGCTGCGCCCGGCGGGCGTCCCGGACGGCGCCGTGCAGATTATCGAATCGAGCGACCGCGCGATCGTCGCGGAGATGCTGCAGATGAAGCAGTACATCGACCTCATGGTGCCGCGCGGCGGCGAGGAGCTGATCCGCTTCGTCGAAGCGCACGCCACGATGCCGGTGCTGATCGGCGGCATCGGCGTCTGCCATACCTACGTCGATGTGGACGCCGACCTCGCCAAAGCGCGAGACATCGTCGTCAACGCGAAGACCAGGCGATACAGCATCTGCAACGCTCTGGACACGCTCGTCGTCCACGCAGGCATCGCGTCGCGCTTCCTACCGGAGGTTGCGGCCGCGCTTTCGGCGAAAGGCGTCGAACTCCGCTGCGACGAGCGGTCGTTCGAGACGCTGGGCGGACGCGCCGGCGCCGTGCGCGCGACGGATGCGGACTTCGGGAAAGAGTTCCTGGCGCTTGTGGCGTCCGTGAAAGTCGTCGATTCGTACGACGACGCCATCGACTTCATCTATGCCAACAGCAGCGGCCACTCGGACGCGATCGTCACCGAGAACTACACGACGGCGATGCGGTTCGTCCGCGAGGTCGATACCGCCGTCTGCTACGTGAACGCGAGCACGCAATTCACCGATGGCGGCCAGTTCGGCATGGGCGCCGAGATCATCGACGCCACGCAGAAGAGCCATGCGCGAGGTCCGGTGGGGCTGCGGGAGATCTGCACCTACAAGTGGGTCGTCTTCGGCAACGGCCAGATCCGGCCCGAATAGACCGCCCGACCGACGCAACCCCGAAGCAATGCTTCGCCTATACTGACTGCGTGCCTCGCCGCCGCTTCCGTCTGCTTTCCATGGTGCTTGTCCTGCTCGTCGCGATGACCGCGATCACGGGCTGCGGGATCGTCGGCAGCGCGTCGCCCACCCGCACGCCGACCAGCACAGAGACACCGACCGCGACATCGACGCGGACCGCGACGAACACGCCGCTGCCGACCGCCACGCTCACACCTGAGCCCACCGAGACGCCCGCACCGACGGCCACCCCAGCGCCACCGCCGCCGGCGCCACCGCCGCCAGCAGCCGTCGCTGGCGGGCTCGCGCAGGGGCGGACGACGGTGTTGCGGACGCCGCGCGGCGGGGCCACGGCCGCGACGGCCACCTTCCGCGGCCGAGGCTATCCAATGGCTGTCGACGCCTCGGGATTCTGGGCGCCGATCGGCGTCGGTGCCGATGTCGCGGCCGGGACGTATGCCGTCACGATCAACCTCTTCGACGCCGCAGGAGCGCTTGTCGCATCGCGCGCGGATAGCATCGACGTCGTGCCGTTCGACTTCCCCGTAGAGAATCTTGAAGTGGCTGTCGGCGGCCCGAATGGCCTCCGCACAACCGATGAGGTCGTGCAGGAAGAAGCCACGCGAGCCGCGATCTATGCAAATGTTACGCCGCGCAAGCTCTGGAACGGGCCGTTCATCATGCCCGCTGCCGGGCCGATCAGCACGCAATTCGGCACCGGCCGCAGCTATAACGGCGGCCCGGTCTCGAACCACCACAGCGGCACCGACATCGCCGCGCCGGAAGGGGCGCCGATCGTCGCCGCCGCACCGGGCAACGTCGTCTTCGCCGGCTTGCTGGCGACGCGCGGGAACACGGTGATCATCGACCACGGCCTCGGCGTCTTCACCTCCTATTCGCACATGTCCCGCATCGACGCGCAGCCCGGGCAAGCCGTCGCCGTGGGGGCGCAGCTCGGGCTGGTGGGCATGACCGGCCTCGCCACCGGCCCACACCTCCACTGGGAGCTCGTGGTCGGCGGCCAAAACGTCGACCCGACGTACTGGACGTACGCCGGCGTCGCTCCCTAGTGCGACAGAGCCAGCAATCCGCCGCGAACACCTCCATCCTCGACGTGTACCGCGCGCTCGATGCCGTCTACCAGGACGATGTATGGCACTGGATGCCGGCCATCGTCGACGACCCGATGGACATCATCACCGGCGCCGTGCTGGTGCAACACACGACGTGGGTCAACGCGGAGCGCGCCGTCGCCGCGCTCCGAGCGGCGGGCGTGCTGGACCCCGCGACGCTCGCCGTCATGCCGGAGGCAGAGATCGCGGCGCTGGTGCGCGCGAGCGGCGCGCCCAGTGTGAAGGCGCGCCGCCTGCACGCGCTGGCCGAAACCATCGTCCGCGCCGGCGGCCTGCGGGCGTTCCTCGCTCTTCCGGCCGAGACGTTGCGCTCGCAGCTGCTGACCACGCACGGCGTCGGGCCCGAGACCGCCGACGACATCGCCCTCTACGCCGCGGGCCGCGCCGTCTTCATCGTCGATGCCTATACGCGGAGGATGTTTGGGCGCATCGGGCTTCGACCGACGGGCGATTCGTACGGGGCCTGGCAGGCGCACTTCGAGGACGCGCTCGGCGGCGGGTCCGCTCGCGCACTCCACGATCCCGCCACTTCTCACGCTCGGGAGGACCTGCTTGAGATCTATCGCCGCTACCACGGATACATCGTGCTGCACTCAAAGGCCACGTGCCGTGCCATCCCGCGCTGCGCCGCGTGCCCGCTGCTGCCGATCTGCGCCGATGGTCAGGCGCGCACGAACACAGCCGCGGCTATCGCTGCGCCGCTCGCGCGATCATGACGCCGCGCCGAGTCATCTTGTCGATCGTGCTCGTCGCAGCGGCCGCGTCGATGGGATGCGGGAGGCTGTCGGACGCAAGGCATCGAATCGACGGCGGCCCGTCTGCGACCCCCAGTATCACCCGCACGCCGACGGTCACGCGCACGCCGACGGCAACCCGCACGCCAACGCCGACGGCGACCCCTCGGCCGACGGCGACGCCGGCGCTGCCACCAAATCCGGGCGAGCTTCTCCGCTGGGCGCAGTTCCCGGTGCGGTTCTGCATCACCGCCGCTGGTGACGGCGGGTACGTGCCGGCAGCGGTGTTCGCGGACGCGGTCGAACGCGCCTTCGCGGCGTGGGCCATCGACTGGCGTAACGACGGCGCCTGCGGGCCGCCAACGACCGACGACGGCGTGAACGAGGTCGGCTGGGGCGTCCTCCGTCCGGACGCCTCCCCCGACGACCGCGTGTACGAAGCGGGCCTGACGCAGACGACGTCGAGCACCTGCACCTCGTTCTGCGACGAAAACGACAAGGTGCGGCTCAGCGAGGCCGACATCACGATCGACTCCGCGCCGCCGCTGGAATTCCGGACACGCGCCTGCCTCTACAGTACGGTGCTGCATGAAATCGGCCACTTCCTTGGGCTCGAACATCTGCCGCCACCGGCCGTGATGCAGGCGCAGACGTCGGACTGCCCCGACGCGCTCACAGCTGCGGACCGCGCTGCACTGGCGGAGCGCTACGGCCGGCTCGCCGGCGGTTAGCGTGGCGCCGCAAGCGCGTCGCGCGGATCGACCTGACGATCAGCGCCGATCGAGAGTAACGATGTGTCCGAACAAAAGGAAACCATGTCCCGCTTCAAAACACCGCGTGGAGAGGGAGCTTGGCCGGAGAATCTCGATGCTCCCCGCGTCCTCGGAAACGTCATGACGGATCGGAAGCACAACAGAGCTGCGAGCGTGAGCGGGCGTTTGCCTCAGGCACCGGCAGCACCGTAGGATCGCCACGCAGCGCTGGCCGACGCATGCGGCGGACGGCGACTAACGGTGGAGACATTGCCATGGCGTCCTACGGACGGACCGACACGGCCTTCGGGCCGATGTTCCTCGCAGTGCACGAAAGCCGGCTGATCGCGCTGAAGTTCGGCGTCGATGAGGCGCGGATGCCTGCGGCGGTCGAGGAGCTGCACCGCGAACTACGCGGGGCATTCGGGCTCGAACGCAGCGACGTCGATGTGCGGCCGATCGCGACGCAGGTACGCGACTATCTCACGGGGAATCGGACCGCGTTCGATCTCGAATTCGACATCTCGTGGGTGAACGGATTCCGGCGAGAGGTGCTGCTGGAGTGCGCTCGCATCCCTCGCGGTGAGGTCGCGTCTTATGCCGAGCTCGCGCGGCGTGCGGGCCGGCCGATGGCCTATCGGGCAGTCGGCAACACGATGCGCACGAACCCGATCGCCATCGTCATCCCCTGTCACCGTGTGGTCGCCAGCGGCGGCCTCGGCGGCTACGGCGGCGGCCTCGACATGAAGCAGCGGCTGCTCGCGCTGGAAGGCGCCCTCTAACGCACGTTCCGTCTACCGCCGACTCCACAACCATGGCCAGTTTTTGACGCGCGTGGCCGGATGCGATCCTACCGCAACCTCACGAACGACCGAAGCGAGTGCTCAAGACAAGATGTCGGGCGCGGCGTCGGCGCCGGGCGACGGCGCGGGCGCGCCTGCGGGTGGGGTGTAGCGCGCGGTGCTCGGACGCCGGCGCGCGGGCGGCGGGGTCGAGGGTTGCGTCAGCGACATTTCTGCGGCGGACGCGGGACGCGCCATCGGCGTCGGTAGCGGTCGGTCAGCGCCGCAGAAGGGGCACAGCACCCAGCTCGATGACATCGGCCTAGCGCAGGTCGCGCAGGGTACCCGTAGCGCCGTCCGGCAGTAGGGGCAGGTCAGGAAGTCGTCGTCGACCTTGCGGCGGCAGGCCGGGCACGTCGCTTGCTCCTGCAGCTCATGCAGCAGCGCCTCGGCTTCGAGCTGGCGATCGTACGTGTCGGCGATCGTGCTCTTCGGGCGAAGGATGAGGTACAAGAGCAGGCCCGGCAGGTTGAAGACGAGCACCATCAAGACAGAGACGGCCTGGGTAAACGGATCGCGTGTGCGGGTCTGCGCGTCGCGATACGTCCAGACGAGGGCGGCGATCCACATGACGAGCAGGTAGGCGCCGAAGGCGATCGCTGTGACGGCCGCCGCGTTCTGCCAGACACCATCATCCCAGATCGCGAGCAACATGCGCGGGCATCTCCTCGTTGGTATGCCGCCGCCAGCACTCTGGCGCGAACCAGCGATTATAACACGCACCCCCGGCGCGCGATTGGGCGCACTGGACAAGCGTCCACGCGACGCCTTGACGTCCGCTTCGGCTCCCACGCGCTTCGCCGCCTCGCTAAGCTGGATCGATGCACATCCTCGACGATCTCAATCCGCCGCAACGCGATGCGGTGACCGCGGTCGAGGGTCCTCTGCTCATTCTCGCAGGGCCCGGCTCTGGCAAGACGCGGGTGATCGCACACCGCATCGCCTACCTCGTCGACGTCGAAGGCAGTGCGCCGTGGCGCATCGTCTCCGTCACGTTCACCAACAAAGCGGCACGCGAGATGCGGCAGCGCGTCGTTGCGCACCTCGGCGACGTGGCGAACGACGTGACGCTGGGGACCTTCCACTCCATCTGCGCGCGCCTGCTGCGCGTCGAGGCCGAGCGCATCGGACTCTCGCGCTCCTTCACCATCTTCGACGACGCCGACCAGATGACGCTGATGAAGCGCGTCACCGACTTCCTCGGCGTCGACACGAAGCGCTTCAAAGAGCGGATGATCCTCGGGTCGATCTCGCAGGCGAAGAGCGAACTTGTCACCGCGGACGAATACGGGCGCGCGGCAAAGGACTACTACGCCGAGATCGTCTCGCGCGCGTACGTCCAGTACCAGGGGCTACTGGCGGAGAACTCGGCGCTGGACTTCGACGACCTGATCATGAAGACCGTCGAGATGCTGACGGAGCATGAGGAGGTGCGAGAGAAGTACCAGGAGCGCTTCCTGCACGTGCTGGTCGATGAGTTCCAGGACACGAACATTGCCCAGTACCAGTTGGCGCGGCTGCTGGCAGCGAAGCACGGCAACATCTGCGTCGTCGGCGATCCGGACCAGTCGATCTACTCGTGGCGGTCTGCCGACATCCGCAACATCATGAACTTCGAGCGCGACTTCCCGGGCGCGCGCATCGTCCTGCTGGAGCAGAACTATCGGTCGACGCAGACCATCCTCGATGCCGCGCACGCCGTGATCTCCGCCAACAAGCAGCGCAAGGAGAAGTCGCTTTGGAGCGACAACGGCGCAGGCGAGCCAATCGTCGCGTACGAGGCCTACGACGAACGCGAGGAGGGCGACTTCATCGCGAGCGAAATCCGAACACTAACCGACGAGCAACATGCGCTCGGTGACATCGCCGTGATGTACCGCACGAATGCGCAGTCACGGGCGATCGAGGAGGCGCTGATCAGCGCGGGCATCCGGTACCAGTTGGTGGGAGGCACGCGGTTTTACGAGCGGCGCGAGGTGAAGGATGTCATCGCCTACCTCCGGCTCATCCATAACCCCTTCGATGTCGTCAGTTTCACCCGCGTCGTCAACGTGCCCGGGCGCGGCATCGGGACGAAGACGATCGCCGAGTTGGAGCGCTGGGCGGGCGCCCTGAAGCTGCCGCTGTACACCGCCGTGCAGATCATCTCGGAGCAGGAGGAAGCGCGCGCCGGCATCGCCCGCACTTCCGGCGCGGCGGCCAGCCGCCCGGACGACGTTGCGGACGTCGCGGCGCGCGCCGGGCGCCACCCGGTCGGCGCGCGCCAGGCGAAGGCGCTCGTCGAGTTCGTGGCGGGGCTGGACCACCTGATGGCCGTCGCCGAGAAGAACAACCTGTCGACGCTGCTCGACGCCGTGCTGGAGCAAGCGGCGTACCGCCGCTACGTTTACGACGAGTTCGAGCAAGACGAGGCGGACGAACGCTGGGCGAACATCGGCGAACTGCAGAATGTCGCATCCGGATACGACGGCCTCGCCCCCGGACACGCGCTTGTGGCGTTCCTGGAAGATGTGGCGCTGATCTCGGACGCAGACACGATCGGTGAAGGCGAAGGTATGCGCGATGAGCGCGTGACGCTGATCACGCTGCACTCGGCGAAGGGGCTGGAGTATCCGGTGGTGTTCATGACGGCGATGGAGGAGGGCGTGCTGCCGCACATCCGCTCGTTCGACGACCCGGCGCAGATGGAGGAGGAGCGGCGGCTCTGCTATGTCGGGATGACGCGGGCAAAGGAGCGGCTCTATCTGCTGCGGGCGTTCCGGCGATACCAGATGGGCGCGTCGCAGCACGCGCCGGCGTCGCGCTTCCTGAAGGATGTGCCGCAGCAACTGCTAGCGCAGCGCTCCGCCGTGCGTGATGAAGCAGATGCGGGGGAACGCGGGCCGGGACGGTTCCGCGAAGCGGCATTCGCGCGACGGGAAGAGAGGGCGGCGGCGCCGGACGAAGAGGCCGCCTTCAGCGGCGGCGAGAAGGTGCGGCACCCGCGCTTCGGTGAGGGGATCGTCGTTGCCTGCGAGACGAAGGGCGACGACCAGGAGATCACGATCGCCTTCAAGGGCGGCGTCGGCATGAAGAAGCTGATGCGTTCATTCGCGCCGCTCGAGGTGCTGTAGACGGTCCACAGAGGTCACCGAGATCACAGAAGATGCGGCAAGGATGCGATGCGGGACGATGCGCCGCGATCGTTCGGCGATGAGCGAGCCAGATCTACTCCAGACGCAGTTGGTGCTCGATCGGATTGATGCCGCGCAGCACAGCGGCGCCGTGGGCGCTGGCGCGCGTGCAAGCGTCGGCGATCGGCAGTCCGCTGGCCACGTACCAGGTGAGCGCCGCGGCGAAGCTGTCGCCGGCGCCGTATGCCCCGACGACATGTTCCGGCGCCATCGCGCCGGCGAAGCGGATACGACCGCCCGCAGTCTCGATAGAGCCGCCCCTGGCGCCATCCGTCATGACGAGCGTGTCAGGCGGCATCGCGTAGTCGGAGAGCACGGCTGCCTCACGTGGATCGTTGGCGCTGCCGACGATCACGTCCAGCTTCACGCCGGAGCCGGCAATCGCTTCTTTTCGGCGCGCGGTGGCGACCAACACCTTCGCTTGCCGCGCGGCACGAAGCACATCGGGATCTTGCGCGGTGAAGTAGACGGCGTCGCACGACGCGAGGATCTCCCACGGCAGATCATCGTCGTGCCGCGGGTGCAGCGGCTCGCCGACCACGATGATCGTGCGCTCGCCGTCCGGCGTGATCAGCGCGATGTCACGCGTGTGCGGCGCCCTGCGGCGCACCGCGTGGATCTTCGCGCCCGTCGCAGCCACGCGCTCGGCAACGGCATCGCCGGCTTCGTCGTCGCCGAATGCAGTGAACAGGTGTATCTCACCGGGGCTGTTGGCCATCTGGAAGAAGGCGACACCACCGCCCCCTCCGGGTATGACGACGGGTGCGTCGAGATGCAGGATGTCGCCCGCCGCCGGCAACGCCTCGATGCGGTCGATGGTGACGTGCTCCACGTGGCCAATGACGGCGATGCGCATGCGGGCTAGGGTACAGCGGCGCGGGGCGGAGGACGAGGCGGGCAGCCGCCGCCCCCCCCCGCCGCCACACGGCTACGGCGGCGATGGCGCGGTCTTGGCCAGCACGGCGCCGGCGTCGCGGCGGACGAGGATGTTGAACCAGCGGTCCTTCTCGAGCGGGATGTTCCGCGCCTCGTACTCCCGCAGCAACCGTGGGCTGTGCGCCATATCGACAAGCGCCGGAATGAATGAGTTAAATCCCGCGTAGTCATGCGCAGTGATCGGAGCGAGCGTCAGGCCATCGAAGAGAATGATGATCTCCGGCCTGCGGTCCAACACATAGTCCGTATCGTACTTTTCGTGCCCGGCGCTGGTCGCACCGAGTGGCAGGTCGCGATGGGCGATGTGCTCGTCGTTCAGTCCGAGCATGTCGATGGCCGGTAGCTGAGACACATACGGGATCGTCCCCGCCGGGATCAGTGCAATCGTCGTCGTCGGCGGCACCTCGTCGTGCAGCCAGGTGCCGATCTCCGTGCGCACGCGCAGCGCCTCCCGCTCCTGCTCGGCCTCGGTCGTGCGGAAGCTGTCCACCGACGGCTGGAGGGTGAAAGCGATGAATCCCGCGGCGACGAGTGCGATGATGACGGCACGTACGGCACGCGGCGGCGGCCGCTCAAAGTTAGCGTCGTGGACGAGCGCCGCGGCGGAGCAACTGATCAGCACGTAGAACAGCGGGAGGATCGGCTGGAACAAGCGAAAGTGAAGGAGCGAATCACCGCCGATGTACACCACGTACGCCATCCAGACGCCGACGAGCGCGCCGAGGTACAGCGCCGGGCCGCGCTTGATCGATGTGAATGCGATCGCCGCGGGCACAAGGAGCAGGAGCGGCCCGCCGTAGTCCCGCGAGAACTGCGCGAAGTACGTTAGCCCACGGTCGTACTGGTCGAGACCGGACCCAACCTTTGCGTAGTAGGTGTTCGGAAAGAGCCAGCCGTAGTAGCTCAGCCGCCAGACGAAATACGGGACGAACAACAGGGCGAAGCCAGCGCTCCAGATCGTAAGGCGCAGCAGCTCACCTCGGCCGGTGGAGTTCGCGGGCGTCGCCCCGGGCTCGTCGTCTCTCAGGGCGTGGCGTTGGCGCGACGCCACGTCCGCGAGCTTGAAGGCGCCACTGATGCCGAACAGCAATATGCCGTCCGGGCGCGTCATCGCTACAAGCGCCCATACCGCGCCCGAGACTGGAGCCCTGCGCTCACGCTCCCGCAGATGCAGCAGCGCTGCCGCGAGCAGGAGCGTGGCAAAGAGCGGACCTTCGAGCCCCGCCATTGCCCAGACCGCCCACGGCCCGGAGGACGCCAGCGCCAGCGAAGCGACGACCCCGGCTAAGCGACCGGGAACACCCGGCAGCAGCTTGCGCGCGAGCAGGCAGGCGCCGGCCGCCGCTGCCACGCTGAGGCCGAACCCCGACCAGCGGGCCACATCGACGGTGTCGAGGCTGAGCTTTCGCGTCGCCGCGAGCAGCGCCACCCACAGAAAATTGGAATACCCCTCGACGTGATCGCCGCGGTTCCAGACCGGCCCGATGCCGTCCGCCAGGTTGCGCGCGTAGCGAAACGAGATGTAGGCGTCGTCGCTCTGATAGTCGACGTAGACCTTGCTGTGCAGCAGCAAGATCAGCGCCGAGCCGACGGTCGCGCACCATGCGTAGCTCCGGGTCGCGTATGCCAGGATCACCGCTACAGCCGAAATCAGCAGCGCCGCGGCGACGAGGAGGGGAAAGTCCATCGCGCGAAGCGTAGGCAGACCGCGCGCGCTTGAGCAACAAGCAGACGGGCGCGGCCGGTCGTGGCGCGGATTGTCCTCGCCCGGCTCCGTAGGCTCCCTATCTCCTACTAAGGAGCGGCAGTAATCTGAGGCGATGAAAGCGGAAATCCTCTCGATCGGCACCGAGATCCTGCTCGGCGAGATCGTCGATACGAACGCCTCGTACATCGCCGCGCGGCTGCCGGCGCTCGGCGTTGACCTCTACTTCAAAGCCGTCGTCGGCGACAACATGGACCGCCTCGCCGCGACCATCCGAAACGCCCGCGACCGGTCGGACATCGTCATCTGCACCGGCGGGCTCGGGCCGACGGAAGACGATCTGACGCGCGAGGCGATTTGCGCCGTCATGGGCGAAGAGCCGCGCGTCGACCCCCAGCTCGAAGAGCAACTGCGCGGCTTCTTCGCCCAGCGCGGCTACACGATGCCCGAGCGCAACGTGAAGCAGTGCTGGTTGATCCCGTCCTGCCGGGCCATCCCGAACCCCCGCGGCACCGCTCCCGGATGGTGGGTGGAACGCGACGGGAAGATCATCGTCGCCATGCCGGGACCACCGACCGAGATGCACCGGATGTGGGAGAAGGAGGTCGAGCCGGAGCTGATGCGGCGCGGTGTCAGCAGCGTCCTCGTCACGCGCACGCTGAAGACGGCAGGGATCGGCGAGGGCACGGTCGACGAGATGGTCAGTCCGCTGTTGAAGGGGACGAACCCGAGCATCGGCATCTACGCGCGCGCCGACGGCGTCCAGTTGCGCCTGGCCGCCAAGGCGGCGGACGAGATGCGAGCGTGGGAGCTGATCCGCCCGGTGGAAGAGGAAGCGCGAGCGATTCTCGGCCCGGCGATCTGGGGCGCTGACGACGACACCTTCGAGAGCGTCGTCGGCAACTTGATGAAGCAGCACGGCGTATCGCTGGCGACGATGGAGTCCTGCACCGGCGGCCTGCTCGCAAACACGATCACCGACGTGCCGGGCTCCGCGACCTACTTTCGCGGCGGCTACGTCGCCTACCAGACGGAGCACAAGATCGCGCTCGGGGTGGACCCTGCGGTGATCGAGCAGCACGGCGTCATCAGCCAAGAGTGCGCGCGCGAGATGGCGCGGGCGGCGCGGGAGCGGCTCGAGGCCAGCGTCGGCGTCGGCATCACCGGCGTCGCCGGCCCGGATGAGCAGGAGGATAAGCCCGCGGGCACCGTACACATCGCGATCGACGCCATCTGGGCGGCGCCCCAGGCGATGAGCTACGTCTTCCCTCAGGGCCGCGCCGCCGTCAAACGGCGGGCCGTCACCACGGCGCTCGTCCTGCTGCGCCAAGCGCTCCTCGCTTACCGCCCGGAAGCGCTGGTGTGATCGGAACTGGATGCTGGAGGCTCGAGGCTGGGCTGCCGAAACCGGCCGCGGACCTGAGCCGAGTACTCACATCACAATGCAACCCCGACGACTGACGACCGCCGACCACCCATGTCAACCTCGGCGAGCCTGTTATGCAACCGATATACCCGGAATGAGTACGTCAGCCGGATGTACACCGCCGAGCGGGTGTAATAGCCGCAGTTACGACTCTCAGAAAGGAGGCTACGACATGGCATCATTATTGTGGTTGGTGTTCGCCGTCTTGCTCGTACTCTGGCTCGTCGGCTTCGCCGTCAACTGGGGCGCGTTCATCTGGGTGCTGCTGATCGCCGCACTGGTTGTGCTGGCGCTTAACCTCGTCAGCGGATCCAGGCGAGGTCGTTGGTATTGAGCCAGCGGCCGCATCGCACGCTGCGATAAGAAGAAAGAGCCCGCTTGATGCGGGCTCTTTCTATTTGGTGAAGAGAAGCTACTGTTGTGCTTCCAACGCTTCGTTTACTTCTTGTCTCGGCGGCGATCTGTGGCACCATCCCGCACCGCGCCGGCCTCACCCCCGGCCCCTCTCCACCGCGTGGAGAGGGAGCTTGGCGCGCGGATTTCGATGCCGCTTTAGCCCAGCTCCTACTAACGCCGGATCGGAAGCACAACACTAGAACCCCTGGCTGTAGCTCTTCGTGTCGGCGCGACCCGTCCATCGTGACTGCGGGACGTCACGCTCCCAGAGCCGGTCCTCGGCGGAGTTCGGGAATTCCTTCTCGATGCCGCACGCCTTGCACTTCCCGACGCTCGTTTCGCCGTCCGGGGTGGCGATGACCCAGTGATGGGCGCATGCCGGCGCCTCGGGCGCTGCTGCTGCTTCCTGCACGATGCTGTCTGCCACGTCTACCTCCTACGCCCCCCGCGGCTTGCTAGTAGTACGTCGAACGTGGGTGGTTGGAGCACCATTCTCGCACATGATTTTGTACCGTGTCAAGGTATTTCCGCTGATTTCCTTGTTTACCGTATGTTCCGGCTGATCCAGCCGCCCGGCCGCAGTTTTTGGTACACTGCGAGCGTCCGCTCCTACGGGCGTCCTATGCACACAACCAAGACCGACATCCTCGTCCTTCTCAAACGAAACGATGGCGCCGCCGTCGACGATCTCGTCTCCGCCCTCGGACTCGCATCGATGACGATCCGGCAGCACTTGATGGCCCTCGAGCGGGATGCCCTCATCCACGCCGAGGGGGTGCGGCGCGCCACGGGCCGGCCCCACTACCACTACCGGCTCACGGAGGAGGGCCACCGGCACGTAGCCGGCGGCTACGATAGGATGCTGACGTTGCTCGTCGAGCAAGCCGGCGCGCTCGATGTCAACGATGTCACGGACGCGACACCTGAGCAGCGCCGAACGCGCCTGTTCGAACGGGCCGCCGCAGCGCTCGGTGAGCGGCACAGGGCTGAAGTGGGGGCGCTGGACGGTGGCGAGCGGGCTGCGCGCCTGGCGACTATCCTTCGCGCATACGGCGGCTTCGCCGAAGCGCACACGCACGCGCTGGGATACGAAGTGCGCGACTTTAACTGCGTATACCGCGCCGACGTCCGCAAGTTTGGGCCTTGCGGCTGGCACGAGATCTTTCTGGAGACCGTGCTGGGCACGGCAATCATCGCCACGGCGGAGCCCGACGGGTGCACCGCCTGCTGCCGATACATCATCCTGGACCAGGCGGCGACGCCGGGCTAGACGCCGGGCTAGAGGAGCACCATGAGCGTGACTGAGCAGGACGTGATGCGCGCCCTGAGCACGATCGAAGACCCCGACCTGCATCGCGATATCGTCTCGCTGGGTTTCGTCCAGACACCCGAAATCGCCGGCGGCGCCGTCTCCGTCCGCATCGTGTTGACGACACCGGCGTGCCCGGTGCGTGAGACGATCGAGCATTCGGCGCGCGACCTCATCCTGGCGCTGCCCGGCGTGACGGAGGCGAACGTCACGATGGAGGCGAACGTCGCACAGCACCGGCCGGCCGGCGGTCAGCCGATCGCCGGCGTCCGAAACATCATCGCGATCGCCAGCAACAAGGGCGGCGTCGGCAAGTCGACCGTCTCAGCGAATCTCGCCGTCGCGCTGGCATCGCTCGGCGCCAAGGTCGGCCTCCTGGACGCCGACATCACGGGTCCGAACATCCCGACGATGATGGGTCTCGGCCAGGGGTCGCAGGTCGAGGGTGGCGGCCTAAAGGTCGTCGAGCAGTACGGCGTGAAGGTGTGTTCCATCGGCTTCGTGCTGCCGCGCGGCACACCCGTGGTCTGGCGGGGCCCGATGATCGGCACGGCGGTGCGTCAGCTATTGCACGATATCTCCTGGGGGGAACTGGACTACCTGCTGATCGACCTGCCCCCAGGCACGAGCGACGCGTCGATGAGCATGGCGCAGGAGGCGCCGATCTCCGGCGTCGTCATCGTCAGCACGCCGCAGGACGTTGCGCTCGAAGATGCGGCGAAGGCGGTGGCGATGTTCGACAAGCTGAATGTGCCGGTGTTCGGCGTGATCGAGAACATGAGCTACTTCGTCTGCCCGCATTGCGGCGACCGCACCGAAATATTCGGGCACGGCGGCGCGCGCTCGGCGGCGGAGGACCTGGGGCTGGAGTTCCTGGGGGAGCTGCCGCTCGACCCGGCGACCCGCGTTGCCGCGGATGATGGCCGCCCGATCGTGGTCGCCGCGCCTGAGAGTCCGCAGACACAAGCATTCCTTGAGGTCGCGAAGCAGGTTGCTGCGCGGTGCAGCGTGCTGGAGTACGCAGCAGGAGCATAAGATTGGTCAGATTTTTCGGTAAACAAACCAAGGGCACAACGTCGCGTAGCAAGAGCGCAACGACCGCTTCACCGGCGTCCACGCCTGAGCCGGTAGCACCGCCGCCGGGCCCGCCCGCAAAGGCAGCGGCGGCGACGGACGGTGGTGCGGCGGAGAAGAAGACCCCGACCCGCGTGCGGCGGGCGCCGTCGCGGCCGCCGCGCCGCGACTGGGCGGCCGAGGCGGCGGCGGCGCCCGTCGACGGCCCGGCGCCGATCCCCACCTCCCTCGCGACGTCACCGGGTGACGACGGCGACCCATCGGGGGCGCCTGCGAAGCGGCGGCGCGGCACGCGCGGCGGTCGCGGGCGGAAGAAGCCGGGCGCGACCAACGGCGAGTCGGCGCCATCCCTGGCGCTCGTGCCGGCACGGCGAGACAGCCGCAGCGTCACGCGCGAGAGCGACGAGCCGCCGTCGCTCGAAGCGGTCGTAGCGGAGCAGTCGCGCGTGCTCGAACAGTTTGCGTACGACATGAACGCCACGCTTGTCAGCTTGCAGTCGACGATCGCCGGCCTGCAACAGCAACTCTCCTCCGAGCGGCAGACGGCGGGAGGCCAGCGCGTCGGCATCTTCGTCGATGTGCCGAACGTGATCTACGCCGCCGAGCGCCGCAACGTCAACATCGACTTCGGGCGCGTACTCGACTATTTCACGCGCGGCCGCCAACTCGTGCGGGCGAGCGCGTACGCGCCGATCAGCGACGACCCGCAGGCCAAGCTGGAGAGCCAGCGCTTTGTCCACCACTTCGTCGGACACCCGTACCGGATCATCACCAAGCCACTCAAGCGGTTCGCCGACGGCTCGATGAAGGCCAACTTCGACATCGAGCTGGCGATCGACATCCTCACGATGTCGGACCGCCTGGACGTCGTCGTGCTGATGTCTGGCGACGGCGATTTCCGGCGGTTGGTGGAGATGGTCTCGAGCCGCGGCGTGCGGGTTGAGGTGGTTGCCTTCGGCGAGACGGCGTCGTCAGAGCTGAAGTCCGTTGCCGACCTCTACGTAGAGCTGGGCGCGCACCTGGACGACTTCAA
>JBBRPY010000021.1:0-46686 GCA_038227375.1 Dehalococcoidia bacterium
CGGGGCGGCGGTTCTGGCTGCCGTGGTGGCGGAGCGAGCAGGCGTGGCGTCGTCGCCTCCGTCGTTCGTGCCTCCGCCTCCACAGGCGACACGGGATAGCGGGATGAGGAGGGATACGATCACGAGCGCCGAGCCAGCCACACGCGCTCGAGCGCCTCGCCCCGCGCAACTCGTTGTTGACACGATGGGTTCTCCGGGGCTCAACTGAACGGCCCGTCGGGCATAGGAATCAGCCAGACGTGCAGCATTTCGGGCGTAATTGTGCCGGGGGCGGCAAAGGGCTCGCCGTGCACATGCCACGTCGTGAGGCAGCCGCCAACAGCCGGTCCGACATCGTTGGCGTGGGGAACCAGATACATCGCGCCGATGAGGTACATTTTGTAGCCCGGCGCGGCCTGCCAGTAGATGATCGATTCGGGCTTCATCGTGTTCAGGACGTCGGACTCGGCCTGATATTCCCAGTTGATGTAATGCCATGTGCCGGAGATCGCCACGTCGCCGTAGCGCATGTATCCCTCGGCCTTGGCCGTCTCGACGTCAGCCAGCCGTTGGAGGTCCCGCCGAGTGTCAGCGAGCAGCTTGTCGGCCGCGGCCTGCTGTTCCGGCGTGGGGTCGCAGGGCTCCGCGGTGTGGCTATGTTCGCCGAAGAGGACTGCGTTGCTACCGTGCTGCTCGTTGTGCGCGACGAGATCCTGGCCTGCTTGGCCCGCATCGCGGACATGGCCGGCGTGGGCAGACGCGTGGTCGTGCTGGGTCGCAGCCGAGACGGCGGGGACGGTGATCACCGCTGCAAAGATGGTGAGCCAGGCCGTCACAGGGATGGCCAGCTTCGGCGCGACGCGTGAGCTCGGGAACGGGAACGTGAAGACCGCGAGGGCGACGGCGATTACAAACAGTTCGAACGCCGTAGCTGCGCCATCCGCAAAGCCGATGGCCTCCCGTTGTGCAGCCACGTCGATGCCGGGCACCCCGACGGTGCGAGACACCAACCAGGCGATCGCTACCCCTGTGCTCAGTGCCGCCGACGCCAACAGCACGCGCCGGCTGCCCGTTACCAAGAGCCACAGGCCGCATAGTGCCTGCGCGGCAGCCGTGGCTGCAAACAAGCAGCCGAACAGTGGGTCATGATCGAAGTGCACGGGGACAGCCGCGGCGTGAATACACGCGGCGGCCAGCAGCGCCAGTGCCGCAGCGCGCTTGAGATAGGAATCAGCAGTCATCACAGCCTCCGTCAAACCGTGCGATCTACGCTGGCGCAGCGGAGTCCGCCGATGATGACCGACGCGAGCACGGCTTCGGTGCTGCGACGCCCGGCATCGCCATGCGTCCAGCTATCGGTCGCTCCGCCCAGCGTGCCGAGAAACATCGATGCCAGCGCGCGCGCGCGGCTACCCGAGAATCCAAACGGCCTCACGAGAAGCTCGGCGACAAACGCGACGCCGGTGCGAGCGCCACCGTCGGCCTCCGCCGCGACGTTGGATCCAGCGCCCGTAAACGCGCCGAGGACGCGCCCGCGTTCGGCGACGACGTCGAAGTACGCGTGTATCGCAAGGCGGACTCGCCCTTCCGGGTCTGCGATGCCGTCCACTGCGTCGTACACCCGCCGGCCCAACAGTCCGATCTCGCGCTCGTACAGTGCGACCAGGACGGCGTTTGCGTTGTCAAAGTGCTGGTACGGCAATGCCTTCGAGACGCCTGCGCGTTCGGCGAGACCCTCCATGGTGAGCGATGCGACACCACGCTCGACGACGAACTCGGCAGCGACGTCGAGCAGTTGCTCGCGCCGGCCCTGCTTGCTGAGGCGCCCGATGGGCGCAGCGGGAGCGCTGGCCGCCATCAGACAGCCACCGGCTTGTACGCCTTCACGTCGAGGCCCATGAGGTCGGCGAAGTTGCCGCAGTAGAACTTCTCGAGGACGTCGTCGGGCATGCCCGCGAGGTTCGATTCGAAGTTCTTCAGCGGGTCGTGACCACCCTCGAGGTGTGGGTAGTCCGTCGAGAACATCAGCAGGTCAGCGCCTACGTTATCGGTGATCCACTTCACGTCTTCCTTCGGGAACGGCGTGAACTTCACCTGGCGCCGGATGTAGTCCGAGGCCTTCATCGGCAGCGCCTGCAGGTCCGGCTCCGACTTCGCGAACATGTTCTGTGCGTGATCGAGCGTGCGCATCATGAACGGCACCCACTCGGCGCCCTGCTCGATGCTCGCGCCGCGCAGCTTGGGGAAGCGCTCGAACACGCCATCCAGCGCCATCATCGAGAAAAAGGTGTACGGCCAGTAGCCGATGCCCATGTAGTCCTTCGACCGGATGTTCTCGCCGCCGCCCAGCCAGTCCTTCGGCACCGGCCGGCCGTTGTTGCGATACGCCGAGGGCACGAGCCGGCCGCCGGTGCCGATGTGCGTCGTCAGCGGCACGCCCGCCTCGGCCATGGCGTCCCATATCGGGTCGTAGTCAGCGTGCGTGGGTGAGATGTTGTCGTAGGACGACGGCACCAGCATCGCCTTGCAGCCAATCTTGATCGACTCCAAAACGAGCTTGAGGGCGCGATCCGGATCGGCCATCGGCAGGTAGCCGACGGCCATCAGGCGCTTGTCGTTCGAACAGAACTCAGCGAGCGCGCGGTTCTGCGCAAGTGCACCGCCGTAGAGGACGTCGTGATCGTCGCTGCCGATGAAGGCGCCGACCGCGTAGGTGTGGAAGACGAGTTGCGCCTGGAAGCCGAGCATGTCGAGCGCCTTGCTGCGCTCCGTCGCATCCCAGGCGCCGTACGCCATCGTCCCCGTCGCCATCAGGCGGCCGCGTGCCCGCTCTTCCTTGGCTTCGTCCGCTGCGCGCTGCTCTAGGATCTCGCGCGCCTTCGCGTTGTCGAACTCCCACGGGGGCGCCGGCTTCAGGCGCGGCCGGATGTCCGGGTCGGCGAAGGGGATGATCCAGTCCGCCGGTTCCATCACGTGGCTGTCGGCATCGAAATACACTCGTCCGCTGGCGTAAGGCATGGTGGTCTCCTTTTGCGTGCTTGCGTGTGTCTAAGTTACGGTACCGTCACTCCAATGTCAAGCGCGCCCGGTGATGTTGCGGATGAACGCCACCTCGTCTGCGTCGTATCCGCTGCCGTCCGCGTGGAGGATGTCGTGGAACCAGCGGTCGCTTTCGCCGGTCCAGGCGATGTGCGTCTGCGTCTTGCCGTTGACGAGGCCCCAGTTGTAGCAGCCGATACGCTCGCGCTTAAAGATCGGTAGCTGCGCCGCGAAGTCGCAGCCGCGGGTGCGCGCCATGTACTCGGTGCAAAGCAGCGGGCGCTCGTGGCGGCGAAGACGGGCGATCAATGTGGTCAGCTGTGCAGCGCTCTCATAGCTGTGGAAGGAGATCACGTCGGAAAGCTCGGCCAGGCGTGCGTTCAGTTCACGGTCTGGGAGGAAGGACCCGGCCGTAAGCGGCTGCTGCGGCTGAACTGCTCGCGCCCATTCGAACGACAGGTCGAGTAATTGGAGATGGTCCGGCATGCTTTCAAGCCGCCGCCGAGCCGCGTCCGCGAACGCAGCCTCGCGCCCACCCGGCGGTAGTCCCTGGCCCGGAAGGAACCCGTTGGTCACCTCGTTGTAGAGATCCCACGCAAGAACGCGTTCGTCCGAACCGAAGGCGCCGATCACGCCCTTCACGTACGCTTCCAAGCGCGGGAGGGCTTTCGGGTCCGCAACTACGCTGTGACCTGGCGACTGCAGCCAGCAGGAGTTGTGCCTCCCCGGCATTGGTGCCGGTTGCGGGCCCAGCCGCGCGCCGTCGTGCCAGCAGTCGTCGAAGAGCGCGAACATCGTTGAGATGCCGTGGTTCTCGGCGATGCTGAGGAATGTCTCGATACGCGCCTTGAAGCCGGTCGGATCGGCCCACAGAAGATCGTGGAGGAACACGCGGACGCTGTTCATGCCCAGCGCGGCTGCCCATCCCAACTCGCGGTCGATCGTGGCCGAATCGAAGGTCTCTTCCTGCCACATCTCGAGCTGGTTGGCAGCGCTGCTGGGGATGAAGTTGCAGCCGACGAGCCAGGGTTGGGCGTCGTACCAATGCATAGCGCGTTCGGCGCTCCAGCGTGCGTTCTCTCTCATCAAGCACTCCTATCGTTCACAACCGACCTGCCGTTGCCAGAAAGTTACGCTACCGTTACATTCCGGCACAAGACATCACGGAGAGGCGCGCATGGCCTACGAGACAATCCTTTACGAGAAGACGGAGCGCATCGCGCGGTTGACGGCGAACCGGCCGCGCTACCGAAACGCACAGTCGCGGCTGCTGCTCGAGGAGCTCGACGCCGCGTTCTCGGAGGCGGCGAAGGATCCCGATGTGCGCGTCATCGTTCTCGCCGGCGCTGGCGAGCACTTCTCCGCCGGCCATGACATCGGCACGCCGGAGGAGCTCGACGACAGAGAGAAGCGACCGTATCCGAAGGGCATGAAAGGTGAACTGCAGCGGAGCTGGGACCTCTACGTGGGCTTCTCGCTGCGCTGGCGCGACGTGCCCAAGCCGACGATCGCCCAGGTGCAAGGCCTTTGCATCTACGGCGGCTTCATCATCGCGTCCGCCATGGACCTCATCGTCGCCTCTGACGATGCGCGGTTCCTTCCGGCGCACATGCAGTATTTCACCGCGCCCTGGGATCTGGGAACGCGTAAGGCGAAGGAGCTCCTCTGGCAGGCGGAGTTCATCGAGGCCCCTGAGGCGAAAGAGTTGGGGCTGGTCAGCCAGGTCGTGCCACGGGCGGTTCTTGAGCGGACGACCACCGAGCTCGCGGAGCGCATCGCCAAAACGGATCCATTGACCGCCCGCATGATCAAGTTCTCCGTCAACCAGGCGCAGGACGCGATGGGCTTCCGGACGTCGGTGCAGGCGGCGCATTCGAACTACATGCTCTTGCAGACGGCGGGCGGCAACCGTCCTGCTCCACGTGACGAAGCAGGACGGCCGCGCCTGCCCGGCGTCAACCGATCGCTCGAGGCGGAGGGCAAGAAACGAGAGCTGAAGCGTGACTGATGGGCTCCTCGACGGCATGCGCGTGCTGGATATCAGCGAGACCGTGGGCGCCGCCTACAGCAGCCGCCTGCTCGCCGGCTTGGGAGCTGAGGTCGTCAAGGTGGAGGCACCCGTTGGCGGTGATGCCTTGCGCCGGCTCGGCCCGTTCCCGCGCGGCCGATCCCACGATCCCGAGAGCGGCGCAGCGCATCTGTACTTCAACGCCGGCAAGAAGAGCATCACGCTCGACCTGCGCTCGCGGGAGGGACGCGATGACTTCTTTCGCCTGCTCCCGCAGTTCGATCTGCTCGTCGATTCGCTCACCGATAATTCAGCGCTCGCGATGGGCGTGACCGTCAAAGCGATTCAGGCAGCCCGACCGGGATTGACGGTGGTATCCGTCACCCCCTGGGGTCGCAGCGGACCTTGCTCGACGGGATCCGGAGACGAGCTGACGGTGCAGGCGCTGAGCGGGTTCGCATCGATGCACGGCGAGCCGCCGCGCGAGCCGTTGCGCCTTCCCGGCTGGCAGATGGAGTGCTTCGCCGGCACGTACGCGGCGATCGGCGCGATTGCGGCGTACATGGAAGGAGTCGGCCGACTCGTCGACGTGGGCGTCATCGAGGCGACGATGTCGGCGATCGAATCGCGGCTTGGTTCGTGGGAGTACACCCGCAAGCTTCCAAAACGGCGTCTGGCGTCGTTCGACACGTTCTATCCACTCAACATCTGGCCTTGCGCCGAGGGGAGTCTGGTCTTCCCCTTTTACGCGCCGCGCGACTGGGAAGGGCTCGCCGTCATCCTCGGCGACGACGAGCTACTCACGGGCGACGCGTTCCGCACGAACAACCGGCGCGTTCGCAACCGGGACGCCGTCAACGCGAAGCTCGGCCCGCTCCTCATGCAACGCACCGCGCGCGAAATCTTCGACATCGGCGTGGACGTCCGCACTTCGCTCGGCATGGTGATGGACGCGGCGTCGCTACTCGCCGACCCACACCTCCGCGAACGGAAGGCAATCGTGGAGGTCGAGCACCCGGCCGTCGGCCGTTACTCGATGCCTGGCGCGCCATTCCTGACGAGCGAGAGCGCATGGCGAAGCGCGCGAGCGCCGCGGCTCGGCGAGCAGAACGCGGAGCTACTCGAACCGCCGTCGTCGGCTCCCGTGGGGCCGCGGGCGGCGAAGCCAGCCGGTCCGTTCCTGTCACTCCGCGACGTGCGCGTGCTCGACCTGACGACAGCCTGGGCGGGGCCGTCCGCCACGCGGGTGCTAGGCGCTCTCGGGGCAGACGTGCTGAAGGTCGAAGCCTGCGCCTGGTATGACGCCTGGCGCGGACCGAGCGCGCCGCCGCCGAAAGGCATCGGCAACTACGCGGACAATGATCCGGGCACGCGGCCGCACGAGCGCACGCCGTTGTTCGGCACGGCCAACCGCAACAAGCGGGGCATCTCTTTGGATCTGACCAAGCAGGAGGGGCGCGCCGTATCCCATCGGCTGCTGGCGCAGTCGGACGTCGTGCTCTCCAACTTCAGCGCGCGCGTGCTCCCGAATCTCGGGTTGGATTACGAGAGCCTGCGCACCACCAAGCCCGACATCATTCTTGCAACGATGCCGGCGTACGGGTCCACCGGGCCCTACGCCAACGCGATCGCCTACGGCAACACGATGGAGGCGATGTCGGGACTGGCGACGCGCTTCGGCTACGCGGATGGACCGCCACAGATCACGCACGACCTCACCTACGGCGATCCCGTCGCCGGCGCAATGGCGGCTCTCGCTGTCATGGCGGCGCTCGCCTATCGCCGGCGGACCGGGCGAGGGCTGCACATCGACGTCTCCCAACAGGAGGCGTTGCTTGCCCAGGGTGGCGAAGCGATCGTCAAGTTCTCGATCGACGGCGAGCTGCTAACCCGGCAGGGCTCGAAGGACCACACGCGTGCACCCCAGGGCTACTATCCGTGCGCCGGCGATGATCAGTGGATCGCGATCTCGGTCGGCGATGAAATCGGCTGGGCGGGACTTCGCGAGGTACTTCTCGATCCGGAGCTCGATGACGAGCAATTCGCCGAGAATAGCGGGCGGAAGGCGAACGAAGGCGCCTTGGATATGATCATCGCGCGTCATACGGCGCGCAGCAACAAGCGCGAACTCGCTGACCGGCTGTCGCTCGCGGGCGTCGCTGCGGCACCAATGCTCACCTTCGAGGAACTGCGCGAAGATCCGCACATCGCGGCGCGGGCGGCCTTTGAGGTGGTCGACCACCCCGAGGTGGGCCGGCGCTTGCTGCCGCGCTTGCCGCTGTCCTTCGATGGGACGCCGCTCTTTACACGAATGGCGTCGCCGTTGTTCGCGCAAGACAACGAGGGCGTCTATCGCACGCTCCTCGGCCTGACGGACGAAGAGATGGATGCCCTGAGCGCGAGCGGTGTGATCGGTGATGCTCCAGCCAACCGCGGAACGTAGGTCAGAGAGGACAACAGGTGACGCAACAACTCGGCGTGGGCATCATCGGCTGCGGGCAGGTGGCGCAGGTTATTCATCTGCCCACGCTCTACTCCCTTCCTGAGCTCTTCCGCGTCGTCCACCTGGCCGACGCCTCTTCGTCCGTCGTTTCGCGCGTGGCACCGGGCGTCGATGTCCGCCGAGACACCGACTATCAGGCGCTGCTGGCCGATCCTGACGTCGATGTCGTCTTGGTCGCCACGCCGGACGCATATCACGCACGCATCGCCGTCGACGCGTGCCGCGCCGGCAAGCGCGCGGTGCTTGTCGAGAAGCCGCTGGCGCTGACGCCGGGAGAAGCACGAGCGCGTTCGCGCAGGATCGCGAGCCCGAACCCGGCCTCTCGCGCGGGACGCGGATGCTCGAGATCGTGTGCGCCGCGTATCAGTCCGTCGGCACAGGCGAGCGAGTCACCCTCCCGTTTACCGGCGACCGCGATCGAACACCCGACGAGCTCTGGCACCCAAGAGGTTCCCGATGACAGACACACAAACCGTGCCGTATCGCGACGCGACCAGGGGCATGGGCGACCGCGTCGCGGACCTCCCTCGGCCGGATGACGCTCGACGAGAAGATCGCTCAGCTCGGCGCCGTCTGGCCGCGGCAGGTCTCGACCGACGATCGGTTCGACCCGCAACGCGCCGCGTCCGTCATGCCCCCGGGCATCGGCCACATCACGCGTATCGCCGCGTCGACCGTGCTCGCACCGCCCGCGCTCGCTCGATTTGCCAACGAGGCCCAGCGGCTGGCTCATTGAGAGCACGCGGCTCGGGATCCCGGCCGTGGTGCACGAGGAATCGTGCGCGGGCTTCACGGCGAAAGGTGCCACGCAGTTCCCCCAGGCGATCGGCCTCGCCAGTACGTGGAACCCATCCCTTATCGAGGACGCGGCGCACGTCATTCGCGAGCAGATGATGGCTGTGGGAGCGCGGCACACGCTCGCGCCCGTGCTGGACATCGCACGAGACGGACGCTGGGGACGCGTCGAGGAGACGTTCGGAGAGGATCCCCACCTGGTCGCCCGTATGGGTGTCGCCTACGTCCGCGGTCTGCAAGGTGATGACGTCATCGACGGCGTCATTTGCACCGGGAAGCATTTCCTGGGCTAGAGGCGCAGGTGAGGGCGGCATGAACTGGGCGCCCGTGCACCTCGGACGGCGCGAGATACTGGAGGTCTATGCACCGCCGTTCGAGGCGGCGATCCGGGAGGCGGGCCTCGCATCGGTCATGAACTCGTACGGCGAGATAAATGGCGAGCCTTCGGGCGGATCCCAAGCGTTGTTGACCGATCTGCTTCGCGGCGAGCTTGGCTTCGACGGCGCAGTTGTCGCCGACTATTTCACCGTCAGCACGCTCATGTCCTATCACCGCATCGCCGCGACGAAGGCCGCCGCGGCGGCGCGCGCGCTCGACGCGGGTATCGACATGGAGTTGCCGCAGCTCAACTGCTACCTCCATCTGCCACAAGCGATCGCAGAAGGGTTAACCGATGAGTCAGCAATCGACCGCGCGTGTGAGCGCGTGCTCCGGCATAAGTTCTCACTCGGACTCTTCGAGCGCCACTATGTGCCATGTGCGTTTCTGAGCGCATAGGTGGTCAGAGAGGTCGCCTTAGGACGTTTGGCGGCCGTCATCCGGCTACTGAAGTCGACGCGAGTTTCTGCTCCATGGCGAACCAGCGTCGGTAGTATCTTGCCAGAACAGCAATTTTCCTGAGCAGGCGGAGCCTGGCTCGCGGGCGCAGACTTTAGCTCGAAGGCACGCTGACGCTCGCCGGACCCTTACGCCTTTTCCGTCACCTTGTACTCCAGCCGGCGGCCGAGCGCGAGACGGATCTGCGCGTCCAATGCCGGCATCGCGGTGAAGAACAGCGTGATCGGCGCCATCAGCGTCCACTGCGCGAACTGCACAGGGTAGAGCCACCACTTCCAGCGCTTGGGGCGCGCCGGCCGCATCATCATGTCGAGGATGATCATCCCGATCAGCGGGATCATGCACGGCAACAGGATGTAGTGAGAGGTGGTGATGAACCAGGTCGGGATGTTGTGCTGGGCGAACGGGTGCAGGCTCAACCCGACCCAGCCGCTCCAACCGCTCGCCGACATGTTCGCCGCGACGCCGGTGATAAGGAACCATTGCGAAGACCACAGCACGTGATTCTCGGTCAGGCTCCACGTGCGGCGCAGGCGGCGCAGGAACGGAATCTCCGGATGCGCGATGCACTGGCGGATCGCATATGGGATATCGGAGCAGCCCCAGGCGTGGCGGCGGGCCTGCTGATAGTGCTCCCAGAACGTGCGCTTGTAGCTGACAGCGCGCACACCGTCGTTGCCGACGGGGAGCAAGATCGGCTGCACTTCGGGTTCGCCGCGCAGTTCGAAGAAGCACTTGAGAAACATGTGCCAGTCTTCCGGCACGACATCGACATCCCAGTAGCCGACGTCGTGGCACATGCGCATGCTCAGGCTGTAGGTCGACTGGGGGAAGAGCACGGTGTACTTCCGGCAAAGTTTGGCGAGGTGGTTGATGCCGCCAAGGCTGTTCTGGATGCGCAGCGGCGCCGGCACATCCCAGACGTTGTTGTAGTAGAAGATCGGCCCCTGCCAGAAGAGGCGGTAGCGCTTTGGGTTCGTCGCGAAGTAGTAGGTGAGGGCGCTGAAGTAGCGCGGGTGAAAGAGCGTGTCGGCGTCGCAGCTGGTCACCGTCATCCGGTCGAGGTCGTAGCCCATGGAATCGCAGAACAGCCGCTTCGCGTCCTTCGCCGCCCACGCCTCGTTCGACGATTTGCCGCGCACCTCGCCGGCGATGTCCTTGGGATGCGTCGTGCCGATCATCGCCAGAAAGCTATGCCCGAACGCCCGCTGGAGCGCCTCGAAGCGCTGCGGCGCTTCGTCGTCGGCCTCCTCCATCGCGATCACCACGAGCAGCTTCTCGTGGGCGACCTCGCTCTCGGCGAGCTTGCCGAGCGTGGCGCTCAGCTTCTCGACGCTCTCCTTGTAGGTGGGGATGATGATCAAGTGATGGACGTCATCCCAGGCGATGACATCGTTTCGCGTCATCGTCTCCGCGTCGTAGAGCTGCCGCCAATCGACGCGCGAAGTCGCCTTCATCGCCCGGTAGCCCTTGATCGTGTGGATGCCCATGTTGAGCGAACGCCAAGCCCAGTAGCAGTCGAAGCCCAACAGCATCACCACCAGCGGCACCGGCAGAAAGAAGGCGCCCCAGGCCAGCGTCGAGATCAGCGTTGCGGCGAGGGCGAACGGCAAGATCTCGAGCGCGCGCTGGAAGAGCCGGTCCCACGTGGTGACGTGGGCGCGGCGCTTGACCAGCGTTGCCACGTCGCTGGCCGCATCGACGACGGGCTGGGTGATCTCGCCGATCGTCGGCGCGGCAGGCGCCGGCGGCGCGAGGACGGCGACAGCGGCGTCGCCGCTGCGCCACGGTTGGGCTGCGACGCCGGTCGCAGTGCGTCGGGGCGCCGCGCCGCCGCCGATGCGGCGAAAGCTCTCGGGCAGATCACCGAAATCAGGCGAGACGGGCTCCCACACAGCGCGGAAGCTGCTCGCGGTCTTTGCGCGACGGGTCGTGCGTTTGATGGCGGGTTGGGTGCCTCCGTGCACGGATTCGGCCGGGTACGAAAAAAGGTCGTCCATGTGTGATCTGGTCCGACCTTCAAAGCCTACGAGGTTAGCTGGCGGCTTAGGGGAGAAGGTTCCCCTCTCGCCCGGTTGGCGAGTTCAGCCCGGGATCCGTTTCGGGTCCCCCGCTCCTCCCCTTCGGGAGGACTCGGCTGTTAGATATTCAATTGTGAACGCGAGAGTCGCATGTGACTCCCCGCGATCTTATGGTGCCACCGGACAAGCTGTCAAGAGATCACTGGACGAATCGCTCGTCCCAGGCGCCTCCAGCAGCTTCGCCGACGTTCGTGCACGCGCGTCTCGCGCCACCCAGTCTGGGCCGAAGCTGGCGTTTGAGATTCCGCAGAAGCTGAAAGTGCCCGTTCGCCGCCACCGCGATAACAATTTCATGCATATCGGGTCGTGCGCGCTCAGCGGCCCTCATCGCGGCCCTCGGCGGTTGTCTGGATGTTGGAAGTTGGAGTTTTGCTGACCAGCGACCCCGACGACCGACGACCCCGGGCCCACCGCCCTGCTATCCTGCCCTCATGCCCACCATCCGCGTCAACGACTGCGACCTCTACTACGAGGTCCACGGGCCCGACGAACCGGAGGCGGACGAGCGCAGCCGTTCGAGCCCGCCCCTCCTCTTCATCAGCGGCCTCGGCGGTCACGTCGCGGAGATACCGCACCTGATCGCGTCGTATCGCCGGTCGATGCGGATGATCGTCTTCGACGGCCGCGGCTGCGGCCGCAGCGAGAAGCCGGAAAGCGCGTACACCATCGCCGGGTTCGCGGACGACGCGGCCGGGCTGCTCGATGCGCTCGGCGTCGCCGCCGCCGTCGTCTACGGCTCGTCGCTGGGCGGGATGATCGCGCAAGAGTTGGCGCTGCGGCACCCGACCAAGGTGCGCGCGCTGATCCTCGGCTGCACAACCGCGGGTGCGGTCCGAGGCGTGCAGCCGACGTCAGAAACGTTGCAGCAGATGATCCGCAACCAATCACTTTCGGGCGACGAGGCGATCGAGGCGGGATGGCAGCTCGGCTACAGCCGCGCCTACATCGATGCGCATCGCGCCGAAATGCTCGCCCGCTCCCGCGCAGCGAGCCACTACGGCGCCCCGCGAGATTCGTACATCCGTCAGGTCGTGGCCGCGGCACAGCACGACACATACGACCGGCTCGGCAACATTGCCTGCCCGGTGCTCATCATCCACGGCGCCGACGACGTGATGATCCCCGCGGGCAACGCCGAGCTGCTGAAGCGCGGCATCCCTCACGCCGAACTGCGGATCCTGCCGGGCATCGGCCACGGCTACAACCTGGAAGCCCAGGAGGAGGCGGACGCGCTCGTCGTTGACTTCTACCGCCGCCATGCCGGCGTCGTGAAGGAAATGGCCCGTGCCCTACGCTGACGTCCCCGGCGGCCGGCTCTACTACGAAAGCGCCGGTGAAGGCGACCCGCTGCTGCTGCATCCGGGGTTCGGCTGCACGGTCGAGATCTACTGGGCGAATGCAGGTGCGCTCGCAAAGCACTTCCGCGTGATCGTGTTCGATCCGCGGGGCGCTGGTCGATCATCGTTCAGCGGACCCCAGCCAGACGTTAACCCGAAGACATTTGCGGATGACGCCGCGTCGCTACTCGATGCTCTGGGCGTCGCCACGGCGCACCTCCTAGGAACGTCGTTCGGCGGCATGATGGCGCAGCACATTGCTCTGGAGCATCCGCATCGCGTCCGTGGCCTCGTGCTTGCGTGTACGACGGCAGGCGGCCCTCAGCACGTGCTCCCGCCGCCGGAAAACCTCGCGAGGTTCGTCGCCGCGAGCGAGATCAGCGACCCAGTTGAAGCCGTGCGCTCCATGTACGGCAACAACTACAGCGACGCCTACGTGGCGGCGCATGACGACGAGATCGTCGCTCGCGCCCTCCGGAACCAGCATCTCCGGTCCGAGCCGGAAGGACGCGCCCTGCAGATCGCAGCCGTGCAGGGCCATGAAACGCATTCCCGGCTGGCACAGATCAAGATGCCGACGCTGGTGCTCCACGGGACGGACGACGGCACGGTGCCGGTGGAGAACGGTCGCGTGCTCGCGGCGGGGGTTCCGCACGCGCAGCTCATCGAATATCCGCATGGGCGCCATCTGTTCTTCATGGAGTGCGCAGGCGAGATGAATGCCGAGATCATCGCCTTTCTGGAGAGCGTGGAGCGTCCCGTGACGACGGCGTAGCGACCGCACGGGGCGCGCTCGTCTTCGTCGTCGCTGGCCGAGGCGACGCTTGGAAGCCGCCAACTACGTCGGGGCGTGCGCCCGTGAGCGACCCCGACTTGCTAACCTGTCCCTCCGGCCCCTCCACGAACATGCCGGTGCAACGTCGACGGAAGGCGGAGTTCCCCGATGCGCGATCTTGCCATGCGCGCCCTCGATACGGCGCGGCAGCGCGGCGCCGACTACGCCGACGTGCGGATCGTGCGCTTCAAGTCCGAGTCCGTCGCCGTGCGGAACAAGAACGTCGAGGCGCTCGCCTCCGATGAGTCGCTCGGATTCGGCGTACGGGTGATCGTCGGCGGCTACTGGGGCTTCGCTGCCAGCCACAAGATGACCATGGGCGAAGCGGACGCCGTCGCTGCCGAGGCCGTCCGCGTGGCGACGGCCTCCGGCCAGGTGCGTGGCCCTCGCGCCGATATCGGTCCGCCGCAGTCGGTGAGCGGAAGGTATGTGACGCCGATGCGTCAGGATCCCTTCGCCGTGTCGCTCGACGCCAAGATCTCGCTGCTGCTCGACGCGAACGCCGCGATGAACCGCGTGCCCAACATCGTTTCCGCCGAAGGCAACGTCTACTGCCAGCGTGAAGACAAGGTCTTCGCCAGCACGGAGGGCGCGTACATCGAGCAGGAGCTGTACGAGACCGGCTGCGGCATCGAGGCGACCGCCGTCGACGAGGGCGAAGTGCAGAACCGGTCGTACCCCAACAGCGTCGGCCGCCATCAGGGCACCGAAGGGTGGGAGTTCGTCGAGCGCTACGACCTGCTTGGCAACGCCGGCCGGGTCGCGGAGGAAGCTTCGGCTTTGCTGCGCGCGAAACCGATGCAGCCCGGCACGACCACCGTCGTCCTCGATGGCAGCCAGGTCGCGTTGCAGATTCACGAGTCGTGCGGCCACCCAATCGAGCTGGACCGCGTGCTCGGCACCGAGGCGGCGTTCGCGGGCATGAGTTTCCTGACGACGGACAAGCTCGGCGCCGGCTTCATGTACGGCTCGCCCCACGTGAACATAACCGCAGACGCCACGATCCCGGGCGGTCTCGGCACCTTCGGGTTCGATGATGAGGGCGTGCCGGCACAGTCGACGCCGATCGTGCGTGCGGGCGAGTTCGTCGGCTACCTCACGTCACGCGAGACAGCGGCGGCGCTCGGACAGCGCAGCAACGGCGCCATGCGCGCGTCGGGCTGGAACCGAATACCCTTGATACGCATGACGAACGTCAGCATCGAGCCGGGCGAATGGACGCTGGAAGACATGATCGCCGACACCGACGACGGCATCTACATGGAGACGAACCGCAGCTGGAGCATCGATGACAAGCGGCTGAACTTCCAGTTCGGCACCGAGATCGGCCGCGAGATCAAGCACGGCAAGCTGGGCGACCTCGTGAAGAATCCGACGTACACGGGAATCACTCCGCGCTTCTGGGGCAGTTGCGACGCGGTCGGGAACCGCGACTCCTGGGTGGTCTGGGGTACGCCGAATTGTGGCAAGGGACAACCGGAGCAGGTGGCGCACACGGGGCACGGCGCCGCGCCCGCGCGCTTCCGCGATGTACAGGTAGGATTGATGAAATGAACCGACTGCTCCGCGCGACGCTGCCATGCACCCTGGCCGTCTCACTCCTCGCGGCGGCGTGCTCGTCGGTGACCAAGTCCACGCCGAAGACCGTGCTTAGCGAGAGTGTCTGCGCGTCCACGCGCTTTCTGGATCTCAAGCTGAACCAGACGAATCGCGTCGTCCTGGATAACCGGGTGCACAGCGACCAACAGTTATCGATGACCGTGACACTCGAGAAGTTTCCCGTCACGGTCAAGGGCGAGGTGCCGCAGGGATCGATCATCAGCGACAAGCTGAGCACGATCCGCCTGAAGGCGAACGCCGGCGAGCAGGCGAGCGTTGACCTCGTGCCGAACTTCACTGGCACCTACAAGGCGACCTGCGGCGTTTCGAGCGGCAACGCTTCGAACACGACCACCCGATCGACCGACATCTCGTTTCAGATCAAGTGAGATGCGGCTGTCGTCGGTCGTCGGTCTTCGGGGATGACGGAGGGCAGGCCGTCCCGTCAATCTTCGTGGAGACAACCTTGGCCGACAGCCATAACGGCAGCGATTGAAACGCCCTCCCCGACGACTGACGGCCGTACACCAACCCACGGACGACTGACCAACCATGAAACTGATTGACTTCCACATTCACCCGCCGGGACCGGGAGGGCTCTCGACCGAAGAGCAAGCCGAAATGGCGGCGTACTTTCGCGGCGGGCCGCCGCCGGCGTCGACCGAAGAGATGGCGGACTACTACCAGAAGCTCGACATGTTCGGCGTGCTGTTCGCCATCGACAGCGAGACCGTCACCGGCAAGCCTCCCGTCCCCAATCAGTACTTTGCCGACTGCGTGAGGCGCTGGCCGGGCACCTTCACTGCGTTCGGCAATGTCGACCCGTGGAAGGGCCGGGCGGCGGTACAAGAAGCCGAGCGGGTGGCGGACCTCGGCCTGAAGGGGCTGAAGTTCCATCCGTCGACGCAACAGTTCTATCCGAACGACCAGCGCTTCTACCCGCTGT
This sequence comes from Dehalococcoidia bacterium, assembly GCA_038227375.1. GTDB lineage: Bacteria > Chloroflexota > Dehalococcoidia > DSTF01 > JACRBR01 > JALYKW01. The sequence continues at coordinate 15,960 of JBBRPY010000021.1, forward strand.
GGCAGAAGGCCCAAGACCTCGGGCTGATCGTGCTCTTCCACGCCGGCACCACGGGCGTCGGCGCAGGGAAGCCGGGCGGCGGCGGCGTCAAGCTCGGCTACGCCCGCCCGATCCCCTACATGGACGACGTCGCCGCCGACTTTCCTAGCCTGACCATCGTGATGGCGCACCCGGCGTGGCCCTGGCAGGAAGAGCAATTGGCGATGCTTGTCCACAAGCCCAATGTCTACATGGACCTGTCGGGCTGGTCGCCGAAGTACTTCTCGCCGTCGCTGATCACCTATGCCAACAACGTGGTCAGCGACAAAGTGCTGTTTGGCTCGGACTACCCTGCGATTCTGCCGGAACGTTGGCTGCGGGACTTCGAGACGGCAGGGTTTCGCGAAGAGGTCAAGCCCAAGATCCTGCGCGAAAATGCCGCGCGCCTCTTGGGCATCGATCCGTAGTCGGGGTGCCCGTGCCGAGGCTCGGAAGTTGGAGGCTGGAAGTCGGACGCTGGAGCGCAGCTGCGACCCCGCGCGCACTGGCGCTCTGCAATGCAGTCATGCAGGCCAAAGAGACCGGCCGCCATCGCACTTGATTCACCGATCAGCAGTCGGCGCGGGGGCCTAAGCGGCTATGACGCGCTTCGCGCGGCGACGGCGGCGCGCGGCCTTGGCGCGGGCGATCCGCCGGCGCTCGCTCTTGGGGATGAAGTGGCGCCGCTGCTTGATCTCACGCAAGATGCCGTCACGCTGCACGACCTGACGGAAGCGCGTGATCAGATGCTCTGGGGATTCGCCATCGCGAAGGTCTACGGAAGCCACGGACGCTCCTTCTGCCCCGCGTACGACGGGGATTCGATATTCCTTCTGGGGCCCTACTGGACCGCCGCCGCGACGGCCTCGCCGTTGCGCTTGTGCCAGCCGCCATCGCCCGCCCAGAGGGCGCGGATGGCGTCCCACTTCGCTTGCTTCGACGCTTCGAGCGTCTGCAGGTGCTCGCGGAGCGCGCTCTTGGAGCCGCCCCTGCGCGTCGAGATCTGGCGGTTGATTTCGGCGATCTCCGCCAGCAGGCGCTCGTGCTCGCTGGCGCGCCAAATCGCCGGCGCGGCGTCGGGCTCTTCCTTCACGGCGTCGAAGGGCTCGCCCTGGCGTGCCTTGCGGAAGATGAGCTTGTCCTTGCCATCTTCCAGCGTGCTGTCGACGGTGATGCCCCAGAGGTCGCGCGAGACGCTCTCAGACACACAAAGCACGAGTTGCTCTTCGCATGAATAGGTGACGTCCCCATCGATCGGCTGGTCGAGCACAAACCGGTAGGCGCCGTGCACGGTGGTGAGTCGCAGGCAGCGGTCGGGATTGCTGCGCCGGGCGAGCAGCCTGCTCAGCGCTTCGCAGGCGTCGACGGTGACATGCACTCGGGCGAACCTCCTCCCGCGACGCGCTCAGATGCGCGTACACGAGGCGTCATGGCTGGCCATCAGCGGGGTTACCGCACCGGAGGCGCACCTGCGGGTGATCTCGCGGGCTTCGCACCATAACACGGAACGGTCGGTTGAGCAATTATTGTGACATCGATTGTTGTGGCATCGAGTGTGCCGTTGGCGGCCGACTGCCCCGAACCCGCGCCCCCCTTCCGAGGCACCTCGCCAGCACTACCACACGTCGTCGCGGCCGCCTGCGCGCAGCACATTGGCGTCGGCCCAGCGGGTCAGGACGATGCTGACGATCGAGATGATGATCGCGCTGAAGAACGCTGCCCAGAAGCCGTCGACGTGGAATGCAAGGTCGAAGACGCCGGCGATCCACGCCGTGAGCGCGAGCATTGCCGTGTTGATGACCAGGGTGAACAGGCCGAGCGTGAGCGCCGTCAGCAGGCACGAGAACATCGCGACGACCGGGCGGATGAAGGCGTTGATGACGCCGAAGATGATCGCCCCGAAGATGAGGGCAGCGGCGCCGTTAATCCAGAATCCGGGGATCAGTGCCTGCGCTACCCACAATGCCGCGACGTTGACGATGAACCGGACAACGAGGCCCGCCGCGCCAAAGTCTTCGCGCTTCGGAGAGCGCCACTGGAACGCGTAGAAGCTACCGCCGCGGCGCACGCTCGCGCTTACTCCGACGCGGCGTCGGCGGCGGACTGCTTGCGGCGCCCGCTGATCTTGCGCAGCAGCCGCTTGTAGCGCTGGTCGCGCGCGGCGACATGCAGCGCGGCCTCGATATCGGCGGCCGTCAGCGACGCGAGCGCCCGATCGCCGCTCATGCCGCGCTTCATCTTGCGGTTGATCGCGATCCCCGCCATTAGCGTTGCCACGCTGGAGACGACGACGGCCGCGCCGGCATAGGCCTTGTACTTGCCCTTGAGCTCCGGGAACTTCGCGACGGCCCGATGCGCCAAGCGGAGCGTCCGGTGGGTCTCGGCGTCGGGGTGCTCGCCTTCCGCCACCTGCTCCCAATCGAAGTCATCCTCGATCTGATCCGGGTGCCGAACTTCGTCCGCTTTCACTGCCATGGGTCGCCGCCTCCTGTGCGGTCCCCGGCCTGGCGGGGCAGGGGGTGTGCGCGCTCCTACGAGCCGCCGGCGGCGCGAATGCGCCGCATCGTGTGCACCATCTCAATCGCGGTCAGCGCCGCTTCGCGGCCTTTGTGGCCTGCGGCCCCGCCGATGCGGGCGCGGGCCTGCTCTTCATTATCGGTCGTCAGCACGCCGAAGATCACCGGAACACCCGTATCCATCGCGGCGCGCTGGATGCCACTTGCGGTCTCGGCCGATACGAAGTCGAAGTGCGGTGTGTCTCCGCGGATGATCGCGCCGATACAGATGATAGCATCAAAGCGCCCGCTCGCGGCTAGCTCTTTCGCGACGATTGGGAGTTCGAAACAACCCGGGACATCGACTGTGGTCAGTGCCTCCGCGGCAAGCCCCAGACCCGAAAGCTCTTCCCTGCAGCCCGCGCTCAGGGGGCCGGTCATATCCGCGTTGAACCGCGCTGTAACGACGGCGAGCCGCATGTCCGCGGCATCAAGTCCCCCCTCGAACGTGAGACCACCCTTCGGCAACAGATCCCTCCGGCGCATGTGATTTTCGAGTCGGCAGGCGCATCTCTTCAGGCGATCGAGGGTGCTTCTCCCATGGTATCCCCTTGGGGGTGGGCAACATACCCGGGCACCAGTCGCATATGACGTCCCTCCCGGATATCCACGGAAGGGCCGCCATGCCAGATGTGCGCCATCGCTAGGTCTGATTGATCGCGGCGCTTCTCAGACTCCGCCGCAGAGTCGTGGCGAGGTCCCCACGCTCGGCAACCTCGATCCTGTCGAGGTTGAGCCACGCCTGCATTTGCTGGAGCTCACCGGCCAGTTCCGGGACGACGCGGCGCGCCTCCTGGCCCGCCTCCAGGAACGCACTCTGCACCATCAGGACCTTACGCTGCCGGTCGGCCTTGAGGTCGCAGCGGGCGACGAGCGTGTCGCCGAGTAGGAATGGAAATACGTAGTAGCCGTAGATCCGTCGTGGCGATGGCAGATAGATCTCGATCGTGTACTTCATCCCGAAGAGCCGGTCCATGCGGCTGCGCTCCCATACAAGCGAGTCGAACGGCGTGACGAGCGCGCGCGCGTGGACGGCCCGAGGCACGCGGACGGAGGGCCGGACGTAGGCTGGCTCGGTCCAGGTGTCCACTCGGGCCGTTTGCAGCCGCCCCTCCTCGACCAGTTCCGCGACGAGACGTTTGGCGATCGGCTTGATGAGACCCTTCGGACGCTCCCAATGGGGCCCCGGCGCCAGTCGGTCGCGCCATCCATCGACGTAGAAGTAGCCGGTAATGTCGCCGAACGTGCCGACGCCGCATGCCTTCGCCCCAAGACAGATTAGCTGCTTCATGGCCTCCTCGCGCGGCGGTGATGGCGCGTCGAGCGCGGCGCGAGGGATGACGCGCGCGGCGATGTCGTAGAGCCGCGCAAATCCGCGGCGTCCGGCGATGGCGACAAGGCCGGAGTTGTAGAGGTGCTCGAGCGTCGCTTTCCCCGCGCCCCAGCCCCACCACTTCCCTGAACGCTTGCCGGGATGGGACAGCTCGGCGGCGGTGATCGGTCCGCGCTCAACAACCTCGGCATAGACCTGCGCCATGTAGGCGCCGCGGTTCGACCGCATGTACTCCTGCGTTTCATCCGCCTGCATGCGGTACCGGAGGAGCGGATACAGCGAGATCGGGAGCAGGCAGGCGGCGTGGCCCCAGTATTCGAACAGCTCGCGGTCGCGGTAGGCAAGCGAATCCAGCGCCTGCATTGGATACGGGCCGAGCCGCGCGAATGCCGGGACGTAGTGGGCGCGGGCGAGGACGTTCACCGAGTCGATCTGGATGGCGTGCAGCCGCGTCGCGAGCTTCCGGACATGGCCGATCGAGGGAGTCGCCGGTCTCGGACCGAATCCTTGCGAGGCAACAGCGAGTCGGCGCGCCTCCGGCAGCGAGAGCGTGATCGTAATGGCGCACCCTCCGAACAGCGTGGCCGCTCCGCCGTTACCCCAGCAGATGCCCCATCTTCGTGCGCTTCGTCTCCATGTAGCGCAGGTTGTGCTGGTTGGGCGGCGCGATGAGCGGGATGCGCTCGACCATCTGCAAGCCGAACCCTTCGAGGCCGGCGCGCTTGGTCGGGTTGTTGGTCAGCAGCCGCAGGTTCTTCAACCCAAGATCGACCAGGATCTGCATGCCGATGCCATAGTCGCGGCGGTCGGCGGGGAAGCCGAGCGCCTCATTGGCCTCGACGGTGTCCATGCCGCCGTCCTGCAGGTGGTAGGCCTTGATCTTGTTGTGCAGGCCGATGCCGCGCCCCTCCTGCCGCATGTAGACGACGACGCCTTTGCCAGCCTCCGCGATCATCTTCATCGCCAGCCGTAGCTGTTCGCCGCAGTCGCAGCGCTGCGATCCGAAGACGTCGCCCGTGACGCACTGACTGTGCACACGCACGAGCACGGGCTCGTCGCCCGCCGGCTCGCCGAAGACGAGTGCGAGGTGCTCGTCCGGGTCGGTGATCGCCTTGTAGGCGACGCAGCGCCACTCGCCGAACTCGGTCGGGAGCTTCGTCTCGGCCACGCGCCGGACGAGCTTCTCTTTGTGGATGCGATGCTGAATGAGTTGCGTGACGCTGATGATCTTCAGGCTGTGCCGCTTCGCGAAGCGCTTGAGCTGCGGCAGGCGCGACATCGTGCCGTCTTCGTTCATGATCTCGCAGACGACACCGGCGGGGTACAGGCCCGCCATCTTGCAGAGGTCCACCGTGGCCTCGGTCTGTCCGGCGCGCACGAGCACGCCACCCTCGCGCGCCCGCAACGGAAAGACATGCCCCGGCATCACCAGATCGCTCGGCCGCGTCTTCGGGTCGATCAGCACCTGCGTCGTGCGGGCGCGGTCGGCGGCCGAGATGCCCGTCGTCACGCCGGAGCGTGCCTCGACCGAAATCGAGAACGGCGTGCCGAAATGCGAGTCGTTGTGGCTCACCATCATCGGCACGTGCAGTTGCTCCAGCCGCTCGCCGGTCATCGGCACGCAGATCAGCCCGCGGGCGTACCGCGCCATGAAGTTGATCGCCTCCGGTGTGGCGAATTGCGCCGGGATCGTGATGTCGCCCTCGTTCTCGCGGTCCTCATCGTCGATGATGATCACGGCGCGGCCGTTGCGGTACTCCTCGATCGCTTCTTCGATCGTCGAAAGCCCTTTGGCGCGCAGGGTCTCTTTCTCGCTGATTTGCGGCAGTTGGTTCTGCACGAGCGTCCTCTCGATCTCGCGGGTGTTCCTCTTACGACCGCACGGCGCCGGCCTCGCGCCGATCCTCCAGCATCGCATCGACGTAGCGGGCGATGATGTCCGTCTCGAGGTTGATGCGGTCGCCCGGCGTCCGCGTGTGCAGGTTGGTATGGTCCTGCGTGTACTGCACAAGCGACACCGAGAACGAATGGTCGTCCTTCGCCATCACGGTCAGGCTGATGCCATCGATGGCGACGGGGCCCTTCATCACCATGTAGCGCAGGATTTCGGGCGGGGCGTTGAAGCGGGCGATGATCGCGTCGCCTTCCGGAGTGAATCCGTCGAGCGTGCCGGTGGCCTCGACGACGCCGCGCACGAGGTGGCCGCTGAGCCGGCCCGCCAGTTGCAGCGAGCGCTCCAGGTTCACCAGGTCGCCCGCCTTGAGGTCGGTGAGGTTGCTGCGCCGGTACGTCTCGGGCATGACGTTGGCGATGAAGCCTTCTTCATCAAAGTACTTTGCCGTCAGGTCGACGCCGTTGACGGAGATGCTGTCGCCGAGGTTCGTGCCCCAGAGCACAACCTTTGCCTTGATGGCAATCTCGCCTTCGACGTTGCTGCGGACGGTGCCCAGTTCTTCGATGATGCCCGTGAACATACGGCCTCCCCGAGTTAGTGTAAGACTAACACTAAGTACACACCTGATCAACGATCGGGGAAAATATTGCCGAAACCCGAGACCGATCTGGCGTGGTTACTACTATTCGTAGTACAACGCCAGTTGCGCTGCGTTCGCGCGGCAGCTTCGGCGCTCTTGTCGTGCTCCTTTTATCGCTTCATCATTTGGTAGCGACGCGAATGGACGTCGCTGGCCCCCGCTCCCGCCCGGCCTCACCCCCCGGCCCCTCTCCACCCGCGTGGAGAGGGGAGCTTGGCTGCGCGTTGTTGATGCGACCGTCCCGCCCTCGAGAAGCGACGAATCGGAAATACACACTAGCCAAGCTCTCGCAGAATGCGTTCGCGGTCGGCGTCGAGGTCCGGGGCGGGCGGCCGCGTCTCCCGGTCGGCGTATGCGGAGAGCTTGATCGGGTTTCCCGCCATGCGGAGCGTGCCCGCCGCGGCATCGTCCGCCGTCACCACCATCGTTCGCGCGAGCACTTGCGGGTCGGCGAGCACCTGCGCCACGTTGTTGATCGGGCCGCTCGGAATGCCCGCTTCCTCGAACACGCGCAGCCAGTGGCCAGACATGCCGGCGCTGAGCGCGGACTCGATCTCGCGCTTCAGCTCGGCGCAGTGCTCGGTCCGCAGTGGGTTCGTCTCGAACCGCGCATCTGCCGCCAGCGCCGGGCGGCCGATGGTGGCGCAGAGCCGCGCGAAGAGCGCATCGTTCCCGGCGGCCACGACGATGTACCCGTCACGGGTTGCGTACGCCTCAAACGGCGTGATCGAGGGGTGGCGCGAGCCGATCGGTCCCGGCACGTCGCCCGTCGAGGCGTAGCGCGCGATCGCGTTCTCGAGGATCGCCACCTGGCAGTCGAGCATGGCGACGTCGATCATCATGCCCTCGCCGGTGAGCGCGCGCCGGTACAGCGCCGAGCTGACGCCGATCGTCGTGAACAGGCCGGCGCTGATGTCGCCGATCGAGGTGCCGACGCGCGTTGGCGGGCTGCCGGGGTGGCCGGTGAGGCTCATGATGCCGCCCATCGCCTGCACCACCATGTCGTACGCGGGGCGGCGCCGGTACGGCCCGGTGGCGCCGAAGCCGGACGTCGCCGCGTAGATGAGGCGCGGATAGCGCGCGTGCAGGGCGTCCCATCCGTAGCCGAGGCGGTCCATCGTCCCGGCGCGAAAGTTCTCGGCGAGGACGTCCGCGCGCTCCAGCAGACGCTCGAACACGCCGCGGTCGTGCTCATCCTTGAGGTCGAGGGCGATGCTCTCCTTGCCGCGATTGAGCGATATGAAGTAGGCCGACTTCCCTTTGACGAATGGCCCGATCTGGCGCGCATCATCCCCGCGCCCCGGCGCCTCCACCTTGATCACGCGGGCGCCGAGGTCGGCGAGCACCATCGTGCAGTACGGCCCCGCCAGCACGCGCGTGAGGTCGACCACCGTGACGCCGGCCAGCACACCTTCCATGCGCGCAAGGGTATAGCACCCGCGCGCATGGAAGGTGAGACATCATCGAACCGAGGCGCCCGCGAATTCCGTTGACTTGCGGGGCAGCCGTCGATAGGATGCGGAGCACCTCTGGGGGCGGTTAGCTCAGCTGGTTAGAGCGCTACGTTGACATCGTAGAGGTCACTGGTTCGAGTCCAGTATCGCCCACCATCCCACTGCAAGACCCGCCAAACAAGCCGGTGTGTTTCTCAGCACGTCGGGGTTGATCCACTTGGGGACCGTTGCTGGTCGCCGCGCCGGCGTTTGAGCGGTCCCTGCGGTCGCCGGCGGCGACTGGTTCGCGTCTAGCGTCGCCCACACCCCACCCCGCTCGCTCAACCTACCGCCTGCTTGGCCGCCGCGCGTGCGACCCCCGGCGCGGCCTATCCGGCGAGCCGAATCTGTGATAAACACAGCGGTATCCAGCAACGGGAGCCGGCATTGTTCAAGAAGATCCTGGTCGCCAATCGCGGCGAAATCGCCCTGCGCGTCATGCGCACCTGCCGCGAGATGGGCATCGCCACCGTCGCCGTGTACTCGACCGTCGACCGCAACATGCTGCATGTGCGCTACGCCGACGAGGCGTACCTAATCGGCGAGGGGCCACCCCTCGAAAGCTATCTCAACTACCAGAAGATCGTCGAGGTCGCGAAGGCGGCCGGCGTCGATGCGGTACATCCCGGCTACGGCTTTCTGAGCGAGCGCACCGAGTTCGCCGAAGCGTGCGCCGCGGCCGGCATCACCTTCATCGGGCCCAACCCCGAGTCGGTGCGGCTGCTCGGCGACAAAGTCAGCGCGCGCCGCACGATGATGGCGGCGGGCGTGCCCGTGGTGCCCGGCACGGAAGGCCGCGTCTCGCCCGACGAAGCGCTGAGCGCGGCGCCCGGCGTCGGCTTCCCGCTGCTGATCAAGGCCTCGGCCGGCGGCGGTGGCAAGGGCATCCGGCTTGTCCGTTCGGAGAGCGAGATCGAGGGGGCCGTGCGGGTGGCGTCGAGCGAGGCGCAATCGGCGTTCGGCGACGGCGGCGTCTTCCTCGAGCGCTATCTCTCGCCCGTGCGACACGTCGAGATCCAGGTGATCGCCGACCAGCACGGCAACGCCGTCGCGCTCGGCGAACGCGAGTGCTCGGTGCAGCGCCGGCATCAGAAACTGCTCGAGGAGTCGCCCTCTACGGTACTCGACCAGCCGACGCGCGAGCGGATGATGGCGGCAGCGGTCGCGGCGGCGAAGGCAGCCGGGTACTACAATGCCGGCACGGTGGAGTTCCTCTACGACCCCGCCACGAACGAGTTCTTCTTCCTCGAAGTGAACACGCGGCTTCAGGTCGAGCATCCGGTAACGGAATGGCTCTGCGGGCGCGATCTCGTGCGGGACCAGATCCGGATCGCGGCGGGTGAGCCATTGGGCTTCACGCAGGACGATGTGCACCTGCGCGGCGCGGCGATCGAGTGCCGCATCGCCGCCGAGGATCCATATAACAACTATCTGCCGTCGCTGGGCCGCATCGACTTCGTCAACGAGCCGAGCGGGCCGGGCGTGCGCGTCGACAGCTCCATCTTCAGCGGCATCGAGATCCCCTACTTCTACGACCCCATGCTCGCAAAGCTCATCTGCTGGGGCGCCGACCGCACGCAGGCGATCGAGCGGATGAAGCGTGCGCTGCGCGAGTACGTCATCGTCGGCGTCAAGACGAACATCCCGTTCCACCTCCAGTTGCTTGATGACCCGCGCTTCGTCGCCGGGCAGGTGCATACGGGCTTCCTCGACAACGACTTCAAGATGATCGAGCCCGACGGCCGGTCCGAGGACGAGCGCATCGCGCTGCTCGTCGCCGCGGTCATGGCGCACAGCCGGCGCGCCCGCAACGGCGCCCAGCCCGCCATCCTCAACGGCCCTGACGGCAGCCCGTGGGCCGCGGCAGGCCGTGACCGCCAGCTCGCCACGCGCGCAGGGATGATGCAGCAAGGAGTCCGATGGCGGCGAAGTACCGGCTGAGGCTCGGCGACGCGCTCCACGAGGTGGAGGTCGAACCCGACCACGCGGGCGGCTATCGCATCGCGCTCGGCGAGGACGATGTCGCCAGCGTCAGCCTCGAGCGCATCAACGACTCCGCCCGCTATTCGCTCATCGTCGATGGCAAGACCTACGACGTCTTCGCCGAAGAGGGCGCAACCGGCTACCGCGTGATCATCGGCGGCCGGACGATCGCCGTCGACACGCAGACGGGGCGGCGGGCGCGAGGCGGCGAATCGCAGGACCTCGGCGACGGCGGCGAGTGGGTACTGAAGTCGCCGATGGCGGGCGTCGTCCGCGATATCGGCGTGAAGGCGGACGATGAGGTAGTCGAGGGCCAGGTGCTGATCACGGTGGAGGCGATGAAGATGCAGAACGAGCTGCACGCCCGCCGCGCCGGCCAGGTGAAGGCCGTCTACGTCAGCGTCGGCCAGCGCGTGGACCAGGGCACGCCGCTGATCGTGCTGGTGTGAACTGCCTGCCGGGCGCCGCGCCTCAAACGCCCACGTCCGACGCATCTTTGGTCAGACGCCGAGGAATTCATTGAGTCGCTTCGCTATCAGTTGCCGGCGTTCCTGAAGGAAAGCGCGGTACCCGTCAACGGCCAGTAGTGCCGGCGCTGTCGGTATGCACTGCGCTCCGAATGACTCTAGGCCCTTCGCCTGGATCATTGGAAAGTACTGCTCGGGCGGCTTGTCGCTAATTTGCCGATTGGTCTTGCCACCGATGAAGGCCAGATTGGCGATGTCATCTGCCTCACGGGCCGAGTAACCCGTCTTCAGAACGGCCTTGGGAAAGATGTGATGGAACTGGAGTCGATGCTGCGCCCCGCTGTGATCGAGAGCGATCGCGACCTGCGACTGCCAATCTCTCGCGCCGCCATCGCGAAACGCCAAGAACATTGTCTTGAAGAGCGCGCTTCGTTGATTCCGCCCCTCGAGCTCATCAGCGGCAACATCCAGACGTCCAACTTGCTGACGGAGGCGGTCAAGAAGCTCCTGCGCACCACCCCCGCCCTTTAACGACGTCAGATCCTGGTCAAGGATCGTCTCGCTCGACCCGCGTGAGTATCGTCCTTTGGCATTCGCGACAAGGACCCAATGACAGAGCCGGTCCGACTCCTCGGCGGACAATACATAGCGACGCTTATGCCCGTGATATGCCAGCGTGATCAGGATGAATGGTGAAGAGAGCAGCGCCGGACTGTCAATGCCAGCGTTGTTCTTGACGAAGTTCAGTGCGAACTCCATACCACGGCAACTCTCCTCCCACCCGGTCTGCAGCACGTCCAAAGGGAGCCCGGCTACGGTGAGGAATCGTGACTGGCCCGTGGCGAAGGCAACGAGATTCAGATAGAGGCCCAAGTCGAGATCGAAACCGGTCTTGGCGCATTGTTGTTGAAATGCCTCGAAGGTCTTCAGAGAATTGCGCCACTTTGCCGTAATCTGGGCGAGCGCCAAATCGGAACTCCGCAACTTTGCACCAAGCGAATTCACGCGGACGAATATCTCGGTCACCTCGTCGTAGGAGAGCCGTCTCTCCAGCACATCCATCCGGTACATGTACTTCCGGAGTCCGCGCAGGGCGGCGAGGCGCTGGCTGTAGCGCTCGTAGTTCGGGTCATCAAACCCGCTGATTCCCGCGCGGCGCAGGAACGCAGCGTCGTTATCCGTCTTGAACACGTCGGTGACCTTCACCCACTGGGGCAACATCTCCAGCTTCCGCGTCGCAACGACGAACGTCATCCGGTTGAATCTCTTCTGTAGCTCGTCTTCATTCGAATCTGCCTCGTCTTCGACCAAGGCATCATCGCCCTCATCGTCGGCGCCATCCTCCTCAACCTCCGTCACGACGGCAAGCGTGTCGGGATGATCGAGATTGAACAACAGTTCGATTGGCTTCTTATGGCCACGCACGTTCACCGGTTCGCCTCGAATCACGGCAAAGAGCGACGTAAGCCGCTGCTGGCCGTCCAACAAGAGGCGAGTGCTCTGCCAAGGATTCGACTGCTGCGAAACGGCGAATTCTTGAAGCGGAACATCCTCGTCCGTGTCCCAGAGCAGGATCGCGCCAGACGGGTAGCCACGATAGAGAGAGTCGACGAGGTCCCGCACGCGAGTTGAGCGCCACACGTAACGGCGTTGCATTTCCGGCAAGCGCAGGTTACCGCGCTCGATCATGCCCACAAGTTCTTCGACAGACGCTTCGGCTTTGGTCATGAGGGATCCTCGCTCGACCGATCTACGTGATCGGAGAATGTGCCACGAGACGATGGCGCACCTCGCCGGTCGGAGCCGCCGCTCGCCTCTCCCGCTGAGAGCAGGCGGAATCAGAGGCCTCGTGGGTCGCTCTCGAGCATATCAGGTAAAGATGTCTTAACTTGACCCGCCCGGCCGCCGGTGCCTATGGTAAGAAAACTGTACTTCGCAGCGCAAGCAGCCGGGGCGCAGTCGCCGCGATGGCGCGGCAGAAGGTGAAGCATGGTGAAGACGCGGGTGTTTGAGGTGCTGGAGGAGCGCGGGCAGAAGCAGCGCTGACTGCTCGGCGCCCTCGAGCAGCGGGGCTATCGCGTCAGCGAGGGGTACCTCTCACAGGTGAAGGCAGGCACGAAGCAGCCGGGCCGCCAGTTCATCGACGCCGTCTGCGCCGCGATGGGCATGAGCGAACGCGAGCTGTTCTACAGCGAAGGAGAGACACGACCGATGGCGGCAAAGCGCACCACAAGGGCGATGGCCAAGACAGCCGGGCGCGGCGTGAGCAAGCGCGAGAAGGGGCAGATCAACGTCGCCATCATCGGCGTCGGCAACTGCGCATCGTCGCTCGTGCAGGGCCGCTACTTCTATCAAGACGCCCGTCCTGGACAGATTATCCCGGGGCTGATGCACGTCGATCTCGGCGGCTATCAGATCAAGGACATCAACTTCGTCGCCGCCATCGACATCGACGAGAACAAAGTCGGGCATGACCTGTCGGAGGCCGTCTTCACCGCGCCCAACAACACCTACAAATTCAGCGACGTGCCGCACCAGGGCGTCCGCGTCTCGCGCGGCATGACGCACGACGGGCTGGGCAAGTATCTCTCGCAGGTGATCACCAAGGCCAGCGGCCCCACGGACGACATCGTGAAGCTGCTGAAGGACACCGAGACCGACGTCGTTGTCAGCTACCTGCCCGTCGGCTCGGAGGAGGCGACGAAGTGGTACGTCGAGCAGGTGCTGGCGGCCGGCTGCGGCTTCATCAACTGCATCCCCGTCTTCATCGCCCGCGACCACTACGGCTACTGGCCCAAGCGCTTCGAGGAGGCGGGCCTGCCGATTATTGGCGACGACATCAAGTCGCAGGTCGGCGCCACCATCGTGCATCGCGTGCTGACGCGACTCTTCCGCGAGCGCGGCGTGCGGCTGGACCGCACGTACCAGCTCAATTTCGGCGGCAACACCGACTTCCTGAACATGCTCGAACGCGAACGCCTCGAGTCGAAGAAGATCTCGAAGACGAACGCCGTCACATCACAGCTTGACTACGAGCTGCCCGCCGATGATGTCCACGTCGGCCCTTCCGACCATGTCCCGTGGCTTCTGGACCGCAAATGGTGCTACATTCGCATGGAGGGCACCACATTCGGCAACGTCCCGCTCAACGCGGAGGTGAAGCTGGAGGTGTGGGACAGCCCGAACTCTGCCGGCGTCGTCATCGATGCGATCCGCTGCTGCAAGATCGCGCTGGATCGAGGCATCGCCGGGCCGCTCGCGGGACCGTCGGCGTACTTCATGAAGTCGCCGCCGACCCAGTACGCGGACGATGTCGCGCACGACATGGTGGAGGAGTTCATCGCGGGATAGGTGATTGCTCGACAGGACGGTCTACTGGCTCTTCCGCCTCGCCATCCTGCTGACACGGCCGCTGCCGCTTCGGGTCGGCTACTGGTTCGGCGAACGAGTCGCACTGATCTGCTACTGGGTGATCTTCCCCCGCCACCGTAAGGCGCTGAACGCAAACCTCGCCCTCGTGCTGCACAGCGACGACGCACGCTACGTCGATGCTGTGGCGCGCCGGACCTTCCGCAACTTCGGGAAGTACATCGTCGATTTCATTCGCTTCCCCGTGATGAGCCGCGCCGAAGTCAACCGCCGCTTGCGCTTCGAGCAGTGGGATGAGCTGAACGCGGCGGTCGCCTCCGGGCGGTGCATCATGCTCGCGACGCTGCACTTCGGCAACTGGGACCTGGGGGCCGCCGCGCTCGCCGCGAACGGCTACCCGATCAACGCCATCGCCGACCGCTTTCGCTACGGCCCGATGAACGACCTCGTGCAGGGATCGCGCGCCAAGCTTGGGATGAAGGTGATCGGCCACGACCGGCTGGGCCCGGCGCTGTTTCGCTCGCTGCGCCGTGGCGAAATGCTGGCGATGCTCGTCGACATCGCGTCCGACGACGCCGCCACGCACGTCGACTTCTTCGGCGCCCCAGCGCTCGTCTCATCCGCGCCGGCGCGGATCGCCCTGCGCACCGGCGCCTGGGTGGTGCCGGGCGTGGTGGTGCGCGGGCCCGGCGACGACTTCGTGATCCGGCCGATCATCGACTTCAGCCTTCGGGACTACCAGCCGACCGGAGATGAATCGCGGGACGTGCCCGAGCTGACGCAACTGATCATGCACGCGATGGAGCCGTTCGTCCGCAGCCACCCCGACCAGTGGTTCATCTTCCGCCGGATGTGGAGCCCACCGCTCGCGGCACGCGCGCGGCCCGCCGCGCTCGCTGAGGAAACGTGAGCCCCCCGCGCTGGCTGCCGCGCCCGAGCAAGTGGCGGTACTACCTGATGGTGGGCGTCATCGCCACGATCGGGCGGATGCCGATCCGCTGGCGCTACGGCATCTCGCGCTTCATGAGCGACCGCATCTACGACTGGAGCCCGCGCATCGGCCCGAACATCCGCAGCAACATGCGCCACGTGCTCGGCGCCGATGCTACAGATGAGGAGGTGGACCGCGTGGCGCGGCAGTGCGCGCGCAACACCGGCCGCTACTACGCCGATGTCGTCGGCATGCATCGCATGGACGTGCAGGAGTTCTTCGACCACGACCTCGTGATCGAGGGGCTCGACTACATTCGCGATGCGCGCGCTGCGGGACACGGCGTCGTCCTCGCCTCCGCGCACTACGCGAACCCGGAGTTCGCACTGCAAGGCATCGCCGCCGCGGGCATGCACTCCTTCGCGCTCGTCGAGCCGCTGGAGCCGCCGGAGCTGGGGCGCCTCATGCGCGGCCTGCGCACCGTACACGGGCACCAGCTCGAGCCCGTAAGTTTTGCGTCGATCAAGAAGGCGATCGCCTGGCTCAGGAACGCCGGCATCGTCGCCATCCTGATCGACCGCGACATCCAGAAGCGCGGCATCGAGCTGGAGTTCTGCGGGGCGCCCGCCCGCTTCCCCACCGGCGCGGTGGACCTCGCGCTCCGCACGAACTCGGTGCTGCTCACCGGCTGGGTGCGCCGCGAGGAGGGGTACAAGATCCACGTCGTCGTCACGCCGCTTCCGCTGATCGTCACCGGCGATCGCGAGGAAGACCTCCGCGTCAACACGGCCCGCCTGCTCGCCAGCTTCGAGAAGCACCTGAAGGAGGACCCCGGGCAGTGGAGCGTGCTGGACCGCATCTGGCCGGACGATCTGCCCGCGAAGCCGGCGCTACCCCACACCGGCGCCGCGCCGCCGGACGCAGACCACGCAGTACACTGATCCTATTCGAGGATCTGTACGCGCATGGGCACAGCCGACCTTCACATACACACCCGCTACGGCGATGGCATGGCGACGGTGCCGGAGCTGCTGCGGCACGTCGAGGAGAGCGCTACGCTCGACGTGATCGGCGTCACCGAGCACGACACGCTGCGCGCGGCAGAGGAAGCACGTGACGCCCATGCACGCGGCAGGTTCCGGTTCGAGATCGTCTGCGGCATGGAAGTAACCACCCTCGACGGCCACCTGCTGGCGCTCTGGATCGATGAGCCGGTGCCCAGCTTCACTCACATCGAGCACGCGCTCGCCGCCATCCATCGGCAGGGAGGTCTGGCGATCGCGCCGCACCCGCTCTCGTGGCTCACGCGGAGCGTCGGCGCCCGCACGTTCGCGCGGGTGGCGGCCGTGCGCAACGACGGCGTCTACTTCGACGCGATCGAGGAGTACAACGCGAGCCCCGCCGGGCGCGTCACGTCGGCGAAGGCGCGCCGGCTCAACCGCGGGCACCTGCACCTCGCGCCGGTCGGCTGCAGCGACGCGCACTTTCTGCAGTCGATTGGCAGCGCCCGCACGCGCTTCGACGGCAGCTCCGCGCTCGACTTGCGCAGCGCGATTGCGGCGAGCGCCACTGTCGCCGAGGGCGGGCCATCGCCGCGCCTGGCAGACCTCGGGTACCGGAACATCGCCCTCCAGCAGTGGCGCGGCATGATGGCGACGCCCCGGAACATGGGCTGGCTGCCCACCATCCGGAGCTTCATGCCGAGCCGCGCGCGGCGGCAGCGCGCGGCGCCGCCAGAACCGCCTTCGCATTGCACGGAACACGACGCGCGATGAAGATCGCGCTCGTCTCGCCGTACGACTGGACCGTCGCCGGCGGCGTGAACAACCACATCGCGCACCTGGCCGAGAAATTCGTGCGGCTTGGCCACGAGCCGCACATCATCGCGCCCGGCACGAAGCCCGTGGAGAGCGACCTCGGCCCGATCACCACCATCGGCCGGCCGATTCCCCTGCGGGTGAGCGGCTCTGTCGCGCGGATCACGCTCTCGCTGCGGACGGGAGGCGCTGTGAAGCGGCTGCTGGAGGACACGGACTTTGACATCGTGCACGTCCACGAGCCATTCATGCCGCAGCTTCCGATCCAGTTCCTCCGCTATTCGACGGCGGTCAACGTCGGCACGTGGCACGCGGCGCGGGAGTCGAATTTCGTCTACGTCTACGGGCGGCGGCTGATCAAGCGCTGGCAGCGCAAGCTCGATGGCAAGATCGCCGTGTCGGCGTCCGCGGTGAAGCACATCGAAAAGTACTTTCCGGGCTACTACAACATCGTCCCGAACGGCGTCGACATCGAGCACTTCGAGCGCAAGGTCGAACCGCTGGCGGAGTTCATGGACGGCAAGCGCAACGTGCTGTTCGTCGGGCGGCCGGAGAAGCGCAAGGGGCTGAAGTACCTGATCCGCGCCTTCGTCGGCGTCCAGCGGGCGATCCCGGACAGCCGCTTGATCGTCGTCGGCGCCGGCGACTTCGGGCGCTACGAGTCGACAGTCCGCAACGCAAAGCTGCACGATGTCGTGTTCCGCAGCCACGTGCCGTTCGACGAGCTGCCCCGCTATCACCACAGCGCGCATGTGTTCTGCGCCCCCAACACCGGATTCGAGAGCCAGGGCATCGTTCTGCTGGAAGCGATGGCAGCGGGCATGCCGATCGTGGCGTCGAACATCGACGGCTTCGCGGGCGTCCTCACGCACGGTGTCGAGGGCCTGCTCGTGCGACCGGAAGACGGACAGGCGCTCTCGGATGCGCTGATCGAGCTCCTGCGCGACCCCGAACGCGCGGCGGGCATGGCGTCGCGCGGGGTGGAGCGCGCGCAGTACTTCGCCTGGGACCGCGTCAGCCAGCAAGTGCTGTCGTACTACGAGCGCCTGATCTACGAACGCCGCCTGGTCGAACCCGCGGACGCGTGACCAGTAAGAAGACAAGCTCGGCGCCGTCTTTCTTTGTTCCACAGAAGACACAGAAGACACGAAGGATGCGGGCTCAGAGAGCGAGTTGGTCTTCGATTCGCGCCAAGTCAGCTGTGAACTCTGTGTCTTCTGTGGATTTCTTCGGGAATCTCCTCGCGACGCTGCCACAACTCACGCGCCGAAATCCCTACCGAGACC
Organism: Dehalococcoidia bacterium; assembly: GCA_038227375.1. GTDB lineage: Bacteria > Chloroflexota > Dehalococcoidia > DSTF01 > JACRBR01 > JALYKW01. The sequence continues at coordinate 33,746 of JBBRPY010000021.1, forward strand.
AAGCAGCGAGTCGACGCACCAGGCGTAGAGTTTCGGGTCGTCGTCGCGGTGCGGTGCGAAGCGGATCGCGTACCAGCCGCGGTACGTCGTGATCGCGTCGGTGATCTCTGCTCCGATCCGTGCCACCAGCCGTCCGCGCACGAACTCCGTATCCGCAGGCGTGTACCCCGGGCGAGCCGCCTCCAGGAAGATCGCGGCGCTCGCGAGGTCCAGCCACGGGTCGCCGATGACGGTCAGCGGCCCGAAGTCGATGACGCCCGTCACCTGCATGTCGTCGGACATCAGCACGTTGCCGGGAAAGTAGTCGCCGTGTACGAGCGTCTTGCGCACCGATGTCCGTGCCCGGAAGCGCGCCGTCAGCTCCGCGACGACCGCATCGAGCGCCGGTACGTCGGCGCTCAGCCACGGTGCCGCCTGCAATGAGCGGCGCATCCGCGCGAGCAGGTATTCGTTCCAGGTCGCGGCGCGGATCGAGTCATCATCGCGCAGGAATTCGCCGAATTCGTCCCGCACCAGCGGCAACGATGCGATCTCGAACGGGGCGTCCGTGTACGAAGCCAGCGCCCGCGCGCGCGCTTCGCCTTCGAGCAGCGGCATCAGTTCGTGCAGCGGCCGGCGGGGGATGAGGCGGTCGAGGCTGTAGGAGACGCCGCCGTCCTCACCTTGCTCCAGGATCTCCGGCAGCGCGTAGGAGGTCTTTCCGGCGGCGATCGCGCGGTAGAACGCCGCGATCTCGCCCGCTCCGTGCGGCGCGCCGTGATGCACGCGGAGCGCCCGTCCACCCGTCAGCTCGTAGACGGTGGCCTCGCCGCCGTGCCCGATCCGCCGGACGACGTCGGCCCGAAACCGCTCTGGAATGCGCTCGCTCATCCGCGCAGCAAAGACCGCGGCCTATGTGCCGGCGCTCGCTGCGTCCAGCGATGCGACTTCGGCGGCGCTCAGTTGCAGTTCGCTCGCCGGGAGCAGCGCCGCGAGTTGCTCTGGCGTGTTGGCGCCGATGATCGGCGACTGGATCGCTGGCCGCGTCAGCTCCCAGACCAGCGCGACCGCGGGGATGCTCGCTTTGTGGGCCGTTGCGACGGCGTCGAGCGCCTCGATCACCGCGAACCCCTGGTCCGTCATGTACTCCTTCGCGCGTCCGGCACGCTGGCTCTGCGGCAACGGCTGATCGCGCCGGTACTTGCCGGTGAGGAATCCGCCAGCGAGCGGGCTATAGGGGATGACGCCGATGTTCTCGCTGGCGCAGAGGGCTGCGAGCGCGTCCTCGTATTCGCTGCGATGCACCAGGTTGTGATGTGGCTGGAGCGTCGCGAACCGCGGGAGACCCTTCTCCGCCGCCGTGCTCAGCGCCTGCTGAAACTGAGCGGCCGAGAAGTTCGACGCTCCGATGTGCCGCACCTTGCCGGAAGCGATCAGCTCGCCGAAGACCGTCAGCGTCTCCTCGATCGGCGTCTTGTCGTCCGGCCAGTGGCACTGGTAGAGGTCGATCGTCTCCACCTGAAGCCGCCGCAGGCTGTCCTCGACGGCGCGGGTCATGTGCGCCCGGCTCAGCCCCTCGCCGTCGTCGCCCTTCCACATTTCGCCGCGCACCTTCGTCGCCAGGACGATGCTGCCGCGGTTGCCGCGCGCCTTCATCCAGCGGCCGATGATCTCCTCGGAGACGCCGCCTTCGTTGCCGGGCGACCAGCGGCTGTAGACGTCCGCGGTGTCGATGAAGGTGCCGCCCGCCGCGGCGAACGCATCCATCACCGCGATCGATGCGGATTCGTCCGCGGTCCAGCCGAACTGCATGGTGCCCAGACAGAGATCCGAAACGTTGAGGTCGGTGCTGCCGAGTCGCGTTGTCTTCATGGCGGAACTGTACCGACGGCGCGCGCCTCCGGATAGTCCGATCGGGCTATCGCGGCATGCTCGCTGCGGGTACGCTGGCGTCGATGCCCCGCACCCCCCGCTCCAGTCCCACGGACGAATACCGCCTGCTGCACATCGGCGCCTTCATGGCGTTGTTCGTCATCGGCACCTACGCCGGTTCCTTCGGGCCGGCGCTGCCGTTCTTCGCCGAAGACGTCGGCGTGTCGCTCGATACCGCTGGCCTCCTCCTCACCGCGCTCTTCGTCGGCTCGATCCTCGCGTCGGCGTCGATCGCGGTGGCGCTCCACGGCCACGACACGCGGCAGCTCACAATCGCCGGCCTGTGCGCGGTGATCGCCGGGCTGCTTGTGCTGGCGGTTTCGCCTTCGTGGCAGCTGGTGCTCGCTGGCGGCGCTGTCCTCGGTGCCGGCGACGGCCTGATGATCGCGGCCCTGCACATCTTGATGGCCGACACCTCCCGCGACGTGCCCAGCGCGATCAACAAGCTCAACGTCTTCTTCGCGTTCGGGGCGATCGCCGGGCCGATCTGGACCGGCGCCGTGCTTGCCACGACGGGCGAGCGGTGGGTCGCCTACACCGGGATGGCCGCGTTCGCCGCGCTGACGCTGGGCGTGCTGCTTGTCGCGACCGGAAAGCCGACGAACATGGCAGCGAGCGTCGCCGATGACCAATCGCTGAGGCTTCCGGGCAACCCCACCGCGTGGATCATGGGCGGCGTGCTGTTCCTCTACGTCGGCGCCGAGTTCGGGCTTGGCGCATGGGTATCGTCGTACAGCCGTGAGACGGCCCACGCCGGCGTCTTCGCGAGCGCGCTGCTGGCCTCCGGATACTGGGCGGCGCTCGCCCTCGGACGGCTGCTCACCGGCGTCTACTTCGGCCGCGGACACGAAGCGAGCACGATGCTGCTGATGGGCACGGCCGGCGCCGGCATCTCGGCGCTCGTCCTGTCGCTCTCGTCGGGGAACGTCGCCGTCAGCACGCTCGCCGTGTTTGGGGCGGGGCTCTGCCTGGGGCCGCTGTGGCCGGCGACGGTCGCGATCGCATCAGAGGGCTCGATGGCGAACGCGACGGCGGCCACCGTCACGCTGGGGAACGCCGGAGGCCTGGCGATACCGTGGCTGCAGGGGAAGGTGCTGGTGGGCGCCGGGCCGACGCAGGGCGTGGCCGTCACGGCGGCGCTATGCGCCCTGATGTTCCTCGTCGTCCTTGGCTTCCGGACGCAACGAAGCGGCGTCGTCTGAGCGGCCATAAGAATCGGGCGACAAGACCGGCACATCCGATTCGGTCCAGAACGACGAGAAGACTTCTAGCTGGCTGTGCGGCGCGAGCGGGCTGAAGACGAAGCTCAGGCGGACCAGCGCGAAGGCGACGGCGAGCAGCACGAGCGGCGATGCGATCAGCACGTTCGCGACGCCGAAGACCGATGCGGCGGCCCCGAACGTCAGCAGCGGGACGATCGCGGCGCCGTTCTTCAGCGTGCTCTGGAGGGCGAATGCGCGGCCCTGGTACGACAGCGGCACGCGCCGGTTGATGTACGTGTGCACCGACGTCGTCGTGATCGAGAGTCCGAACCCGAGCGGCAGCGCTAGGATCCCCGCGGTGCGCAGCTCGGGGCTGAGGTGAAGGCCCAGGAGCCCGGTAATCCGCAGCGGGTTGACGCGATCGATGAGTTCCGCAAGCCGCGCGTCCACTAAGCCGAGCAGGCACAGCACGGCGGCCGTGATCGCGAAGCCGGCCAGCGCGACGATGCGCTCGCCGCGCCGCCGGATCAGCATCGGCGCCGCGAGCAGCGCGAGGACAAGGCCGAATGCCGACGGCGCGAAGACGTACACCGCTTCCGCTGGGTCCAGGCCGAGCACCTCCTTCACGTACAGCGGCGCCAGCGTCTGGACGACGATGTTTGCCGTGCCCGCCAGCACGGCCACGAAGATCATCGTGGCGACAGCGCGCTCTCGCGCCAGCCACTCGATCGTGGCGCGAAGCCGGATGTTCGGCCGGCGCCAGTCCATCTGCCGGCGATGCTGCTGGGTCGACAGGTCGAAGACGCGGCTCGCGGCGAAGAGCAAGAGGACGCCGGCGACGTAGAACACCGTCTTCACCCCGAACACCCGGACGAGCACTGGAGCAAGCACGGCGGTCCCGAAGGCGATGCCGAGACTCGAGGAGAAGCTGACGAGCGACGCCGCCGCCGCGAGCTGCGTTTCCGTTGCTACCAGCGGCAACACGGAAGATTCGGACGGCCCCGACACCTGCCCGAGGGCATGCACGGCGAAAATCAGGAACAGCACGGCGCCGAGGTCCGTGCCGAAGAACACCGGCACGACGAAGCACAGCAGCGCCTGCAAGTTATAGATCGCCGCCAGCGCCACCCGTTTCGGCAACGCATCGGCGACGGCGCCCCCGTACAAGCCCAGCACGGCCGGTGGCAGCAGCATCGCGATGCCAACGATCGCCGCTTCGATAGTGCCGCCGCCACCGCGGACGATGGCGACGAGTGCGCCGTACGTCAGCGCCTGCTGACCGGCGTCAGAGAAGAAGCGCGAAGCGAGGATCTGCTGGAAGCGGGGGTCCTTCGCGATCGATGTCTCGGGCAGGAAGAACCAGAGCAGCCGGAAGGTGTGCCGCTGCCCCGCGTCGAAGAAGGAGTCCGCGCGGCCGTAGGCGCCATCGAAGAACTGCCTGCCGCCTGCGGCGACCCGGCGTCCACGGCGGAAGCGGCCTTTGCGTTCGCTCATCGCCGCGATTGTAGCGGGAGCAGACGCTCCCCGGTCGCGCTGATTCGCCAGCCCGACTCCCTTGAGCCAACACGTCGGGTAGCGGATAGTCTGATCGCCGTCATGACGGGTGGAATCACGCTGAACAGGGCTCACCGGATCCGTCGCGGATTCAGTGCACAGCCGAAATGAGGGACAGATGACCGAGATTTCGCAGCGCACGATCGAGAGCAATGGCATCAAGCTGCGCATCGCCGAGGCGGGCAGCGGACCGCTGGTACTGATGCTGCATGGCTTCCCGGAGTCCTGGTACTCCTGGCGGCACCAGCTTCCTGCGCTTGCCGCTGCGGGCTACCACGCCGTCGCGCCGGATATCCGCGGCTACGGCGGCAGCGACAAGCCGGAGGACATCGCCGCCTACAGCATGAAGGAGCTGGTGGCGGACGCCGTCGGCGTGCTCGACGCGCTGGGTGAAAAGACCGCCGTCGTCGTCGGTCACGACTGGGGCTCGCCGATGGCGTGGCACTGCGCGCTGCTGCACCCCGACCGCTTCCGCGCGGTCGCCGCGATGAGCGTGCCCTACACCGGCCGCTTCCCGATGCCGCCGACGGAGCTCTTCGAACGCGCCTTCGCGAACAACTTCTTCTACATCACCTACTTCCAGAAGCCGGGCGTCGCCGAGGCGGAGCTCGAGGTCGACGTGCGCCGCTCGATGCGCTTGTTCCTCTACGCCGCTTCGGGCGACGCGCCCGCCGAGAGTACGTTCTGGCTCAAGCCGAAAGACGCCACGTTCCTGCAGGATCTGCCGGAGCCCGCGACGCTGCCTCCCTGGCTCACTGAGGCCGACCTCGACTATTTCGTCGGCGAGTTCGAGCGCTCGGGGTTTCGCGGGCCGCTCAACCGCTATCGCAACATGGACCGCGACTGGGAGCAGCTGCCGGAGCTGGAGGGGGTGAAGGTACAGCAACCGGCGCTCTTCATCTCGGGCGACCGCGATGGCGTCGTGGTGATGAACCCGACCGGCATCGAGACGATGAAGGGGATCGTCCCCAACCTGCGCGATGTCGTGATGCTGCCCGGCGCCGGCCACTGGACGCAGCAGGAGCGGCCAGCCGAGGTGAACGCGGCACTGCTCGCCTTCCTGAAGGGGCTGTAGCCGTGCGGATCGGCACATTCTTCGGCGGCGACAGCAGCGTAGCCACGCAGGTGCAGCACATTGTCGATGCCGATGCTGACGGGTTCGACAGCGTCTGGTTCGGTCAGGTCTTCGGCCCCGACTCGATGACGGTGATCGCCATCGCCGGCGAGCGGACCTCGCGCATCGAGATCGGCACCGCCGTCGTCCCGACGTTCACGCGCCATCCCTACGTGATGGCGCAGCAGGCGCTGACGGTGCAAGCGGCGACCGCCAGCCGGTTCGTGCTGGGCATCGGTCTCTCGCACAAGCCGGTCGTCGAGGCGATGTGGGGCATGTCGTACGACCAGCCGGCGCGCCACATGCAAGAGTACCTCTCGGTGATGCTGCCGCTGCTGCGCGATGGTCGCGTCACCTTCAGCGGCGAGGTCTACCGGACGGCGGCCAACGTGCGCGTGCCCGATGCGACGCCGCTGCCGGTGGTGATCGCGGCCTTGGCGCCGCGCATGCTGAAGATCGCGGGCGCACTGACCGACGGCACCGTGACCTGGATGACCGGCGCCCGCACCATCGAAACGCACGTCGTGCCGGCGATCACGGCGGCCGCCGCGGACGCGGGGAGGCCGGCGCCACGCATCGTCGTCGGATTGCCCGTGTGCGTCACGGAAGATGTCGCCGCCGCGCGTGAGATAGCCGGAAAGGCGTTCCAGATCTACGGGCAGCTCCCGAACTATCGCCGCATGCTCGACAAGGAGGGCGCGGCCGGCCCGGCCGACGTCGCGATCGTAGGCGACGAAGCGCAGGTCGAGCGCCAGATCCGTGCGCTCGCCAGCGCCGGCGCCACCGACTTCATGGCCCCGATGTTCCCCGTAGGCAAAGACGTCGCGGCCTCGCTCGCCCGCACCCGCGCCCTGCTCTTGAGCCTCGTCGGCAAGGTATAGCTTCCTCCGAATGCGACAGTCGTTTTGCGCCCGTACGGCCAAGGCACTGCGACGGCAACGATGGGCGAGGCGAGCGCTCCGCATCGCTCGGCGGTAAAAGCCGGCAAAAGCTCCCGCGCCTTCGGACACGCAAAGATCCCCGTCGAATAGACTGATTCATCGGAGCCCCCACCCGGCACACACACAAGAGGTCCCGGGCGCGCGCCCGGGACCTCTTGCTGATGCGTCGTCTGCGGTGCGATCAGGAACGCCGGTTGCGCTCCGTGGACTCGACGTACTCGCGGTTCTCCCGCGCCACCGGCGCCTCGGTGTCAGATCGCACCGGGCGCTCGGAGTCGTAGCGCATCGTCCGCTCGCTGGCTGCCGGGCGCTCATCGAATGTGCTCTCGATGCGATGCTCGCGGCGGTAGACGTTGCCGGCGATCCCGAGGATCAGACCGCCAATCATCCAGACGATCCCGTCCTGGAAGGAGTTGACAGCGTCACCATGGATGTACCCGAAGGCCACCAGCAAACCGACGACGCCTGCGGCGATTGATAGCAGCGCGAGAATCGTGGCGAGGCCGTTCCCCAGCGCCATCCCGGCGCGGTGATCCGCCTCCGACGCCGTCGCAATCTGGTGTTCGCGGCGGAACACGTTGCCGGCGACGCCGAGGATCAGGCCGCCCACGAGCCAGACCAGCCCGTTCTGGAACGGATTGATCGCGTCACCGTTGAGGTAGCCGAACGCCACCAGTAACCCGATGACGCCGGACGCCACCGCCAGCGTCGCCAGGATCGCGGCCAGGCTGTTCCCCACCCACGCCTCGAGGTTGTGGGCGCTATTCATCGACCGTCCCGGCCGCGTGTCGTACATCTCTGACTTGCTCACTGCGTACCTCCTGAACTGCTCCCCGTGTTGCTTCAAGTATGGGCCGCAGACCTAAGAGATTCGCATATGTTCAGCACACGGGCGTCCATAATTCAGGCCAATGCCAGCCGTGCGCGGACGGCCGTGTGCGCTATGCAGCCGACGTGAGGGTGTCCTTGTGCGCACGTCCGCCCTGCATGATCAGGCGCAGGCGCGTCTGGTCCTGGAGGATGCGGATGTCCGTGAGCGGGTCGCCATCGACGACCAGGAGGTCGGCTAGCTTCCCTCCCTCGATCGTGCCGACGTCACCTTGCATGTGAATGCACTCGCTCGCCGTCTTCGTCGACGCCACGATCGCCTGCATCGGCGTCATACCGCGCTCCACCATACGCTCGAGCTCCTCTGCATTGTGGCCGTGCGGCCCGACACCGCTGTCGGTGCCCATGGCGATGCGTAGGCCCGCCTTGACCGCGCTGGTGAAACTGCGGTGATGGTCTTCCATCACTTCCTTCGATTTGCGCAGCGATTGCGGCAGCATGCTGCCCGGGCTGCGCTCGGCGTTGCGGATCACCCAGAGCGGCGCCACCAGCGTCGGCACCAGGAAGGCGCCGCGCTCCTTCATTTCGCCGATCACTTCGTCGTCGAGAAAGATGCCGTGCTCGATCGATTCTACTCCGGCGCGCACGGCATTTTTGATGCCCTCATTCCCCTGGGCGTGCGCCATGCAGGTCTTGCCTGCGGCCCGCGCCTCCTCGACCATCACCGCGATCTCTTCCGGCGTGAACTGCGTGTGGCCGGGTTCGTCCGATGGCGACAGGACGCCGCCGGTGGAGCACAGCTTGATGAAGTCCGCGCCCGCTCGAAGCAGCGATCGCACCGCCTTCCGGACCTCGTCCGGACCGTCGGCGATGTTGTCTGGCCACTCCGGCCCCCACGATGCCCGCGTCCGCACGCCCGATGGCATGGTGCTGTCGCCGTGACCGCCGGATTGCGAGAGGATCGCGACGGCGATCTTCATCCGCGGCCCGGGGATCAGCCCACGGTCGATCGCCATCTTGAAGCCCTGCGGGGTCATGCCGGCGTCGCGCACCGAAGTGACGCCCGCGTTCAGCGTGTCGAGCGCGTTCCGTGCGCCGTAGAAGGCCTGTAGCGTCGGCGGCGTCAGCAGGCGCTCCTGCAGCGACGCGGGCTGAAAGAGCATGTGCACATGACAGTCGATCATGCCCGGCATCAGCGTCGCGCCGGCGGCATCGATCACGTCGGCATCGCGTGGCGGCGCGCTCGCCGCTCCCGCGCGCGTAATGCGCTCTCCATCGACGAGCACCGTCGCCGCCCGCACGGGATCGGCGCCCGTCCCGTCGATCAGCGTCGCATTAACAATCGCAACCGTCATGCTGAGCTCCGGATGTAGCGTGCGCGTATCGAGTGGTCTATACACGGGTTTCGATACGTGTCACCCGACGTTGCGGCGCTGGCCCGAACCGCTGATGGACACACCGTGGTAATCAACGCGCGGATGTTCGAACTCAGGCACGAGACACGCGGATCAGGGGCGGCTACGCCTTCGCGTAGTTGGTGGCGCCGCCCCAGTCGATCACCACCACGGGCTCGTCTCCGACGACCCAGGCGTCGTGGCCGGGCGGGACCGCCATGATGTCTCCCGGCCCGCTCTCGAGCTCGGACCCGTCCTTCATGACGACCTTCATGCGGCCGGACACCTGGTACATGAAGTGAGGCGCTTCGCAGAGATCGGTCCCGGCGACCGGCTTGACATCGGTCGACCACTTCCAGCCCGGATTGAAGGTCCCGCGACCGACGGTGCCCCCGCCAATCTTCACGACCTCCATCTGACCGTGCTCGAACTTGCGGGTCTCGTCCGGCGACCCAACGTTCTTCTTTTCCATGTTCGCCATCATGCTTCTCCTTCTCCTTCTCCGCGTGCCGCGGTGCACGGACGATTGTGCTCCTCCCGCGACCAGAGATCAAGCGCCTGAAGCCGTCCATGCGGGCGCCCGCCATACTGCGGCATGACGCAGGCGATCGTATCCGTACTCGCTGAGCCGTACTGCGCGCGCATCGAGGACATTTGGGGCGAGCTGAGCGCGGTATTCGGGCTGAAGGATCTCGCCGCGGCGAGCATTCCGCACGTCACCTATCAATGGGCGGACAGCTACGATGCCGGCATCGAGACAGCGCTCGCGCGAATTGCCGATGCGACGGCGCCGTTTCAGGTGCGGACCCGTGGGCTCGGCATCTTCCGCGGGGCCGAGTCGGTGGTCTATCTTGCACTGGCGCACGGCGGAGGGATCGCGCGCATCCACGAGCGGCTATGGCGCGATGCCGCCGCGCACGCGACCGGCGTCCGGGAATACTATGCTCCGGCGACGTGGGTGCCGCACATCACGCTGGCGAGCGGCGACCTGCGGGACGAACAGCTGCCCGATGTCCTGCGCTTCCTGGGCCGAAGGCAATACGAGTGGACGGTGCCCATCTCGAACCTCTGCCTGGTGCCGGAAACGGCGAAGCGCGAGCGAGATTGGCAGCGATACGAACTAGGCGGCGTACCCTGAACGACGGCCGCGCGTAACGCCACTGCGGGCTTGCCCGCAACAGTAAGCCCGCGTGAATCGGCTTTTCCGCGACTCGAGAAGGAGTGTGCTCCCGTGACCATCCGGACTCATGCGGCGTTCGCCCCGACGACAATGCTGCTGCTGGCCTGTGCGCTGAGCGCCCTTGTCGCCGCGGCGTGCGGCGGCGCTTCGAAACCCGGACATCGTGAGCGGATCGTCTACGAGGCCGGCGATGGGGCCGCGACGAACATCTTCACCATGGATCCAACGACGGGCGCAACCACCCAACTGACGCGCACGCAGACGTTCGACGGCAACCCCGGCTGGTCCCCGGACCGGCGCCGCATCGTCTTCACCTCCGACCGCGCCAACGCCAAGGACAACCACATCTATGTGATGGACGCCGACGGCGCGAACGCAACGGCCGTCACGTCGGCTCCGGATACGTCCGATTGGAGCCCGAAGTTTTCGCCGGACAGCAAGCGCATCGTCTACGCGTCGCGAAGTGCCGGTGACGGCAACTACCGCCTCCTCCTGATCGACGCCGACGGCTCGAATCCCCGAGAGCTGACCGGTCCGTACACCTTCGCCGAATTTCCCGCCTGGACGCCCGACGGGAAAGAGGTGTACTTCGCGGGAATCGCCAAGGGCAAGAACGATCTGGATATCTACTCCGTCGACCCGGCCAACGGCGAGGTCGTCACCCGCATCTCCACGCCCGGCGGCGATCTCTGCCCGCACTTCAGCCGGGATGGCAAATACCTGACCTACGCGACGTCGGTGAGCGGCGATGAGAAGAACGTCGACCTCTTCCGCCACGAAGTGTCATCCTCCGACACCACCGGCGCATCGGACGAGCGCCTGACGAACAGCGGCGGCTTCGATGACTACGCCAACGCGTCGCCCGATGACAAGCAGTATGTCTTCGTATCGGAGCGCGACAGCGACTTCGAGTTGTACCTGATGGACCGTGACGGATCGAACCCGCGCCGCCTCACTAACACCCCCGGCATGCGCGAGAACGTCCCGGACTGGTAGCGGCGGGCAGCGCAGAGTGCCTCCTCGCAGAAGCGGCGCGCGCCGACACCGCCTTCCGGTGATCCCGAGCGAATCCGCTACCATAAGAGTCTTATGAGCAGGGCTGATGACCGCACGAAGCTGCTACACGAGGCGCTTTCCGAGCGCATTCTCGTCTTCGACGGGCCGCAGGGCACGTACCTGCAGTCGCGCGACCTGACGGCCGCCGACTATGGCGGCGCCGAGTACGAGGGTTGCCCGGAACAGCTCGCGATCACCCGCCCCGACGTGATCGCGGACATGTACCGCGGCTACCTCGAAGCCGGAGCGGACCTGATCGAGACCAACACCTTCGGAGCGATGTCGATAGTGCTCGCCGAGTACGGGCTGCAAGATCACGTCCGCGAGATCAACGAGGCGGCGGTGCGCATCGCCCGCGCCGCTGCGGCGGGCAGCGAGACGGCAGCGCGGCCCAGATTCGTCGTCGGCGCGATGGGCCCGACCACGAAGGCGATCTCCGTCACCGGCGGCGTCACCTTCGACGAGCTGACCCGCGTCTACGGCGACCAGGCGCTCGTGCTGGCGGAGAGCGGCGTGGACGCGCTGATCCTTGAGACCCAGCAGGACACGCGGAACATCAAGGCAGGGCTCATCGGCATCAACCGCGCGTTCGACGCTGTCGGGTTCCGCCTGCCCGTGCTCGTGTCGGCGACGATCGAGCAGACGGGCACGATGCTCGCCGGCCAGACGACAGAGGCGCTGGCGGCGTCGCTGATGCACGCGGGCCTGCTGTCGCTTGGCCTGAACTGCAGCACAGGCCCCGAGTTCATGACCGACCACGTCCGCAGCCTCGCCGGCATCACGGAGTTCCTCACGTCGTGTGTGCCGAACGCGGGCCTGCCGGACTACGAAGGGAAGTACTGCGAGACGCCGCTGCAGATCGCCAGCGTCCTTGAGCGGTTCGCCGACCAGGGCTGGCTGAACATCGTCGGCGGCTGCTGCGGCACCACCGCCGAGCACATCCGCGCGCTCTCGCAGATGGTCGAGGGCAAGCGCCCGCGTGTGCCCCAGAAGCACAGCCGGGCGATCTTCTCGGGCATCGACTTCGTGGAGGCGGACGAGGATGACCGGCCGTTGATCATCGGCGAGCGGACGAACGAGGTTGGCTCGCGCAAATTCAAACGGCTGATCACGAAGGAGCTGTACGAAGAAGCGAGCGAGATCGCCCGGCAGCAGGTGAAGGGCGGCGCGCAGATCATCGACGTGAACCTGCAGAATGCCGACCGCGAGGAGCTGCACGATATTGACCTCTTCTACGAGAAGCTGATCCGCAAGGTGCGCGTGCCGATCATGATCGACACCACGGACCCCGATTCGATCGAGCGGTCGCTGACGTATTGCCAGGGCAAGTCGATCATCAACTCGGTCAACCTGGAAGACGGGCTCGACAAGTTCGAGCGCGTGACGCCGCTTGCGCGCGCGTACGGCGCGGCGCTCGTGGTGGGCTGCATCGACGAGGACAAGGAGCAAGCGCAGGCGATCACACGCGAGCGCAAGCGCGACATCGCCGTGCGTTCGTGGCGACTGCTTACGGAGGAATACGGCATCCGCCCCGGCGACATCATCTTCGACCCGCTCGTCTTCCCGTGCGCTACCGGCGACCAGAATTATGCCGGGAGCGCCGTCGAGACGATCGAGGGGATCCGCCTGATCAAGGAAGCGCTGCCGGCGGCGAAGACGATCCTCGGGATCAGCAACGTCTCGTTCGGGCTGCCCGACGCCGGACGCGAGGTGCTGAATTCGGTGTTCCTCTATCACTGTACGAAAGCCGGGTTGGACTTC
>JBBRPY010000022.1:0-46405 GCA_038227375.1 Dehalococcoidia bacterium
AGCCGGTCGGATTCTGAACTCAGCGTCTCAATCGCCTCGCGGCCGTCGTCGGTGAGCTCCTGAGTTTCGGATACCTGCTTCGCGAGCCACTTCGAGAGGCCGTTCACGGTCGTCAGCGGACTCCGCAGCTCGTGGGAGGCGAACGCCAGAAAGTCGTCCTTCATCTGCTCGCGCTGGCGGCGGTCGCTGATGTCGCGGACAAAGGCGCTGAACGTGTACGCGGTTGGGCCGCGGGTCGCCGTGACGGCGAGTTCGACGGGGAATTCTTCACCGTCCCTCCGCAGCGCATCGAGCTCCAACCGCTTGCCAATGACCACGCCCTCGCCCGTGAGACGCGCACGCGCCAATCCCCTCTCGTGCGCGACGCGATGACGCTCGGGGATGATCAGCTCAGACAGCCGTTGACCGATCGCTTCGCCGGCGGACCAGCCGAACGTCGCCGCTGCCTGGGCGTTCCACTGGGTGATCACACCGTCGGCGTCCATGCCGATGACCGCGTCGAGCGAGGATTGCAGCACAGCGCGCAGCGCGCGTTCGCTCTCGCGGAGCGCGGCTTCCGCGCGGTTACGTTCGACGAATTGACCGATCTGCGCTCCGATGGAGCGTGTCATCTCAAGGAGTTCCCCATCCGGTTCGAGGATCCTCCGGCTGAAGAACTCGACGACCCCCAGCACCTCGTCCGCGACGATCATGGGAAACGCGAACGCGGCATGCAGGCCTTCCTCGGCCGCGACCGCGCCGCGCGTGAAGTTGTCGTCGCGTGCCACATCCTGGATCCAAACAACGTCCCGCGCCTCCCAGACACGTCCGGGCAGGCCGATGCCGAGCGCAAGCTCGCGGGAGCGGGTCATCTCGACGAAACGCGACGTGTCTGCGGCCGGAGCCTGCCAGACGCCGGCGTTGCGGATGACATGCGCGGGCAAGTCGACGAGCCAGAGCGCGCCGACCTCCCACTCCAGGCTTTCGCCGACCGCGCGCAACAGCGGTTCGGTCGCCGACGCCATATCGGCCGATGCGGCGAGGATGGCCGTCACGGCGTTCTGTGTCCCGAGCCGCTGGACCGCGCGCCGGTACGCCGTGATGTCGAAGGTGAAGCCGCGGAAGTGTGCCCCACCCGCTCCTTCGATCACCCGCGCGAACGTGAGGACCCAGAGCACGCGTGCGTCGGCGGTCATCCACCGGAACTGCATGACGCCGTTCCCGCCGCTCTTGAAGATCGCCGCCGCCTCGGCCGACGCGCGTTCGCGGTCGTCGGGATGCACGAGTTCGAGCCAGAACCGCGGCTCCTGCAGCCAACGTTGGGACGCATGGCCGAGCAACCGCTCGGCGAAGTCGCTGACGAAGAACGCGGTCGACTCCTCATCGGCGGGATTGCCGGGGACATCCCAGACGACGCCGGGGGCGTCGGAGAGTATCCGCTGAAGGTCGTCGGGGCTTTCGTGTCGGTCCACCGGGCGCGTTGCTCTCGTTCTTCCAATGGCAGGTGACGTGGGGCTTCATCATACGCGGTTGCGGGCGGCGGCTCGCGCTACGACACGCGCCCGAATGCGGTGCATGCATACGATGGCAGCGGGCTCGCCGGTGCGGCCTCGATAGGGCTTTGGTTGGAGGCGGTGTGTGCGAGCCGCGGCGGTCCCGTTTCAGATAGCAGTTCCACAGCATGGGGCCGGATTGGCACTCGCTCGTTTTCGGCTTTCTTCCGCAACGAGTCTATCGCTCGTGCCGGCTGGAGGCGGACGGAGCTAAAGCGGGAACGTACGGTTTGACGCACCCAACGGCTATTCCATCATCCGCGGCCGCCCAGCCTCCAGCTTCCAGCCTCCGCGCGCCGCTGTGACCACAAACGCCGCACCGATACCCTACCTGCGAGCTATGATCCGGATCTTCGCCGCGCTTCTTCTGCTTGCCGCCGCATCTGCCGCTTCCGTCGCGGCCGTGGCGCCGCTGCGCGCGCAGCAGCCGCAGCCGAAGCTCACGATCAGCCAGGTCGACGCCGCCGGCTATCCCGACGTGAAGGCCGTGGTCACGGCGCTCGACGCCAGCGGCGTGCCCGTGCGCTCGCTGACGCAGGCGCAGTTCCAGGCGTTCGACGGCAGCAGCCCGCTCACCATCTCAACCGTGCAGGCGGCGCAGGACGCGAACGTGCCGCTCAGCGTCGTCCTCGCCATCGACGTCTCCGGCAGCATGGCGGGCGACGCGCTCGATCAGGCGAAGCAGGCGGCGGCGCAGTTCGTGCGCAGCGTCGCTGCGAACGACCAGGTAGCCGTCGTCTCGTTCAGCAACGCCGTGACGTCCGTCGTGCCCTTCACCAATGACAAGGCGAAGCTGACGAGCGGCATCGCCGGCCTGCAGGCGGGTGGCGCCACCGCGCTCTACGAAGCCGTGCAGGTGAGCACCTTCGCGGCCCAGAACGCCACCTCGCCGCGGCGCGCGGTGGTGCTGCTGACCGACGGCCAGAACGAGACGACGGAATCGCAGGCGACGGCCGATGGCTCCGTCGGCGCGGCGAAGGGCGCCGGCGTGCCCGTCTTCACTGTCGGCTTCGGCGACGCGCCCGCTACGGCGTACCTGCAGGGGCTGTCGTCGGCGACGCAGGGGGCGTACCGGCCTGCGAACGCCAACACCGTCTCGAGCGTCTACACCGATATCGCGACGCTGCTGCGGGCGCAGTACGTGCTCACCCTGAAGTCCGCCTCGGCGGCCGACGGCAAGGACGCCGCCCTGCGCATCATCGCGAACGTCGGCGGCGTGCCGGCGGCTGCCGTCTCCACTTACTCGCGTGGCCGGCCGGCCGCCGCGCCCACCGCGCCCGCCGCCCCGCCGACCGCCGTCGTCACGCCGGCGAAGACGGCCGGCGGCAGCAGCAGCGCCGTTCCGCTGATCGTCTTCTCGGCGCTGGTGGCGCTGGCGCTGCTCGCCGGCGCCGTCTTCGCCTTCATCCGCTATCGCCGCCGCCGCCGCATTCGCGACCACCAGCTCGGCGTCGTCGAGCCGAACCAGCGCGCCGCCGCCGCGCAGCCCATCGTCCGGCAGGGGCGCGGCGGCCCGGGCGCGGCGGCGGCGCACGACGGCCGCGGCCGGCTGGTCGAACGCACGCCCGACGGTGCCGCCGGCACGGTCTGGGAGCTCGGCGGCGGCCCCGCTTCCATCGGCTCGTCGGCGCGGACGTGCATGGTCGTCGTGCCGGAGGCGCCCGACATCGCCCCGGAGCACGCGCGCATCACCCTCTACGGCAGCGTCTACCGCCTGCGCCACCTGGCCGGCCCCGCGCGCCGGACGCTGGTGGCCGGCCGCCCCGCCGACATCGTCACGCTGGAGCCCGGCGACGAAATCCAGGTGGGCCGGCACCGGTTTGTGTACGAGGAGCAGTGAGGCGGGCGTCGGTCATCGGTCGTCGGGGGACGGACGGTACGGTCGTCGGTCGTCGGGGGTTCGCTTGTCGTAGCGGAGGAGCTTTAGCTCCGGTTCCCTCTCACCCAATCGACCGCCTTTCGCCACGAGGGAGGCCAAGTGACGCGCGGTCGACCCGGCGTCAACCACCAGGCGCCAGCCGCGGGAAGGGCGGAGCTAAGCTCCTCGGCTACGTCGGGGTTCGCACACTGCCGACGTCGCCTCCGACGACCGACGACCGACGACCGTTCGTCCCTTGACGGCGGTCCACAATCGTAATGCCCGCTACTCTGTTGACCGCGCCCCGCGGCTGCTACAATCCCCCCGCGAAGCTGTGACGGCGGCGTCACGTCAAGACACTGTATTGACATCCTTATGTCGCGGTGTTAGCTTCGTATCGGATATTCCTCGTCCTCTATATGGAACCTGCTGCGTCCCCCGCCCGCGGGTTCCCGGTCCGTCTCGCGCGCAGCCCGCATATCGCGCTCCCCGGCGCGGCGCGGCGCAATGTTTCCGCAACGCGCGGCGTTGAAGGAGCGAGGACGAATCCGGCAGTAACGAAGTAGAAGAAGGGCCCCGCGGGCCTGCCGCTCCGGCAAAGAGCAGCAAGCAGACCCCGGGACCACGGCAACAGGAGTTTGCACCCCCGTGCGCCCTCATCGTAGCGCGTACGCCGGTGTGGCTCCTAACAGGGGCGGCCCCGCCTTGTGCCCGTACGCGGCAGAAGCGCGACAGACTTCCCGCTCGTTGCCAGAAAGGAAGGTGGAGCAGGACGCGTCTGTCACACCGCCCAACACAGGATTCTCCCCGTGCGTTGCGGGGTGAGCGTAAGCAACACCAGCATCAGGAGGGTTTCAGAAGTGGTTAACAACATCATGCTCCGGGCCTACATGTGGGCCACCAACGGCGTCACGAGCGCCATCGAGTCGCTCAAGCAGGAGAGCGGCCAGGACCTCATCGAGTACGCGGTCATGGTCGGTGCAATCGCTATCGTTGCTTTCGCCGTTCTTATCGCGGCTGACCCTCTGCGGGGCGCAATGTCTGACTTCGCGGGCAAGATTTCCGCGTGCCTCAGGTTCGATTCAGCGGGTTGCCAATAACCTCCGGAGACCGAAACCAAGGGGCGGGTAGAACCGCCCCTTGGCTCCGCCCCTTCTTATGAAACACAACCGACCATCCCGTAACGAACGCGCGCAAGGCATAATCGAGTTCGCGGTTGTCTTTCCGCTATTCGTGACATTGCTCTTCGCGGTAGTGGATGGCGGGCTTCTCATGGGTAGATATGGGTCAATTAACAATGCCGCGCGTGAAGGCGCGCGGCGCGGTGCGGTCGGAGCAACACGAGATGAAATTGCTACCGCCGTTAGAGACCAGGCCCATGGAATTATGCCGTCTGCCACAACCGTCGACGGCATCGCTACGGGCACAACGACGATCGGCTGTGGTGGGTTCTATAACGGCGCGGATAACGCGATTTGTATCCAATGGGTCGACGGTCCCACGAACGAGGCCCCCGGCGACTTCGGATCCGCAGTACGCGTTAAGGTGAAGTACCGGTATCCCCTGCTCACTCCATTCTTTGGTCTCTTCGGAGTCGCCGATCCAGCGTGGCACGTGCAGTCTTGCGGCTTAGCGCGACTAGAAACACTGATCACCGACTATGAGAAGAACCTTGCCTCCTTCGGCTATGACCCAGGCGCGGGAGACTGCGGTGATTAAGAAGTTCTTTGCCGGATCTGAACACCAGATTGTAAGCGGGCCACAAGGTCAAAGAGGCCAAGTTCTGATTCTTGCGAGATTGTTTTTCTCAGTCGTGCTGGTGATTGGCGCGTACGCCATCGACCAAGGCTTGTTCCTCGGCCAGCGCCGCCTCTCACAAAAGGACGCCGATGTTGCCGCCCTCGCTGGCGCGAGCGAACTTCTTTTGGGCGGTGATCCCGCCGCCGCTGCGCGATCCATTGTCACAAGGAATGAACCGAGCGGGAACGCTAACGTCGCCGAGAACCCCCTCGTTGACAGTTCGTGCGTGACCGTCAAAGTCAAGGTCCCTCCGGCCGGGCTCTTTCTCAAGGCTGCTGGGATCAACCCGCCCAGCGACATCGGTGCGCAAGCCAAGGCCTGCGTTGGGGTGGCGCAAGCGCCGTCTAGTGTCGTACCGTTCGTGATCTCCCGGAACAACGGCTCGTGCTTCGACGGCAGTGGCCAGCCGATATTCGGCGCAACATGCAAAATCACGATAAAGAACGCAAATGGAAGTTCGCCTCCAATACTCAATCTTGAGTCGAGCACGGATGCGTGCAGCGATGACCGAAGTGGAAGTGTTAGCGGCCAAGTCGCCAATGGCTCGGATGGTACGTGCCTGGTCGAAAATAACCCGGATTGCAGCGGCGCGGGCCCGTGGTACGATTGCGCGGCCGTCCGCAACGGCGACGCGGCAGCCGTCATCGACGGTCTGGGGACAAGGCTCGCGCGCCCTGACAGTTGCGGCGGGACTGACTTCGGTGGCGCCGCATATCTCATCTCGGGAAGCGGCTCCGACGGATTCTATCAACCGGCCGATTGCGACCCGTCCACGACTGGCGTTCAGATGAGCCCGCGGCTCGTGACCCTCGCGGTGCTGCCGCAGGATCCTCCCTCGGGAAACTCCGTGCGCCCAATCTCCGCGTTCGCCGCGTTCTACATCGATGGCTGTGGGCCTGAGGGCGGGCCGATCGACCCGACGTGCGCTCCGCTCGCGGCAAGCAACACGTCGGCGGAGGCGCGCCACATTATTCTGGCCGCGTTTAATGCGGCGCCGGCAGCGGCGCAGCCGACGAAGACGCCGAAGCCAACGGACACGCCTAAGCCCACGAAGACACCGAAGCCCACGGATACGCCAGTGCCGCCATCTGCGACGCCTACAGGCGTGGCCACGAGGCAGGTGGTGTTTGGGCACCTCCTAAAGCTGGTCCTCGCAGGGCACACGGCCGGGCCGGCAAATAGTGCAACGACTATCTTCAGTATTTCGTTAGGGGACTAGATAACAGGGCCGCCTGGCCTCGAGGAGCTACACATGGCACGGACAATCACCCACGGCGGCCCGGAGCGGTCGAATCGACTGATCCTTTACGGCGCGTTCGGGCTCGCGGCCCTCGCCGCCGTCTTGATCTTCGTGGCACTCAGCAATTTTGGCAGTAGCGGTTCGAGCGACTCGCTCGGCGCGATTGTTAACGTTGTCGTATCGTCGCAGGACATCAAGGCCGGCACGAAGATCACGAGCGACATGCTCGACATCGCCACCATCTCGTCCCGGTCGCAACTCCAGGGCGCGATTAGCGATCGGGCGGCGGTCACGGGGCTGACCACGCGCTACCCCTTCCAGAAGGGCGAGCAGTTCACCACGGCCAAGTTGGGGCAGACCGAAAAAGACCAGGGGTTCGTCGGCGTCATCCCCGCTGGCAAGCGCGCAATCTCGATCCCCGTGACGGAGATTACGAGCGTCGGCGGGCTGATCCTGGCTGGGAACCACATCGACATTACGGCAGTGCTCACCAAAGGCACCGGCACTAGCGCCGTCTCGGAGGCATCGACGTTGCTCCAGGACGTCGAAGTGTTGTCTGTCGCGCAAACCGCGCAGAAGTCGACGGCGCGCCTGGATGCCAACGGCAACCCGATTACGGACGGTTCGATCTCGACTGCCCCAGACAATACGACGGCGAAGCCGAGCGCGAAATCGATCACGGTGGCGGTGACCCCCGAGCAAGTCGCGACGATCGCGCTCGCCGAGGAGCAGGGGAAGATCTACCTCTCGCTTCGGCCGCCCGGCGACAGCGGTGAGGTCGCCGGCCTGGACGCGCCGCGGACGCTGCCGAACCGGTAACACCGAGCGCCGCATGCGTTAGTACCTACAGACTAGACCGCCGGAGGAAGCGTGGCGAAGAATCCATCCGCACTTGTAGTAGACAGCGACATCCAGGCGCGCTTCGAAGCGAAGCAGGTCGTCAAGGCGTCGGGGCTGACGCTCGCCGGCGAATCCGCCTTCGGCATGGAGGCGGTGTCCGCCGCGTCCGAGATGAAGCCGGACGTGATCGTCGTCGGCGTCGCCGAGCCGATGGAGCGCCCGCTGCAGACGGTCGAATCGCTCCAGAGCCTGCTGCCGGAGACGCCGAT
Organism: Dehalococcoidia bacterium; assembly: GCA_038227375.1. GTDB lineage: Bacteria > Chloroflexota > Dehalococcoidia > DSTF01 > JACRBR01 > JALYKW01. The sequence goes on from JBBRPY010000022.1 coordinate 7,540, forward strand.
CATCGTCTACTCCGACTCGAAGGACATCGAGACGATCCGCAAGGCGATGATGTCGGGCGCGCGCGACTTCCTCTCGCGGCCGATCAAGCCGGAGACGCTGCGGACGTCGGTGCTGGCGGCACTCGAGTCGGAAGAGAAGAAGAAGCTCCGGCAGTTGGGGCAGATCCCCAGCGCGCCGACCGCCGGCACCGTCGTCACGATCTTCGGCGCGAAGGGCGGCATCGGCAAGTCCACCATCACCACCAACCTCGCGGTGGCGCTGGCGCGGATGCAGCGGGCGTCGGTCTGCGTCGTCGACCTCGACAACGGCTTCGGCGACATCGCCGGCATGCTGGATGTGAAGCCGGAACGCACGCTGGCCGACATGTCGCGCGACATCGACCTGATCGAGCGCGACGACATCTCGCGCTACGTCACCAAGCACGAGCTGAGCGACCTCGACATCCTCGCCGGCCCGACGGTGCTGGAGTGGCGGAAGATCACGCCGGACCACGTGCGCCGCGTCGTCGACTTTCTCGCGCGGCACTACGACACCGTGCTGCTCGACACCTCCGGCATGCTCAACGAGCTGGCGGAGATGGCGGTGGAGATCGGCACGATCGTGCTCTGGGTGACGACGACGGAGTTCGCCAGCGTGAAGGACTCGCTGGAGGCGATGCGCGCGCTGAAGATGCTCTCATACTCGCAGGAGCGCGTGCGCATCGTAATGAACGCGATCTCGCCGGACGACGGCGTGCGCCCCAGCGTGGTGCAGGACGCGCTGCAGCGGGACGTCTTCTGGAACATCCCCTACGACAAGAAGGTGCGGCAGGGTACCCACCTGGGCCAGCCCATCGTCATCACGTCGCCGCAGTCGATCGCGGCGAAGAGCCTGATGGACCTGGCGACGGTGGTCGCAGGCGGGCGCATCGAGAAGGCGGGCAAGATCAAGGGCAACTTCAAGTGGCGCCCCGGCTCGGCGCCGGCGGTGGCAGAAGGCGGGTAAGCGCAGCGCTCGCCGCGAATCGGCGATGCGCGATGGCGGGACGGCAAGACTCACAGGGGTGAACGATGGCGATTGATGCAGCGATGACGCGCGAGAAGCGCTTTCAGCTCGACGAGAGCCAGGGCGACGGCGAGTGGTTCGAGGTGGTGCACGCGGTGCACCAGCGCATGCTCCAGGAGCTGGACCTCAGCGCCATGGAGAAGCTGGACACCGGCCGCGCCCGCGAGGCCGTGACGGTGGCCGCGCGCCAGCTGGTGACGCAAGAGGCGCCGTCGCTGCTCGGCGACGACCGCGAGCGTGTGATCAAGCGCGTGATCGATGAGGCGATCGGCTTCGGCCCGATCGAGCCGCTGCTGATGGACGACAACGTCTCGGAAGTGATGGTGAACGCGCCGGACGAGATCTACTTCGAGCGCGACGGTGTCATCTACCTCTCGCCGCTGCGCTTTCGCGACAACATGCACATCATGCGCATCGTCGAGCGGATCATCGCGCCGCTCGGCCGGCGTGTCGACGAATCTTCGCCGTACGTCGACGCCCGCCTGCCAGATGGCTCGCGCGTGAACATCGTCATCCCGCCGCTGGTGCCGCGCAGCCCGACGATGACGATCCGGAAGTTCCGCCGCGAGAAGTACAAGATCGAAGACCTCGTGGGCAACGGCACGATGACAGAGTTCACCGGCGACTTTCTGCGCGCCTGCGTGCGGCAGCGGCTGAACATCCTGATCTCCGGCGGTACCGGCACCGGCAAGACGACGCTGCTGAATGCGATGTCGGCGTTCATCCCGAACAGCGAGCGGATCATCACGATCGAAGACCCGATTGAAATGAAGCTCCAGCAGACGCACGTGATCGCGATGGAGGGACGGCCGCCGAACATCGAGGGCAAGAACGAGGTGACGCAGCGCGACCTCGTGCGGAACGCGCTCCGCATGCGCCCGGACCGCATCATTATCGGTGAGGTGCGTGGCGCCGAGGCGTTCGACATGCTGCAGGCGATGAACACGGGCCACGAAGGCTCGCTGACGACGGTCCACGCGAACTCCCCGCGCGACGGCGTCATCCGCATCGAGAACATGGTGACGATGGCGGGCTTCGACCTGCCGATCCGGGCGATCCGCGAGCAGATCTCGTCGGCGCTGCACCTCATCGTGCAGATCGCGCGCTTCTCCGACGGCCGCCGTCGGATCACGCACATCACTGAGATCACCGGGCGTGAGGGGGACATGATCGCCACGCAAGACCTGTTCGTCTTCCGCCGCGAGACGATGGCGGAAGACGGCAAGATCGTCGGCGAGCTGGAGCCGACGGGCATCGTGCCGACGTTCGCGGAGGAGTTCGCGAACCGCGGCATGAAGCTGGACCTCGGCTTCGGACGGCCGGTCGGGATGAGGCGCTAACGATGGGCATCGATCTTCTCGCTGCCTCCTGCACCGGGCTCGCGGTCGGGCTCTTCGTGCTCTACTTCGCGCAGCAGCTGCGGACGCGGCCGGCCGACCTGCGGATCAGCCGCCTCGTCGAGCGGCCAGCGACGGCAAGCCGCGGCCTGGCGTGGGAGGAGATCCGCCGGCGCGGGCCGGTGAGCCTTCCCGTCATGCGCGGCTTCCTGGAGGACAGCGCCTGGTCGCGGCGAGTGACGCTGGAGATCGAGCAGGCGGGCCTGCGGCTGCGCGTCGCCGAATATCTGATGGGCAGAATACTGATCGGCTTCGTGCTGTTCATCGCCATCTGGCTGGCGGGGCACAGCATCGTCACGTTCGTGGTTGGCATCGGCTGCGGGCTGATCGGGTTCATGCTGCCGGCCGTCTGGCTGTCGGTGATGCGGAAGCGGCGCGTCGAGAAGATCGCGAAGCAGCTGCCGGAAGCGGTGGCGCTGGTCGCGAATTCGCTGCGCGCCGGCTTCGCCTTCCAGCACGGCCTCGACATCGTGACCCAGCAGATGGAGCCGCCGATATCGCAGGAGTTCTCGCGCATCATCGTCGACATGAACGTCGGCTCGTCGATCGAGGAAGCGCTGCAGGGGCTGCTCAGGCGCGCGGACTCCGAAGACGTGAACATGGTGGTGACGGCGGTGCTGATTCAGCGCACCAGCGGTGGCAACCTCTCGGAGATACTCGAGACCGTGGGCGAGACGATGCGCGAGCGCGAGCGTCTCACGGGCGAGGTGCGGACGATGACGTCGCAGCAGCGCTTCTCCGGCACGGTGCTGACCTTCTGGCCGCTGCTGCTGCTGGGGGCATTCGCGCTGTTCAACTGGCACCAGACGTCGGTGCTGTTCACCACGAACATCGGACTGATCCTGCTCGCCGCCGGGGGCGTGATGCAGGTGCTGGGGTACTACACCATCCGCCGCATCCTGGACATCGAGATTTAGGGGAACGCCATGCCACTCGCAGCCTCAGCTCTCGTGTTCGGGTCGCTGGCGCTCTTCGCGCTCTGGTACGCCCGCAGCAAGAACCAGATGGAAGATCGCGTCCGCACGCTGTCGAATCAGCGCCGCGCGATGATCGAGCAGGACGACCCCTTCGCGCAGCGGTTCATGTTTCCAGCGGTGCAGGGCTTCACCACCAGAATCATGGCGATCATGCCGACGTCGCTGATTACCCGCGCGCGGAAGTGGCTGATCATCTCGAACAGCAAGATGGCGCTACCCACGTTCATGGCGATCGTGCTGGTGCTCGGGACGGCGCTGCCCGCTGGCGCATTCGCACTGATCTGGTCCAGCAGCAACGGCTCGCCCAGCACGCGTGAGCTGCTGCTGGTGCCACTTCTGGCGCTCGCCGGCTTCGGCCTGCCGATGATGCTCCTGCGGCGCCGCGCGAAGAACCGCCAGACGAAATTCTGGAAGGCGCTGCCCGACAGCATCGACCTGCTGACGACCTGCGTGGAAGCGGGGCTGAGCCTGGACTTCGCGTTCCAGCGCGTCGCCGAGCGCCAGCACGGTCCCGTCGGCGACGAGATCAACCGGATGCTGCGGGAGAAGGCGCTCGGACAGACGCGGCGTGAGGCGCTGACGTCGATGGCGGACCGCATCGATCTCCCGGATGTCAACGTGTTTGTCAACTCGGTGATTCAGGCGGAGACGCTGGGCACCAGCATCGGCCAGGTGCTGCGCATTCAGTCGCGCCAGTTGCGGACGCGGCGCCGTCAGGCCGCCGAGCAGAAGGCACGCCAGGCGGCGCCGAAGATGGTCTTTCCGTTGGTGTTTTTTATCATGCCAAATCTATTCATTGTCGTACTCGGCCCCATCGTCATCAACGCATTCGATACACTGACCAACAGATAACTCGCGCTGAGCAGAGGCGGAGATGCTGGAACCTCAGGGCTTGCCGCCATTCGACCCGTACAAGACGCTGCAACTGCATGCCCACGCGCCGCGCGAACTGCTGGTGGACGCGTACTGGACGCTCGTCGCGCATGAGCGACGGCGGCTGGCGACGGAGCCCGATGCAGGCACGCGCATTGCGGAGTTGAATGCCGCCTACGCCCTCCTGCTGAATGGCGGAGAGCGGGCGGCCTACGACGAAGAGCAGGGCTTCGCCGACCAGTCCGCTCCCGATGTCCACGTGACGAGCCGGCACTACGGGTTGCTCGGATTCGGGTCGACGCTGACGGTGGTATCGGATCACGCCGACTTCTATCACCTCCTCCGGGTCGACCGCGAGGCGGGGCAGGAGGTGGTCGATGCTGCCTACGGGTACCTGTCACGGCAGGCGATCGGTCACGAGGTGCAGGATGTCTTCCTGCGCGATCTGCTCAATGAAGCGCACCTGACCCTGTCCGACCCGGACCGCCGCGCGGAGTACGATGCCGCGCTGCTGGTCAACGCGCAGGATCCGTCGCCGGACGGGCTCGCCGCAGCGATCTCGTTGTCTGAAGCCCTCACGAGCAGCGGCATTCAGGCGGCATCTCCACAGACGGAGTCGCCGCCGGTCCCCGACCACGCGACACCTGCCACGAACTCATCGCCGTGGGGAGGATTGCTTCGCCGCGTGCGTGCGGCCGTCAGCGGCGAACCCGCCGCGGCGTCCCCCGCCAATCTCCAGACGCCGCCCGAGCAGATCGCCGAGGCCGCGGGGGTGCGTCTGTTGACCTTGCGTGAGGCCGCCCCGGTGGCGCCAGCCGTCGCCGCGAGCAATGGCTCAGCGCCTGTGCCGGTGCAGGCGTTGACGCTGGGGGAGCTGGTGTTTGTCGAAGGTCCACGCACAGGTGAGCATGTTTCGGTCGGCGCGGGCGCGATGACGATCGGCGCCAGCGACGCATCCGACATCCAGCTCAGCGGCGAGACCATGGAGGATGGGACGATGCGGCTCCGCGGCGACATCTTCGTCGTCCGCCGCATCGATGGCGTCGACGCCGTGATCGCCCGTCAACGCCTCTCGCTCCCGGTGGCGATGCTGGACGACGGCGACGAGATCCGCATCGGCCTGCACCACATCAAACTCACGAAGCCCGCCACGGCCGGGCGGGGCAACGGGAGGTCTGCGGACGGGGCAGCCGCGACGAAGGCGCCGACCAGTGCGAAGACGCCGGGCAGCATGCAAACGGATGGGGCGATATCGCCGAATGGCGCCATCAACGGACGTCAGCCGGCAGACGGCACACAGGCGCCGAATGGTGCGAAGCCGCTCAACGGCGCACAGGCGCCGAATGGTGCGAAGGCCGTCAACGGCACGCAGGCGCCAAATGGTGCGGAGCCCGTCAACGGGACGGTGTCCAGTGCTGCACGGCCGGCCAACGGAGTGCAACCGGCGAACGGAACACAGCCGGTCGAGGGAACGCAGCCGGTGAACGGCGCACAGCCGGTCAACGGCGCAGAGGCATCCGAGGCGGAGCTTCCGGCCATGTCCCCCTTCCGCCGGCCTCGCTAGCCAACGATACGGCGCCGCACTCAGAGTGTGGAGCCCTCGGCTCAAAGACGAAACGCAGCGAGACGTATGAGCGGGCGCGCGCCGGCAAACGTGGGCGCCCTTCGACCACCAGGACCCCCGGATAAACCTGACTTGGGCTCCTGGCCAGCGCCCGGCGGCACAAAGCCCCAGTTCCTAGCCTCGCTATCGCAGTGCATCCGATCCGTTGTTAAAGCGTGGGACGCACACCGCTAACAGGTACGTCTGAACGGGAGAGCGTCTGCCCCGCCTTACCACGATGAACCTGAGCACGCGTTTGCCCCGCGGACCCGAATGGGCGCCGCAAAACCCGTGCTTTTGCTCATTGCGGCCATGTCGACAACTGCCGATGATCCATCGTGAGCGGGTCTCAATAGCGCATCGGGTGCACGAATCGCAGGATTTTCCCTTGAAAGACACCGGTGGTTCAGCTTATTATCGTCTTATGGCCACCTGGGTCGCCTCGGTTCGGACCAATTGGGACGCTGTCCTCGCTTTCACCCTCGTCTACGTCGCCATCGCGATGACCCTCGGTCCGGGCTTCTATTTTCTCTTCTGGTACCTCTGCGGTTGCGCCTACGTCATCCAGGTTGCGCTCAAACGCTGACGCGAACCGAGGCCGCGTGCATCCGCCTCCGGCCATAGTCCTGTTGCACGGCAATCCATCGCGGGCTCGCAAACTTGCGGCATCGCTCTTCCGCACGGATGCTGGCGTGCAGAATAGGGGGCATTTCTGCGCCAGGCCCGCGCCTAGGGTTGCGGCGACACCGGCCGACGCGCGCACCGACGGGCACCGGCGTGCCTTCTGGGAGATCTACACCCACGCGTGGACTGCCGTTCGAATCGACAAGGAGCAGGCGGTATGGCCGCGACGAAACTGACGGTGTTTTCAGTGCAGAACGCTGACCGCGGCACCGTCCTGGTGCGGCGCGGCAAGCTTGCGTCGTCGTTCATCGACCGCTTCTTCGGCCTCATGGGCCGCAAGAGTGTGGCCGAGGCCGGCGGCCTGTTGCTCACGCGCAGCTCGTCGATCCACTCCTTCTTCATGCGGTTCCGCTTCGATGCCATCTTCGTGGACAGCGAGCAGCGCGTCGTGAAGATCGTGCCCTCCATGCGCCAGTGGTGGATCGCGTTCGGCGGTCGCGGCGCCAAAGATGTGCTGGAACTTCCGGCCGGCGTCGCCGCGGCGACCAGCACGCAGCCCGGCGACACACTAGTGTTCGGGGAACCGATGGTGGGCGATGGTGACCGGTGATTGGTGACTGGTTCTTGGGTGACTGGTTCTCGTGATTGGTTCTTGGTGAATGGTGACTGGTCATCAGTCGTCGGTCGTCGGTCTTCGGTTGACGGGTCGCTGACCACTCCGATCGCGGGAACGCGCGGATGGCGGACGTAGGGACGAAGCTTCAGCTCCGTCCTCCCCGGTTTATAGGTCGGCGCCCGTAGCAGAGGAGCTTCCGCTCCGGCTTCCGCGGCCGTCGCGGCCGCCGGATCGGGCGTCTGGTGACTGGTTTTGGTCGCTGGTCGCAGCTCATCGGTCGTCGGCCGTCGGGGCCGACGGGTCGCTCACCACTCCGATCGCGGGAACGCGCTGATGTCGGACGTAGGGACGAAGGTTCAGCTCCGTCCCGCCCGGTTTAGGCCGGCGCCCGTAGCGGAGGAGGTTCAGCTCCGGCATCCCCGGCCGTCGCGGTCGTCGGATTAGGCGCCCGATGGACGAGCGATAACAACGGCGGGAAGAACAAACATCGAGCGTGTGTAGGCGGTCCACCCTCCACAGCCGACTTGCTGCCAAGGGCACGAAACAAGGAGGGCGGATGGTCCGCAACCATCCGCCCGCGAAGTACCCATCACCAGTGACCAATCACCAGTCACCAATCGACCAGCACCCGTTACTTCTTCTTGTTCAGGATGTCGTCGAGCTTGGCCGCCAGCTTCTGGAGGGCGGCATCTTCCTTCGCCTGGTCGATCTTGCCGTTCTGGATCGCCTTGTCCAACGCCGCCTTGGCGTCAGCGGTGATCTGTGCCTTGACCGTGTTCAGGTCGATGTTCTTCTGTGCGGCAATCTCTGCGATCGACTGGCCGTTCTTGAGGTCGGTCTTCAGCTCCTTGCCGTCGATCCCCAGCGCCTTCGCGGCCGAGCTGCCCAGCAGCTTGCGGACGTTCTCCCGGTGTTCGCCGTCGCCGCGCGTGCCCAGCCGTCCGAGGCCGAAGCCCTTACCCGACGCGATCCGGTCCTTGATCTTGGTCGCCTGGTCCTGCGTGAGCCTTCCCTGCGACACGAGGTCGTCGACCGTCGCGCTGGCGGCGGCCTTGCCGGCCGTTGTCAGCTGATCGACCGTGGTGTTGAGGTTTGCGGCGAACTTCCCGAGGAAGTCGTCACGGACCTGTTGCCGCTGGGCGGCCTTCGCCCCGGCCGCCGGGGTCTGGGCGGATGCCATGGTGATCGCGCCGACCGAGCCCGCGGCGATGAGCACCGCCGCGCCTCCGAGCGCCAAGAGTTTGTTTCGCAGCGTCATGTCCTTCTCCTTCATGCGGGCCGTCATCGCGGCCCTCCGTACCTATAACGACAGCCTACCGGCGGCGTGATGAACGGCGGCGCACCGCCGGGTAAGGTCTTCGTAAAAACTGACGCCCGATTGCCAGACGCAACCGAGCCGCGCCCGTGGACGGCACAATCGGACTCTGAGTACAATGCAGGCGTACCCTGCGGAGACCCCGGCCATGCCTCAGAAAGAACCCGACAAGGTCCAGCGCGAGATCGAAGAACTGCTCGGCAAGCTCGACAACTTCGTGCCCGAGGAGCGCTTGGTTTCGAAGATCCGCAGCCGGCGAAAGGCCGAGGACGGCCCCGGCGCGCTGGAGCGGCTGCGCGCGCGATGGTCGCGGCTGACGCTCGGCCACGTGATGCTCTTTGGCCTGGCGCTGCTACTCGTCGGCACACTCGCGCGCGGCTCGCTCGGCGGCTGGGCGACGTGGGTCGTGACGGCAGGACTGGTGCTGACGGTCGGGGCGTTCGTGCTGTCCTTCATCAACCGCGACAGCGGCCGCACGCTCGGCGGCGACTCGGAGAAGCGCTGGCGGGGGCAGGTCATCGACTACGCCGAGCCATCGCCCACGAGCAAGCTGCGGGGCTGGTGGCGCGGCCGCCACCAGCGCTGAATCACTCGTCGCCTCTGATGACCATCCGGGCCAGACGAACGCCGTGGAACCGGCCCTCGCGCATTCCTGGTCGGGCGCATTTTCCCACAGTGTTGCTGTTGCTCACGCTGCTTCTGGCGTCGGCGTGTCGGGGTGGCCATGCATCCGCGCCCGCCTCACAGGCGTCACCGTCGGCCACCGATATCGCGTCGCCCGCGACGGCCACTTCGCCCTCCCCGGACGCGCAGCCAGCCGGGCCGCCTGCGCCCGACGGGCAGCGTGCGTACAAAACCGTGCGTCAGCTCGCCGTTGCCATCGGGCCGCGCCTTGCGGGCACCCCCGGCGAGGTTGCCGCGCGCGACGAACTCAGCGGGCTGCTGCGGGGCTTCGGATATGACGTCACGCTGCAGGACTTCGGATTCGATGCGAGCGACTTCTTGCCGGCGCGCGTCGATGCGGGCGGGCCGCCGATCCCGGCGTTCATCCTGCGCGGCTCGGCGTCAGGCACTGCCCGTGGCCGGCTCGTCGACGCGGGCAGCGGGCGGCCGGAGGACATCCCGCCCGGCGGCCTCACAGGCGCGATCGCGCTGGTCGAGCGCGGCGGCACGTCGTTTAGCGAGAAGGCCGGCGTCGCGATCGCCGCGGGCGCCGTTGGCATCGTTGTCTACAACAATCAGCCGGGGAACCTGCTCGTCAACCTGTCGCAGAGCGTGACGATACCCGTCGTCGGCATTCGCCAGGACGCCGGCCGCGACCTCGCGGCGCGTCTCGCGGTGGGCACTCTCGACGCCGCGATCGCGGTCTCTCCGGCGAAGGGCACCGCCTACAACGTCGTCGCAAAGCCGAAGGGGGTCGAGACCTGCGCCACTGTCACGGGCGGCCACTACGACAGCGTCGCCGTCACGGACGGCGCCGACGATAACGCATCGGGGGCGGCGGCGGCGGTCGAGGTGGCGCGCGTCATGGCGGCGCGGCACACCGAGGGGGCGAACTGCTTCGTGCTCTTCAGTGCGGAGGAATTCGGCCTTTTCGGCAGCCGCGCCTTCGTCGACGCGCTCTCGCCGGCGCAGCTCTCCGGGCTGCGGGCGATGGTCAATCTCGATGTGGTGGGTGTGAGCGCTGCGCTGGAGCTGATCGGAGATGACGGCCTCGTCGACACCGCTCGGATCGCCGGCGACAAGGCGGGCATCGCGGCGACGAAGGCCACGCTGCCCATGGGCGCCGGGAGCGATCATCTGAGCTTCCAGCGGGCCGGCGTCCCCGTCGTCATGCTCACCCGCGAGGATAACCTGATCCACACGCCCGACGACGAGATCGGCCGCGTTTCCGCCGCCTCGCTCGGGCAGGCGGTGACGCTGGCGGTGGCCACACTCGGTGCGCTCGGCGCGCAATAGATGCAGACGCCCGCCCGATGCCGGCGTTGGCAGGGCAAAGTTTGCCCGGCCAAGCGGCGTCCGTTACCATCGGGCGATCCCGTTGCAGACGAATGGAGGCGCGCTTGAGGCTCCGCGGAGTCGCCATCATCGTTGGATGCTGCCTCTCGCTGGGCGCGGCCGGCGGCGTCGCCTGTGGTGGCGGCGCCTCCGGGGTGAAGGCGCTGGACATCAGCAAGGTGCCGACGGCTACGCTTCCGGCTACGCTGCCCGAGCCGAAGATCATCGGTTCAGGCGCCCTCCAGCCGGGTGGCGGCTCCTCGTACACGGTGAAGGACGGTGATACGCTGGCCGGCATCGCGTCACGCTTCGGCGTCAGCCTGGAAGACCTTCGCGCCGCAAACCCGAACATCGATGGCGCCAGCCTGTCGATCGGGCAGTCGCTTCGGCTGCCGGTTTCGACCGATGCGCCGCAAGCAGCGACCGCGAAGCCTGCGGCCGCCCCGACGAAGGCGGCTGCCCCTCCCACCGCTCAGCCCACCGTCGCCGCGGCGACGGCAACAGAGGCACCGCCCTCGAGCACGCCGTTGCCCGAGGCGACGTCGACGCCCGCATCCGTCGGCCAGACCTACACCGTGGCGCAGGGCGACATTCCGGTGTCGATCGCGCAGAAGTTCGGGATCACGGTGGAAGAACTACTGGCGGCGAATCCCGGTATCAGTCCCACCGGCCTGCACATCGGCGACGTGCTCGTGATCCCGCCGCCTCGCCCGGGGTAGCAGCGCTGCAAGCACGGTTGTGGCCGGGCGACCCTTCCCCGCACCCGGCCTCACCCCCAGCCCCTCGCCACCGCGTGGAGAGCGGAGCTTGGTATGCGACGGATTTTCGGCGCAGCAAGGTGCGCGCCAACGGATGAAGGATCAAAGCACAGCGCTCGCGGACTCGCCGAATCAGATACCAGCGCTCACCCGGCGGATGACGCCTGCATACGTCCGATGCGTCAGGTGGCGAAGCGCTCGCGGAGCAACGCTTCGGCGATGATCAGGTCTTCCGGGGTCGTGACCTTGAAGTTCGACGGCGCCCCCTCGTAGACGCGCACGTGATGCCCGAGCGCCTCGATGAGCGCGGCGTCATCGGTCGCGATCGCCGTCGCGCGCTGGTGCGCTTCCAGCAGGAGCGCGCGGGCGAACACCTGCGGCGTCTGCGCGAGCCACATCCGCTCGCGGTCGAGCGTGCCAGAGACGACCGGCGGTTCGCCCGCCACTTCCTTCACGGTGTCGCGCGCCGGGATGGCGCAGAGCGCGGCGCCGGTCTCCCGCGCCAGCGCGATGCCCGATGCGATCAGTTCCGGCGTGACCAGCGGCCGCGCGGCGTCATGCACAACGATGATCGCCGCGTCTGGCGCGGCGTCGATGCCGGCGCGCACCGAAGCCTGGCGGGTGTCGCCGCCCGCGACGATCTGCGTCACCTTCGTGAACCGCCACTCGGCGACGAAGCGCTGCATGTTCGCGAGCGACTCCGCAGCCGTGACGATGATGATCTCGTCGACCTCGTCGCAGCGCTTGAACGCGGCCAGTGTCCAGGCGAGCAGCGGGCGGCCCATGAGTTGGGCGAAGACCTTGTCGATGCCGCCCATGCGTTCGCTGCGTCCGGCCGCGACGATGACCGCGGTGGCGATGCTGGTCGTCGGTGTGTGCACCATGACCGGCATGATACGGACATCCGCGTGTAGACTCACCTGCATGGATGAATCGCGCTTCCCAGCGGACCGACTGCTGACGCTCTCGAGCGCCGCCCGCCGCCTGGCGGACCTTGTGGCCGCAGCGGAGACGCCGCTGCGGTACGAGGTAGCGCGGCATTTGCTGCGTGTGAGCGAAGAGACGATGACGGAAGTGCTGGAGGAGACGGTCACGCTGCGCCTCGTGCGCCGCGGCCTCGACCCGTTTACGTACGTGCCCCACGACGACGCGCGGGGCGAAGAGCTGCGCGCCGGCATCGGCCCCGAACGGCTGGTCCGCATGCGGACGCAGATCGCGTCCGCCCGCCAGCGCGTGATGGAGGCGTAGCGGCCCTCACCCTCTTCGCGGCGAGTCTGCGGCCGCCGCTTGCCCGGGTGGGCGGCGAGGCGACCGTGGCGCAGTGATAGGCACAACACCCGCGCGCCGGCCCCTCTCCCTTGTGGGAGAGGCGTGCCCGAACGGGCGGGGTGAGGGCCGCGACGAGGCTGAATATTCGCAAAGGATCGCCCGAGTCAGGCGGTGTACCGGCGCGTTCCGCGGGTCGCTGGGAAGTCGGAGGGATCGTACTCCCGACTTCCGACTTCTCTACACGGGCAGGCCCACTACGATCGACGCCGGGCTCGCGGTCCGGATCACCTCGCTCAGCCGGAAACCGGCAACGGCGAACAGCGTTTCGAACTCCTCGCGGGTGCGCTCTTGCCCTCCGGGCGCGACGAGCATGTTCAGATCCATGAACTTTGCCTCGGGCGCCTCGTTGGGCGCGCCGATCACGCTTTCGATGATCAGCAAGCGCCCGTCCGGCTTGATCGCCTGGCGGCAGACGCGAAGGATGGCGGCCGCCTCAGGGTCATACCAGTCGTGGATGATCTGGCGCATCATGATCGCATCGCCGCCGCTGGGCACGGCTTCGAAGAAGCTGCCGCCCTCGACGCGGCAGCGGTCGGCGACGCCGGCGGCTGCCAGCGTCGCTTCCGCCCGCGCAACGACGTGCGGTTGATCGAACAGCACGCCTTGCACGCTGGGGTTGGCCGCGAGCACGCTCGCCAGCAGGGCGCCCTGCCCGCCACCGACATCGATGACGCAGCCGAAGCCGGAGAAGTCGTACGCGGCGAGCACGGCGTCAGCGCCACGGCGCGAATTCGCCGACATCGCCGCGTCGAAAATCGCGCTCTCGTCGGGGCGCTCGGCGCGATAGGACCAGACATCAGTGCCGTGCAGATGCCGAAAGGCGTTCTCGCCGGTGCGGACGCTGTGCAGCAGTTCGCCCCACGACCGCCAATAGGATTCGCGGCCGATGAACGCCGCCCACGGCCCCACCGGCTCCGCCGCGCCGCTGCGCAGACACTCGCCGACCGGCGTCAGGCTGAACTGCCGTCCCTCTTCCTCGCGGAAGACACCGGCCGAAGCCAGCGCGCGCAAGAGCCGGTAGAGCGACGGCGCGTGCGCGCCGGTCGTCATGGCGAGATCGTCGCTGGTGCGCGGGCCGTCCGCCAGCAGGTCGGCGATCCCGAGCGTCGCCGCAGCATGAATCGCCTGCGAGACCTGATAGCCGTTGACGAGACGAGCGAGCTGCGCTGAAGGCCGTTCTTCGGGCATGCCGCGATTATCGTCGATCGGCGGGCAGCGGTACAGCACCTTGGGGCGCTGGAAATCGGAAGTCGGAGTCCAGAGTCGGATAGCCAGCCGTCATGTTCGCAAGCCGCCGGCTTCTTATTCTAGATTCAGCGGTCTGTGCACGTCCATCGTCCGATTCCATCATCCATTCTTCCGGCCCCCACCCTCCGACTTCCGACTTCCGACCTCTGACTTGCAGCCGCGGCCTCTTGCCACTGGGCCGCTCCCGTTGTTTGCTTCCGTACACAGGATTCTCGAGTAGCGTGCCCTGGAGCTGGGGAGCATGGACGAACGTCTGCCAATCATCGTCGGCGTCGGGCAGGTGACGCAGCGGCCTGAGACGGAGCGCCCGCGCGAACCGCTGGCGCTGATGGCCGAGGCCGCCCGCCTCGCGGAGGCCGATGCCGGCGCCGGCGACCTACTCCACGAGCTCGACTCGATCCGCGTGATCAACGTCTTCTCGTGGCCGTCGAAGGCGCCCGCGCACGACCTGGCGAACGCGCTGGCGGTGGCGCCGCGCGAGGCCGTGTATGCGGCCGTAGGAGGCAACACGCCGCAGTGGCAGGTGAACGAAGCGGCCGAGGCCATTCATAGCGGTTCGGTTCGGATGGCGCTGATCGCCGGCGCCGAGGCGATGTATTCGGCGCGGCAGGCGCGCGCCAAGGGCGTCGACCTCGGCTGGTCGCCGCGAGGCAAGCCCATCATCGATACCGGCGACACGCGTGCCGGCGTCAGCGAGACCGAGGCGCGGCACGGCGCCAGCCTGCCCACCAGCGTGTACCCGCTCTTCGAGAATGCGCTGCGCGCTCACTACGGGAGGTCGATCGCGGAACACCAGCGCAAGCTGGGAGAGCTATGCGCCGCGTTCTCGGCGGTAGCGGCTGAGAATCCCTACGCTTGGTTTCGCGAGCCGAAGACGGCGCATGACATCGCCACGCCGAGCGCGAGCAACCGCTACATCGGATTCCCCTATCCCAAGTACATGAACGCCATCATCGACGTGGATCAGGGAGCGGCGTTGCTGATGACCAGCGCCGGCGAGGCGCGGCGCCTCGGCATCCCGGAAGACCGCTGGGTGTACGTCTGGGGCTGTGGCGACGCCACCGACCACTGGTTCGTGAGCGAACGTGAGAACTACTACAGCTCGCCCGCGATACGCGCGGCAGGCCAGCGAGCGCTATCCATGGCGGGCGTCGCGGTCGGCGATGTGACGCACTTCGACCTCTACAGCTGCTTCCCATCAGCGGTGCAGATCGCGCGGGACATGCTGGGCATCGCGCCGGACGACCCGCGACCGCTGACGGTGACCGGCGGGCTGCCATACTTCGGCGGCCCCGGCAACAACTACGTGACCCACAGCATCGCCAGCATGGTGGGGAAGCTGCGTGGCGCGTCGAACGGCATCGGTTTGGTCACGGCAAACGGCTGGTACGTCACGAAGCATTCGGTAGGCGTCTACTCTGCGCAGGCGCCGCGGCTACCCTGGCAGCGGACCGATCCGAAAGCAGATCAAGCGCTGATCGATGCGGGACCGACGCCGGCGTTCGTCGAGCAGCCGTCCGGTGCGGCCACGGTCGAGACCTACACCGTGCTCCACAACCGCGAGGGAGCGCCGGAGCGCGGCATCGTCTTCGGCCGCGACGCGGCGGGCGCGCGCTTCATCGCGAACACGCCCGGCGACCGGCGTACGCTGGAATCGATGACGAAGCACGAGATGGTGGGCGCGAAGGGGATGGCCGGCATGGCCGCCGACGGGACGAACGTCTTCTACCCGAAGTAACCGCCGCGAGAAGGAGAGGGCAGCATGGGCATCCTCGATGGCAAGACAGCGCTCGTCACCGGCGCCACGCACGGCATCGGCCGCGCGATAGCAGTGGCGTTCGCGGAGGAGGGCGCGCGCGTGGTGGCCTGCGGGCGGGACGAGGCGGCGCTCACAGCGCTCGCCGACGAGATCGGCGTGGGGTGCCTTGCGCGACAGACGGATGTCCAGGAGGAAAGCGATATCGAGGCCGCGGTCGGCGCCGCAATCGAGCGCTTCGGCGCACTCGACATCGCGTTGAACGCAGCCGGCACGGGCGGCTCCACGTCGCTCGTCCGGAACGCCGACCTGCAGATCGCCGAGGACATCTGGCGTACGAACGTGCTGGGCGTGCTCGCCTGCATGAAGCATCAGGCGCGCGCGATGCGGCAGCGGGGCAGCGGCTCCATCATCAACATTTCCTCGCTCAGCGGCAGGATGCCGGCGAAGTCGATGGCGGCGTACTGCGGGTCGAAAGCCGCGGTGAACATGATGACGGAAGTGGCGGCGCTCGAGCTGGCGGAGTTCGGCGTACGCGTGAACGCGATTGGTCACGGAGCGATCGACACGCGGATGACGGCGTGGATGAAGCTCCCCGGCGTCACCGAAGCGATCGTCGGCGAGACACCGCTCGGGCGCGTCGGGAACACCGGCGACGTGACGGGGCTCGCGCTGTACCTGGCGAGCGACGCATCGTCGTTCGTCACGGGGCAGGTCTTTTACGCGGACGGCGGCGCGTCATTGATGCGCTATCCCGACCTACCGGCGCTCTTCCGTGAACTGCGTCCGAAGCCTGCGTGATGGGAGACACAGAAAGAGCCGAATCGCGCGTCCCTGCGGGGTTGGCGCGACCGGCTCTCCGTGTTTGAGGAACGCTCGAAACGGGGGAGCTTGTCCCGACCGGTCCCTGCAGGCAACTCTAGCGGCGAGGCATTAAGGTGTTGCTAAACGGCGGTGAACATTTCTCGGCGCGCTGCTACACTACCGGCAAACGCGCCCGCACAGGCCGGAGTTCCATGGAAATGGACGAGCGCCGACATGCCTGAACTCGACCTAAGCGGACTGATCCCCGCGACGCTGCTGCCGCTGACGGGCGGCTACGAGATCGACGAGCCCGCTCTTCGCCGCTACATCCGCTGGCTGCTGGGGTTTCCCGGGCTGAAGGCGCTGGCGGTGAACATGGACACCGGCGAGGCGCCCCACCTCTCGCGCGACGAAAAGCGGCTGGTGCTGGAGATCTATCGCGACGAGACGAAGGGGCGCATTCCGCTGCTCGCGGGCATCGGCGCGCGCTACACGGCGGAGGCGGCGGAGCTCGCCCGCGACGCAGAGGCGGCCGGCGCGCAAGGCCTCGTCGTCTTCCCGATACCGGCCTTCGCGGGCGAGCCACTGCCGCCGGAGGTCCCGTATCAGTACCATCGCGCGATCGCTAGCGCGGCGCCGCTGCCGATGGTGCTGTTCCAGCTGCAACCCGCCCTGGCGGGCGTGCTCTTCTCCCGCGAGACGCTGCTGCGGCTGATCGAGATCCCGAACGTCGTCGCGATCAAGGAGGCCTCGTTCGACGCCGTCCGCTTCGTCGAAACGCGGCGCATCCTCGACGAAGCGCCGCGCCGGATCACGCTGCTCACCGGCAACGACAACTTCATCTTCGAGTCGTTCGTGCTGGGCGCCGAGGGCGCGCTGATCGGCTTCGGCACGGTCGCCATCGCCGAACAGGTTGAGATGATGCGCCTGGTCGTCACCGGAGACTTCGCCTCGGCCGCGCGCATCAGCGACGCGGTGGTAAAGCCGCTCGCCGATGCGATGTTCGCATCGCCCGTCCGCAACTACCGCGCCCGGCTGAAGGAGGCGCTGCGGCAGATGGGCATCCTGCCGTCCGCGACGATGCGGCCGCCGCTGCTCGGCCTCGATGCGGCGGGATGCGAAGTTGTCCGGCGTGCGCTGGCGGGCGTACGGCTCGCCGAGCCGGCGAGGGTCTAGCGCGATGGCGGGACGTATCGGGATCGGCGTCGTCGGCGCGGGCGGCATCGCGCATGCGCATCTGCTTGCGTACCGCGGGCGGCTCAACCGAGATCTGGCGCAGGTCACCGCGATCTGCGATGTGGATGAGGCGCGGGCGCGAGAGCTGGCGAAGACCTACGAGATCGAGCACGTCTTCACCGACTACGCTACGATGCTGGCGCATCCCGGCGTGCAAGCCGTGAGCGTCTGTACGCCGCCGTTCCTCCACGTCGATCAGAGCGTACTGGCGCTGCGCGCGGGCAAGCACGTGCTGTGCGAGAAGCCCGTCTCGCCGACGCTCGCCGGCTTGGACGCGATCGCCGCGGCCGAGCGCGAAGGCGGGGCGATCTTCGAGGGCGTGTTCCAGCACCGTGTCGGGCAGGGGGCGCAGCAGCTGAAGGCGCTGCTGGAAGCGGGGCGCTTCGGCCGCCTGATCTTCGGGCTTTCAGAGACGCTCTGGCAGCGGCCGCAGGAGTACTACGACGTCTGGTGGCGCGGCACCTGGGAGCAGGAATGCGGCGGTGTAACGATGGGCCACGGCATCCACAGCATCGACATGCTCGCGTGGCTGTTTGGCGAACCGGAGTCGGTGATCGCCGATGCCACGACCGTCAAGCTCGACATCGAGGTGGAGGATACGGCGCTGGCGACCGTGCGTTTCCGCAACGGCGCGGTCGGGCAGATCATCGTCACCGTCAACGCGCAGGACAACCGCAGCCGGCTCGAGATCTTTGGGGAGGACCTGCAGGCGGTATCGTCCGAGTCGCCGTACGACCCGACGGCCGCCCCCTTCCGGCTCGCAAGCGTCGACCCGGCCCGCGCGGCCCGCGCCGCCGACGAAGCGATGGAACGCTTCCCCGAACCGGCGAAGCACCTGCACGTGCCGATGGTGCACGACTTCCTGTCGGCGATTGCGACGGGCCGCGGGCCGCTGGTGTCGGTTGCGGAGTGCCGCCGCTCGATGGAGCTGATCACGGGCATGTACAAGAGCGCGATGACGGGCCAGCGGGTCGCCTTCCCGGTCGCACCCGGCGACCCGTTCTACTCGAAGATCCCGCCGGACGGACACGCACTCCAGCAGCACCAGGCGGGAGCTGCCACGACGTGACCAACACGATCCAGATCGGCCCCGCCACCTCGCCGCGCGAGAACTTCATCGCCGAGGCCACGCTACCCGCCGGAAGCGAGACCGCGGGAACGTGGGAGATGCGGGATCTCGACACACAGGCGGCGGTGCCGGCGCAACTCGATGCCTTCGAAGGCGGCCCGCGCGTGATGTGGCACGTGAAGGAGCTGGCGCCGGGCGAGAAGCGCACCTTCGAGCTGCGGGGAAGTGAGGCTGCGCCACCGGCGAAAGCTGGCATCACCCTCGACGAGCAGGAGGAGAACGGGCGCATCGTCGTTTACTACGGCGGTCTGCTGCAGACGATCTACTCCTACGGCGCGCCGAACTATCGCCCGCGGTTTGCGCCGAATGTCGCGCCTGCCGGCCGCGCGGCTTCTGGCGTCGGCGCAACCGACGGTTCGCAGCCCAAGTCGATCACCGACGACGGGCCCGCCGACCACACGTGGCACCGCTCGCTCTGGTACGCCTGCGGCGACCTCAACGGCGTCGATTTCTATCTCGAACCAGCGGCGATGAACGAGGGGTATGGCCCGCACGTCGGCACCGGCTACGGCCGCATCGTGCACCGCTCGTTCGACTGGATCGTGTCGGGACCGGTGTGGGGCGGATTCCAGCAGCGGGCGCAGTGGGTCGCGCCGGACGGGAGCGTCTTGCTCGATGACGTGCGACGGTTCCGCATGTACCGGCTGCGTGGCCGGCTGCGCCTGTGGGATATCGAAGCAGAGTTTTCGCCGCCCGGTGCAGCGGTCACCTTCGGGCAGACGAACGAGAACGCCCTGCCCCTGATGCGCGTCGCGGACATCATCGACGAGTGGGACGGTGGCACGATGTCGCTGTCGACCGGGGCGACCGGCTCGCCCGACTGCTTCGGGCAGCGCGCCGAATGGGCGGACTGCAGCGGCCCGTTCTCCCGAGCGCGCGGCCAGGTGGACGAGGTCTTTGGCATTGCGATGCTCGACCACCCTTCGAACCGCAACCACCCGAACGCGTGGTTCGTCCGCGGCTACGGCCCGATCGGCACGAACCTGCCGTTCTTCGATGGCGCGCTGACGCTTCAGCTCGGCGAGACGTGGACGCTGCGCCATCGGATGTACATTCACCAGGGGTATGCGGCCGAGGGCGGCGTCGCGGAGCGCTTCGACGAATACGCGAATGCCGTACCCACGGCGCTCATCTGAAAGGCACTCGATGACGACGAACACCGACGACAAGTACCTCATCCGGCGGCTGTCGGAGACGGAGACGGAGCGCGGCGTCTGCGGCTGGCGCAAGACCCTCGTCACGCACGACGATACGCCGGTGGCGAACGTCTCCCATCTCGCCATCAACGACAGCAAGTACCACTATCACAAGCAGATGACCGAGTTCTACTACGTGCTCAGCGGCGGCGGCACGATGACGCTCGACGGCGAGAAGCGCGATATCGCGGCTGGCGACCTGGTCGTCATCAAGCCCGGCGTCTGGCACACGTCCGACGGCGAGATGGATGTGCTTATTCTGGGCGTGCCCGCCGGCGAGCGCACAGACGTTTGGTTCGAGTGAACTGCGGACTGAAACTACGCCAGCGCCAAGCGAAGTAGGGACGCACCTTCAGGTCCGTCCGCGCCCCTGGGCGACGACGATCGCGGTTTGCAACTCCGGGCCCCGTACGTCAGTGCACCGTCACCCTCGTGCCGAAGGTAGCGAAGTCCCAGAAGAACTTCGCGTCGGCAAGCCGCATGCCCACACAGCCGTGGCTTGAGCGCACCCGCCCGAAATACGACTCGTCCCGCCAGTAGTTCAGGTGCAGGGCGTGGCCGCGGTCCGTGAAGTACTGCGTGTAGAGCACGTGGTCGAGCACGTAGTACTCCTCGGCGCCGATCGCAACGGACGTCATCGTCTCGTCGGGCACGCGATAGAGGATGCTGAAGGTGCCGCGCGGCGTCTCCCATCCGTCCTTCCCCGTCGTCGCGAGGGCTGTATAGATTGGCCGCTTCCCGATCATTGCCGTCGTGGTCTGATTCGCGAGATCAATATCGATCCAGCGCTCGCCCTGCACATTGGCGGCGGGGATCGCAGGCGGATCGGGAGCGGGCACCGACGGCGTCGGCGTGGCCGTGGGCTCCGGCGTCGGCGTGACGGTCGGTGTCGCTGTAGGGGTGGGCGTGGGGGTGGCGGTCGCCGTGGGGGTGGCGGTCGGTGTCGCCGTCGCCGTGGGCGCCGCCGCGAACACATTCCACGAGCTGGATGGGCCGAACGACCGCATCGAGAACGCGACGCCAGCGAGCGCGGACGCGACGAGCGCGAGCGCCGCTACCGTGCGAATGATCCTGTTACGCGTCAAGACGGCTCTCTGCTTCCATGCGCGGGTCGCTTTCCCTACCGGATCAACGCCGCCGCGGCGGGAAGGTTAACCGGCGAGGAGGATATTTCTCGGCGCGCCGGGCGCGCCGGGCGCAGCGGGGCCGGGGCGCCAGCGCGGCCCCGGCCCTTGAAGTCGTGACGCCGGCGCTACTTCGCCTTGCCGATCTTGAACATGGTCGTGCCGCAGACGGGGCACTTGCCCTTCGTTGCCGGCTTGCCGTTCTTCATCGTCGTCGCTTCCGCTTGGTCCATCTCGCGCTGCGTCCGGCACTTCAGGCAGTAGGCTTCCATGGATATTCTCCTGACACTACGGGTGTTACTGACGGTCCTACGCGACCCGGCCAAGTTTCGCATAGGCAAGTGAGCAGTTTTCCGCCACTCGAACGGGATCGTACGAATGATAGTCGCCCGCCGTCTCTTGTCAAGCGCATCTGACGCGAATCTAATTAGATTCAGCCGAAATTGTCCGAATTAGGGTGTTTCAGCCGCCGCCACGACCTTTTCCGGGTGCCATGGCCCGGCCTCCGAGAGCGTCAGCATCCCGAGAAAGGCGCCCTCACCGGAGTAGGCGCGGCACAGATCCGCTGCCGCTGCCGCCTCGAAGCGGACGTCGCGGCCCGCAAGAACATCGGCCGTGAGCGCGGAGCCGAAGATGACGGCCGGCCGCCGCTCGACGGCGCGATCCGGCGCCAGCACGAGCTCGCCGAGCGCGCCTTCTCCCGCCACAGCGACTAGTGCGTCAGGTGGGTGTGCCTCGGCGATGCGAAATCCGCCGCTGCTCGTCCGCACGAGGCCGGTGAGATGGGCGCCGCAGCCGAGACGCTGGCCGAGGTCGTGCGCGATCGACCGGATGTAGGTGCCCTTCCCGCAGCGGACCTCGATCTCGGCGACGCCGCCGGCGAACGAGCGCAGGTCGATGCCGTCGACGTGCACCGTGCGCGAGGCGACCGTGACCTGTGCGCCCTCGCGAGCGTAACGGTAGAGCGGCTTGCCGGCCACCTTCAGCGCGCTGTACATCGGCGGCGTCTGCTCGATGTCGCCGACGAACTCGGGCAACCGTGCTTCGATCGCGGCACGGCTGACGTGCGAAGCGTTGGTCTCGGCGGTGCGCTCACCCTCGGCGTCGTAGGTGTCGGTGGCGACGCCGAATCGGACGCGCGCGATGTAGGTCTTCGCCTCATCGTCCAGGTACTCGATCAGACGTGTCGCGTGACCAATGGCGACCGGCAGCACACCCGACGCCAGCGGGTCCAGCGTGCCCGCGTGCCCGACGCGCCGGACGCCCGTCAGCCGCCGCACGAGCGACACCATCGAGAACGAGGTGGCGCCGGCAGGTTTGTTGACGATCAGGAAGCCGTGCCCTCGTGCTGCGTCGCTAGTCGCTGGTCGTTGGTCGCTGGTCATTGGTCTCTGTGGCTGGTTGCTGGGGGTCCATCCTCCATCATCTATCTTCCATCTTCGAGCACGGAAGCGTCAGGCGCGGACCATGACGAACGCCGTGACGGCGAGGCCGCGGAGGAGCCACCGGCGCTTCGTCCGCACGCGCTGGCGGAGCGGCAGCTGCCGCAGCAGGATCGAGGCTTGGTCGCTAGCTGTAGTTCCCACATAGGTTGTTGACCAAAGGAGAGTGCTCGAGTCGGCTTGGGTGTCAAAGCCTGTAGTCGAAAGGAGCACTCTCTTGTCGCATCATAACGCCCGGTTGACGCCTCATGGCAGACTTCAACTCGTCCACCCCTGCGCACGGGGACACACGGCTACCATCCTCGCAGAGGTGATGGGCATCTCGCGAGCGACGGCGTACAAATGGCTCAGGCGGCATGCAACCGAAGGCCCACCCGGGCTTGCCAGGGAACAACAGCTAGCGGCCTGCTAGAAGGCGCCCTGCTTCTTCAGCCACTTCCAGAACTCGGGGGGCGCGAGCATGGTGCTGAGGCGGCCCTGCCGCACCAGCAGCCAATCGTCGAAGGCGTGCGACTCCTTGATCTCCCGCAACGTCACCGGTTTCTTCGCGTGCTCGATGTACTTGAAATCGGCGACCCAGCTTTTGGCGTCGTTCTTGTCGGCGCGCGGCAGTGACACCACCTCCGCCAGGCCGACGACGGCGGCCTGCCCCTGCGAGTGGTAGATGATCACATGATCGCCGGGCTTCATCGACTTGATAGCGTTGACCGCGGTCGGATTGCGGACGCCGTCCCACTCCGTCGTGCCGTCGCGCTGCAGGTCATCGATCGAGTAGGTTTCCGGGTCCGTCTTTGCGAGAAAGTACGCCACTTCATGCTCCTGCCGCTGCCACCGTCGTGATGCGAGGTTAGCACGATGGCGCCGCCGTCGGCGAGCGGCGCGCGGCTAGGGGTTGGGCGCCCGCTCGATAACTATGTTTGACCCGAAACGGCCGCGTCGAACGACACCCCGGCTAACTTCCCCTCCCCACGCGGTGGAGAGGGGCCGGGGGTGAGGCCGAAGCGGGGGTGGCGCGGCGCTGCCAGGTCGCCGCCAACCGGCCCCGAATGCGAGCGGCGCGGCGTCAGATGCCGAGCGTGTTCGACCCGGCGATGGCTTCGGCGCACCACCACTGCAGCTCCTCCGGGCGGCCGGCTTCGGCGTCGAGCGCCTTGCCCCACCCGTACAGCAGCAAGCCGGCGACGCCGATCACTGCGCGTTGGCGCGGCCACTGCGCCTCCGCAAATCGTTCTGGCCCGAGCGCGCTTCGCAGCGCCTCGGCATAGGGGCCGATGGTCTCATCGAAGGGCCACGGGAGGCGGCTGGAGTTGACGGCAAGGAACCACGCCAGCTCCATGGCGACGGCCGACCGCGCGACGACCGCCCAGTCGATCAGCCACACCGTCTCGTCGTCGAGGCCGATGTTGGCGAACTTGAGGTCGCCGTGGATGAGCGTCTGCGGTAGCGTGCCCAGCACGCGCGTGAGCGGCGTCATGTCGGCGAACAGCGCGCGGGTGAGGCGGACGGCCGCGTCCGGCGCCTGCGTTTCGAAAAAACGCCAGCCCCGGAGGAAGCCGAAGTCCACGCCCTCCTTCACGAGCAGCGCGCTGCCCGAGGGAGAGAGCAGCGCCAAGCGGGCGTCCGCGCGGCACAGCGTCGTGCCGAGGCCGCCGTCATCTCCCTCCCAGAAGGCCGCGTGCATCTGCGCCATGGCCTGCAGCACGCGCTCGACGGCGGCCGGTGGGACGACGCCGCCCTCTGGAAGCAGGAGGGGCGAGATGTCCTGCATCAGAATCGCCCAGCCGTCCCCATCGCGGGCGGCGCCGAGCGTCGGCGAGCGGGTGCCGGGCGGCAGTTGTGCCGGGAGCGGGGAGGCGGCGAACTGCGCTTCCCGGCAGTCCGCATCGCCCGTGTGGCGCATGATCCAGTCGTCGGCTTGGCGCGTGCGCTTCACGACGTAGCGCTGCCCATTCTGCTCGATGCGCGCCAGATTCGCTCCGGAGTAGCCGTTGTTCGGAAACGGGGCCTCTGGCGCGTCGACCACGTGCGCCCCGAGGAGCGACGCCAGATCGGAGAACAGTGCAGACATGCGGAAGACTAGCGCGGGCGTCCGTTGATGACGAGCGGCGCGTCTCGCGGCAGGCGGACCTCGAACTCCGTCCCGCGTCCCGGTTCCGATGCGGCGTGCACCGTGCCGCCGTGCGCCTCGACGATGCCGCGTACAATGGCGAGGCCGAGGCCGGCGCCTTCGTCGGCGTCCGAAGCGCGATTCCGCGACTTCTCTGCGCGGTAGAACCTGTCCCAGATCCGCGGCAGGTCCTCCTGTCCGATACCTTCGCCGTCGTCCGCAACGCGCAGCAACACCGACGTGCCGGAATCCGCGAGCGAGACATCGATGCGGCCGCCAGCGGGTGTATGTTCAAGCGCATTCCGGACGAGGTTGAACAGCGCCCGCTCGATGCGTGTGCCATCGAGGGTGAGGTCAGCCAGCTCGGGTCCTGCGCAGAGACTGAGTGAGACGCGCTGCTGGCGAGCGCGTGCCTGCATGGCGTCGACCACGTCAGCCGCCACCTCCTGCAGGCCCACTGGTTGGGTGTCCAACCGGAGACCGCCGGCGTCGAGCCTGGCGAGCTCGAAAACGTCATCGATCATCCTGCTCAGGCGTTCGATCTCGCGACGCAACCTGCCGTAGTAGCGGGTGACCTCGCCCGGATCCTCGACAACGTGATCGTCGAGCGCTTCCACCATCGCGCGCATGCTGGCGAGCGGCGTGCGCAGATCGTGGGAGATCGCGGCGGTGAGGTCGCGCCGCTCACGGTCCATCCCTTCGCGTTCCTCGGCCGCGCGTCCGAGCCGCTGCGCAAGCGTGTTCACGTCGGCTGCCAGGCGGGCGACCTCATCCTTGCCGGGGACGGTCACACGCGCGCCGTAGTCGCCAGCCGCGAGCGTGCGGATGCCGGAAGCGACTGCCTCGACGCGATGAGCGATCGTGCCGGCGACGCGAAAGCTGAAGAAGACGGTGACCACGGCGCTGAAGGCGACAAGCGCCAGCAGAAGGCGGAGGTCGTGCGCGGTGGATACGAACATGAGCTGTGCGACGATCAGCACGTTGAGCAGCGCCACGCCGGCGCCAATCGCGGCGCCGACGAAGGCCTTCACCTGCAGGCCAAGGCCGACGACCCGGTCCGCCGCCTGCAGCGCCACCCATCCCGCCGCCATGGTGGCCACGCCGGAGAGCGTCAGGTAGCCGGCGAGGGTGCGGAGCTCACGGGCGGGCGGCGACATCAGGAGCTGTACGAGCAGCACGCCGGCGCCGATCGCCAGCGTGATCGCGAGCGCGGCCTCGATCCAGGGCTGCGCGGAGCGCCCGAGAGGGCGCAGGATTGCGACGCTACGGTTCAAATTTGTACCCCACACCCCAGACGGTCTTGAGATGCCGCGGCCGCGACGGATCCTGCTCGACCTTCGACCGCAACCGGCGCATATGGACGGTCACGGTACTGGTGTCGCCGGTGAATTCGTAGTCCCAGACGGTGTTCATGAGCTGCTCACGCGTAAAGACCTGCCCGGGATGACCCGCTAGATGAAAGAGCAAGTCGAATTCGCGCGCCGTGAGCTGCAGGGCGCCGCGCGCGTTTTCCACCGTCCGCGTGCGGCCGTTGATCCGCAGCTCGGCGAACCGCAGCGAATCGCCGTCGACCCCGGGCTGGCGCTCGGTGCGGCGGAGCACGGCGGCGACGCGCGCGGCCAGCTCGCGCGGGCTGAAGGGCTTCGTCACGTAGTCGTCGGCGCCGATCCCAAGACCGACCAGCTTGTCGACCTCCTCGCTCTTCGCCGTCAGCAGAATGATCGGCACGCTGGAGCGCTCACGGACGCGCCGGCAGACCTCGAGGCCGTCGAGGCCCGGAAGCATGACATCGAGCACGATTAGCTCGGGCGCGAAGGTGGCTGCCTCGGCCACCGCGGCGTTGCCGTCGTGGACAACGCGCACGAGGTAGCCGTCGCGACGCAGGTAGCGCTCGACGACCTCGGCGACCATCTTCTCGTCTTCGACGACCAGTATCCGGCGCTCGGCCGTCAGCATCGCTGCGTGCTTCTCCTGAAGCTGGTGCATGCCCCAGCCTATCGGCGGAGTATTACATAACCCTTACCGGACTTACGGTTCCCGGCTCGTCCGGGATGCGGATGGCCAATCGACGGTCTGGCGTTGCGAATCATCGGCGTTCAGCGGGCAGCCACGGCCTTGAACCGGCGAATGGCGTCGATGTGCCCCTGCGGGGATGACAGCTTCGCGTTCATCGTGTTCAGCGTGATGTGCGTCGCGCCGAGCGCGCGCCAGCCGTCAATCGCCGCCGGCCACTGGTCCTCGGGCGTGTTGAACAGACTGATCCGGCCCTCGATCCCGAACGCAGCCGGATCGCGCCCGGCGTCGCGAACGTAGCCACGGACGCGCTCGACCGTCTCTTCGGCCGCCGGTCCGGGCTGGAACTGGGGAAACCAGCCGTCGGCCATCTGCGCCGCTCGCTGGAGGACGGCGTCGACGACGCCGCCCATCCACACGGGGACCGGGCGCTGCACCGGGAGCGGATTGATGCTGGCCTGATGGACCTGCTCGTAGCGTCCGTCAAAGTCCACCAGCTCTTTCGTCCACAGCTCACGCATCAAGGCGATCTGCTCCTCGATGCGGCGGCCCCGGTTGCGGAAGTTTTCGCCCAGCGCCTCGTACTCGACGTGGTTCCAGCCGATGCCGACGCCCAGGCGCAGACGGCCGCCGGTGAGCACGTCGACCGCTGCCGCCTGCTTGGCGACGAGCGCCGTCTGGCGCTGCGGCAGAATGAGGATGCCCGTCACCAGCTCGAGCTTCTGCGTCAGTCCGGCAAGATACCCGAACAGCACGAACGGTTCGTGGAAGGGCGTCAGGTTGGTGTAGGGCGGCCGAAACTTCCCCTCGAAGCGGTCGACGTGCGCGCCGAGCACGTGGTCGAAGACGAGCAGATGGTCGTAGCCGAGCTCTTCCACCGCCTGCGCGTAATCGCGGATGACGGTCGGGTCGTTGCCGATCTCTGTCTGCGGGAAGACGATGCCGAGTTTCATGATGACCTCCTTGGGTATGCGCGGACCGCGCAATCACATCGTGCCGTCTGCCTCCGCTGCGAGCAACGCTGCGCCGAGCGCGCCGGCGAAGCCCGGTGACGGGATGATCGACAGCGTGACGCCGAAGAGGCGTGCCATGGCCGTCATCGCGGAACTCAGCGACGGATTATTGTGCGCGAAGCCGCCGGCGACGACGATCCGCGGGATTGTGGCAATCACCGCGCGCGACGCGGCGATCTGGGCGATGTTCTCGGCGTGCAGATTCAGTAGCCCGGCGAGGAAGTCGTCCTGCGAGCCCGCCTGGGCGTGGGAAAGATGGGCAGCCGTGAGGTCCGGACCGACCCTGCCGATGCCCTCGGGATAGATGTCGGCGATCATCGCGTCGACGCGGCGCCGGTCGCCGCGCTCCGCGCCCGCGATCATCGCGTCGTACGAGAGCGTCGGGTCCATGCGGCGGGCGATGCCCGAGAAGGAGCCTCCGCCGAGGGGCGTTCCGCCGAGATGCGTGACGCTGGCGCCGCGGACCGCGGCGAACGCGGTGCCGGTGCCCAGCAGCGCCAGCACGAAATCGGCGCCTTCTCCCGGGCCGAGCAGCGCCGACACCCCGCGCGCTGCCGCCTCGATCTCTTGCACGCGGACTGCGCCGCTGTCGCCGTACGATCGATCGACGAGCGCGCCGGTGACGCCGATCCGGGAGCCGCCGGCGAGGACGGGCGGGTGTTCGGATCCGGATGGTGTCTCGTACGCCTCGAAGGTCACGCCGTCGGCGCCGGCGCGGGCGATCTTCGTCAGCGTCATGCCGGCGTCGATGCCGATCGCCCCGTCCGGGAGGATGTGGAGGTCGCTTCGCGCGCCGCCGCGTAGTGCGTGCGAGTGACCTTCGCTCACGGGCATGGCGCTTCATTGCCGGAGCCGAAGCCGATGCGTTCCGCCTGGTCCGCCACTTGGTCCACCGAGGCGTCCGTCGCCGGTCCAGTCTTCATGCGCCACTCCCCCTGGCGCTCATTGTGCATCGGGGAATCCGGTGGGGCGAATCGTGGGAACATGAGGGCTGAGGATGTGGGATGGAATCGATACACTGCCGGAACCGCCCGCATTGACAGCGGCGGCGGGCGTCGAACAAGCTTCCAGATGAGCCCGTTCCCCCAAGAGGGACGCGCGCGTTTTCCGACAGGAGTGCCGTATGCCACGTTCGATATGGAAGGGCGCTGTCAGCTTCGGGATGGTCTCGATCCCGATCAAGCTGTACACCGCGACCGAAGAGAAGGATGTCTCCTTCAACCTATTGCACAAGAAGGACGGCGTCCGTATCAAGCAGCAACGCTACTGCCCCGAAGATGACGCGGTCATCGAGTGGAATGACGTCGCGCGCGGGTTTGAGATCGCGCCGGACCAGTACGTCATCATGGAGCCCGAAGACTTCGACAAAGTGCCGGTCGATACGACCCACACCGTCGAGATCACCGACTTCGTCCCGAGCGACCAGATCGACCCGATCTACTACCAGAAGACCTACTACCTGGAGCCGGAAAAGGTGGGCGGGAAGCCCTTCGCGCTGCTGCGGGAAGTGCTCAAGGACTCCAAGCTCGTCGCGCTCGCGAAGATCACCATGCGCCAGAAGGAGCAGCTGTGCACACTGCGGGTGTACCAAAACACGATCGCGCTCGAGACGATGCTCTACGCCGACGAGATTCGCGCCGTCGAGGACCTGGACGTGCCCGAGGACGCGAAGCTCGGCGAAAAAGAGCTGACGATGGCGAAGTCGCTCGTCGATATGCTCACCGGCGACTTCGAGCCCGAGAAGTACCACGACAACTATCGTGAAGCGCTGATGGAGCTCATCGACCGCAAGGCCGAGGGCGAGGAGATCAAGCGGCCGGTCCCCGTGGCCGGCAAGGTGACCGACCTGATGGAGGCGCTGCGGGCGAGCGTCGAGGCGGCAAAGCGCGAGAAGTCCAGCGGCGGCCGCGCGGAACCAGAGCAGCCGGAGGACGCTGAGGACGAGGCTGAGCCGGCGAAGCCCGCCCGCCGCTGGCGTGCCGGATGACGCCGTCGCTCGACGATGTGAGCGCGGGCGCCGACCTGCGCCGCGTGTCCCCGCCCGCGGGCGCCTCGCCGATGCCGGAGACGATCCGGCCGATGCTGGCGACCGATGTCCCGGAGCCATTCGACTCCCCCGACTACGTCTTCGAGCTGATGTGGGGCGGCCTGCGCGCCGTGGCGTACGTGCGCGACGGCGTCGTACGTTTGCGCGCGCGCAACGGGCGCGACCTGACGCCGTACTTCCCCGAACTGATGTGCATCCCGGACAGGCTGCGCGCGCACGACGCGATCCTCGATGGCGAGATCGTCGCGATCGATGGCGAGGGGCATCCGGTCTTCGACCAGCTCCGCCAGCGCCTGCAACTGATGTCCGATGCCGTCGGGCCCGACCGCGAGCAGATCGCCGAACTTCCGCTGCAGCTCAAGCTGAAGCGTGTCGCCGGGCAGATCACCTTCCAGGCGTTCGACCTGCTCTGGCTGGACGGCCGCCCGCTGGCGGAACGCGCGCTCTGGCAGCGGAAGAACCGGCTCCACGACATCATCGTCCCCGGCGCCGAGTTCGCCGCGATCGACTTCGTCGACGACGAGGGTGTCGCGTTCTTCGACGCGGTGCTGCAACGGCGACTCGAAGGGATCGTCGCGAAACTGAAGACCAGCGTGTACACGCCGGGCCGCCGTTCGAAGAGCTGGCTCCAGATCCGTGCGCTCGAGAGCGGCGATTTTGTTGTGGGCGGGTACACCTTCGGCGGCGCGCGCCGGAAGGGTGAGCCGTTCAGTCAGCTACTGCTGGGGGCGTACGCGGAGGGCCGCTTCGAGTACATCGGGGCGGTGAGCGGCGGGCTGAACGACGTCGAAGCGAAAGCATTGATTGCGCGGCTCGAGCCGCTGGCGGCGGCTGCTTCGCCGTTTCACGACACACCGCGGATCCCGCGGCTGATCTACTGGACGCGACCTGAGCTGGTCTGCCGCGTGCGGTTCAGCGAATGGACGCGCGAGGAGCAGCTGCGCTTCCCCATCTTCAGCGCGCTTCGTCCCGACCTCGAGGCGTCCGAGTGTGTCATCGACTAGAGGCGTGCCGCTTCCCACGGCTCGTTCCCTTCGCCGAATTGCGTACTCAACCCCGCACGAGCCGGTCTCGGGTGACCGATGCTACGGGTAACTGCGACAGTGCGGGGACTACACCGGAAAAGGAATGACGGAGCGTGACGAGGCACCACAAACCGGAAAAGCGATATCTTCGACTAATCATTGTCGCGTTGGTTTGCATTCTCTTCGCCGTTTGGGCATCGGGATGCGATCCTAGCCGGACCGTGACGTTTGAGAATCAGACCGACAACACGCTCAAGGTGTCGCGGTTTAGCGGTCTGAGTTTCGAGCTACAGCCTCATGCTCATGTGAAGTACACGATTCTTCAGTACGCGGGAACAAAGCCAGTTGAGGCGAAGGACGACAATGGCACTGTTGTTTTCTCCAAAACGTTCACGTGGGCCGAGCTCAAGGGTATGGGCTGGAGAGTCACAATACCGAGCGACGGCAATGCCCCGAATTGAATCGATCTTCGGCGGTAGCGAAACTTGGTGCTACTTCACCGACGCTGCGCAGCAAGGCGCGGTCGACGCCACCCACGAAGGACTGCCAGATCTCCAGGTAGATACTGATGTAAAGTAGGAAGCGCGTGGCCACGATATTCGGGCGTTGGGCCTGGCCGGGGGAACCGTTGCTGCGGCATTGGCTTCTCCTCACCATGTACATAGGGTTCATGCGACACGCACGGGAGACATCCGGGTCACGTATGTCAACGAGGGCCGCGCGACGTTGCATGTGAGTCTGGAAGATGAGACGGCGTTCTCGCTGAGGCCTGGAGAGACTCGGGTTATCGGTGATAGCAAGCGACTTCGCCCAGAACGCGTCGAGGCTCGCGACTCGAATGGCACGCTGGTTTTCCAGACTGTCCTGACTGAAGAATCCCCTCAAACCGTGAGCTATCGAGTGGTCGTCGACAAAACGCCGTAACCTGCGGCACCCGGCGCAGCTGGGTGCGAGCGCCAACCGCGCCGTCACCTGAGCGAGCCTGCGCTCAGTCCGTGTCGCGGTAGGGGCTGCGGGCGGGCGTCCGCGGCACGATGCCGGCGTCGAGCAGCTTCTTGTTCTCCTTCGTCACCACTTCTTCCTGGTGCTCGATGATCTCCATCTCGCCCTTCGTCTTCTTGCGCCGCGGCTTCGGCTTGTTGATCTCCGGATGTTCGTTCATGCGCACGGCGCCGGTGATCGCGTGCTTCACTTCTTTTCCGAGGTGGTAGTAGGTACCCCGGTCAGGAATCGACCGCGGATAGCCTTCGCGCATCGTGAAGGCGGAAAATGACGTCGGCGGAATCCGCCCGGCGTCCTTCGCGCAGACCGGGCACGGCGCCGGCTCGGAGGCGCGGCTGATCGGCCGCATCGACTCGAAGACGCCGTCGCAGGGCTTGCAGAAGTATTCGTAGATGGGCATGCGCTCCAACCTTCCCGTGGTGATGGTGGTTGTCAGTCTACCCGCTTGATGTGATCGCGGTGGCGCTACAGCGTGAGCGTCGCTCCGACGTCGTCGCCGGCGCCGACGGCCGCTGACATTGACCGTCGTGCCGGACGCCGCCGCCGTACGGTGTCGATGAACGCCGCCGAGCGGACATCGCGGTCGAGCACCCAGCGCACATGCTCGAGCATCACGCGCTCGAGCTCGCCCGCGAGCGCCGGTTCGATGCTCACGCGCGCGACATCGCCGAAGCGCCCGTGCAGTAGCAACCGCAGGAGCTTGAGCGCGTTGGGTGAGACCTGCCGCAAGCTCGTCTGATCCCGCTGGCAGGAGGGGCAGACGATGCCGCCGCCCGCGGCGCTCCAGAAGTTGGTGACCGGGGCCAGAGGCGCGCGGCAACCGACGCACTCCTCGAGCTCCGGGCGGTAGCCGAGCGTGTCGAGCAGCGCCATCTCGTAGAAGCGCACCGGCGTGTCCAGCTCCGGACGCGTCGCCAGCCGCCGCAGCGTATCCAGGAGCAAGCGGTATAGCTCGAAGTGCTCTTCGCGCAGCTCGGTGCACTTGTCGAGCAGCTCGGCGCTGTAGAGCGCGCGGCTCAGCCGGTCGAGGTCGTCCCGGACCGCTTGAAACGACTCGATTGTTTCGGCCTGGGTGACGGTGTC
This sequence comes from Dehalococcoidia bacterium, assembly GCA_038227375.1. Classification (GTDB taxonomy): domain Bacteria; phylum Chloroflexota; class Dehalococcoidia; order DSTF01; family JACRBR01; genus JALYKW01. The sequence continues at coordinate 40,300 of JBBRPY010000022.1, forward strand.
CAGCGACCTGCCCCTTGCCAACAGAAACGTCGCCTGCGTCAGTGGTTCCACGTGCCCGGCCATGCGACTCTTCGTCTTGCGGACGCCCTTGACCACGGCATCGATCTTGCCGAATCGGGCGGTGTACAGCGTGAGGATCTTGTCGGCGTCGCCCAGCTTCCGCTGGCGCAGCACGATGGCCGGTGTCGAATAGACGCGAGGTGGCTGGGGCATGCGTCGATCGTAGCACGAGGCGGGTTGGAGGTTGGAGGTTGGAGGGGAGGTGACTCGCGCAGACGGTGGATGCGAAAGATGATGAGTGAGCCGCGCCGCTACCTTCCACCTGTGATCGATCAGTTGGCGAAGAAATACCTGGGGCAGGACAAATATCCGTACACGCAGCCGGCGACGTCCGCGTGACGGTGAAGATCACCGCCGAGAGGATAGGGCGGCTACGCTCTGAACAAGCATGGCTAACGCGCGCTGCGCTTCGGGGGCGGCACCGTCATCTGCACGGGCACTTCGATCGCGCGGCCGTCCCAGCGCACCAGCAGGCGGCCGGTCGGGCGCACGGGCTTCCCGGCCGCGAACGATGCTGTGGCACGCTCGGCGATGGGCGGCCAGTGGACGCGAAACTCCACCCGCACCGGCACATTCGTCGCCAGCCGAAGCGGCCCATCGAGGACGCGACCGCTGCCGTCGACGCGCTGGAGCCACGCCGTCGGCACGATCTCGACCTCCGTCACGGCGCTGCTGATCAGCACCAGTGAGGTCCGCGTTTGCTGGCCCATCGTCACCGCACCGAGATCGACGGCGGCCGGGCTCGGGGTCACGAGCGCGGGGTAGATGATCAACCCCTTGACCCGCACTTCAGCTTCGCCGCCCGCGCCCCATCGCACGACGACCGGCACATCCAGCGTGTAGCCGCGCACCGTCGGCCCGGGCGAGAACGCGGTGGCGTCCCAATCGACCGATAGCGCTACGGAGAAGCGGCCCGGCATCACTTTCGATGCCGTCACTTCGGCGCGAAGCGGGCCCGGCGCATCGACGGAGATCTCGTAGGGCGCGAAGGCGTGCCAGGTGAGCTGGATGGTGCGGGTGGCGTCGGCCCGCCACTCGATTCTGCCAAGGTCCAGCTTGGCGGGCAGACCGTCGGGGAGGGCGGGCTGTGCCGGCGGCGTCTCATCGGCGGCAGCGCTTTCGTGGCCGCCATTCGGCGATGCGTATGGCAGCAGCGTGCCCGTGACCTTGGTCGTGAAGCCGCGGCTTCCCGGCCACTTGATCGACACCATCCCGTTGACGACGCGGCGTTTCCCCGCCCCAGCGCCGGACGCGTCCCAGTCGATCGACACGTCGAGCTCACATCGCGATGGCTCCGTACTCGACCGGCGGAGGTCGGCGCGGACGGCGCCCTCGCAGCGGATGGCGATGCGTTGCGGCACGGCGTCGGGCCAGGTCAGCGCCATGGTGTGGCGCCGCGCCTCACGCCAGTAGATGTCGCCAAGATTGACCCAGCTTTCGAGCCCCCGCGGCCCGCGCGAGGCGATCGGCGCTGCGCTCGCGCGGATGCGGGTCGCTGCGCCAGCGGCCGCGGCGCGCGAAGCTGCCGCGGCTGCCGGAGGCAACGTCTGCGTGAAATTTGCGATTGCCCATTCCACGCGCTCGGCCAGCCGGGGCAGCTTGCTCACCTCCGCGGCGAGTTGCTTTCCGGCGCGCTGCACAAGCGCGGGGTCCGCGGCGCTGGTGATGCCCAGCACCACCCATGGCTCCGCGTGGTAATGGGCGGCGACGTACTCGTTCGCCGCACTACCGGCGCCCTTGAGCTCGTCGTAGGCGATGTTGATCTTCTTCGCCGCCTCCGCGTCGCCGCCGCGGTCGGGGTGATGCAGCTTGATCTGCGCGAGATGCGCCGCCTTGATCACGCACTCGGGCGCGCCGGGTATCACGCCCAGCCGCTTCCAATGCGCGGCTTTCTGGTCCTGACGCGGAATTGCGGGCACGGGTACCCCTCACGGAAACGAGCAGCGTCCCGCATGCCGGGCTGGCATGGGAAGCGCACGGCATCCGCGCGTGCGCTTGGCCTAGATCATTGACGACGAATCGGGGTCGCCGCGACGACCGCATCCGATCGGTTCAAATCCTAGCACAATCGGGCGTGCATAGGAGCGCACCCAGCCACCGATACGCGTGCGCGATGCCCGGCTAGTTGCCGAAGTCCCAGCTCTCGCCGGAGTGGTACCGCGCGAGGATGTTCTTCGCGATCAGGATCTTGTGCACCTCGTCCGGACCGTCGGCGATCCGCAGCGTGCGTGCCCCCTCGTACATGCCGGCGAGCGGCAGGTCGCCGGACACGCCGGCGGCGCCCCACACCTGGATCGCCCGGTCGACCACCCGATGGTACGCGGCTGGCACGAAGATCTTGATCGCGGAGATGTCCGTCCGTGGGTCGACCCCGCTCTCCATCTTCTCGGCGCAGTGAATGGTCATCAGCCGCGCCGCCTGGATATCGATGTATGAGTCGGCGATGAAGCCCTGCATGAACTGCTTCGTCTCGAGCTTCCCGCCGTGTACGTCGCGGCTCATCGTCCGCTCCACCATCAGGTCGAAGGCGCGCCACATCTGGCCGATCGAGTTCATGCAATGGAAGACGCGTCCCGCGCCGAGCCGGTCCTGCGCCGCCTGGTGCCCGGTGCCCGTCTGTCCGAGCTGGTTCGTGACGGGGACCCGCACGTCGTCGTAGATGATCTCGCAGTGGTCGCTCTCGCGTCCCCACACCGGCACGCCGCGCACGATGTTCACGCCGGGCGTGTCGCTCGGGACGATGATCTGCGTCATCTTGCCGTTGCGCTCGGCGGGCCCGTCCGGGTCGTCGGTGCGGCACATGACGATGAAGAAGTTCGCGCGCTTGCCGTTGGACGTGAACCACTTGTGGCCGTTGATCACCCACTCGTCGCCGTCGCGCCGCGCGCTCGTGCGCAGGGACCGTGGATCAGAACCCGGCTGCTCCGGCTCGGTCATCGAGAAGCCGGACTCCATCTTTCCCTCGATCAGCGGCATCAGCCACTTCTGCTTCTGCTCTTCCGTGCCGTACTTCACGAGGATGGTCTGATTGCCGGAATTGGGCGCGACGACGCCGAACAGCGACGCGGCGCCGACGGCGTAGGCGAGCACTTCGTTCATGTAGGCGTGCTCTAGGAAATTGAGCCCCGAGCCGCCGTACTCTTGGGGCAGATGCGGGGCCCACAGCCCCGCTTGCTTGACGCTAGCCTTGACGCCCTCCCGGAGTTCGCGGGAATGCGCGATCTCAGCTTCCGAGAAGCGGCCGCCATCGCGCCATGCCCAGAGCGCGCCCTCGTTCGGAAGGATCTCCTTGTTCACGATCGACGCGGTCTTCAAGCGAATATCGTTGACGCGATCCGAGATCGTGGGGATCGGCTGGACGTTCATCTGCATGACGGGTTCCTCCTGCTCGACGTGCTGCCGTCTCGCATGGTAAGCCATCGCGGCCGGTGCGGGAACGACCAGCCCGGCCGGCATTCGTTGCGGCCGTCGGTGTCGCGCTGCGGAACGCGCTACGATGCTGCGCGAGCGGCGCAGGACACCGCCGTACTCGCGCATGCGCCGCCGCATGACGGTTGTGTCGGTCTGGCGGCTGAGGACGCGAATTGATGGACGAACGGCTCTCGCCACCCGGCATCGACGAGCAGCGGGTCGGCCCCTGGATAGCGGCGCACGTGGATGGGGCCGCGCCGCCGTTCCGCTACGAGCGCATCGTTGGCGGCCGCTCGAACCTCACCTACGCCGTCACGGATGCGGAGGGCCGGCGCTTCGTCCTGCGGCGTCCGCCCCTGGGCACGCTGCTGGCCACCGCACACGATGTCGCGCGCGAGTGGCGCATCGTCGCCGCTCTGGCCTCGACGCCGGTGCCCGTCCCTGCCGCGCTGGCGGTCTGCACCGACCTGGAGGTGAACGGCGCCCCCTTCGCCGTCACCGCGTTCGTCGACGGCGCGGTGCTCGACGACCCGCAGAAGGCCCCGCTTCTCAGTCCGCCGGACAGGCGCGAAACCGCGTTCCACCTGATCGACGTGCTTTCCGAGCTGCACGCGGTCGACGTCGCCGTGGTGGGCCTCGATGACCTCTCGCGGCACGACGGGTACGTCGAGCGTCAGTTGCGGCGATGGTCGAAGCAATGGGCGGCGTCTCGCACACGCGAGTTGCCGGTTGTCGACGATGTTGAACAGCTGCTCTGGCGGGACATCCCTCCGCAGCACGGCGTCGCGCTGGTCCACGGCGACTACCGGTTCGGGAACTGCATCACCGACGTGGCGGCTCGGCGGATCGCCGCGGTGCTCGACTGGGAACTATGCGCGCTGGGCGACCCGCTCGCGGACCTCGGCCATCTCGGCATCTACTGGCACGACGCGGCGTCGCCGCTCGGGTTGGCCAACGACCCGACCTCGGCGGGAGGATTTCCGTCGTTCGCCGAACTCCTGGAGCGGTACGCCGCTCGCTCCGGCAGGGATATCGCGAGCATCGACTACTACCGGGCGTTCGCGGCCTGGCGGCTGGCGATCATCGGCGAGGGCGTGGCGGCGCGGCATCTCGCCAGCCACCCGGAAGACCGCGATGCGCTCGCCGCATCACACACCGCGGTCGAGGAGCTGGTGGTCTTCGCGAAGCGCTGCATGAGTGGCGCGTCCGGAGCATAGGTGCGGGTGGGTGAACGCACGGCTCATGTCGTCGCGGGAGATGGACGTGAGCCGTGCGTCGGTGAGTCGTGTGGAGCGGAAGACGAGATTCGAACTCGCGACCCCGTCCTTGGCAAGGACGTGCTCTACCGCTGAGCTACTTCCGCACGAGCGCTGGCAGTATATCCGCGGCCGCCCGCTTCCGACAACGGCCGGATCCGCAACGAAATTCGCCGCTTCAGGGGTGCGAGGATCACGCAGCCGGCCGACTGTAGTGGTAGGGCTTCGAGGCTTCAGCGCGCCGTAGCCGGTGCCCTTTGGTGGAGGTCGCTTCGTGCCAAAAGTGAAAGACTACTACGACGTGCTCGGCGTGCCTCGCCGTGCGCATGTCCGCGCGGTGGAAGAGTCGTACTGGGAGCAGGCGCACGAGTTGAAGAAGGTGCCGACCCGCAAGGCGGCGAAGCGTCTGAGCGCGTTGAACGAGGCGTACGAGATCCTCGGGACACCGCACAAGCGCCTCCGGTACGACCAGCAGTGGATGACGTCGGCAGCAGGCGGCGAAGCGCGTCCGAGCGTTCTCCAGGCGTTCGTCAGTCTGCTCAGCCGGCCGTTCCGCCCCGATTAGCCCCGCAGGGCGTACATGGCGTCGGCGCTGCGTGAGCGCCGGGCGGCCCGCATTGTCAGACGCGCATAGTCAAGGCGATTTGCGTTCGGGATCGCGAAGGGCGGTTGACAGGTCGGTGGCTCAGGGATAAGATCGGCGAGTCCAATGGGACATGGTCACGCCCCGTTAGCGGGGCGTTTGCGTGTCACCGAAGGCTCCCTGTTATGGCTACATCTCCCTTACTCGAGCGGACTGCTCCGACGCTGCAGGAGCGAATGCCGGGTCTTCAAACGCGCGGCACATCTCGTGTGAGCCGCATCCCTCTACTGGCGCTGGCCTTCACGATTGGTCTCGCCCTCTTCACCGCTATCGATCCCGTCCAGCCGTGGATCCTCCTCGTGCTCACAGCGCTGATGGCGCTCGGCGCCGACGGCATCATCCGTCAGCACCCAGAGGGTGAGTTCCACACGATCGCAGACACGGCGCCCTATCTTTTCGTGCCCGTCCTCTTCACCCTCTCGTCGGGGCTCTTCCTCCAGGATGTCGTGCTGGGCTATTGGGCGGCGCCAGCCGTCGTCGGCGCGGGTGCGCTGATGGGCGCGGCGCTGTACGCCGAGCACATCTCCGTCGAGCCGGAGAGCGAGCAGTTTCCGCTGGCGCGATTCGGTCTGAATGTGATCACCTATCTCACGGCGTTCGGGTTCTACGCCGTCGTCTACGGGTTTGGGGTTGACCTGCTGCCGGCGGCGTTTGCGGTCGGTCTCGTCAGCATGTTGCTGGCCGTCGAAGTATTCCGTGAGGCCGAGGCAGACCCGCTGCGGGCGCTGGTGTTTGC
>JBBRPY010000023.1:0-46283 GCA_038227375.1 Dehalococcoidia bacterium
ATCGTGACCGGCAGTGTGGAGTCGTAGCCCAGCACGACCATCCCCAGCGTGTCCCCGACGAGGATCATGTCCGCGCCGCCCTCGTCGACGAGCCGCGCTGACGGATAGTCGTACGCCGTCATCATGACGATCTTCTTGCCGTCCGTCTTCATGCCGCGAATGTCGGTCGTCGTGATGCGCGTCATGGGTGTACCTCGGCGGTAAGGGCGGGTGCGGGCGCGATGTGGTTGCCGATGCGGGTGATGTGGTTGAGTTCGTCCACGTAGATCAAGGAGGGCTCCAGCACGCGCGCCTCCTCGTCCGTCGCCGTCTTGTAGGTGAGGATGATGACCGTGTCGCCGGCGCTGACGAGCCGGGCGGCGGCGCCATTGATGCAGACCTGGCCGCTGCCCGGGGCGCCTTCGATGGCATAGGTCGTCAGGCGCGCGCCGTTGTCGACGTCGAGCACCTGTACCTGCTCGAAGGGGAGGATATCCGCCGCCGACATCAACTCCGCATCGATCGTGATGCTCCCTTCGTAGTGGAGGTCTGCCTGCGTAACCCGCGCTCGATGAATCTTGCTCTTTAGTACCGTCCGCATGGCGTCCCTCCGGACAACAAACGTGCCCCTCCGGCAACACCGAAGAGGCACACAGCGACGCGTACGCGCTCTGCCGTATGTGCCGTCTCGGTCCGTGAGCCGGATCCAAGCAGCGTGATGGCGTCTCCAACTTCCGGCGTGCTTGCCGCCGCTCGCGCGGTCGACCGTACGCACCAGATATAGATCGCGGACGGAGAGGCTGTCAATGGCGTCGTCAACTGGCGGTCGCCGACGCGTTCGACACGAAGCCGGATTGCGCGCTGCGCGCCCGAGCGCCACGTCGCCACCGCTGCCGAGGGATGATCTGATCATCTTTGTGATCGAGAGGGTTCCCAAGCTGGATCGGGGCGGGTATACTCGGTCTCGAATGGAAGAAACGCACCGCGCTACCCGTGGCGGGGTGGGTGCGGCGTTCGCCGGGCTCGCGCTTGTGGCGCTTGCGCTCACAGCGGGCTGGGCATCCGGCGCGGCCTACGACGGCCGGCTCGCCTCAAGCGGGTGCGTCGGTCCCTGCACGTCCTCCGCCTCGGCGGCGTCGGTCGAGGCTCAGGTCCCCGTCGCCCCGGTACCCACGTCAACCCCCCGCGACCCAGTCGACTTCCCCTACATCAGTGCGCTGTCCATCTACGTGATCGACGGCGCTTGCGGCGCGGAGATCTACGGTCGCGACGAACACAAGCATCTGCCGCCGGCGAGCCTGACCAAGCTCATGACCGCGGCGATCGCGACCGATCAGGCGGACACCAACAAGCTCATCACCTCAAACATCGACAGCGCCACGCTGTACGCCGACACGGGCTCCACCGTCATGGGTCTGAAGCCGGGCATGCAATTGACGCTGCTCGATCTGCTGTACGGGCTGCTGCTGCCATCGGGCAACGATGCGGCGATCGCCATCGCGGAGGGCATTAGCGGCACGCAAGATCGGTTCGTTGAGCTGATGAACGACAAGGTAAGGTCGCTCGCACTCGAGGATTCGCACTTCACAAATCCGCACGGGCTCTACGACAACGACCTCTATTCGAGCGCCCATGACATGGCGATGCTCGCGCGGTACGTGATGCAAAACGCCACCCTGCGCCAGATCGTCTCGACCGTATCCTGGCAGCCTCACTGGGACGGCCCGCCGGTCTGGAACGGGAACCGCTTCATCGGTGAATATCCCGGCGCGGATGGGGTGAAGATCGGCTACACGGAGCAGTCGCAACAGACGATCGTTGCATCGGCGACGCGCGGCGGCCGGCGGATCATCGCCGCGCTCATGCGCAGCCAGGACCGCTACACGGACGCAGAGCGCCTGCTGGACTGGGCATTCGCGCAGCCTTCCGCCTGCCCCTGACATCCCTGTGGGCGAGGTGTCTGGGATGGGCGCGACGAGCCGCCGCGCCCGTAGCGTTCTGAATGCACGTGAACGACGACCGACCGAAAGACCGCATCTCGTCTGACGCCAAGAAGGGGCCCGTCGTCGAGCCCCTTCTTCGAACATCACGCGAGTCGCGCGTCAGAGCCGCCGCGCCAGGCCGCCGCCGGCCAGCAGGCCGACGATCAGCACGACCGCGAGCGCGACAAAGAACAACTTCGCGACGAACAGCCCCAGGCCGCCGAAGACGACCACCAGCAGGACCAAGAGCAAGAGTAGTGCAAGCATGGTGTCTCCTTACTGCGCCGGCTGTCCGCCGCCGCTGTTGTCGCCAGCGCCGCCGCCGGTCGATCCGCCGTTCCCACCACCGCTGTTGTCGCTGATGCCGGGGTTCGTGTTGTTGTTGTTCGTGCTGCCGTTGCCGTCCCACGGCCGCGTCCACAGCACCGCCAGCCCAATGACCGCGATCACCAGCAGCGTCGCGATCGCCAGCATGAGCCCTGCTCCGATGCCGCCCGACCCTCGGTCGATGACGTCCACTTCGTGTACGTCTGTGTGCGTGTGTGCCATTCGGTACTCCTCTCCGCATATGCCGCTACTCGCGGCATCTCGAAACCGGATTCAACATACGGGTCGCTCGTTGTGCACGCGGTTACAGGCACGAGGCCGAAGATGCCGATCGCGTAACAAGCGGCGTCCGCCCCATGGTGGCAAGGATGAAGCTGCGATGTTGCACAGAATGAGGAGCGCGGGGCTTGTTCAGGCTGTCAAGAACCGCCACCATCCGCGATGGCCGAGAAGGAGACCGACGGAAGGATGCCCCTCAGGCGTGTTTCTGCCGTCGTCTCGCCACTTCTCGCGCGCACGGATAGCCGCCGAGCGACTCCGCCGTCATCACCCCCCGGACGATCGCGCGTTCGACGGCGCGCGTCGCGAGGGCCTCGAGCGCGCGATAGTCGCTGCCGTCGAGCACGTGCTCGCCCGTAGCGAGCGTGAAGATGACGTCGCCGTCGCTTGGCGTATGCGCGGGGCGAACGGCGCGCGCGACGCCGTCGTGACAGACGGTAGCGAGGCGGTTCGCCTGCTCTTTCGTCAGGGCGCCATTCGTGGCGACGACGACGAGCACCGTGTTCTGGGCAGCGATCTCGGGCTGCCACAAGCGGCCCTCACGTAGCACCTCGACAGCGTCTTCGATGCCGCCGTCCTCACCGCGTGCGCCGGCGAGAAGTTCGCCGGTCGCCGGATCGATGACATCGGCGGCCGCGTTGACCGCTGCAAGCGCGCCCGCCATCAGCCCGTTGTACGCGCGCTCGCTGGCGGTTCCGATGCCACCCTTCATCGCGCGTTCGGGACCAAGCGCCTTCCCGACCGTCGCGCCGATGCCGGCGCCGATGTTCCCCTCCGGCGCCGTCCGGCGGGCCGAGGCGCTCGCCCGGTAGCCCGCTTCTGCCGTCGGCCATCGATCGTGGCGGCCGATGCCGAGGTCGAAGAGGATGGCGGCGGGGACGATCGGCACCACGCCGCGCCCGAACGGAAAGCCGACGCCGCGTTCGGCGAGATAGCGCATGACGCCGGCCGCCGCTTCGAGCCCAAACGCGCTGCCGCCGGCAAGCACCACGCCGTGCACTTCCTGCACGAGATTTCCGGGGCGAAGAAGGTCCGTCTCGCGGGTGCCGGGCGCCCCGCCGCGGACGTCGACACCTGCCACCGCCGGGCGGTCCGGCAGGACGACGGTGCAGCCCGTGATCGCCCGGCGGTCGGTCCAATGCCCAACGCGGATACCGCGGATGTCGGTGATCGAGCCCTCAGACATGGGGCGAGTGTAACGGGAACTGCCGTGCAAGCGACCGCGACTCAATGCCGGCGACCGGCGGTGAATCCGACACCCGACCCGCTCTCAAACTCCCTCTCCACGCGGTGAAGTCGCAGACTCGGCGCGGAGAGGGGTCAGGCCGTGTCAGGCCTTCACGCGCGCCGTCGATGGCGCTTGCGCGCCCTCTGTCTCATATTTCGCGAACAGATGCCCCCAGGGCGACTCGACGAGCCAGCGCTCGTAGATCTTTCGCTCTTTCAAAGGCCAGTGGTAGTAATCGTGGAAGGCTTCAGAGAAGAGGTTGGTCGCGTGGACGAGCGGCGTGTGGAAGATCGCCTTCTGCAGCACCTTCGTCGGGCCAAACCAGGCGAGATACCCCATGAAGCTGTGCAACGTGCCGCCGACCTTGAACCCCCATGACTCTTGCGATATGTCGTCGCCAGCGATCTCGATCTCGCTCGGGTCACCGACGCCCAGCCCCTGCTCGTGCGCTGTGCGGATGTACTGGATGCTCATCGGGTCGAATCCCATCATCTTCGCGGCGACGGCATCGATCGCCACCTGATCGCCTGAGGCGAGGATCACGTTCTTCGTCGTCGGGAACATGATGCGCGGGCCCGGACCGTTGCCGGCGGTCGAACCATCCATCATCGCGAAGATGCCCGGGTGGATCTCCTTCTGGATCGCGAGCAGATCGACCAACGTCTCGTGGATGTGGCTGTGGGTGTAGTGGCGGTTGGTGTTGAGCAGCCCGCCGAAGGCGTTCTTCATCGCGCCGGTAGTGGTGGTGTAGATGTGGCACTTCACCGTCGGCAGGTGGACGATGTTCTTGCCATGGAAATAGTCCGGGATCTTGATGCCGTCCGGGAAGATCTTGTCAAGCACCAGCATCGGGCGTTTCGGGCGATAGGTCTCCCACGACATGTCCCCGTCCCGAAAATTGAACTTCACCGGGATCTCGTGATGGCGGAAGACCGGCACGTAGTGATTGAGGTCCTCGCCCTTGAACGCGTCCGTCACCACCGTCTTGTTCTGGACGCACACGAGGTCTTGATAGCCCGCGTTCCGCAACCCGACGATGGCGCCTTCAAGCTGCCAGGGCGTGCTGTTGGCGGAAGGGAAGGGGAAGTGCCAGGAGATGTTGTCCTTGAGGATCGTCGTCGCGGAAGCATCAAGGTGCTGTTTCACGTCCGCCAGGTGCATCAGCCGCTCGTAGTCCTCGAGGGCTGATTCAGGCTTCGTGCGCAGGGCGGCGACCTTCGCTCGCGTGGGCATGGGGAGACCTCCAGGTGTTGTTCAGTTGTGGTTGGTATAATCAGCCGAACCCAATCGGGTGCGGCCCGAGGTCGCATATCGTACAGGTAGCATAGCAGATCCGCCGAGGGCCGGCGGGCGCGATCGTACGCCCCATGGGTCCACGCCGAGCTACGGGGCGGTGGCGCCCGTGCCCATCGCCGAGAGGATCGTCTCGGTGGAGGGCATGCCGCGTTCCGAGAAGCGCACCATGCCGTCCCGGTCGACGCCGACGACGGTGCGGTTCACGACCGTGACGATCGGTATCGGCATGAGCGCATCGTACGCCCGCGACACGCGCCCGCCAGCATCGAGCAGCAAGGGCGTCTTGAAGCCGTGTTTCTCGCTGAACTGCTTGTGCTTAGTCGCGCTGCCGGGGTTCACACCAAAGACGGATACCCCGGCGGCGACGTACTGGTCGTAATCGTCCCGCGCGCTGCAGAGCTGCTTCGTGCAGCCGGGCGTGTTGTCCGCCGGGTAGAACATCAGCACAACGGCGGATTTGTTCCGGAAGTCGGAGAGGCGCACGTGATTGCCGTTCTCGTCTTCCAGGTCGAATTCGGGGGCGGATTCTCCGGGCGTCAGCATGTGTAGATTCCTCACCAATCAAGCCTGCGGGGCGCGTTTCTCGGAATATTGTACGCCCGCGGGTGCGGGTCCCGCCTCCCGCACGGCGGATTCGCGCAGACGCGGATTTGCATAAACGAAGTATTTTATGCGGAAACTACCTTCACCTAACGCCGACGGCTGCCTACAATGCCGTCGCACTGCACGAAGCGAAGCCAAGGAGACGCCATGACCTACGTGATCACGGAAGCCTGCATCGGCACGAAGGACCGCTCTTGTGTCGATGTCTGCCCGGTGGACTGCATCCACGACGAGGGCGACGACGACAAGATCCTCTACATCGACCCGGATGAGTGCATCGACTGCGGCGCCTGCGAGCCGGCGTGTCCGGTCAATTCGATCTTCGCCGAGGACGACGTGCCGGACAACTTCAAACCGTACACCGAGATCAACGCCCTCTGGTTCAAGGACAAGCCGGGCGCACGTGCCAAGGTCGACGCCATCGCCCCGTAGCCGCCGCGGCAGTCTGCGCGAGGGGCCAAGCGCAAGTCGGGGCGGCTCCGGTAGTGCCCGGGCGCTAACCGCCGTCCGGCCGGGCCGCGAGCGTGACGTCGACGGTCTTGCTTCCGCTCCCCCGGTAGTAGTCGACGGAGATCGTGTCCCCAGCCTTGTGCTTCGCGAGGACCGCGAGCAGGTCGCCGTTGTTTTTGAGGTCCTGCCCGTCCGCTTTGACGATGACATCGTTGACGCGAAGCCCGGCGTTCTGCGCCGGTGTGCCGTTGCCCACCGTCGTCACGGCGACGCCATGGTCTACCGGCAGGCTGAAATTCGAAGCGATCGCCTTCGTCACATCGACCGTGCCGATACCGAGAAAGCCGCGCTCGATCTTGCCGCTCTGGATGAGCGCCTGCATCGTCGGCGTCACCACCTTCGTCGAAATTGAGAAGCCGATGCTCTGCGCGCTCTGAATGATTGCGGTATTGATGCCGATCACCTCGGCGTTGGTGTTCACAAGCGGCCCTCCTGAGTTGCCGGGGTTGATGCCCGCGTCGGTCTGGAGCGCATCATTGATCTGATACGGCCGCTCGTCGATCGTCCGGCCCTTGGCGGACAGCACACCGCGCGTGACGGTCGGTCCGCCCTTCAGGTCCAGCGCGAATCCGATAGCGACGACCGTCTCGCCGATCTGCTGAGCATCGGCGTCGCCGAACGCCGCTGGCGTCAGGTTCGCGCCATCGACCTTCAGCACGGCCAGATCTGTCGGTTGGTCGCGGCCGACGATCGTCGCCGGCATCGTGCGTTGATCGGACAGCGTGATCGTGATGTGGTCCGACGGCGTATTGCCGGTGCCCAACGTCACGACGTGATTGTTGGTGACAATGTGGCCGTCGTTGTCGATGACGACGCCCGTACCGACGCCGCTGCTGGGTTGGGTGCGGCCGAACGCGTCGAGCGTCGCCGACTCCGTCTGGACGCGCACGATCGACGGCGCCAACTTCGTGACGATGTCCGGCACCGAGAGGCCGGGCTCGGTCGCGGCGACCGCGCCGCCGGACTGCGCAGCGGCGGACTGGGCGCGCGCGGTACTCTCGGGCGTTGCGGTGGTCGAGACCTTCTTCGTGCTGCTCGAGCAAGCGGCGCTCAGGACGAGCGCCACCGTCAGGAAGCCGAAAATCAGGCGTGTGTGCTTCACGTCGTTACTCCAGTTCCCTCATGCGCTCGATGCTCGCCGCAGCCCCTAGAGCGACCGGTTACCAGCACACTGATCGTACCAACGGCGGCAAGCGTCCGGTAGCCTATCCGCAGTACTGCGGGATTCTTCCAATCGCTAAAGGGCCGCGACCGGCGCGGTGATACACTTTGCGCATCCGGCAGGAAGGAGTCGTCTAGTGGCACCTCTGATTATTATTCTCGTGCTCGTCGCGGTGCTGGTCATCGCCATCTTCATCATCATGCTCACCTACAACGGCCTCGTGCGGGCGCGGCTGCGAGTGAAAGAGGCGTGGTCGGGTATCGACGTGCAGCTCAAGCGGCGCGCGTCGTTGATCCCGAACCTGGTGGAGACCGTGAAGGGCTATGCGGCGCACGAGCGCGGCACGCTGGAGGCGGTGACGGAAGCGCGCTCGCGGCTCCAGCAAGCGGGCACGCCCCCTCAGGCCGCGGAAGCGAACAACATGCTCACGCAGACGCTGCGCTCGCTCTTCGCCGTCGCGGAGCAATATCCGGACCTGAAGGCGAACCAGAACTTCCTCGAACTGCAGCGCGAACTGAGCGACACCGAGGACAAGATCGCCTACGCGCGGCAGTTCTACAACACGAACGTGCTGTCGTACAACGGCAAGACGCAAACGTTCCCGAGCGTGGTGCTCGCAAACATGTTCGGCTTTCAGCCGGCGGAGTTCTTCGAGGCCGAAGAGGAAGCGCGCGCCGACGTGCAGGTGAGCTTCTCGACGCCACCCGCCGCGAACGCGTAGCGCATGGCGAGCGTCCCACCCAGCGCGCCCCCGCCGGCGAACGAACCCGTCCTCATCTACGACCGCATCGGCAGCAACAAGCGCCAGACGTGGTTGATGATGCTGCTGTTCGTCCTGGTGGCCGGTCTCTTCCTCAGCGTCACCGGCTACGTGGTTGGCCTGCCGCTGGCCGCGGCGCCCATCGTGTTCGTGGCGCTCGCGGCGTACGCGGCGTTCAGCTACTACGCGAGCGCCGGCGTGGCGCTCGCCGTCAGCAGCGCCCACCAGGTGACGAAAGAAGAGGAGCCGGACCTCTTCCGCGTCGTCGAGAATCTCGCGATCGGGTCCGGGCTGCCGATGCCGAGCGTCTACGTCATCGAAGACAGCTCGCCGAACGCCTTCGCGACGGGCCGCGACCCCAGGCACGCCTCCGTCACCGCGACGCGCGGCCTGCTCGACAAGCTCGACCATCGCGAACTCGAAGGCGTGATCGCCCACGAGATGTCACACGTCGGCAACTACGACATCCGCGTGATGACGATCACCGTCGTGCTGGTTGGGCTGATCGCGCTGCTGGCTGACCTGTTCATGCGCTGGACGTGGTTCGGGAGTGGCGCTCGGAGCAGCAATCGCGACCGTGGCGGCGGCGCCTACGCGCTGCTCATCGTCCTGGCGATCGCGCTGGCAATCCTAGCGCCGCTGGCCGCGCAGCTCATCCAGCTCGCGGTCTCGCGTCAGCGGGAGTATCTGGCGGATGCGTCCGGGGCGCTGCTCTGCCGCAACCCAGACGCGCTGGCCGATGCGCTGGAGAAGATCACCGCCGACCCGGAGCCGCTGGAGGAGGCGAACAAAGCGACGGCGCATCTGTACTTTGCGAACCCCCTGCGGGACCATCAGTCGTTCCTGAACAACCTCTTCAGCACCCACCCACCAGTCGAAGAACGCGTCCGGCTCTTGCGGGCAATGTGAATTGGTGATTGGTCGCTGGTGATTGGTGACTAGTGGTCGGCTGATAGCGGCCGGGCGCTGACCCTCTCTGTCGCGCCTGACGGCTCTTTTGGTATTGGTTGGTGGCTGGCCGGTCGAATGTGGTTTACTGTCGGCGCGAATCCAACCAGAGGTGCAGAGTGCAGTTCAAAGATTACCTCAACATCGCCCAGATCCTCGTGGCCATCGTGCTCACGGTCGTGATTCTGCTCCAGGCCAAGGGCTCCGGCATCGGCACCGCCCTTGGCGGCGGCACCAGCGGAAGCTTCCGGACGCGCCGCGGGGTCGAGAAGACGCTGTTTCAACTCACCATCGCGCTGGCAGTCGTGTTCCTGGCGGTGTCGGCATGGGGTGTGCGCGCTTCGGTACGGTAACGCCACTTCTCCTCCTTCATCCACCTCGGTGTTGAGTTGGCGCTGACACACACCCGTTGGCCCTTCTTCATCGCGCTGACGGCGGGCGCCGTCGTCGTCGCGCTGTTCTGGTACGTCGTCCTGTCGAATCCGAAGGGCGAGGCCCTGCCCGCGTCGGGAGGGCGCTACACCGAGGGCGTTACCCGTGCGGCAGAGCGGATCAATCCGCTGTTCACGGGCGCCAACAGCACGGACGCTGATCTCTCGGCGCTGATCTTCAGCGGGCTGGTGCGGCTCGGGCCTGACGGCACGCCGCAGCCGGATTTGGCGGAACGCTGGGAGATCACGGGCAACGGCGAGAGCTATCTCTTCCATCTCCGGCGCGGCGTCGCCTGGCACGACGGCGTGGCGTTCGACGCTGAGGACGTGGCGTTCACCTTCAAGGCGATTGCCAATCCCGGCTTCAAGGGCGACCCCGCTCTCGCTCAGTTGATGCAGGGCGTCGTCGTCACCGCCCGCGACCCGCTGACGGTGGAGTTCAAGCTGGAGCAGGCGTACGCGCCCTTCCTGGCGTACCTCACCGTCGGCATCCTGCCCAAACATCTATTGGAGCGACTCGACGGCAACCAATTGTTCAACGCCGACTTCAACGCGCGGCCGGTCGGCACCGGGGCGTACCGCTTCAAGAAGCAGACAGCGCAGGGGGTGGAGCTCGAGACCAACTCGACGTTCTATCTCGGCCCACCCCGCATCTCGACCCTGGCCTTTCGTGCCTACGGCGACGCCGGTGCGCTCGCCGAAGCCGTGCGATCCGGCCAGATCGATGGCGCGCTTTTCGGCCCGGATGCCTCGCGCGAAGCACTGGACGCGCTTTCGCAAGATCAGCGGCTTGCGCTGCACGACCTGCCGGGCGCGGCCTACAACACCGTCTATCTCGACACGCGTGCGCCACTGTTTGCAGACAAGACGGTGCGGCTCGCGCTCTGGCAAGCGATCAATGCGCGGTCCCTGATCGACGACATCGCCGGCGGGCGCGGCGACGTGACCGTCACCGGCATTCCGCGGGGATCGTGGGCCTACCCGCCGCCCGATCCGCCTGCATTCGATCCAGGCGCTGCCGCGAGTGCGCTAGAGGTCGCGGGCTGGCAACGCGGCCGCGATGGCGTGCGGCAGAAGGGCAGCCTCCGCCTCGCCTTCGCGCTCTCGACCACGAACGACGCCGGGCGCGTCGCCATCGCCGAGAATCTCGTGCGGCAGTGGCGGGCGATCGGTGCGGAGGTGGAAGTGCAGCCGATCGCGGCGTCGGCGTTCATCAGCGACGACTTGCTGCCCCGGAAGTTCGCGGCGGCGCTCGTCGCCGTCGATCCGGGACCCGACCCGGATCCCTACCCGTTCTGGCACAGCAGCCAGATCGCGCCGCCTGGCCGCAACCTGTCCGACTACGCCGACCCGAACATCGACAATGCGCTCGAGCGCGCGCGCCAGACGACGGATACGGCGCGCAGGCGGGAGCTGTACGTGGACTTCGCGCGCTCGCTGATCGGCGCAGCGCCGCAGATTCCCTTGTATGCGCCGACGTCCACCTACGTGCAAAGCGCCCGCGTGCAGGGCTTCGTGGCCTCACTTCTGTTTTCGCCCGCCTCCAGATTCGCCAACGTTCGGGAGTGGTATGTCAGCACCCGCGTCGAATAGGCGCCGCCATGGACAGCACCCAATTCTTACGGTTTCGCCATGTCCGCCGCCGCAAGTGGTAGAATGTGAAGGTTCCGCCGGGCAACGTCGCTAGTAATTGCATGAAATTCTCACTGGTCGCCCTCTTCCTGACCGTCGCCCTCGTGGCGCTGCCTGCTCGTCCTCTGGCGATACAGCGCCGGCGGATCCCCGCCTCGACAACATGCGGCCGATCGCGGTGGAGTTCCTTCAGGCGGAGCAGAGCGCGAATACGAGCCACATGCAGGCGATGGCCGATACGAGCACCATGCTGTACGCCGACATGGCGCGGGGCTGTGCTGACGCGGCCGGATGCACCGCCCGCGGCACGTCGGAGGTGACCGAGAACCGCTCCGGCAGCACCTGCCGCGACGCCACCAAATCCGAAGCAGCAAACGGATATGGGGCGATGTGCCAATTCGAACTGCGCTTCATGCAGCGGGCGGCGGACAGCACTGGCCCGCTCGACCACGGCAAGATGTGCGTGAAGGTGCAGGAGTCCGGCGGGAAGCTGATGGTGATGGACGCCTACCGCATCCTCCGCACCGACACCATGCTCGGCTCGCTGCCCAGCGGCTGCATGCCGCTCGGATCGATCCAACCTCCGAAGATTTAGCCCCAGCCTCCAACCTCCAACCTCCAACCTCCAACCTCCAACCTCCAACCTCCAACCTCCAACCTCCAACCTCCAACCTCCAACCTCCAACCTCCAACCTCCAACCCAGCCTCCAGCCTCCAGCCTCCCATCGAGTGCGGGGATTTTCCCCACGTTTTACACACTTCACACGCGCCGGCAACGCTTGTTTTGCGACGATACAGTTGGAGAACGCGTACGCGCGTCCCGAAGGGACCTGAGATGCCCAATGCCACCACGGTCGTCGTCGTCGACGACGACGAACATATTCGCGAGCTGGCGACGCTCTATCTCGAAAAAGAGGGCTTCGCCGTCTCCTGTGCGGTCGATGGCACGGCGGCGATCGAAACCATCGCGAGGGTGAAGCCCAGCCTGGTGATCCTCGACTTGATGATGCCGGGGATGAGTGGCTACGACGTCTGCAAGGCGGTCCGGCAGGAGAGCGACGTCCCAATCATCATGCTCACCGCCCGCGACGAGGACGTGGACAAGATCGTCGGGCTGGAGCTTGGCGCTGACGACTACCTTACGAAGCCCTTCAACCCGCGCGAGCTGGTGGCGCGCGTGAAGGCCATCCTGCGGCGGGCCGAGGCGGGCGCGGGCCGCGCGGCGACCGCCGTCATCCGAGTCGGGAAGCTGACCGTCGACAAGCAGCGGCGGGAAGTGAGGATTGACGGTGACGAAATGACGGTGCGGACGAAGGAGTTCGACCTGCTGGCGACGCTGGCGGAGAACGCCGGCATCGTATTGACGCGCGAGCAGCTACTCGACCGGGTCTGGGGTTACAATTTCTACGGCGAGACGCGCACCGTGGACGTGCATGTCCAGCATGTCCGCGCGCGCATCGCCGGCTCCGGCGTCGGCATCGCTACCGTCCGCGGCGTCGGTTACAAGCTCGTCGAAGAGAACGGCCACTGACGCGCTGTGTTCAAGAGTCTACGCTCCCGGCTGATCGCATCATTCGCCCTCATCGTGATCATTACGCTGACGGCAGCGGGCCTCGGCCTGTTCGCGCGGCTCGGCGGCTACCGTGACCAGCTCACGGTGAGCACGCTGCGGTCGGTCGCGGCACCCGTGTACTACAACCTCACGCTTTCGCCGAACAATGCCACCGAACCTGGCGGCACAAAGCGACTCCGCACGGAGCTGCAGTCCTACCTGAAGCTGCAATCGCAGGACACCGGCGTGATCGTCCTGCTGCTCGATGCGGACGGCGACGTCATTAGGGAGACGAACGTTGACGAGCGGCTGGTGAACGAGCACTTCGATGTGCCGCCGGCGCCCGCGCGAGGTCCAAGTTTCTCCCAATTGCCCGAAGGCAAGCACACGACCGCCGGTGGCGAGCACCTGCTGTACGTGACCGTGCCGCTGCCCAAAGCCGTCCGCGTGCAACCTGCCGGCGTCGCCGCCATCGTCGTCGCGCTGCCCGAGACGAGCCCTCGCTCAGTCTTCCGCGACCTCGCGCCACGCCTGTTCTTCGCCGGAGGCATCGGTCTCGCCGCGGCGATTCTCGTGGCGCTTATCCTCTGGGCGTGGACCTTCCGGCCGTTGGGCAAGGTGACGGGAGGGATCCGCGCCGTCGCGCGCGGCGACTTCCGGCAGCGCGTCAACGTCTCCGGACCGACCGAGGTGCGGGCGCTCGCGGAAGACGTGAACAGCATGGCGGACTCTGTCGAGACATCGCAACGTGCGCTGCGAGAGTTTCTCGCGAATGTCTCGCATGAATTGCGCACGCCGCTGACGTCGATCCGCGGCTTCTCGCAGGCGATGCTCGACGGCACGCTCGACACGCCCGAAGAGCGCACGCGCGCGGCACGCGTGATCGATCTCGAGTCACGAAGGTTGCTGCACCTCGTCGGCGAGCTGCTCGACTTGTCCCGCATTGAGTCGGGCCAGCAGGCGATGCAGCTCTCCGATGTACGCGCGTCGGAGCTGATGGCGCACGTGCGCGATGTCTTCTCGATCCGCGAGGAAGAGACCGCGGTCTCGCTGACCATCGTGCAGCCGGATGAGACGATGACCGTCGTCGCCGACTTTGACCGCATCGAGCAGGTGCTGGGAAATCTGCTCGATAACGCCTTCCGCCACACCCCGGAGCAAGGGCGTATCGAAGCAGGAGTGCGGCTGGCCTCCCGTGGCTTCGCCGAGTTCTACGTCACGGACACCGGCAACGGCATCGCGGCCGAGGAGCTTCCGCATGTGTTCGATCGCTTCTATCGCAGCAGCGCCGAGACGCCCGGCAGCGGCGCCGGCCTCGGACTGACGATCTCTCGCGAGATTGTGCGCGCTCACGGCGGTGAGATCCGCGTGTCGTCTTCGGCCGGCAGCACGACCTTCGCGTTCACGCTGCCCGTGAGCGCGACCACCGTATCGTCGCCCTCATCCCGGCTTTCGGCCACCTTTCTCCCACGAAAGGAGAAGGGATCGTGGGCGGGCGCCGCGCCGGTTCCGGGCCGCTCGCTTTCGGCCGACGACTGAGGAGCCCTCATCCCGGCCTTCGGCCACCCTTCTCCCACAAGGGGAGAAGGGATTACGGGCGCGCTCAGTGCAGTTCGACGGACTCCCCTGACGACCGGTGGCCGATCCCCGAGGACCGACGACTGCGCACCGCTGGACCGGCTGATAGCCGATACCTTCTGGCTCCGATACGATCAGCGGGATCGCAAAGGAGTCGGATGCCATCCAGATCGACACGCGTGCCGGTGAAGCTGCTCCGGCGCGAGTGTGACCCACGTGCCCTCAAGTTCAAGACCACGGCAGACCTGGCGCCGCTCGACGGCACCGTCGGTCAGGCGCGCGCCGTCAGCGCGATGGATTTTGGATTGAGCATCGCCGCGCACGGCTTCAACCTCTACGTCTCCGGCATTCCGGGTACCGGACGCTCGACCGAGCTGAAGAACCGCGTCACGAGCATCGCCAGGACCCGGCCGGCGCCTCGGGACTGGTGCTACGTCTTCAATTTCGCTGACGCCGGCCGCCCGCTTGCCCTGAGCCTGCCGCCGGACCGCGGACATCAACTCGGCCACGACATCGATGACCTGATCGCCGCCGTGCGGGCAGAAGTGCCGCGCGCCTTCGAGAGCGACGACTACGCGCAGCGCCGCGATCAGGTGAACCGCGAAATGCAGTCGCAACGAGAGCGCTTCTTCGAGGCGCTCGAGAGGGAAGCGCACGCGCGCAAGCTGACGCTGAACGTGACGCCGATGGGCATCACCAGCGCGCCCCTGGTCGACGGAAAGCCGCTGACGAAAGAGCAGTACGACGTCCTCTCGGACACCGAGAAGCACGAGCTCCAGGGCCGGACCGCGGAGCTCGACTCGATCATTGCTCAGATGGCGCCGCAACTCCGCCGCATCGACCGGACGGGCGGGCAACTCCTCGCGGATCTCGACCGGCAACTCATGCTCGCCATCGTCAAGCCGCGGCTGGATGAGTTGCGCCGGGCGTACCAAACCGAAGCCGAGGTCAGCACCTACATCGATGCGCTGGGAGCGGACCTGCTGGCGCGGGCAGGCGACTTCAAGGGCACGGACGAGGCGCCGCAGCAGCCCCTGATGCCAGGTCTCCCCGCCACGTCGCGAGACTCTGCCTTCGACCGCTATCGCGTCAACGTGCTCGTCACCCACGACGCCGCGGCCCACGCGCCGGTCGTGTTTGCGGAGAGCCCGTCCTACTACCACATGTTCGGCCGCATCGACTACCGCTCGACCTTCGGTGCGATGCTGACGGACCATATGATGATCAAGCCCGGCGCCCTGCACCGAGCGAACGGCGGCTTCCTCGTCGTGCAGGCGCTCGATGTGCTGACGGCGCCGCTTGTCTGGGACACCCTGAAGCGCGCCCTCCGCACGCGCCAGATTCGGCTCGAAAACATGGGCGAGCAGTTCACGATCCTGCCGACGGCTTCGCTCTCGCCCGAGCCGATGCCGCTCGACGTGAAGGTCGTGATGATCGGCACCAGCCGGATCTTCCAGATGTTGCAGAATCTGGACGAGGACTTCCAGAAGCTCTTCAAAGCCAAGGCCGACTTCACCTCAGACGTCGACCGCAACGCCGAACAGGTCGCCCTCTACGCCCGCTTCATTGCCAGGCAAGTGGAGGACAAGGGGATGCGTCCGTTCGACCGGGCGGCCGTCGCCCGCGTCATCGAACAGAGTTCGCGGATGGTCTCGGACCAGGAGAAGCTTTCGCTGCGGATGATGGATGTCGTGGACCTGCTGGTCGAAGCCGACTACTGGGCGTGCGAGGCGAAGAGCGCGGTCGTGCGCGAGCGTCATGTCGAGGCGGCGGTCGAGCGCAAGGTGTACCGGTCAAACATGATCGAGGACCGGGTGCAGGAGTTCATCACGAACGGCACGATCAAGGTCGACACCAGCGGCGCCGTCGTCGGCCAGGTGAACGGCCTCTCCGTGTACGACCTCGGCGACTACGCGTTTGGAAGGCCGTCGCGGATCACGGCGCGGGTGAGCATGGGGCGCGGCCAGGTGATGAATCTCGAGCGCGAGATCCAGAAGAGCGGCCCTTCGCACAGCAAGGGCTTCCTCATTCTGCAGGGCTATCTCAACGGCAAATTCGCGCATCGGCAGCCGCTTTCGTTCGCTGCCAGCCTGACGTTCGAGCAGGTGTACGACGAGGTCGATGGCGACAGCGCCTCCTCGACCGAACTGTACGCGCTGCTATCGGCGATCACCGATGTGCCGCTTGCGCAGGGCATCGCCGTGCCCGGCTCCGTCAACCAGCTCGGTGAAGTGCAGGCGATCGGCGGCGTGAACGAGAAGGTCGAAGGCTTCTTCGCCGTCTGCAAGGCGCGCGGGCTGACCGGCGAGCAGGGCGTGATCATCCCGCGCGATAACATCCACAACCTGATGCTCAAGCCGGAGGTGGCGCGCGCCGTCGCGAAAGGGAAGTTTCACATCTTTGCGGTCGCGACAATCGAGGAGGGCATCGAGCTGCTCACCGGCATGACCGCGGGTCGCCTGCGCAAGGATGGCACGTACGCCCCAGGGACACTCTTTCGTAAGGTGACCGACGCGCTGGAGGCGATGACCAAGCGCGCCATGGAGGTTAACCGCGGGGCCCGCGAGGCGATCGCGCCGACGTCTTCCGCTGCCACCCTGGCAGCGAAGCGGGCGCGCCGGACCAAGCGCGGAATGCATCCTTAAGGTGCTCACGCGCGACGAACGCTCGGCCGGAGGCGTCGTCTTCCGCCTGCGCGACGACGGCGGCTTCGAGGTGGCGTTGATCCGCACACACGAGGGTCGTTGGCAGCTACCGAAGGGTTGGATCGAGGCTGACGAAGCTCCAGAGCGCACGGCGCTGCGCGAGGTGCGGGAGGAAGCGGGCGTTGATGCCGAGGTGGTGGGCCCGCTTGATACCATCAAATACACCTTCACGTCGACGTATGAACCGGATCCGGTGCGGGTTCGCAAGCAGGTGCAGTTTTTCCTCATGCGCTACCTCTCCGGCTCGACTGACGACCACGACGATGAGGTGACAGAAGCGCGCTGGTTCGAGATCGTCGAAGCCGAGCGCGTACTCGCGTTCAAGGACGAGAAGCGCCTGGTCGGGGCAGCGCGCCAGGCGCTGGAGCGCGTCGCCAACGAGCGCTGAACGCGCGAACGGGCGACAACCGCACCAGTGCGGCGCGCGCCCATTCCGGAACATCGCGCTAGGCCAACGAAGGACCATCATGATGCCAACTCCACCTGATGCCCAGCCGATGCGCGGCCCCGTGCTGGCGACGCACGGAGCCGTCGCCTCCGAACACCCGCTCGTCTCGCAGACGGGGATCGCGGTGCTGCGCGCGGGCGGCAACGCCTTCGACGCCGCGCTGGCGATGTCGGCGCTGCTGCCGGTAGTGAAGCCACACCGCAATCATCTCGGTGGCGACGCCTACGTGCTGGTGTACACGAAAGCGGACGGGCGCGTGACGGCGATCTGCTCTGGCGGGATGGCGCCGGCCGCGGCAACGCTCGACCGCTATCACGGGGGCATTCCGCAGCACGGCGGCATGGCAGCCGCCGTGCCCGGCCTCGTTGACGCCTGGCAGGAGTTCCACAGCCGATGGTGCACGAAGCCGATGCCGGAGCTGCTGGCGCCCGCGGTCGGCTACGCGCGCGACGGCTTCCCGGTGTCGCGCGAGCTGGCGCAGTCGATGCACTCCGCACAGGGTCTCTTCTCGAAATACGGGACGATGGCGGCCGAACTGCACCGGGACGGCGCACCGCCGGCGTTCGGCGCGATCTTCCGGCAACCGGGGCTCGCCGGCGTGATCGAAGCGATCGGCAAGCACGGCCGGAGCGCTTTCTACGAGGGCGAGACCGCAAGGCGGATTGCCCGCGGCGTGCAGGCGGCCGGCGGCTGCATGAGCGAAGAAGACCTGGCTTCACACGGCGCCAACGTGTTGGAGCCGATCTCCGTCGACTACCGCGGCTACGCACTGTACGAGACGCCGCCCAATTCCCAGGGTGTGATCCTGCTCGAAGAGATGAAGATCGCTGAGGGCTGGGACCTGGCGGCGTGGGGCCATCTCTCCCCCGACGCGGTACACCACATGGTCGAGGCGAAGAAGCTCGCGTTCGAAGACCGCCAGCGGTTCGCCGGCGACCGCGCGCACGTCGACTTCGACCCGCAGACGCTGCTCACGAACGAATGGGCGGCCACGCGGCGAGCGGAGGTCGACCCGGCGCGCGCTCGTACGGCGCGAGCAGAAGTCGCGTCGTCAGACACGACGTCGTTCGTGGTCGCGGATGGCGACGGCAACGTCTGCTCGTTCATCCAGAGCCTGTACGCCAACTGGGGCTCCGCAGTGGCCATCGAGGGCACCGGCATCATCATGAACAACCGGATGACCGGCTTCTCGCTCGACCCGGCGCACCCGAATGCGCTCGCCCCGCGGAAGCGGACGATGCACACCCTCAACACCTATCTCGCGTTCCGCGACGGGCAGCCCTACATCATCGGCAACACGCCCGGCGGCGACTACCAGGTGCAAACGAACTTCCAGGTGCTCACCGGCATCATCGACTTCGGCCTCGACCCGCAGGCGGCGATCGATGCACCGCGCTGGGGTGACACCGCCAGCGCCCTGCTGGTGGAAGAAGAGATGCCCGTGGCCACGCAGGACGAGCTGCGGCGGCGCGGCCACGCCGTGCGCCCCCTCTCGCGCACCACAGCGCCGATGGGCCGCGCACAGGCGATCGTCCTCGAACCCGAGACCGGCGTCATGATCGCGGCCAGCGACGGCCGCGGCGAGGGCGCCGCAGCCGGTTGGTGACGGCGGAAGTCGGAGGGCGGAAGTCGGAAGTCGGAGAAACCGTTCCGGATCTCGTCGCTTGTCGCGTCGGCTTCGTCACCCTCAGCACACCGTCGCTTGGTACGATCAGAGAGGCGGTTTGTTTCCAAAGGAAGTATCCCTGATGTCTGATTCCGCATTTCACTTCTCTCCTCGCCCCAACCGCGCGGGCGAGATCGGATGGCAGGCGTGGGGACCTGCCGCCTTCGACCGGGCGCAGCGCGAAGAGAAGCCGATCCTCCTCGGCATCTCCGCCGTCTGGTGCCATTGGTGCCACGTCATGGATGAGACCTCATACTCCGAACCAGACATCATCGGGCTAATCAACGACCGCTTCGTGCCGGTGCGCGTCGACAACGACCAGCGCCCCGACATCAATGCCCGCTACAACATGGGCGGCTGGCCGACGACCGCATTCCTCACGCCCGGGGGCGAGGTGATGGCGGGGATGACGTACATCCCGCCGGACCAGATGCGCGATGTCCTCAATCAGGTCAGCACCTACTACAAGGACAACAAGGCGTCGGTAGAGCAGAAGATCGGCGAGATCTTGTCCAACCGGCAACGGGCGGAAGCGGAGCAGTCGGAGGGCGGCGCCCCGCTCTCGGACCAGATCCTGCGCGACGCGCTCCACGCGACCGAAGATGCGTACGATCCCGTACATGGCGGCTTTGGCAACGAGCCCAAGTTCCCGCACACGGAGGCGATCGACCTGCTGCTGCACGTCTTCCTGCGCGACGGCGACCGCGACGCGCTGCATATGGCCCGAAAGACGCTCGAGCACATGGGCAACGGCGGCACGTACGACCAGGAGTGGGGCGGGTTCTACCGCTACTCCACCAAGCGCGATTGGAGCGTGCCGCACTACGAGAAGATGCTGGAGGACAACGCGCTGCTGCTGCGCAACCTGCTAAAGCTGTACCGGATCACGGGGGATGCCGAGCACCGCGGGAAGATCGATGTCACCATCGACTACCTTGATACGTCGCTGAGCGACCCCGCGACCGGCGCCTTCTACGGCTCGCAGGACGCGGACGAAGACTTCTATCCGCTGCCCGCGGAGGAGCGAAAGCGGCATCCCGCGCCATACGTCGACAAGACGCTCTACACCAGCTGGAACGCGCTCGCGATCAGCGCCTATCTCGAAGCGTCGTGGACGCGCGGCCGCCCCGGACTCAAGGCGCGCGCACTCCAGGCGCTCGACTACCTGTGGGAGCGGCTGCACACCGACGGCGAGGGCATGCATCGCTTCCTCTCGCCTGGGGGTCCGCAGGTGCCCGGTTTGCTGAACGACCAGGCGGGGACGGCACTCGCCTGCCTCGACGCGTACGAGGTCGCCGGTCGGCCGCAGGACCTCGCCCGCGCACAGGAGCTGGCGTCGTCCATAACGGAGCGCCTCGCGAGCGAGGGCGGCGGCTTTTACGACACGCCGCGCCAGCACGAGACGCTCGGACGGCTCGCCATGCGCCAGAAGCCGGTGAAGGAGAATGTCGCCGCGGCGACAGTGTTCCTTCGCCTCGCTCGCCTCACCCACAGCGCAGAGTATGAAGCCGTCGCGCGACGCGCGCTCGAGCAGTACAGCACAGTCATCGAATCGCAGGGCTACTTCGCGGCGGACTACGCGACGGCGGCGGATCGGCTCCTGAATCCGGGCGCCGAGGTGAAGATCGTGGCGTCCGCCGGAGACGGCGCGGCGCTGCATGCGGCTGCCCTGGCGCTGCCGGTGCCTGACCGCGTCGTGCACATGATCGATGCGGGCGATGCGGCAGCGCTGGCCGAAGAGGCCCTACCGGCGGTTCCGGCGCCCGCCGCCTACGTCTGCTACGGGACGCTGTGTTCGGCGCCGGTGACAACCGCCGATGATCTCTTCGACATCGTGGAGCGCACGAGGCAAGCGTACGAGGCGACGCGGCCCACAGAACCGTTGGCGGGCCCGCGCGGCGGCCAGATGGCGAGCGACTGACGGAGGATAGAGCGATGACGCGCGGACAGGACGAACGCCGGCCGATTGTCGAGGAAGAGGGCGGGGCGGGCGTGCTCGCGCGAGTCAGGTTGGCGCTCGCCGTCGTTGCGCTCGCGGCGCTGACGCTGTTCTTGCTCCAGAACCTCCAGGAAGTCCAAGTCCACTTCCTGTGGTTCGACTGGAGCACGCGCATGCTCTGGGCGTTGCTGGCGAGCGCGGCAGTCGGGGCCGTCATCGCGGCGATCCTGTTCGGCGCCCTGCTGCGTCGCGGGCGCCAGTAGCGGCTGCCACACCTGCGCGGCTTGCCCGTACGCAGGCACGTGATATGGTCGCGACTGGCACATCGCGCAGATCAGGGAAGGCTGCCATGACGCTCGTCGAATTCATTCAGGCTGAACTGAAGCGCCTCCACGCGATGCTTGACCGGGGCGTCGCCGACCTGACGCCCGAACAGTGGCACGCGGTCCCCGGCGGCGATTCCAACGGCAACACGATCGGCTTCGAGCTCTGGCACTACGCGCGGACGGAAGACAACGTCGTGCGGTTCATCCTGCAAGGGCGGCGGCCGACCGTGTGGATGGACGGCGGCTGGGCGGACCGCCTGGGCCTGGCGCCGGTGGCGCAGGGGACCGGCATGCCCGCATCCGACGCTCAGGCAATGCGCATCACCGACATTCCCGCATTCCAGCAGTACGTGCAGGATGTATGGGCCAGCACGTCCGAATGGCTCTCGAACCCGGACGCCACCACATTCGACTCTCCGGTCACGGTCAAGCCTCTGGGTGAGATGCCGGCGATCCGCGCGCTCGGACAGGTCTGCATGACACACGGCTTCACCCATCTGGGCGGCATCGAGCTGAGCCGCACGCTGTTGGGCCTGAAGCCAGCGATCGGCATCTGAGCGCGGCGCTCCCTGTTATCCGCGCATTAACGTGCCCTTAACCCGCGTGCGCTAAGGTGAGGGAACGGCCAAACGAGGTCACCAGCCACCACTTACCAGCCACCAATCACCAATTCGCCAACAGCCCGTCACCAATCACCAATCACCAGTCACCACCAATCACCAATCACCAATCGGGGATAAGCCTTATGACGGCGACACGCGAACGCGATGTGAACGAGCAAACCCTCGAGGCGGCGGATGTGCGCGCCGCGAAGCAGCGTATCCCTGGTTCATTCGACCTCGCTTTTCTCTCCAATACCGAGAACGTCACCGAGTTGTTGCTCGTGCGGCATGGCCAGCAGGAGTACGACGTGAACGGCCCGGTGTCGGAGATGCTCGACCCGCCGCTGAGCGCGCTGGGCCGCACCCAGGCGCGTCTCGTCGGCGAGGCGCTCTCGACCGAGCGCATCGACGTGGTCTACGCCAGTCCGCTGCAGCGCGCCTTGAACACAGGACAGGAGATCGCGCGCCACCATCGCCTCGAGCCGATCGTCCTCGACGACCTGCGGGAGGTCGGAGTGTTCCGCGACATCCCGCCGGACCGTACGCCGCTCGACTACGTCGGCCGCCAGGTGCTCGCTGGCGTCCGCCAGCGCATGGTGATTGAGAAGAGCTGGGATGTCTATCCGTACAGCGAATCGAGCGCCGAATTCAACAAGCGCGTGATCAACGCGATTGAGGGCATCATCGCCACACATCCCGGCGAACGCGTCGTCATCGCCTGCCACGGCGGCGTAATCAACGCCTACACCGGCCACGTCATCGGCACGAAGTACGACATGTTCTTCCGCCCCGCGCACACATCGATCAACATTGTCGCGGCGGGCGAGGGACGGCGGGCACTGTACCGCCTCAACGACATCCACCACCTGCGGAGCGCCGAAGGCGACTTCGACAGCGTGTGAAGTCCCGTGCTCGCTGCGTCTGCCCGTCCACCAAGCGAGGCAGCTCAGTCGCGGCGCATGACGAATCCAGCGCTTGCCGCCGCGAGACCCGCCATGAGCGCAACGGCGAACATCGGAACCGCGGAGCCGCTCGCGCTCCCGCCGGCCAGGCCCGTGCCGCTCGCAGGCAACGCGGCCGCCGCCATCACGTCGAACGACACACTGCCAGCGACCATGGGCGTGCACGCCGTATGCGCCACGTCGCCGAGCACGACCCAGACGCGGTGATTGCCCGCCGTCAGCGTGCCCACGTCCTGCGTCGTCGTCGCGCTGTGGATGATCTTCGGGTTGCCCGTCGGCACCGGCTCGCCGGCCCGCACGACCGTCGACGGGTCAATGTCGACGAAGTAGTGCAGGTGAAACGAATCCACCACCCCGTCCTTCGCCGGCTTCAGGTTCACGGGGGGCGACACGGTCGCGCTCACCGTCGTCGGCGCGCCGGCGCTCGGCGCCACGACCGTGATCGCCTCGCCGCTCGGGCACGGGATCGCCGCCGGAGCCGCCGACGCCCTGGCAGGGCCCCGGAGACCCAGGACCAGGATCATCACCACCGCCGTGATCGCACTGACGATCACTATCCAAAACAGCGGCCTGCGACGCAACTCTCGATTCGACATGACACCCTCCTGCTCGATCTCCTGCTCGATTCGATTCGACATGACTCACTCCTCCTCGAAGATGGGAAAGACGCCCGTTCGGTATGGCGCCACTCAGCCGGACGACGCCGGCGACATCATCTGGACCGGAGCAGTCTCCTCGCGCGGCGTCAGCAGGAGCCACACCCCGGCGACGATCAGCCACAGCAGCGTCGGCCCGCCGACGCTCATCATCAGCACCCAGGTATTCCCGGCGCCCGCAAGCCCGGCGATGCCTCCCACGACGAACGCCACCAGGCTCAGCGCGGGAAGCGCGATCAGCCAGCGAGGCACCAGCCGTTCTCGCGCCGTCAGCGCCGCGAGCGAGTACGTGCTGAGCAGGAGTGCCAATAAGGCGCCAACCACGGTGCCTTCCACGACCAGCAACACGGCCCGCGCCGTCACCATCACCTGTTCTTGGTGCGCACCCGACGACGCGACATACTCCTCCGCAAGGTCCACGAACACGAGTTGCAGCGCCGCGGCGACCAGGGCGAGCGCACCGGCGGCCACCAGTCCGAATGCCGCGATTGTCGCCAGAATCGCACCGCGTTCCCGCAATGCCACGTAGAACCCGGCCGCTGCGCCGATCAGCGCGAGCCCGGTGAACAATCGGGCTGCCGCGTTCGCGTTGTCCGCGAACGAACCTATCTCCGCCAACCGCCTCAGCTCGCCATCGAACCCGCTGGGGTTCGGGTCGTAGCCGCTGATGCTGCCCGTGATGATCATCATCGCCACGAGCGCCAGCAGCAGCCCTCCGGCGACGCGTTCGAACGGGATCTTGATCTCCATTCTTGGTCCCTCCATCTGCAAACGCCAGAACACATCGGCCGGCATCCCCCGCACCAGCCTGCTCAACACCGCCAGCGCGAACTCCACGCGCGACCACGCGCGACCCCGCATGTCACGCTCGTGCTCCCACAGGTCGGACTCGATCTCTTGCTGCCGCATCGCGCGCGTGTCGCGAGAGAGCCCCAGCGTGTAGCAACGGATCCAGGAGAGCGTCAGCCCGGAAGCGAACCCCGTCGTGCGCATCATGATGTTGCCAGCCCGTGACCGAGCTTCGTCGTCGCCGCCGGCGCCGCGTCGGGCACGCGCCCGTCTGCCAACGCCCGCTCGCCCAGCGCCGTCACGCGATACAGCCGCCGCCGCGGGCGGTCGTCCCGAGCCGCCAGCTCCGGTTCCTCCCAGCGACTTTCGACCAGCCCCAGCTTCGCCAGCCGGTCCAGCGCGCGATAGAGCGTCCCGTGCCCCGTCAGCTGCTTGGCACCTTGGCCGTCACGGATCTCCTTGGCGATGGCGTAGCCGTAGAACTCGCTCGTCCCAATCCGGGCCAGCTCGACCGCCGACGCCAGGATCGACAGCTCAATCGGAAGCAGCTCGGAGGGCTTTCGTCTCACCCTCAGATTATGATGGGTAATCGTAATCTGTCAATAGGCAGATATATGCGTTTACTGGAAAATCTGACGCAGCTGACGCCGGACCGCGTAAGGCATGCAAGCCAACCGCAAGTCGCGGTTGGGTCAGGCTCCAATGCCCGAAGACTGAGGAGACGCGATGGCATCCACGCCCGAAAAACCCAAGAGCCCACCTAGCCGCCGGGTGATCGCCGCGCGTCGGCGGCGCGTAGCGCAGCTCGAGCGCGATCCCAACTTCATGGCAGCCGCCCGCGAAGGACTTGAATCAGCGCGTCTTGGCTTGGGCGTTCGCTGGGAGGATCTGACGCGGCCGAGTGAGTAATGTCGCCCCAACGGCGCAAAGTCGGTCCTCCGCTATCTGCGGTCTGCTCTGAGCGCTCGTCAGAGCGCCATCGTCTCGCGCTGCTCGCCCCAGACGCCGCGGAGGCGCGTGCAGATTTCGCCGAGCGTCACGTGCTGCTCGACCGCTGCGATCAGCGCCGGCATGATGTTGTCTTCACCCTGCGCAACGTCTTCGAGTCGCCGAAGCGCCGCCTCGGCAGCGGCGACGTCGCGGGTCGCCCGCAGGCGCGTTAGCTGCTGCTTCCGGCGCTCCCCGACCGTTATGTCGTGCTGATGCAGTCCGGTCGCCGACGGCTCCTCGTCGACGAACGCGTTGACGCCAACGACGATCTTGCGGTGCGCTTCAATGTCGCGCTGGATGCGGAAGGCGTTTTCGTGGATCTCCTGGGCCTGGAAGCCGCGTTCGACCGCAACGAGGGCGCCACCCATCTCGTCGATGCGCCGCACGTAGTCGGCGGCGTCGGCCTCGACCTCGTCCGTCAGGTGCTCGATGTACCACGAGCCCGCAACGGGGTCGATCGTATCGCCCACTCCCGTCTCGTACGCAATGATCTGCTGGGTCCGCAGCGCCAGCTCGGCGGCGTGCTGGCTCGGCAGCGACAGCGCCTCGTCGTAGCTGTTCGTGTGCAGCGACTGCGTCCCTCCCAGCACGGCGGACATCCCCTGCAGCGCGGTGCGCACGAGGTTGTTCACGGGCTGCTGCGCCGTGAGTGTCGCGCCGCCCGTCTGCGTGTGGAAGCGCATCTTCATCGAGTCGGCGTGTTGCGCGCCGAAGCGCTCCTTCACCACGCGCGCCCAGAGCCGGCGCGCCGCGCGGAATTTTGCGATCTCCTCCAAAAAGTTCCCGTGGCAGGCGAAGAAGAACGCCAGGCGCGGCGCGAAGTCATCGATCTTCAACCCACGGTCGAGTGCCGCCTGCGTGTACTGGATCGCATCGGCGATCGTGAAGCCAACCTCCTGGGCCGCGGTGCAGCCCGCCTCGCGCATGTGATAGCCGCTGATGCTGATCGTGTTCCACTGCGGCAGATGCTCGTTGCACCAGGCGAAGACGTCGGTGATCATCCGCAGCGACGGGCGCGGCGGAAAGATGTAGGTGCCTCGGGCGATGTACTCCTTGAGGATGTCGTTCTGGGTCGTACCGCCCACCTTCGTGAGGTCCGCCCCCTGCTTCTTCGCGACCGCCACGTACAACGCCAGCAGGATAGCGGCCGTTGCGTTGATCGTCATCGACGTGGTGACGGACTCGAGCGGGATGTCCCGGAACAGCGCCTCCATATCGTCGATCGAGCAGATCGACACGCCGACCTTGCCCACCTCACCCTCGGCCATCGCATCGTCAGGATCGAAGCCGATCTGCGTCGGCAGGTCGAACGCCACCGAGATGCCGGTCTGGCCCTGCGATAGCAAGTACTTGTAGCGCCGGTTTGACTCTTCCGCATCCGAGAAGCCGGCATACTGGCGCATCGTCCAGAAGCGCCCGCGATACATCGTCGGCTGCACACCACGGGTGTACGGGAACTCGCCCGGCAGCCCGAGATCGTCGAAGTAGTCGGCGTCGGCGCGGTCTGCCGGCCCGTAGAGCGGCTGGATCGGCCGTCCGGACGACGTCTCGAACGGCACATCGCGCTCGCTGTTCCGCTTTTGCTCCGCCATGCTCGTAGTCTACCGCCCAATGCGCGGTCAAATCGACGCATCCAGCACCGCACGGCGTGGAGACGGCCGCGATTATTCGCGCGGGAACAGCCGGTGCAGCTTCGGGACGAGTGCATCGAGGTCGGGCAGGATCGCGTGCAGATGGTCCTCCACCCGCACGATCGGCTCGACGCTGATGCCGGCGCGGCTATAGCCGAGATCGCGATGGCGGAGGCGATAGAGATACGCCGCCATGCCTGAGAGATAGGCCGACTTCGCCTCGCCGGGGTAGTGGCTTTCGACGTACTCCAGCGGCGCCGTGACGCGCACGATGCCGTATGAGGGCGCGGACCCCGACTCGGACGAGAGCCGCACATAGATGTTCACGAGGTCCACGTGCCACACCGTGCGGAGGACGAACGCAGGGGTCCGCTCGCCGGGCTTCAGCGTGTAGACGAGCTCTTGCAATCCAGCCGGAAGATACGTGGTCATCTGTCGCTTGACGAGACCCACCACCGGCACGTTGTGCGTCGGCGCAGTCGCCAGGCGACGTTCGAGCAGGCCATCCATCAGGGTCGGCTTCGTGAAGTCGGCAAGCATGACGCTGCGTTCCGCCTCTTCCATCGCCTCCATCGCGAGACTGCGCGTGGCGCGCCGCATCGAGTCGAAGTCCCCGGCGACGGATCCGAGCGGGCGCTCGCGCAGCTCGACACCGATATCGGCGAGCGCGTGATGCGCGTCGAGCAGATGCGCGCGCTCGATGCCATCGGAGTAGATGCAGAGCAGCCGGCGCGTGCAGGCGCCGGCGCCGCGGCGCGTCGCGCGGCCCTCGATCTCGAGCGAGGCGGCAGAGACGACAGCGGCGATGATCGGACGCCGGCGATGGTTCACCAGCAGCGAGCCGGCCGTCTTCGACTTGATGGAGCCATCGACGAAACGAACCGGCACATCCGCCGTGGGCTCTCCGGGCGCGATCGCCGCCCAGGCACTTTCGGGCCGCTCGAAATCGAGCTCTAGCCCGTCGCGAGCCGTGTCGTCCTCGTCATCGGCT
The DNA here is from genome assembly GCA_038227375.1 of Dehalococcoidia bacterium. Classification (GTDB taxonomy): domain Bacteria; phylum Chloroflexota; class Dehalococcoidia; order DSTF01; family JACRBR01; genus JALYKW01. Next base: position 27,973 of record JBBRPY010000023.1, read on the forward strand.
TCATGGCCCGGGAATGGCGGGACCGACGCGTCGTTTAGCGCGGCAGGCGCGTAGGACGCGAAGATGGTCCGCGCGCTGGCGCTGGGCGTGGGTGTTCGGGGGGCCTCAGACATGTTCGATTGTACCCCGCGCGGCCGCGGAAACCGGAGTCAGCATGGCGACACCGCTCGCGAGCGCCGGCGAAAAATTGCGCACCATGGTCCTCAATCCCCCTCTCCCATTTTGGGAGAGCGTGCCCGAAGGGCGGTCGAAGACTCGCCGCTGAGAGGGTGAGGGCCCGTGCCGCCGCGTGCGATCTCAGCGGCTGAGGCCGGCGACCGGGCGCGCCGCCTCCCTGGGCGCGAGGATTTCGTCGATGAGGCCGTAGTCCTTCGCGGCCTGTGGATCCATGAAGAAGTCGCGGTCGAAGTCCGCCCGTATCCGCTCCTCCGTCTGCCCCGAATGTTTGGCGAGGATCCCACGCAGGATGTCGTTTTGCCGGAGGATCTCGCGCGCCTGGATCTCGATGTCTGACGCCTGCCCGCTGATGCCGCCACCACCGATCAGCGCCTGGTGGATATGGACGGTCGAGTTCGGCATCGCGAACCGCTTGCCGGGCGTACCGGCGCACAAGAGCACCGTCCCCATGCTCGCCGTCATACCGACGGCGTAAGTGGCGATGTCGGGACGCACGAGCTGCATCGTGTCGTAGATCGCGAGTCCGGCCGAGATCGACCCGCCCGGCGAATGGACGTAGATGTTGATGTCTTTCTCCGGGTCCTCCCGCTCGAGATAGAGGATCTGGGCGGCGACGAGGTTCGCGACGTTGTCGTCGATCGGCGCGCCGAGGAAGATGATGCGCTCGCGCAGCAGCAGCGAATAAATGTCGAAGGCGCGCTCGCCGCGGGCGCTGGTTTCGATGACGGATGGGATGATCATCTGGTGCTCCTCAGGCTGCGAATTGTGCGCCTCTGCACGGATGGCGGTGCGCGTGCCGGCTGCGCCGCAAGGGCAGGGCACGTCGACGTGCGCCGAATTGGGCAGCAGCAGGGGCGGCGGTGCGGCGACGGTCGCCGCAGGTCAGCGACGCGCTCGGCGACGCCGGCTCGGGCGCTTTCCGCTGCCAGTTTGCGGCCTCGTTCCGGTTGCTGACACCAAGCTTGCCGAGGATCTCTGACACATGGAACTTGACGCCATCGAGACTGATGCCGAGCCGGAGGGCGATCTGCTCGTTCGAGAGTCCCTCGCGTAGCAGCAAGAGCACCTGCCACTGCCGGGGAGTGAGGATATCGGGATAGGGCGGCCGGCCGCGTCGCTTCATACGGATCAGCCTAACAGGCGGAGGGGCGATTTACACTACCCGCCCTTCGGTAGAGCATGGGCGGTGGAAGATGGAGGGCGTCGGTCGAGCGGTCCATCGTCCACCTTTTATCGTCCACCCTCCATCTTCTAGACAGAGCCCCGCAGACCGAGCGCATCGGCATTCGCGCGAAGGGCGGCGATGACGTCCGCGACGTGCGCCTCGAGCTCGACGCCGAGCTCCGCTGCGCCCACCGTGATGTCGTCGCGATTCACCTGGCGGGCGAAGGCTTTGTCCTTCATTTTCTTCCGCACCGACGCCGTCTCGACTTCGAAGATGCTCTTGTTTGGCCGCACGAGGGCGACGGCGGTGATGAAGCCCGTCAGCTCGTCGACCGAGAACAGCATCTTTGCCATCAGCGTCTCGCGGGCGACGCCGGTGTACGCAGCGTGTCCCATGATCGCCGTGCGGATGTCGTCACCGTAGCCGCGCTCGGCGAGGATCTTGTTCCCTTCATACGGATGTCCCTCGGCGGTCGGCCAGCGTTCATAGTCGAAGTCATGGAGGAGGCCGGTGGTCCCCCAGAGGTCCTCATCGGCGCCGTGCTGGCGCGCGAAGTAGCGCATCACCGTCTCGACCGCGAGACCGTGCTTGCGGAGACCGTCCGTCTTCGTGATCTCGCAGAGGAGATCCCAGGCGTCGCTACGGGTAGGCATGAAAGGCAGTGTTCGGCCTTCCGTTTCCAGAAGCAAGGGACGGCTGCAGGCCGATTCTGCGGCTGCGGCGAAGCGGCCCATCACCCCGGGCCAGCAGATACGATGCGCATATGGCGTATTACGAGCAGAGGCCTCCATCCGGGGAGGATCGTGGACCATCCGGATGCCTGGACGTGGTACTGATCACGCGCGCGCTGTTCGGACTGCTGCTCTGGCCGCTGCTGGCGATCGCCCTGATCGCGATCGATCTCATCGCGATCTTCGTGCTGTTTGTCATCCACCCGGCGCTCGCGCTGATTCCGCTCGCCATCGCCGTCGCCGGTGTGTTTGTCTACGCGCGCTGGGAGCGGCGGCACTTCCGCCCCCCGGACGCCTGAGCCGGGCGCGCCGCCAGTGTTGTGCTTCCGATGCGCCGTTAGTAGGAGCTCAGCCACGGCGGGATCGAAAATCGCTCGCGCCAAGCTCCCCTCTCTCCATGCGGTGGAGAGGGGCCGGTGGTGAGGCCGGGGCGGTGCGGGTGCTGCCAACAGATCACCGCCGAGACAAGAAGTAACGAACCGTTGGAGGCGCGCCGCTAGCGTCCGCGGCGGGAGAATGGCCAGCGCGATCGTGCAGGAGATACGTCCGACACGGCCGGCGGCGCCGAGGCGTCCTCCGCGCGCCGGACTGCGCGTTCGATGCGGCGGTGTAGCATCATCATCGCCTCCGATACATCGAGAGCAGCTTCTGCATCGGACGAAATCTCGGGAAACAGCGAGCGCGCGGTGTCCGTGAATCGCTCGACCGTGCTCTCGGCGCCGTTGCGCATGTGGTAGACCCGCAGCTCGTTCACGCAGCCGTAGATCGCGGAGAGCAAGCGCCGGTATTGATCGTCGTCTAGCTCGATGACCGCATGGTCGCCCTCGATCTCGCTGCCAAGCTGGACCTTGATGCCGCGCAGTCCGTGTTCGACCGGCATCTTCGTGGCGGGATCGAGCTCCGAACCGGGACGGCCGAGGTGGTAGACGAGCGCGAGGTAGACGAGGCGCGGTTCGTCGTGGGTGAGTTTCAGCGCAAAGGTCATGCCATCGAAGTGTAGCGGGCCCCTGAAGCGGAGGATCGGCGTGCGGAGCGGGCACACGAAGAGGCCCCAGACGGGGCCCCTCCGATGAACATCTCTGTGACAGCGGACTGGATGCGCTAACTGACGGGAAGTCGCATCAACCCTTGTGCTTGCGTTGCCAGCGCGTCTTCTTCAGCATCTTGCGATGCTTGTGCTTGCGCATCTTCTTCTTGCGCTTCTTGACCACTGAGCTCATGTGTATTCCCTTCTGCTGACCCGCGAGGCGCGCAACTCACGAACGGACGGCTGATGCAACCGCCGTACGGAGGACCACCGCTGTCTGAGGTCGGGCGCCAGCGCGCAGTATACCGGTGGGAGACGGAAGCTGGAAGCTAGAGGCTGGGTCGAGTCGACGATGGACGATGCACGGCGTCCATCGTCCATCCTCTACCGTCCAGGCGCTTCAGCGCCCCGCGCCCGGCAGATAGCCGCCGCTGCCCGTGTCCGGGAGCCGGACGCCTCCGCGCTGGACAACGACCGGACCGGTCTGAATACAGGCGTTGCATTCTCCTCCGGTGTCGGGTCCGATCGCCCTGTCGGGGCAGTTCGCCGTGCAAACGATGACTATCTCCAGGTCGCCGCCGGCCGCATCGACGCCGCCGACCTGCAGCAAGTACCCGAAGCCAGCCTGCGTGCGCACGTCGAGCGAGCCGCTGGCGCTGCACGCCGTCGAGCTGAGGCCACCTGGTGGGGAGACCCCTTCCCACGCGTAGAGCGCCACCGCGACGCGGAAGCTGCTGCCCGGCGTCGTGATCGCGTAGTCGCCTTGCGCAGGCAGGTTGAACCAGACGGTCTTGCCGATGTTACCGCACGGACGCGATTCGCCGGCCTCGAGGGTCGCTCCGCGTGTGTTCTCTGCGAAAGCGAAGTTGGTGCCGCCGGTGGCGTAGGAGCGCCCAACGCTGTCGTTAGGTGGCGGACAGACCGTCTCGCAGTCAGCATGAATCTTCAGGTCGCCGCCGGCTTCCCCGCGGCCGCCGATCTGCACGAAGTAGGTGGCCCCCGCGGTCGGCGCGAAGCGCAGGCTCGCCTGCTGGCCGGTGCCGCCGGCGGAGCACGCCACGGACGTGAGCTGGTCGATGTTCGGCGTGCCATAGAAAGGCGACTGGTACACGGCGATCGCCGTGTCGAAGCTGCTGCCGGTGGTGCTGATCACGATCGGCGTTTCCTGTTCGGACGAGTACAGCCGCAGCCAGACCGTGCGGGCCATGCCGCCGCACCCCAATTGCTCGCCCGGCTGCGTCGTCGCCCCGCGCGTATCCTGAGCGAAGGTGAAGGGAAAGCCGTACGTCGGGTCAAGGTACAGTCCCGTGTTCTGCGGGTTGTCACTCGTGGGTGGGCAAGGTCCGGGCGTGCAATCGATGTTCACATGCAGGTCGCCGCTCGCTCCGTTGCGGCCACCGAGCTGCACCCAGTAGACGTGATCGGCGACGGCGTCGAACGTCAGCCGCGGTTGGGTCCCATTGGCGGCGGATTTGCAGGACAGGAGGCTGAGCGAGCCGGGTGGTGGGGACACCGATCCCTGCTCGTACGCCGCCAGCGCCGTGTCGAAGCCGCTGCCGCCGGTGTCGATGGCGATCCGTGCGTTGCCACGGAGGATCACGCCGAACCAGACGGTCTTGCCCATGCCGCCGCAAGGGAGCGTCTCGCCCGGCTGCGTTGTGGCGCCGTCGGTCTGCTCTTGGGCGACCAGCGGCAGCTCGTTCGCGCCGCCGTAATCGAAGCCGTCGTTGTACGGCGGACAGGCGGGTACGCAATGCGCGTCGATCACGAGGCGCCCCGTCGCGCCGGACACGCCGCCCGCCTGAAAGAAGTAGATCTGGTTTTGCTGGACCTGCAGCGTCAACGAGGCGCGGGAGCCGCCGGCCCCCTGGTTGCAGGACAGCCCCGTCAGCGTCGAAGGCGACCCCTGATAGTACGGAGCCGTGTAGGCCGCGATCACGGTAGCGAAGCTACTCCCGGCGGTGGTGAGCTCGATCGTGCCCGCCTGCTGCGCATAGAGGCGGTACCAGACAGTCGCGCCGATGTCGCCGCACGGCCGCGGCTCGCCCGGCTCAAGACCGGAACCCGTGGTGGTGACTTCGGAGTGCGCCGACGGACTGCCGAACCCGACGTTGAAGTCGGTCGCGCGGGTGAGGTCGTCATTCGGCAGGCTGCACGCGCATTCGGCGTGGAGATGCAGCTGTCCGGCGGCGCCGCTGCGCCCTCCCGCCTGCACGAGATATTGCTTCCCTTGCTCGACGGTGAAGCTGACGCGCGACTGCGTCCGGGCGCCGTTGTCGTCGCACACGATCGGCGCGAGGTTGCCGCCAGGTGGGGAAGCCCCGAAGTCGCCTGCGAACGTGTACACCGCAAGGACGGTGTCAAAGTTGCTACCGACGGTGTCGAGGGTCACCGTGCCCGTGCGGTCGCCGTCGTACGCAAACCACTCTGTAGCGCCGATTGGAGCGCACGGCGCGGACTCACCGGCCTCGAGGGTGGCGCCGACGGTCGTCTGCGACACATCTATCGGGAAGACGTCGACACCGAGGGGGTACTGGACGTACCACCGGACGCTGTCCTGAAAGTTGTCGTTCGGCGGAGGTGACGCCGCGACCGCGCGCGGGGTTGGCGCGTCGCGGAACGCGATCAGCAGCACGGCAACCATCAGCGCCGCCAGGATCGAGAAGAAGACTGCCGCGCCGACGCGGGACGGACCTGCGGTTCGCATGTGCCACCTCTTGCGCCCGGTGGTATTGATGAGAACGCTTCAACTTGGCGTTTGGTTAACCGCGCGTCCCGAATATTTTTGAGGCCAGGTGATGGCCCTGCGAGAGAGAAGCCGGAGGCTCAGCCGCGGCTGAGCCTCCATCGCTTCGATTCGACCGCTACATGCCTGAACTGAGACCGACGACGTTGCCGTCGGGGTCGGAGAACATCGCGATCTTCGGACCGCCCGGCACATCCATCGGCGCCATAATCGTCGAGCCGCCGAGACCTTCCGCCTTCTTCAGCGATGCCGCGAGGTCGTCGACCTGCACGTAGAAGGTCACCATCGGCGCGTTGTCCGACTGGGTGACGCCACCGCCGATGCCCTCACCGCCCGGCGCGGCGACCATGCCGTAAGCCATCGGATTATTGGCATCGATGTTCCAGCCGAAGAGCTTCGAGTAGAACTCCTGCGTCTTCTTCCCGTCTTTGCCGTGGATCTCGAAGTGCGTTACAGGGTTTGCCATGCTCGGTGTGTTCCTTTCACCCTACTGCCGTGTTGTCTGACACATCGCGCCCGTCCGAGCGCAAAGCCCATCCGTGTTCCAGGCGGGTTCCCGCAAGGGTTGCGTGGAACACGGAGGAGATTCATATCTTAAAGCGACTTCGATTTATAGTCAATGCCGTGGTACGCTTGAACCACCAGATTGGTTCAGGACTGGACTACCATGAGCCGCACATACGACCAGCAGTGCCCGATAGCCTGCACCCTCGACCTGATCGGTGACCGCTGGACCCTGCTGATCTTGCGCGATCTCTTCTTCGAACGGACCACGTTCACGGAGCTGATCGCGCACTCGCCCGGCATGCCGACGAAGATCCTCTCCGACCGGCTCAAGGCACTCGAGGCGACGGGCCTCATCGTGCGCACAATCTATAGCACACACCCGTTGCGCGCGGACTACCACCTCACGGACCAGGGTCGATCGCTAGCGCCCGTCATGGAAGCGATCGTCAATTGGGGCATGGAGTACGCGGTACGCCCGGACGCGCGCCTCGGCATTCGGAAGCGCATTCGTGAAGACGTCCGGCGCGTGGCCGGCGGTGCGAAAGCGATGGGCTGGCGGTCCGCCTGGGTGTATCAGCGCGACCCCGCGCGCACCAAACGCCGACCTCGCCAATAGTCCCGGACTAAGCTTCCTTGCCACGCGGTGGAGTGGCCGGTCGCAGACTCACCGCGGAGAGGCGTGAGGCTGTGCGCTCGCTCGATCCCCTAGTGCGTGGCCGCGAGCTTTGCTTCGACGTCACGCAGCCGGCGGCTGAGCACGGGAAGCATTGCCACCGCCATGTTGGGGTTCGTCTGCAACTCCGCGACGAAGTCCCACCGTGACAGCACGAGGCAGGTTGTGTCTTCGAGCGCGTTGACGGTGGCCGCACGCGGGCCGCCATCGAGGAGCGCCATCTCCCCAAACGTCGCCGAGGGGCCGAGTGTGTTCAGCATCTGCGACTTCTTGGAGCCGGTCGACTGCGTCACCTCGACCTTGCCGGACGTGATCACGAAGAAGGCCACGGCCTGCTCGCCCTCCTTGACGATCGTGTCGCCTTTCTTGTAGTTCCGCTCGACCACCGCGCGTCCGAGGCGGGTGAGGTCCTTGCTCGCAAACTGCGAGAATAGCTGTACGTTCCGGAGCGCGTCTTCGTGCGGCACTGGCGATCCTCCTGCTACGGGGCGCGAGCACATCGTCGTGTGGGTCGCGCGCATTCTACGTTTGTCGGCGACACATCTGCAATAAGAGGCGGCTGCCGCTCTCAACAGGCATCAATCAGCTTCGACGCGCGCTATCCTCATGGGGGCGGACCTCGAGTGGTGCCCGGTTCGCATGTGCCGACAGGGAGAACGATGAGCTACGTTCGGGTAGGCTTCGCGGTGATTACCGTCACGGCCCTGTCCTTCGCACTGCTTTCGACGGCGTCCGCGCACGCGCGCTACATGAGCTCGACGCCAAGTACGGCTGAGGTCGTCCAGAACGCGCCACCTCAAGTCGAGATCGTCTTTTCGCAGGACATTCAGAGGGTGGCTGATAGCTACGACATCCAGGTCGAGAAAGATCGCGGTCCGCTCGTTACGTCCGGCCCCGCCGTCCTCGACGACAATGACCGCGCGCACCTCAGCGTGCCGTTGCAGCCCAACCTCACACCGGGGCGCTATGTGGTGCACTGGAAGAACGTCTCCGACGACGACGGCGATCCGGCCACCGGCGCCTTCGCGTTCTACGTGCGAACGCAACCGAACACGGTGGATCGCGCGAACGATGCGCAACTGGCGACAGTCGGGGCCGAGCAAGAGGTAACGCCCGGCACGGATCAGACGCCCGGCCCGACCGCCGTTGCGTCCGGCACCGCGTCGACGCCGGCGGCATCGGCGAGCGCGACTAGCGCTGTCGCGACCAGCACGCGCGCCAATCCGACCGTCGTCGGCACCGCGACGTCGGCGAAACCGGAGGGTGGCGGCGGTCACACCGTGCTGTACGTGACGATTGCCGTCGTCGCCATTGTGGCTGTGCTTGGCGCGGGTGCCGCATTCGCCTACAGCCGGAGGGGCGGCGTGCGACCGTAGTCGGCGGCTATCCGTAAGAATCAGTGGAGGCGCGGCGGGCCGGTGGTGAGAACCCTCTTCGATCGACACAGACCTCGGCCTGCCGTGCTGGCCCTGCTTGCGGGCGCGATCGCGATGCTCGCGATTATGGCGCCAACCCCCCACCCGGCGTACGCCCACGCGTCCCTCATCCGAGCGAACCCGGCGAACAACGAGACTGTGCGCCGGCCACCGACCCGCATCGTCCTGAATTTCAGCGAATCCATCGAGCGCCAGCTCACCCAGATCCAAGTGACGGACCAGGGCGACACCCGCTCTGACGACGGCGCCACGGCGTTCGACGACAACGACCCAACATTTGCGTCGGTCGGCGTCAAGACGCTCAGCCCCGGGCTCTATTTCGTGAACTGGAGCAACGTCTCCAAAGTCGACGGCCACAACTACAGCGGCCGCTACCCGTTCATCGTCCTGAACGCCGACGGCACGTTCCCCGCGGGCGTGTCGCTCGACACAACGGGCGGCTCCACGACCGGCGGCGGGCAGTTGCTTCCCAGCAAGTGGGACTCCGCCCTCAAGTGGATCGCCCTGCTCTCGCTCGCCGCGGCAATCGGCGCGGCCTTCATGCTCTTCGCCGGCGTCCGCCCCGGCGCGGCCTTCCTCGACGACGACGCCTACAACCGCCTCACGGATGCCGCCGAGCGCTGGGTGGTGAACCTCGCCCACGTGCTGCTGCCGGTGGCGTTCGTCGCGTCCGGGATTCTCCTGCTGCTGGTGGTGAACCGCTTCGCGACCGGCACCGGGCTGGTGGAGTACGTCACCACGCTGCGGACCGGACAGTACCGGCTCGCGCAGCTCATCCTCTTCGCCGTAGCGCTCGCTGGCGCCGACCTGCTCTTCCTCGGGCGAACCGCGCGCCAGCGTGACGCCGGCATCGGCGTGCTGATGCTCGCCGGCGTTGCGGCGATGTTCACGTATTCGATCATCAGCCACGGCGCCACGGGTTCCGGCAAGTACTGGTCTGTCGGCTCGGACTTCGTGCATCTCGTGGCCTCGGCCGCGTGGGTGGGCGCCATCGTCATGCTCGTGCCATTGTTGCGGTGGACGCGGCGCGAGATGGAGGAGACGCCGCGCTTCCTGCTCCTCGCCAACGTCTTCGACCGCTTCTCCACCATCGCCGGCCTCAGCGTGCTCGTCATCCTCGCCACCGGCATCTTCAATGGTCTGACGGAGATTCCAACGTGGAGCGCATTCGTCGACACGACGTACGGGAAGGTGCTGCTCGTCAAGCTGGCGCTGCTCGCTCCCCTGCTCGGAATCGCGGGGCTGAACGCGTTCGTGCTGAAGCCGCGCCTCGTTGCCGCCGTCGATGGCGCGTACCAGGAAGGCGGCCACGGCACGCCAGAGCAGCGCTTCGTTTGGCGGCAGCAAGTCGCGACGCTCCAGCGCCTGCTGCCGCGCACGATCATTGTCGAGGTCGCGCTGATCGCCGGGGTCTTTGCGATCGTCGGTCTGCTCAGCCAGACGGCAACTGCCAAGGGCGAGGTCGCACAACAGCAGGCCGCTGCGACGGGGCCGGTGAAATTCGACCAGACGGTGACGCAGGGCGACATCCGCCTCCAGCTACAGGTGTCGCCGAATCGGGTCGGGCTGAATCAGTTCAGTCTGGCGATTCAGAAAGCCGACGGCACGCCAAGCACGACGGTCACGCAGGCCCGCCTGCGCTTCACCTACGACGACGTGCAGGGCGCCGTGTCCCCGTCGGAGATTCTGCTCACGCGCTTCGCGGACGGGGACTATCGTGGCGCCGGCGCCTACTTCACGCAGCCCGGTAACTGGCGCGTGCAAACCGACGTCCGCCGGTCGGACGCCGACGATGCATCGCACCTGTTCGTCCTCCCGGTAGGACGCCCGCTGGCCAGCGCGAAGAGCGCGAAGGGGACCGGCTTCGAGCTGCCGTTTACGGTCTTCAGCTGGAACGAGGTTGCGGGAGCGGCGGCTGCGCTGGCAGGTCTGGCGATCGTGCTCTACCGGCGGCAACTGCGCTGGTTGCGACAGCCGGGCTACCGCATCGGCATGACGGTGGCAACGCTGCTCATGCTTTCCGGGGCGGTGCTGGTCTTCGGCGTGCACACGCACGGCACGGCGATTAACGCCACCGCGGGCAACCCGATCAAGCCGACAGCGGCATCGGTGGCGCGCGGGAAGGACCTGTTTCAGCAAAACTGCATCGTCTGCCACGGCATCGACGGGCGCGGCGATGGACCTGCGTCGGTGAACCTCAGTCCGGCGCCGACGGACTTCCGGCAGCACATGCTCTTGCACACCGACCCGCAGTTCAAGAATTTCATCGCGAACGGCTACGCCGGTTCGGCGATGCCGAAATTCAATGACGCGCTTTCTGACGAAGACCAGTGGAACCTGGTCAACTACCTCCGCTCCGCATTCTCGGACTCGGCCACGCAGTAGGCGGTCCCGCTAGCGCGGCGCCGCTTCAGCGCTGACGTCGTCGCCGTAGCGGGCGCCGGTCGTGCTCGTGCCCGCGTTGTTCGCGACGGCGTTCCTCAGGTCTTCCAGGAACTCATCGACCACCAGCAGATGGCGCGGGCTGACCATGAGATGCAGCGCCTGCGGCGAGTCCTGTGTGTCGAAGTGCCAGCCGCGCGCCGTCAGCGCATCGCCGACCGCCATGATGTCCTGCTCATCCGATCCCAGCGCCACGACGGACATGTCGGGCTCGCCCCAGAGGTGCACGCCCGGCGTTGCCGCGATGCCGGCGACGAGCGTCGCGGTCGCCTCCATCGTCTGGCGCGCGAGGCGCAGGTATCCATCCTCGCCGAGGTAGTGGAGGACGGCCCACGCGGCCGCGATCGGCGGCGCAGGCTTGGTGCCGAGGAACGCCTGCGAGCCGTATGCGCCGCCGGGCCAGTCGTCGAACTGGAACACCTGATATCGCAGGTTCGATTTCGGGCGATGCAGCACGACCGAGGCGCCCTTGATCGCAAACCCGTACTTGTGCAGGTCGGCTGAAATGGAGGTGACGCCCGGCACGCGAAAGTCCCAGATCGGTACCTGCGTCCCAAGGCGCTCGACCCAGGGCAGCATGAATCCGCCGAGGCAGGCGTCGACGTGAAAGGGCACGCCCGCCGCCGCGGCGATAGCAGCCATCTCCGGTATCGGGTCGACCATCCCGAACGGGTACGCGGGCGCCGAGCCGACGACAAGGACCGTGTCCGCTGTGATCGCGCCCTCGAGCGAAGCTGCGTGCGTGCGGAGGTCGTCGCCGAGCGGAAGGCGCGTCATCTCGACATCAAGGAAGTGCGCGGCTTTCACGAACGCGGGGTGCGCCGTGCGCGGCAGCACCATGCGGCCGTGGCTAATGCCGCGCTCGGCGCGCGCCCGGTCACGCGCTGTCTTCACCGCCATGAAGATCGACTCGGTGCCGCCGGACGTCATCGAGCCGCTGACGTCGTCGCCGCCGTTGAGGATGACGGTGGCGATCGAGACGACGTCGCGCTGCATCTCTTTCAGGCTGGGGAACACTTGCGGGTTGAGCGCATTTTCCAGCAGCACGTGGCTCGCCGCCGACTGGAGGACGGCGTCGACGTCGGGACCGGCGTTATAGATGAGCCCCCATGTGCGCGCGTTGTGGTAGTCGCCATCGCGCGCCTGGAGCGACCGCAATCCTGCCATCACATCTTCCGGCGTGGATCCGTGCGCAGGCAGCGTCTTCATCAGTCCTCCGTCTCATGCCCGGCGCGTCCGGCTACTTGCGCATGGGCGGACGCGATCATAGCACGAGCGGACATCGTTCGGCATGAAGCTTTCGCTCCGAAGCGAGGGTCGCCATCATGAGCGGCCGCTGCGGTGTCAGGCGAAGAACGTCACCAGCACGATGAACACCGCGATGAAGGCGATGATGCCAGCCGTGACGACCGACATCGCGATGATCGAGCCGAAGACGGCAGAGCCGAACGGACGCTCGCTCATCGCCTGCTCGACCTGATCGAGGCGTCGCTCCGCCTCCCCGCCGGCGTCGTCGAGCAAGCGAAAGAAGCGGGCAACAGCCGCGGGCGGTTCAGGCAGCTTCATTTGATCTCCCGTTCGTGCTCGGAGATGCTCTGCGCGCCCTTGCCGAGAGCCCACCCGGCGAGGCCGAAGAGTCCCAGCGCGGGAAGCGCCCACAACCACACCGCCACCAGCACCTTGTACGTTGACCCGTCCGAGCGCAGCAGCAGGACCGCGAGTGCGAGCAGCAGCGCGGCCGCGGCGCCCAGCCCGAGCAGCATCCCTGTAATTGCCGGGTTGGGCGGACGGCGGCGTTCTTCGCGGCGCACCCGAAGCACCGCCGCGATGATGCGATATGCCGCGAGCGCGCTCCCCCGCGGCGTGCCGCTCACCTTCGAGACGCCGATGCGCTTCCGGTACGGCGACGGCACCTCGACCATCGGCAGCCCACGAAAGGCGGCTTTGGCGATCAGCTCCGCTGTCCAGCCATGCGTGCGTTCCCGCAGGCCGAGATCACGCAACGTTGACGCGCGCACCACCTTCAGCGACGGCAGGTCGCTCACCGGGTGTCCGGAAAGCCGGCCAATCAGCCAGCCGACGGCGTTGTTGCCCAACTTCTGGTGCCAGAGCATCGCCCCGCGCTCGACATCGCCCTCCCGGACGCCGAGCGCGATGTCGGCTTCGCCCCGCATGACGGGCCCGGTGAGGGCGTCGAGTTCCTGCAGCGTGTCGCTGTGGTCGCCGTCGAGGAAGAGATAGGCGTCGGCGTCCGGCGCCGCCTCCACGCCGGCCATACACGCGGCGCCGTAGCCACGCTCCGGCTGCGAGACGACGGTCGCACCGGCAGCGCGAGCGGCATCGGCGGTGCCGTCGGCGCTGCCGTTATCGACGACGATGACGCGATCGACTTGGCCGCGCGGGATCTCGGCAACGACCGCGGCAACCGCCTGCTCCTCGTTCAGCGCCGGAATGATCGCGACGATCTTCATTGCGTCCGCCGAAACACTTGCACGGAATCCTCATCGAACACTGTCTCGAACCCCTGTCGCGTGAGCGTCGACGCGACTTCATCGTATCCCGCGTCACGAGACTGAGCAGCGACCGCGAGCGAGCGATCGATGACGACGTACTGCGCGTCCTCAAGGTCGGGAAACTCGTACAGCCGCCGGCGCTGCGAGAGATGCGGCGCGATCGTCGTCTGCGCGCTCACCGAGGCGTCGGCTGGCACCAGCGCGACCGCCTGACGCAGCAGCGCGAGATGCGCGGACTCTGGCGTCCCCAACTCGGGCGCGTGGCGGTACGGACTCCGGTCGTAGAAAGCGAACGCGCTTGCGCCGAGGACGATCGCGCTCAGGCACAGCACGCGGGCCCCGCCCGAACCCGCGCGCCGGAGGGCGCGCAATGCGCCGTCACCGCGGCGCACATCGCGCACAGCGAGCGCGACGCCCACCCACATCAGCGCCAGAGGCGCCACCACGTAGTGCAGGTCGAGCGTGAACTGCTGCGGATGATCGGCGAGTGCGGCGACGAGCGTGCTGGGCAGCGAGGCAGCCAGTGCAAGCGGACTGAGCAGCAGGACGAATCCGCCGCTCGCGTAGAGCTCAACGAGCGCATGCAGCGGACTCCCCGTCAGATGATCGAAAGCGCGGGCAACGACGTGCGGGAGGAGCGCGCCGGACGACGACCCGCTCGTGAGATAGCCGTACCGCTCGGTGAGGTCGCCGGAACCGCCGCGGACCAGCGGCATCAAGAAGATCACGACGGCCACGGCGTAGGCGACGGCGGTCGTGAACAACGCCAGCGCGTATGTACGGAAACCCGCAGCGAACAGCAGGAGCGCGAACGCCGCCAACACCAGCGGCATGTCTTCCTTCAGCAGCAGCAGCGGCAGCAACGTCGCCACCGTCGCCAATGGACGCCGCGCCGCGAGGTAGTACAGGGCGAGGAAGATGAACGGCATCCCCAGCAGCTCTGGGTGGAAGTCGAAGTCCAGCGCGTTGTGCAGCGGCGCGCTCAGCAGATACCCGGCCGCGAGCGCGACGCCCGCGAGCCCGCTCCCAGACAGCTTCCGCACGGCGTAATAGAGTGGCACTGCCGCCGCGCCCGCGAACAGCGCCTGGGCGATCAGCAGCGTTTCGGGCCCGGCGCCCAGGCGGTAGGCAAGAGCGAAGACAAGCAGGACCGGCTGGAAGTGCTGACCGAGAAAGTTGTACGAAAGAAACGTCGTGTCGAACCAGCGGCCGTGCGCTGTGTTCCAGATGATCTGGTCGAAAAAGGCGAAGTCGTACGCCCGGCTTTCGAAGGAGCGATGGCGCTGCAACGCGAAGGCGGCGAAGACCCACGCCGCACCGCCCGAAGCCAACCACACGGCGGCCTCGGTCCAACGTGCGGCGAGCAGCCGGCTGAGCGCTAGAGGCTCCAGCCCTCGCCGCAGCCCGAGCAGGCCTCCGGGGGATGCCCGTCCAGGATCCCCGCGCGCCACTCCTGGTACCGCGATCCGTTCCATATCTCCTCTGCTGTCTGTTCGAAGACGTTGCCGAGCACGATGCCGTCGTAGTGCGCGCCCGTAAACGGCGCGATGCAGCACGGCAAGACGTTGCCGTTCGCCGTGATGTACATCAACGACCAGGGCCGGCGGCAGGCACGATACGACCCGGCGCCGCCCGGCGCGAACTGCGCGCCGCTCGCCTCGCCAGAGCCACGGAGGTCGATCGCGAACTCCCGCGCGAGTTCTTCCGCTTCGCGCACAGCACGCATCTCGGCTTCACCAGCCTGCCCGTAGAGCGCCTGATCCTGCACCGCCAGCCCCTGTCCGGAGTACACCAGCCGCTGCAGGTACACCTCGCGGACGCCGATATCTGCGGCGACCCGGATCAGCTGCGGCAGCTCGTGCACGTTTGCCTTCATGCCGGTGATCCAGAGCGAGACCTTCGGCGTCGTTATGTTCAGTCGATGCTTCAGTTTGGCGAGCCCGCGCACGTTCTCGATGATCCTGTCGAACCCGTCGGCGCCGCGCACCTGCTCGTACACCTCAGGCGACGCCGAATCGATCGAGACGCGCAGTTCATCGAGGCCGCTGCGCACGACCGGCTCGGCGAGCCTGCCACGCAGAAGGAGGCCGTTCGTGTTGAAGAGCGCGTACGCGCCCCGCGCCTTCGCCGCCTGGATGATCGAGAACAGCTCCGGGTTGAGCAGCGGCTCGCCGATCCCGTGCAGCACGACGCGCCGCACCGTCGGAAACTGATCGAGGATGCGCGTCACGCGCTCGGGTGTCAGGTCGGCGAAGTCTTCCGGCATGCCGAAGTACTGCGGGCAAGTGCGGCAGCGCAGATTGCAACGGTTCGTCGTCTCGAGGTACAGCTCCTCCGGCAGTTCGCGCACCAACCGTCCCCGCTCGTCGATCGGCGTTAGTGCGATAGTGACTCCGGTCACGCTCGCCATGTCACGCCTCCTGCGGCCGGTCGCGCACGCACGGCTGGTCGCGGCGCGGATCGAGTGATGTGAGCTGGAAGTCCGGGTTGAATTTTTCCTTGTCCTTCAGCACCGTAATCCGGTCGATCTGCTTCACCATGTTCTGGCCGGGATAGCCGGGCACGATCAGCCGCGCCGGAAAGCCATGGTCGTTCGAGATCGGCTCGCCGTTGACGTGCGTGACGATCATCGCGTTGTCGCCGCGCAGCCGGTGCAGCGCCCAGGTGAAGCTGTAGTCGGAGAGGCTATGGAAGTTCACACCCTTGGCGCCCGCCGAGGCGCCCGCCCGCGCCAACACATCACGCACCAGCGGGCCGGACCAGGTCGGCTGCGCCGACCAGCCGCTGACGCAGCTGATGCGAATCTGCCGTGTCGTCGCCGGCATCGCGAGCAGATCGTCGTAGCTCAGCTCGATCTCGCGTTCGACCTCGCCCGATATCCGCAGCCGCCAGTTGGCAACGATCACGTCCCGCTTGCCGAACAGCGTCTCGACGGGGAAGTTGCCGGCGGTGCCTCGATCTTCGTCGGGAATGCGGCCGATGAACAGCCCGCGCACGCTCGTGTTCGCCAGCCGCGTATTCTGGAATCCGAGCGCGAGGCCAAGGCCCCCCGCGAACACCGTGCCGACGAATGCCCGCCGCGCGAGCACGCGGCGAGACGACTCCGGGGACCGCTGCTCTTGCGCCATCAGCTCGCGGCGCTCCTGCGAGAGCCCGTGGGCGGTTTCGAGGAGATGCGACCCGAGGTGCGCGGCGATCAGCGGCACGCCGATGATCGCCGCCCAGAGATGCAGCTGCACTGGCTTGAAGTCGTACGGCGGAATGTTGGTGACCTTGTAGTAGTAGTGAAACAGCATGTAGAGGCCGCTGAAGTAGAGGACGAAGAAGTCGAGCGCGAGCAGCGGCGAGAGAATGCGCGGGATGATGTTCGGCGGCCCCGACTTCTTGAAGCGCGGCAGGCGCAGGTAGTAACCCGCGAGGCGGAAGCTCGTCGAGCCGTATTTGGCGAGAAGGAACGGGATCGACATGAGCCCGACGTAGAAGTGGATGAAGCGCGTGATCGTGAAGTAGGGGCCGATGTCGTAGTTGAAGGTGTAGAGATAGAACAGCCCGCCCGAAAAGAACAGCAGCGAGAGCAGCACGGCCAGCGACGTGCCAAGCTGCATCGTCACGATCGTGCTCGCGAGGTGCGTGTGCGGGCTCTCCGCACGCTGGCTCACAGGGCCGCCACCCCGGCGCTCGCGCGTTCGCCCGCCGCAAGCGCCGCCGCCGTCGCACTCCGCAGCAGCGGGTCCGCCGCCATCACCCCGAGGTCGGCGGCGACATCGACGTCGTACCAGTACGGCAGCGTCGCGCAGCTCAGGCCTGCTCTCTGGATGCACCTCAGCGTCTGCGCAAGCACCCGGCTCGTGCCCCCGTCGATGCCTTCGAACACCTGTGGATGCGGCTTGTTCATCGCGATGAGATAGTAGCCGCCATCGGTCGCCGGCCCCAACACGATGTCGTGCGTCGCGAGGAGCCGACGCGCCGCCGCGATCAAGTGTGCGGGAAGGGTCGGGCTGTCGGAGCCGATGAGGACGGGGCGGTAAGCGCCCGCGGCGAACGCCGTCGCGAACGCGCGATCGAGCCGCCCGCCGAAATCGCCGTCACCCTGCGACAGGTAGGTTGCATCAGGAACCATCGCCTCAAAGTCGGAGCGCGCAGCATCCGGTGCGTACGCGATGAAGAGCTTTCTGGCGTGCGTTCGGGCGATCGCAATTGAGTCCTCGAGAAAGGCCGTGCTCAACTCTGCCGCTCGCGCCGCGCCGACCCCGGCAGCCAGCCGCGTCTTCGAGAACCCGGAGCGCGGTTCCTTGGCGAGCAGGATCACGTCGGCGGCTCGAGGCGGCATCGCGGTCGCCGGTACGAGCCGCCGCAGCTCCTCGCCGAAGGTCTCGAGCGCGTCGGCGAAGCGGGGGCTCTCAAGCCCAAACCCAATCCGCGTGTGGTCCGGCCATCCGTACACGGCGCCGTCGAGAGCGAAGACGCCCCGGTTCCGCAACCACTCGTAGAAGATCTCTCCCGGCTGCCCACCCCGAAACCGGAGAAACGCGGTGTATCCAGCTTGCGGCGGCACCCAGTCCACCCACTCACGGTGCTGCTCGACGAATGACGCGAGCAGCGACAGGTTCGCGCGTGCTCGATCGAGATGCGCCGACAGCAGCTCGTCCCACGACCGGAGCGCGGCGAGCGCGACCGGCGCCGACAACGCCGACACAGATCCGCTCAGGCAATCGAGCGCCGCCGCGCAGGCTGCGAGAAGCCGCCGGTCTCGCGTCACGATCCAGCCGAGGCGAAGGCCGCCGAGTCCGAGCGGCTTCGACAGGTCGCCGATGCTCACCGCGTCTTCGTACTCATCGATCACACTCGGACGGCCTGTGCCGGGCGCCAGGTCCACGCCGCGATAGACCTCGTC
>JBBRPY010000024.1:0-46267 GCA_038227375.1 Dehalococcoidia bacterium
GATCTTCGGCTTCCTCGGCCCGAACGGCGCCGGCAAGACCACCACGATCAAGATTCTGCTGGGGCTGGCTCTGCCGACGGCTGGGACGTGCTCGATTGCCGGCGTCCCCGTCGAGCAGTACCACGCCGAGTCGCGCAGCGAAGTCGGATATCTCGCGCAGGACCCCTCGTACCCGCGCTGGATGACCGGGCGCGAGATGCTGGAGTTCGTCGGCCGGCTCTATCCGCTCGTCGCCCGGCCGGCGGCGGAGCGCGCGCGAGAGGCGCTGAGCCTAGTTGACCTGGAGGGCGCCGCCGACCGCGCCTGTGGCGGATACTCCGCCGGCATGCGCCAGCGGCTCGGCATCGCGCAGGCGCTGATGGGCGACCCGAGCCTCGTCGTGCTCGACGAGCCGTCCTCCTCCCTCGACCCGATCGGCCGCCGGGATGTCCTCGACATCCTGCGCACGCTGCGCAACCGCGACATCTCGGTGTTCTACTCTACGCACATCCTCGACGACGTCGAGCGCGTCGCCGACTACATCGCGATCATGAAGGACGGGCGCGTCGTGCGTGAAGGCGCCATGCGCGAGCTGATGTCTGTCGATCAAGGCCGTTTCCGCGTGACGATAGAAGCGCCCGCGGACGGATTCGAGAAGCTGCTGCAGACGATGCCGCTGGTCTCGTCAGTGACGGCTCCAGCGACCGAGGGCGGGCGCGTCACGGCGCTCGTCGACGTTACAGACGGTGAGCAGGCGAAGCGAGCGCTCCCGCGCGCCATCATCGACGCGGACTTCGTGCTGATAGGCTGCGAACCGGAACGCTCGCGGCTGGAGGACATCTTCATGGAGTCGGTGGCCGATGCAACCGACTAGCGGTCGCCCCGGGCGACCCGCAGGCCCGCTCCTGCCGGGCTTCGGCGTCCTACTCGACAAGGAGCTGCTCGAGGCCCGCCGCTCGAAGCGCTTGCTCGTCTTCCTGCTCGTCATGACGATCTCGGTCGCGCTCGTCGCCATCATCGGCTACCTGCGCATCCATGACCTTGGCGGCGGCTCGCGGCACAGCGTCGGCTCCGACGGCATGGACACGATGCTCGCGGGCTGGACCGCGCTCGTCGGATTTCTCGGCTCGCTGATGGTGATCGCGGCGACGGTCGATGCGATGTCGCTCGAGCGCTCGCTGGGCATCTCCGCCTGGATCGTCACGAAGCCGGTTTCCCGCATGACGTACCTGCTCGCGAAGGCAGCCGCGCACTCCCTCAGCGCGATTGCGACGCTGGTGCTCGTGCCATCGGCGGTGTTCGTCGTGCTGATGCTGGTCCTATTCAGCGACGTCCCCATCGGGCGGGTGGTCGGCGCCACGATCATCCTTTGCGTGGAGATGGGATTCCTGTCGTTCTTCATCGTGGCGCTGGGCGTCCCGTTCCGGTCGGTGCCGCCGATCGCTCTCATCGGTCTCGGTTTCTGGCTCTTTCCCAGCATCGTGCCGCGCATTGCGACGCTGAGTTGGACCTATCACGTGCTGCCGTCCTATCTCCCGGTCGCCGCGCTCACCGCTGCCATCGAGCGGCATCCAAATTCGTTGGTCTACAGCGTGCCGGTCGCCTCCATCGCGATCGCCGCCGCCCTCTTTGCCGCCGCCGTCGTCATGTTCGAGCGGCAAGAGCTGTGAGGACATCCGCCGGCGCGCCGTCGAAGACTCGCCGTGACGAGCCGCCGCTGTACTATGGCGGCCAGGCCGTCATGGAAGGCGTGATGATCCGCGGCCCGCGCCACATGGCGGTAGCCGTCCGCGCACCGGACGGCCGGATCGTCCACCACGCGAAGCTGCTGACCGGCGTCTACACAGGGGCGCCGCGTCGCATTCCCGTCCTTCGCGGCGTCATCGTGCTGTACGAGACGCTCGCACTCGGCGTCCGTGCGCTCACCTGGTCCTCGCAGGTGGCGATGGGCAAGACGGAAGAAGAGGTGAGCCAGAAGCAACTGATCGCGTCGCTGGCGGTGACGCTGGTCTTCGTTGCGCTGATCTTCTTCGCCGGGCCCGTGCTGATCACGAGCTGGCTCGGGCGCGTCATCGGCAACGACTACGTGGAGGTAGCGGCCGAAGGCGTGCTTCGCCTCGCCATGCTGGTCGGCTACATCTGGCTCATCGGGCGCGTCGGCGAGATCCAGCGCGTCTTCGCATATCACGGTGCCGAGCATCGCGCGATCCATGCGTACGAGGACGGGCGGGAGCTGACCGCGGCGGCGGTGCGCGAATACCCGAACGCGCACCCGCGCTGCGGCACGGCGTTCCTGCTGACCGTGATGGTGATCTCGCTCTTCGTGTTCGTGCTGCTGGGAGCGCCACCGATCTGGCTGCGCCTGATCGAGCGCATCGTCCTCATCCCGGTGATCGCCGCGCTCGCGTACGAAGTGCTGCGGCTCGGACAGCGCTTCGGCAACCGGGGGATGTTCGGCCTGATCTACCGGCCGAACATCTGGCTGCAGTCGCTGACGACGCGCGACCCCGACGACGCGCAGATCGAAGTCGCGATCGCCGCGCTGCGCCATGTCATCGCGCTGGAAGCCGGCGACGCCCTGCCGTCAGACAGCGCCCCGCTCGCCGAAGAGGAGCCGATCGTCTAGGTCGTCGCGCCCTTTGCTGTTTGCTGTTTGCTGTTTGCTGTCTCTGCGACTTCATTGAAGTAGCAGGCCTTCGCGCCGGTGTGACAGACCGCCGACCCCAGCATCTTCACCCGGACCAGCAGGGAGTTGTGCTCGCAGTCGGCCTTGATCGAGCGCACCTCCAGGAAGTCGCCGCTGGTCGCGCCCTTGTGCCAGATCTCCTGGCGGCTGCGGCTCCAGAACACCACCTGCCCGCGCTCCTCGGTCATCTTTAGGGTCTCTGCGTTCATGTAGCCGAGCATCAGCACGGCGTCCGTCGCGTCGTCTTGAATGACGGCCGGAATCAGGCCCTGCGCATTGTAGTTCAACATCGTCGTCTTCTCGTCTCTATTGCCGCGCCAGCCGCATGGGAAGCCCTTGCTCTGCCATGTAGCGCTTTGTCTCGCCGATCGCGTATTCACCGAAGTGGAAGATGCTCGCCGCGAGGACGGCGTCCGCATGCCCGTCGACGATCGCATCGACCATATGCTGCGGATTCCCGCAGCCGCCGCTGGCGATCACGGGCACGGCGACGGCGTCGCTGATTGCCCGCGTCAAGGGCAGGTCGTAGCCGTCCTTGTGGCCGTCGGCGTCCATGCTCGTCACCAGCAGTTCCCCCGCGCCAAGCTCTACGACCTGCACCGCCCAGGCGACCGCATCGATTCCGGTGGCGCGGCGGCCGCCGTGCGTGAAGACTTCCCATTTCCCTCTGCCGACCGACTTCGCGTCGATAGCCACGACGATGCACTGCGCCCCGAAGCGCTCGGAACAGACGCCCACGAGCTTCGGGTCTGCCACGGCGGCGCTGTTCAGCGACACTTTGTCGGCGCCCAGCTCGAGGAGCACACGCACGTCGAGGTCGCTTCGGACACCGCCGCCCACGGTGAACGGGATAAAGACTTCGTCCGCGGTGCGCGCGACCATATCGTACGTCGTCGCCCGGTCGTCGCTGGAGGCCGTGATGTCGAGGAACACCAGCTCGTCCGCGCCCTCCCGGTCGTAGAGCTTCGCGAGTTCCACCGGGTCACCAGCGTCACGCAACTCGACGAACGAGATGCCCTTGACGACGCGCCCATTATCGACGTCGAAACACGGGATGATGCGCTTAGTCAGCATGGCTCTCCATGGTAACAGACACGGCCAGCCCCCCGATTCGTATACTGCGTACAGTCAGCGAAGGAGAGGCTCTTGGCCACCACGCTCATTCCCAGAACACCGGAGGAGATCTCGCCGGAGTTTCTCACGACAGCCGCGCGCCGGTTGTTGCGCGACGACACCGCGCGCGTTACCTCGCTCCACATGGGCCAGTCGGAACCATTCGCCTACCCGAAGTTCGGCAACAAGAGCTTCGACATCATCGAGTTCGAGTACACCGGCCGTGAGGGCGCCGGCAGCTCACGCATGATCCTCCGCCGGCGAGCGCCGCGCGATGCCGTCTCGACGCTGATCGGCGACCTCCAGCACCGCGAGCTGCTCGCCTTCACGAGCGGTCTGCTGGACGAGTTGCCGCCCGTGTTCCATCACCCCTATCTCGACGTTATCCACGACCCCGAGCACGGACAGTACTGGGCGTTCCTCGAAGACGTCTCCGACGACATGCAGCGTCTCGGCATCGTCGATGCGCTGCCGGATGCGACGATCCGGACGATCCTCTCGCACACCGCCGCCTTCCATGCGACGTTCTGGGAGCGCGCCAGCTTGCGGCGGACGCCGTGGCTGATGAGCCTCAACACGCCCGTCGACTACTGGTACAAACTCGTCGTTGAGGTGCTCGACGGCGTGGCCGAGCCGTCCGAGACCACGCGCTACATCACCGGCGAGTGGCCGTGGGTGGCCCAGGGCATCCGCAACCTGATGGACTCACTGGCGCCGGACACCCGCGTGCTGATCGACGGTTTGTTTCGCCACCCCGAGCGCCTGATCGCCGAGATCGCGCAGATGCCGATCACGCTGTGCCACTACGACTTCGACAACCGCAACATGGGCATGCGCGACGGTCCCGACGGACCGCAGACGACGGTGATCGATTGGGAGATCGTCGGCTGGGGGCTGTCATCGGCGGATGTCGGACGGTTTCTTGCGTATCAGCAGCCCGCAAACCTGTCGGAGCTGCTCGACCACTATCTGAACGAACTCGAGCGTTGCCTGGGGCGCGCCATCGACCGTCCGGAGTGGTACAAGGGGTACGAGATCGTGGCCGTGGCGATCTGGCAGATCGTCGGCTTCCTCTTCGGGGCGATGGTGGCCTCCCCCGAAGCGCCGGTGCCGGACGAGCAGCGCGAGGGCATGCGACAGCGCGTCTACGCCGACGTGGCCGGCGTGGAGGCGATGGCGCGGAAGTGGCTCTCGTAATGGGCTAGCTGGTCGTTGGAGTTGGAGGCCGGGGGCATCGATCTTCCATCAACGCACGTTCAGTCGTTCCTCCACGACCGATGACCGACGACCCCGTCCCCCGCCGCTACTCCGTCAGGCGGCGGTACAGCGTCGGCAGCCGCTGGGGGAGCTGCTCGATGTCTGCCACGACCTCGTATCCCATGTCCTCGCACATCTGGCCCAGGTAGTCGTGGCCCTCTTTGTCGACGGTGAGCGCGAAGGGTGTGATCCCCTTGCGCCGGGCTTCCAGCAGGGCCTGCTTCGTGTCGTGGATGGCGTATTCCTTTTCCGTGCGATCGCGCCCATAGCCGTGGTCCTGCGGCCGCCCGTCTGACACCAGCATGAGGATCTTCACCTTCGCGTCGTACGAGTCGAGCTTGCTCACCGCGTGCCGGATCGCCGGACCCATGCGGGTCGAGCGGATCGGCGCGACCTTGTCGATGCGTCGCTTCACTTTGTCGCTGAAGGCTTCGTTCAGATCCTTGATGACGTAGAACTCGACGTTGTCGCGGCCGTATCCGCTGAAGCCGAAGATGCCGTAGCTGTCACCGATCGTCTCCAGCGCCTTGATGAAGAGCACGGTGCTCTCCTTCTCGAGGTCGATGATGCGCTTGGGCGGCGCCATCGCCTGCGAAGCGCGGCGCTGCGCCAGCCACTGGAAGTATTTGCGGGGGTCATCGTCGAAGTCGTCGTCCTCCGCGAGCTTCTGCTTTCGCTTCTCGATCTCCTCATCGGTCGAAGCGCTCATATCGAGCAGGAATGCGACCGCCACATCCCGTTCGACCTTGTTGCGGCGCCAGTACACCTTGTCCGTGTACGCATGCCCGGCCTTGCGCTCGATGGCGTAGTCGATGACGGCGTCGAGGTCGAACTCTTCGCCATCAAGCAGTCTCTTGATCTTGCGGAACATCTCCGGCTTCAGCAGCTCGAACTGCTTGCGCGTCTCGTTCACCAGCGCGGCGTTCTCGCGTAGCGTGTCCTCGAAGTACTCGACGCCGCCTTCCTCGAGCGGGCGTTCCTGCACGCGGCACCAGCCGGGCTTGTAGTCGGCGGCGCGAAAGTCCCACTCGTCGTAGTAGAACGACTTCACCTCGACGGGCATCTCCTGGTCGTCCTCACCCTCCTCGATGCCGCCCTCGCCGTCCTTCTTCTCCCCTTGCTGCTGGTCGCCGATCGGCGTGCCGGACTCCTTCTCGAGATTGGAGAGAAAGAGTCCGATTGTGGACGCAAGGTCGCCCTCGGCCATGGCGCCCACCGTGATCTCGACGCTCTTTTCGAGCATCTCCTTCAGCTGCTCGGCGGTGAGGGGCGAGAGCGTGCCGTCCTCGCTCACCTCACCATCCTTCAGCCGCATGCGCATGAGGAGCTGCACCAGCTCGGGCTTGAAGTCGCCCCGGAAGTCCACCTGCTCGGGGCTCTCGTAGTCGACCTCGCTGCCGCCGGGCATCGGTTCTTCGCCACCAGCGCCATCGCCGCCGGCCGACATCATCATCTCCATCGTGTCTTCGCTGACGGTCTCCCAGTCGAGGCCCTCCAGCTCTTGCGCCATGACGTTCGGCACCTTGATGACGATGTCGTACAGCGTCAGCGTCGCCTCGGCGCAGTCCTCCACCGTGGCGCCACGCTCCTTGAGCGCGAAGAGCGCCTTGATTGCATCCGCGAGCACTGGTTGCAGCGGCTTCGGCCAGATCATCGTGTGGGCGCCGTCCAGGCTCGCGCGGATCAGGTTCTCGACCAGCGCCTCGCGCAGCGGCAGCTTGCTCGGCAGGCGGCGCGTCTCGATTTCGTTCTCCTGCGTCCGCTGCCAGGCGCGCCGTATGCCGCCGTACTCGCGCCGGACCAGCGTGTCGATCCGCGTGTCCTCCGCCATCGCGAAGAGGTCGGACGCGAGCTGGCGTTCGTCGAACAGATCGAAGAAGCGCTCCATGTCGGTGAGGTAGCCGCGCTCGCGCACCTGCTGGCGGCCGGAACCCAGCCGCTGGCGCTCGACCTCGTGCCGGCGCGTCGGCGCAATCCCACCCTCACGCGCGAAACGGAAGAGGAAGCTGCCAAATTCGAGATGCGCGGCCTGGTGCGTGGCGAAGACTTTGTAGACCGAGAAGTTCTGCTCGCGTTCGACAAACTCCTCGACGAACTCCGGCAGGTAGATCGTCGAGCCTTCCGTGCTGGGGCGGTTCTCGCTCACCCAGCCGATGCCCTTCTCCGCGAGATACGACACCGGATGGATGCTGACGTTCGTGCCGGTGAGCGCCTTGCAGTAGAGCCGCAGCACCTCCCCTGCGCGCGAGAGGTCGACGCGAGAAGTGAGCTGCTGCAGGACGTCTTCGCCCTTGGCGGATTCGAGACGGAAGTACGCCTCGCCGCCCTCGACCGTCTGCTCGAGGATCTTCGTGCCCGCAGCGTGCCAGCTCGCCAGCTCGGCAAGCCGAATGCGCTTCAGCACCTCCGGCGCGCTCTTCAGGAACTCCATCGCAGCCGCCGGCGACGCCGCGGACAGCTCCTCCGCCAGCGAGAGCAGGTCGTGGTGGGTGTCCTTGTGCACGTCCGCAAGCGCGGCGGCGCCCTCCGAGAACAGCGCGTAGGCATGTCGGCCGCTGCGCTTCGCGACCCGCGCGGCCAGCGCCAGAAAGCGACTGCGCGCCGTGGGCTCGATCGGCGAAAGGAGGTTCGGGGCGCGCTCGAAACAGATGCGCACGTCGGCCCACGACGCCTCGCCGACGGCCTGAGCAAGCGTCAGGAACGGCGCCCGGTCCGCCTTCGAGAGCGACGCGAAGAGGTGTGGCGCTGAATCCAGGCACGCCGTCGCGAGCTCGTACGAGCGCTCGGCGACCGCCTCGACCAGCGAGACGAGCCGCGCCATCTCCCCCAGCGAGAGCGAAGGCAGCAGGTTCGGGCTGGCGCTGAAGTAGACCGTCGCGAGCGAGATTGACTTCCAGTGGCCCTTGTACAGCCGCTGCCCAAGCGATGCCCACTCGACGACCGACTCGGCGTCGAGATACGCCAGGCTCTTCGGCGTCGCCCGAAAGTAGGACGCGGCGACGACGGAGGAGTACTCGGCGAGGCCGCGCCCGGCGTGCGCCCAGCGCCGGAACGCCGCGGAGGGCAGCGCCCGCAGGACCTCGGGCGACACGCGGAAGTAATCGACCGCCGCCTCCCACGATCGCAGGGAGTGCGAGGCGAGGTCGACCCCCTCATCGGCCCACGTGCGGAAATCCTCCTCCGACAGCACGGGACGAAGCGCGACGGCGGCGTCACGGTACTCCTGCGCGAGGGAAGCCGAATGCACCTCGAGCTTGCGCTCGATCTCATCGAGAAACGCCTGGTCAACGGGCATAAGGGGAGTATATCTGGTCGCTGGAGGCTGGAGGTTGGACGCTGGAGACCGATCGCTGGCTGCAGCGCCGGCACTAGAAAGGCAAGCGAGTCGTCTCAGACGTTACGACACCTCGGCGTCGTGCAACGCTGCGAGGCGGTCGCTTTCTTCGATGACCGGATCGATCTCGGTGCGGCGGTCGTGATAGTAACCAATAGCGTCGTAGACGCCCGCGAGTGTCAAGTGCGGCAGGGACGCCACGATGTCTTCGGCGGTGTCGCCCGTCCGCAGCTGGCGGACGATGAACGAGACGCTGATCCGCGTGCCATCGATGACGGCGTCGTCTCCCGCAGGACGCATGACGCGGACGATATGCGGGTGCTCGGTCCTGATCTCTGCCGTCATACCGTCTCACAAAACGGCAGTATAGCCGCTGCCGTCAGGCTCCGACCGCGAAAGAAGCCAGCTTGTCGCTGCGCCCTATCGCTTCGAAGCCACCGGCGCGCCAACCGGCTCCGCCACTAGGTCGTACGCCAGTGTCCGCGTCACGCGGGCCCGCACGAAGTCGCCGGGGGCGTGGCTGCCTTGCAGGAGCACGAGGCCATCGACCTCAGGCGCGTCGCGATACGAGCGCCCGACGACGAACCCGCCATCTACGTCATCGCGACGCTGCGTGGTCGCTGATTCCACGAGCACGTCGATCTCGCGTCCGGCCATCGCGCGGTTCCGGATCAGCGACACCTGCTGCGCAATCTCCATCAGCGCGCGTTGGCGGCGCTTCTTGATGCGTTCCGGCACCGGATCCGGTTCCGACGCCGCGGGCGACTCGGTCTGCGGCGAAAAGGTGAAGCAGCCGACGTGGTCGAAGGCCTCCTCGCGCACGAACGCGAGCAGCTCGTTGAACTCGTCCTCCGTCTCACCGGGATATCCGACGATGAAGGTGGTCCGCAGCGCGATGTCGGGCATGATCTCACGGAGCATCGCCAGCATGTCGCGCACCATGGCCGTGTTGCTGGGCCGGCGCATCCGGCGCAGCATGTTCTCGGCCGCGTGCTGCAGGGGGATGTCGATGTAGTGCGCCATGTTCGGCAGCCGCGCCATCGTTTCCGCCAGGCGGCGGGTGACGTGTCCCGGGTAGGCGTACATCAGGCGGAGCCACGGGACATCCGGGACAGCGGCAGCGATCCGTTCGAGCAGCTCCGGCAGGCCGTCGCGCAAGCCGAAGTCGCGGCCGTAGTCGGTGCTGTCCTGCGCGACGAGCACGATCTCGCGCACCCCCTGCCCGGCGAGCCGCTGCGCTTCGGCGATCAGTTCGTCGGCCGGCGTGCTGTGCAGCTTCCCCTTCATCTTCGGGATGATGCAGAAGGTGCAGGGCGCGTTGCAGCCGTCCGAGATCTTGAGGTACGCGCTCGGCCTGCGCTGCACGCTCGTCTCCGGGATGTCGTACCGCTGTGAATCCAGCTGAATCGGCGTGATCGTCTGCGCATACGCGCCGATGCCACTCCAATCTTCGGCGCCGAAGACGGCGTCGATCTCCGGCACTTCGGCCTTCAGTTCGGCGCCGTGCAGCGCCGTCAGGCAGCCGGCGACGACGAGCTGCTGGCCGCGCTTCTTCTCCGCCGCGAGGCCGAGGATCGTGTTCACCGACTCCTCCTTCGAGGCGTCGATGAAGCCACAGGTGTTGACGATGATCACGTCGGCGCCCGCCGGAGCGGCCACCGCCCGATGGGCGCCATCGCCCAGCACGCGGCCGATGCGCTCGCTATCCGCGACGTTCTTCGCGCATCCGAGGGTGACGATGTGATAGCGCACGATCGTTATGGTACCTGATCGTGTGACGGCGACCCGGGTCGCGTCCCGGAACTCGACGGCTTGTACAGGTCGCTTCAGACAGTTGTCCCGGGACGTAGGGACGCACCTTCAGGTCCGTCCCGGTTGGCCCCTGTGATGAATCGCCGATCTCCGCTCCGGCGCCATATCCCGGAGCTCCCCTAGCGCTATGGCGGCGCATCCGCGAAGTAGGCGCGCGCTGCTGCGACATCTGCCGCGATCGCGGACTTCAGCGCGTCGAGGCCATCGAACTTCATCTCGCCCCGGAGCCGGTGCAGCACTTCGACTCGGAGCTCGCGCCCGTAGAGGTCGCCTTCGAAGTCGAGTATGTAGGTCTCGACCGTCGGCCGCATGTCGTCGAAGGTCGGATTGATGCCGATGTTCGTGGCCGCCGCATAGGCCCGGCCGGCGATCTGCGCGCGCGTCACGTACACCCCGAATGCGGGCAGCGCGCGGTCGGGCGTCATCGCCATGTTTGCCGTCGGGTAGCCGATGCCGCGGCCGCGCGCGTGCCCGCGGACGACGGGGCCGCGCAGCGAGAACGGGCGCCCCAGCAGCCGCTCGGCGAGCGCCATATCGCCGTCGACGAGAGCCTGCCGCACCATCGTCGCGCTGACCCGGCCGGCGGCGCCCTCGAGGGGCTGTTCCAGCACCTCCACCTCGAAGCCGAGCTCTCCGGCGATCTCGCGGACGCGCGCCGGCGTGCCCTCGCGCCCGCGGCCGAACGCGTTGTCGGGACCCATCAGCAGGAAGCGCATGTCCAGCGCGCTGTGCAGCATCTCGACGAAGTCGAACGCCGACAGCTCCGCGACCTCCGACGTAAACGTCAGCGGCGCCACCGCATCGACTCCGGTCGCGCGGAGCAGCTCGACGCGCTCCTCAAGACTCGTGAGATAAGCGATGCGCACCTGCGGCCGCAGCACCTGGATCGGCGCCGGATGCAGCGTGACGATGCCGCTCGCAAGACCGCGCGCCGCCGCCCGCCCTTTCAGCTCGGCGATGAGATGCTGATGGCCGAGGTGCACGCCATCGAAGACGCCGATCGTGATCGCGGTCGGGCGCCCCGGAGCACGCAGGGACAGTTCTTCGCGAGAAAGCAGCATGCGGGCAGGTTATAGGTTCAGGGCCGGAGGCTGTAGTGCGGTTGCGCTCAGAGTCAGGCCGATCGCCGGGGCGTTCGGGATCGTGGCTGGTAGAATGGGAGCACTTCCTCGTGACTGGAGCCGACTGCCGCATGGACAATCTCTACTATCTCGACTGCGACACGATCCTGAAGACGGTGCGCGACACCGATGTGGTGGCGTTCCGCTTCGTCACCGTGCAGGAACGCCTGTTGCTCGACAATCGCTACAGCGAAGTCGACGCGCCGATGGTGAAGCTGGTACCGAAGGTGAACAGCGCCGAGGAGCGCTTCAAGGCCTTGAAGATCCTTCGCCCAAGATTCAAGCTGCCCCCGAAGATCAGCGCCATCTGGTGGCCGCGCTACATCGACAGCCTGGTCGAGACGGGTGTGTGGGACGCGATCGTCCAGCGCATCGTCGACAACGGCTATCCCGCCGCCGCGGCGGAGTGCGACGCGATCCTGAGCGACCTTCGCCGCCGCGAGCGCGAGGAGATGCTCAACGCGATCGCGGGTGAGGGCTACCAGACGCTCTGGCCGGCCGCCCGCTAACCATCGCGATTGGAACGCGCCCGCTTCATCCGCCTCGTCCGAACCGCGCTCCGCGATGTCCCGCCGCCCTTCAAGCAGCACCTGCGCGAGGTCGACATCGTCGTCAAGCGACGCCCGAGTCGCGCCGACCTGATCGAAGCCGAGCTCGCCCCCGACGAATCGATGTATGGGTTCTATCGCGGCGTGCCGCTCACGGAGCGGGGTGGCGGCTACAACCTCATCGCGCCGGACATCATCCACATTTACCAAGAACCGCTGGAGGAGGATTTCCCTTCCGAAGCAGAGCTGATCGCGGAGATCCGCACCACCGTCTTGCACGAACTCGCCCACTACTTTGGTATCGACGACGACCGCCTGCACGAGCTGGGTCTGGAGTGACGGCAGACCGGCCCGCTTGCCTGGGGCCGGTCTCCGTGGTACTTGTGATTGCGGTCACGAACGCTGCTTGGACGCCACCTTCGACTCCCGCAACCTAGGAGACCCAGCCCGCGCCGCCGCCGGGCGCCCTGCACATGACCTGGTTCCAGCGCCTGCTGCTCATCACCATCGCCGCCACGTTCGTCCTGGTGGTGATCGGCGGCACCGTCCGCGCCACGGACTCCGGACGGGGGTGCCCCGACTGGCCGACGTGCCACGGGCGGCTGCTCCCGTCGGCCGACAAGCACACACTGATCGAGTATTCGCATCGCAGCGCGGCGACGGTCGTCGGCATCCTCTTCCTCGGCGTCACCTTCCTCACCTTCCGGACCGAGCGGCGCAACAAGCTGGTCTTCTGGCTGGCCTTCGCCGCCGGCGTCGTGCTGGTCGCCCAGATCGTGCTCGGTGGCATCACCGTGAAGAAGGACCTGCCGGCGGGCATCGTCGCTGCGCACCTCGGCACCGCCATGGCGTTCATGGCGATCATGATCGTCGCCGCCAGCATCTCGATCATGCGCGCGCGGGGGTTGCGGGCATTCGCCGGCGCTACCAGGGCCAACTTCAACCGCATGGCGATGCTTACGGCGGCGGTCGCGTTCATCACGCTCGTGCTGGGCTCATACATCAGCGGCACCGATGCGTCGCTGGCATGCAGCGGCTGGCCTCTCTGCAACGGTAGCTTCGTGCCCGGGGGCGATAGCGCGGTCGGGCTGCACGTATTGCACCGGCTGGTGGCCGGCCTGCTGGGCATACTCCTCCTCGGCCTGATCTATCTGGCGTTCGAAGAGCGCCGCCGCCAGCCGCTGCTGCTCGGGCTGACGCTGTTTGCCGGGGTTGCGTACCTGGCGCAGGCTCTGATCGGCGCCGCGAACATCTGGACCGAGCTCGCCGCTGGCGTCGTCGTCGCGCATCTCTCGATGGCGGCGCTGCTCTGGTGCACGCTGGTGCTGATCAGCGCCCTCGCGTTCTATCTGCCGGCGGACGAATCGGAATTTGACATCGCGCGCAGGCGGGCGCGCAACGGAGAGGTGGCGCAGTGGGCTCGATAGATGCCGCCGTCGGTCGTGGCCCAGCAGTCTCCCTGCGAGAGACGGCCAGCGCGTATCTGTCGCTGACGAAGCCACGGATCATCTCGCTGCTGCTGATCACGACGGTGCCTGCAATGATCCTCGCCGACAAGGGCCTGCCGTCGATGTGGCTGATGTTCGCCACCGTGCTCGGCGGCACGCTGGCCGCCGGTGGCGCGAACGCGATCAATTGCTACCTCGACCGCGACATCGACGAGATCATGCATCGCACGCAGGGCCGGCCGCTGCCGATGGGCCGGGTGCAGCCCGCGACCGCGCTCGTCTTCGCGCTGGCGCTGGAAGCCGGCGGATTCGCGCTGCTGGCGCTGACCTCGAACCTTCTCGCGGGGGTGCTCGCTGTCTCGGCGACGCTGTTCTACGTGTTTGTGTACACGCTCTGGCTGAAGCGCACGACGCCGCAGAACATCGTCATCGGCGGCGCCGCGGGCGCGTTTCCGCCGCTCGTCGGCTGGGCAGCAGTGACGGGCGACGTCGGGTTGCCGGCGCTTGTGCTCTTCGCGATCATCTTCTTCTGGACGCCGCCGCACTTCTGGGCGCTCGCCATCAAGTACAAGGACGACTACGCGCGCGCCAACGTGCCGATGCTGCCCGTGGTCGCGTCGATGCACTCCACAAAGCTGCAGATGTTCTGGTACGCGGTGATCCTCGTGCCGGTCTCGCTGCTGCTGTACGCCACCGGCGCCGTCGGCTGGATCTATCTCGGCTCGGCGCTCGTGCTCGGCGCGCTGTTCGTCCGCGAGACGTGGCTGCTGCAAAGGAACGACGCCCCGGGCGCCGCCATGGGCGTGTTCAAGGTGTCGATCTACTACCTCGCGCTGATCTTTCTCGCCGTCGCCGCTGATCAGCTCATCCTGCGGTAGCTGTAGCCCCGTGGCATCGGGTGACTCGCCACATGAGACGGGACGGAGCTAAGATCCTCCGCTACGCTTCCAGCTACGGCGCGGAGCGGACCCCTGACGACCGAAGACCGACGACCCCACTACCGGCCGTTCACGTCACCACCCACTGCGTGAAGAGGTAGACGCCGGCGAAGGTGAACAGCACCGAATCGAGGCGGTCCAGCACGCCTCCGTGCCCGGGGATAAGCTCGCTCATGTTCTTCACTCCGGCGGTGCGCTTGATCGCCGACTCGGCGAGGTCGCCCGCTGTCGCGATCGGCGGCAGCAGGATCGCGAGCTCGAAGATCTGTATGGGGTCGACGCCGAGGTCGAAGAAGTAGTTGCAGAGTAGCACCGCGGCGAATCCCGCCGCCCATCCGCCGGCGAACCCCTCGACCGTCTTGTTCGGACTGATGCGCGGCGCCAACGCGTGGCGGCCGTAGACGCGGCCGGCAGCGTACGCGCCCGTGTCGATGGCGAACGTGCTGATCAGCGCGAGCAACACCCAGGCGCGCGCGTCGAAGTCGATGTACCGAAGCAGCGCGATGAAGCTGCCCAGAAATCCCACGTAGGTGACGCCGCCGAGCGTCCAGAGCACATCGAGCGTTCGGTCCGCCGGATCCGCCGGCGATGCGAGCGCGGCGACGGGCGTGATCGCGAGTGCCGCGGCGATCCAGAGCAGCCACTCGGTCCGGCCGCCGTAGGCGCCGATGGCGATGCCGCCCGCGAGTGCGGCTGTCAGCAGCGAGACCGGGTCGAGCCACTCGCGGCGCGTGTGCTGGAACTCCAGCGTGGCAACAGCGAGCGCGGCGGCAACCGCGGCGACGTACCAGGGGCCGCCGACGATGATGAGGAAGACGATCAGCGGGATGCCGACGATGGCGCTGGCGACGCGCTGGGCTAGCAGGGCGTCACGAATGCGGTTTTACTCCGTTCGGCGCTTCGACGCCGCCGAAGGTCCGCTGTCGCCGCGCGTACGCGGTGAGCGCCGCGTCGATCGCCGCGTCATCGAAGTCTGGCCAGTAGGTGGGTGTGGCATAAAACTCGGCGTACGCCGACTGCCACAGCAGGAAGTTCGAGAGCCGCATCTCGCCCGCCGTCCGGATCACGAGGTCAGGGTCGCCTACCTCGGCCGTGTAGAGGTACGAGGCGAGTAGCCGCTCATCGATGCGATCGGTCGCGATGCCATCCGCAACGATGCGGCGGACGGCGTCGATGATCTCCGCGCGGCCGCCGTAGTTGAACGCGAGCGCGACGGTCATGCGCGTATTGGCCCTGGTGAGCTCGATCGCCTCCTGCACCTTCTCCCGGATCTTTGGTTCGAGCGGCTCAAGGCTGCCGATGTGGACCAGGCGCACGCCGTTCCTGTGCAGCTCCTTGATCTCGCGATTGATCACGCGCGGGATCAGGCGCATCAGCGCGCTGACTTCCCGGCGCGGACGCGTCCAGTTCTCGGTCGAGAACGCGTAGAGCGTCAGCACGCGGACGCCACGCTCGCCGAAGGTCTCGATGATCCGGCGGATGTTCTCGGTGCCCGCGCGATGGCCGGCCTGCCGCGAAAGGCCGCGCTCCTTCGCCCAGCGGCCGTTGCCGTCCATGATCACCGCAACGTGCCGGGGGGCGCGCGGTAGTGATGCGGCTGGAGGCGAAACGCCGGCTCCCCGATCGGATGCGCGCTCGTCGATCGTCGCCGAATGTTCGAGTGTGGCCGAGCGGTGACCGACGTTGGCCGCGGACGGTTCTGTGCCGTTGAGGCGAGTCCCCGAACCATTCGCATGGCCGGCCACCGGGGTCACCTTCTGACGCTTGCCAATCTTCATGTCATCACACTGCGGTCCCTGATACGGCTCCGCTTCTGCATCCAGGTTGCTTGGTGGGCTACACCTCGAGCAGCTCGCGCTCCTTGTTCTGGCCGTGCTTGTCGACTTCGGCCACGTACTTGTCGGTGATCTTTTGGAGCCGCGCCTGCGCGCCGCGCTCGTCATCATCCGTGATCTCTTTGGCGTGCTGCATCTTTCGCAGCACGTCGAGCGAGTCGCGCCGCACGTTCCGGACAGCGATGCGGGCGTCTTCGACCTTCTTGTGTACGACCTTCACCATGTCCTTGCGCCGGTCCTCGTTGAGCTGGGGAATGACCAGGCGGATGATGTTGCCGTCATTCGTGGGCGTCAGGCCGAGGTCGGACTTCTGAATGGCCTTCTCGATCGTGCCCAGCTGCGTCTTGTCCCAGGGCTGAATCGTGATCAGCCGGGCCTCGGGCGCGTTGATCGCCGCCATCTGGTTCAGGGGCGTTGGCGTGCCGTAGTACTCCACCTTCAGCGCCTCCACCAACCCGGGCCGGGCGCGCCCCGTGCGGACGGTGTCGAGGTCGCGGTCGAGGGCTGAAACGGCGCTCTGCATGCGGTGTTCCGCATCTCGCAAGGTGTCATCGATCATCGTCGGCAGCCCCTCTTCCGCTGAATTGGCCCCATGGTACCGCAGCGCCGCCGCGCACGAGATGCCACCGCTGCATGGCGGCGTGATTCCGCAGCATTACACGCTGGCGGCTTCGAGCAGCGATTCCGCGGCATGGACACGCGTACCAATCTCGTCGCCCCGGGCGGCGCTGACGATGCCGTCTGCCATCCCGACATCGAAGACGATGATCGGGAGGTCGTTCTCCATGCAGAGCGCCAGCGCGGTGCTGTCCATCACCTCTAGCCGGCGGCTGAGCGCGTCCATATAGGAGAGCGTTGTGAAGCGCCGGGCGTCCGGCTTCTTTCGTGGGTCGGCGTCGTAGACGCCGTCGACGTGGTTCTTCGCGATCAACAGCACTTCGGCGTCGATCTCGACGGCGCGCAACGCCGCCGCCGTGTCCGTCGTCATGTAGGGGTTGCCGGTGCCGGCGGCGAAGATCACCACGCGGCGCTTCTCAAGATGCCGGATCGCGCGCCGACGGATGTACGGCTCGGCGACCTGCTGGATCGGGATTGCTGTTTGTGTGCGCACATCGCCGCCCACCTGCTCGATCGCATCCTGGAGCGCGAGGCCGTTGATGACGGTGGCGAGCATGCCCGCGTAGTCGGCGGTCGCGCGGTCCATGCCGGTCGCGCTGGCTTGCGCCCCGCGCCAGATGTTGCCGCCACCGACGACGACCGCGATCTCGATGCCCAGGTCGCTCGCCGACTTGATCTGCGTCGCGATGCGGTGCACCGTCTCGGGGTCGATGCCGGACGGCGCGGCGCCCATCAGGGCTTCGCCGCTAACCTTGAGCAGGATGCGCTTGTAGGCGCTTGCCGCCATCTGCGTCGCGCTCCTACTGGCCGAGTTCGTATCGGGTGAAGCGGCGGATGCGGATGTTCTCGCCGGTCGTGGAGATCGCCTCCTTCACCAACTGCTCGATCGTGCGCGAGCCGTCCTTGATGAAGTGCTGCTTCATCAGCACCGTCTCTTCGACGCTGCCTTCGGCGTCCTTCGGCAGATCGGCTTCGGTGATGGCCAGCGTTGTCGGTATGCCCGCGATCTGCATCGCCACATCGTGGACAAGCTGCTTGAAAGTGTCCGTGCGCGCGACGAAGTCGGTCTCGCAATTCACCTCGAGCAGCACGCCGATGCGGCCGCCGGCGTGGATGTAGGAGTCGCACAGCCCCTGGCTCGTCTCCCGGCCCGACTTCTTGTCGGCGCCCGCGATGCCGTGCTCTCGCAGGAACGCGATCGCCTTGTCGAAATCGCCGCCGCTGGCATCGAGCGCGCGTTTGCAGTCCATCACGCCCGCGTTGGTCTGCTCACGAAGGCGCTTGACCTCTTCCGCTGATGCCATCTGTTGCGTGTCCCCTCTGAATCAGGCTTCGGGCGCCGGCTCGGCGGGCACCATCTGTGGTCCCGGGTCGTCCGGCGACGCCGAGAACGTGCCCGAAGCGATCGACTCCATGTCGAGACCCTCCGTGTCGTCGGCCTCCGACGCATAGCCCTGCAGGTTCCGGCCTTCGAGCGCGGCATCGGCGATCTTGCTGGCGATGAGCTTTACCGCGCGGATCGCATCGTCGTTCGACGGGATCGGGAAGTCCACTTCGTCCGGGTTGCAGTTGGTATCGCACATCGCGACGATCGGGATACGCATCCGGAGCGCTTCCGCAACCGCGATGCGCTCCATCGGTGGGTCGACGATAAAGAGGGCGCCCGGCAGGCGCTTCATCGACTTGATGCCGCCGAAGTAGCGGTTCATCTTCTCGATCTCTTCCATGAGCTTGCCGGCTTCCTTCTTGATGAGCTGGTTCAGCTCGCCGCGGTCGCGCCGGTCTTCGAGGCGGATCAGGTGGTCAATCCGGCTCTCCATCGTCTGGAAATTCGTCAGCGTGCCGCCGAGCCAGCGATTGGTGACGCAGGGCATGCCGCAGCGTTCCGATTCGGTCACGATGGACTCTTGCGCCTGCTTCTTCGTGCCGACGAACAGGATCGTCTCGCCACGCGACGCCAGCGAGCGCACGAAGCTCATCGCCTGCTGCAGCAGCGGCACCGTCTGCTGGAGGTCGATGATGTGGAGGTTGTTGCGCTCGGCGAAAATGTACGGCTTCATCCGCGGGTCCCACCGCCGCGTCTGGTGGCCGAAATGGACGCCTGCTTCAAGCAGCGCCTTCAAGGAGACAGCGGGAGTTTGGGTAGGGGCAGTGGTCATTTCTCAATCCTCCCGGACATAAATTTGAGGCCGAGCGGCCCCAGATCCGGACTCTTCATTCAAGAACGCGCTCAGTATATCAGCACCTGCCGGGTTCCGACAAAACGCCGGCCGTTGAGCCTCGCTGGCGGCGCCTGCTTCCGCACTTGACCGGCCAGCTTGCTTCATGACGTTAGATAGTAATACTATCTAGATAGTAGATGAGGAGGCGAGCCCATTGCGCGAAGCGCTGATCCCCACGACGCCGACCGCCATCGTTTCGCCGCCCGGCAGTGCCCCCGCCGTCATCTCGAGCACACCCGCGCTCACAGCGCCACTGAGCCGCCGCCGCCTGCTGAAGCTCGGCTTCTGGACCGCGATCGGCGCCACGCTGCTCTCTGCCGGCGCCACGTTCGTCAACACGCTCTACCCGCGTTCGGTCGCCGGCTTCGGCGGCCCCGTAGCCGTGCCCGCTGTGGCGATCCCGAAGCCGGGCGCGGCGCCGATCGCGAACTTCGACGGGCACTTCCTGCTCGTGAATCTGAAAGCAGAGGAGGGCCTTGCCGCCGGTGACGACACTGCGGCCGGAGGCGGTCTCCTCGCGCTCTGGTGGAAGTGCCCGCATCTCGGCTGCACGCTGCCGTGGCGAGGCGACTTCGTGTCGCCGCACGACCCGCTCAACCGGCAGGGTTGGTTCGCCTGCAACTGCCACGGGTCGACCTACACCAAGGCCGGTGTGCGCATCTTCGGCCCGGCGCCGCGGTCGATGGACACGATGCAGATCGACGTCTCCGCGAAGGGCGATATCACCGTCCAGACCGGCAAGCGCAGCAACGGCGACCTCGACAACCCGCAGCGCACGGTGCCGTGGCCGCAATCCTGATGTGCAGTCCTTCCGTCGATCGTTACTCGAGGGCGGAGACTGCGGCATCGAGTATGGCGGCTGCGCTCCCCTCTCCACGCGGTGCAGAGAGGGCCGACGTGAGGCTACCGCAGCACGAACCAGAGGATGATGAGCGTCACGATGACCATCGTCGCGAGGACGGCAATGCGCCGGAGCTCGTGGTAGGCGTATTCCGTATCGCGGATCGCCAGCGCGTGAATGTCGAACTCGCGGCGTTTGCGCACGCCCTGCTGCTGCATCGCTCGCACCGCCGTCGGCAGGCGATTCGAGGGGAGGCGTGCCGATGCGCTCGCAGACGGCGTGCGCGCGGGCACGGGTGGGGCATAGGCGACTGTACGCGCGTCTTCGTCCGCCATTATGGAAGCTTCGTCGGCTGCCTGTCCGGCGTCGACGCCCGCCTCGGCAATGTCCGCGCCCGTCGCCATCTCGTCTTCGACGATCTCCTGCTGGGACACAGCGGCGTCTACGGGCGCCGCGTCCGGGCGCAGGTAGCTACGGTCCGTCCGCTTCTTTTTCGCCATCAAGCGGCCGTCGCGGACGAGGGGTCGGTTCTGCTTGGGCATGACACTCCTGTGGCGCGCATTCTGACCGCGCCCGTCAATTAGCCTCGCATTATAGCCACGACCGATCGGGCTCACAAAGCACCCGATCGGTTGGTCCGCTGGAGGTAGGAAGTTGGAGGCTGGAGGCGGGGAGTGGCGGGCGAGATGGGATGGAGTGACAGGCTACCGGGCTGCACTCTTGGATATTAGGAAGTTGAGGCGGTGCTCACCGACGACCGTGATCTGGATGCTAGAGGGAGGAGCCAGGCTCACCCGGCGACCAGCGACCGGCGACCGGCGATTGGCCTCAGTACGCACCCTGCTGGTCGAAGATGCGCCGCGGGTTGTCGACCGTCATCGTCTTGATCTGCTCATCAGTGACGCCCGCCTGCCGGAGCGCCGGGACCACTTCGTCGGGTATGTGCAGGTAGTTCCACTTTGGCGCTGCCTGCCGCACCAGCGCTTGCTCGTACCAGTCGATGTAGCACGCCGCATCATGCGCCAGCACCATACGGTCGGCATGCCCGCGCTCGCAGAGCTTCGCGATCACGGCGACGCGGCGGTCCGTCGACAGTATCGATTCGATGCCGAAGCGGTCCATCCCGATGTACGAGCCGGCATCCATCAGCTCTTCGAGGTAGCTGATGTCTTCGCTGTCGCCACTGTGGCCGATGACCACGCGGCCGAGGTCCACCCCCTCCTCGCGGAAGATGCGCTGCTGGTCGAGGCCGCGCTTCGTCCCCGCGTGGGTATGCGTCGAGATGGGGATGCCGGTGCGCCGATGAGCCTGGGCGGCGGCCCGCAGCACCTTCTCCACACCCGAAGTGAGTCCCTTCTCGTCCGTCGCGCACTTGAGGATGCCCGCCTTGATCTCGGTGCCCTGGATGCCATCCTCCACATCGTGCACGAAGGCATCGGCCAAGTGCTCGACGCTGCGCGACCGGAAGTAGTGCGGAAGCTCGTCGTAGGTGTAGAGTCCGGTCGCGACGATGACCTGCATGCCGGCCGCACGCGCGATCTCACGCACGCGCGAGACGTCGCGGCCGAGACCGAGCACGGTGAGGTCAACAATGGTCGCGACGCCGTGCGCCTTCGCCTCCTTCAGCGAAGCGGTTGCCTGCGCCACGCGCGCCTCGGCATCCCAGAGGTGCGGGAACATCGCGTAAAGGCCCTCGGTCAGCACAAAGACATGTTCGTGCATGAGGGTGAACCCGAGGTCCGCCGTGTCGACGGGGCCGGAGACGGTATTGACCTTCGCCATCGCTTCTCTCCTTAGTTACGCACAGGCACCCGAGTTGTACAGTCGCGGGCTCGGAGGCAACAGCATGCGGCCGCACGAGAGCCGCGCAGCAGAGGGGCCGCGCCTTGGAGGCTCGTCCATGCTCCGAGAGTGTGCGTTTCGCCTAGACGCGGTGGCAGGCCACCATGTGTCCGCCGCCGACGTCGCGCCACTCCGGGATCACCTGCCGGCACTCATCGATGGCGATCGGGCAGCGGGTGTTGAAGACGCAGCCAGGGGGTGGGCGCAGCGGACTCGGCACGTCGCCGGTCAGGATGATGCGCTCGCGCTGCCGCTCCACCGCCGGGTCGGGCACCGGCACGGCCGATAGCAGTGCCTTCGTGTATGGATGCAGCGGGTTCTCGTACAGCTCGTTGCGGTCCGCCAGCTCCATCATCTTTCCGAGGTACATCACGCCCACACGGTCGCTGATGTGCCGGACGACCGAGAGGTCGTGCGCGATGAAGAGATACGTGAGGCCGAACTGCTGCTGCAGGTCCTCCATGAGGTTGATGATCTGGGCCTGGATCGAGACGTCGAGCGCCGAGACCGGCTCATCGGCGACGATGAAGTCTGGCTCCACCGCGAGCGCGCGGGCGATACCGATGCGCTGGCGCTGGCCGCCGGAGAACTCGTGCGGGTAGCGGTTTGCGTAGTAGGGGTTCAGCCCGACGACGCGCATGAGGTCCTGGATCCGCTCCTTGCGGGCGCGGCCACCTTTCGCCAGCCCATGGATCTGCAGCGGCTCGCCGATGATTGCGCCGACGGACATGCGCGGGTTCAGCGACGCGTACGGGTCTTGGAAGATCATCTGCATCTTGCGGCGCATCCGGCGCATATCGCCGGACCCGAGTTTCGTCAGCTCCGTGCCACCAAAGTTCACGCTGCCCGCGGTCGGCTTGTAGAGCTGGAGGATCGCGCGGCCGGTCGTCGACTTGCCGCAACCGGACTCACCGACGAGACCCAGCGTCTCACCTTTCTTGATCTCCATATCGATGCCATCGACGGCCTTCACGTCGGCGATCTTCCGCTGGAAGATCAGGCCGGCGGACACCGGGAAGTACATCTTCAAGCCCTGGACGTTGACCAGCAGGTCGGACGCCGTCTGGACGCTGCCCGTATCCTTCACATCCGTGGTCATCAGTTCACCGCCTCTTCCTGGGCCAGCGCCGCGGCCGCGACGACCTTCGTTTCGACGGTCGGCATCACCCAGCAGGCCGACTGGTGGTGGTCGCCCGCCGTCATTAGCGGCGG
Organism: Dehalococcoidia bacterium; assembly: GCA_038227375.1. GTDB lineage: Bacteria > Chloroflexota > Dehalococcoidia > DSTF01 > JACRBR01 > JALYKW01. Next base: position 22,807 of record JBBRPY010000024.1, read on the forward strand.
CTCGTCGACCACGCATTTGTCGATCTTGTACGCGCAGCGCGGCGCGAATGAGCAGCCAGCCGGTGGGTGCACGAGGTCTGGCGGCACGCCTTCGATCGGGACCAGCCGGTCCTTGCGTCCCTGGTCCAGGCGCGGCACCGACTTCAGCAGTCCGATCGTGTATGGGTGCCGAGGATTTGCGTACAGCTCCTTGGCGTTCGCCGTCTCGACCACCTTGCCCGCATACATCACGTTCACGCGGTCGGCGTAGCGCGCCACCACCCCCAGGTTGTGCGTGATGATGACGACGGCCGTGCCCAACTCGCGGCTGAGGCGCGCCATGATCTCGAGGATCTGCGCCTGGATGGTCACATCGAGGGCGGTCGTCGGCTCGTCTGCGAGCAGGAGCTTTGGGTTGCAGGAGAGCGCCATGGCGATCATCACGCGCTGGCGCATGCCGCCGGAGTACTGGTGCGGATAGTCGTTGAGGCGGCTGCCGGCGGACGGGATGCCGACCATCTCGAGCAGCTCGGCCGCGCGCTTGTTGGCGGCGCTACGGTCCATCTTCAGGTGCAGCTCCAGCGCCTCGGTGAGCTGGCGGCCGATCGTCAGCACCGGATTCAGCGAGGTCATCGGCTCCTGGAAAACCATGGCGATGCGGTTGCCGCGGATGTGGCGGATCTCCTCCTCCTCCATCTTCAGCAGATCTTCGCCTTCGAAGAGGATCTCACCGCCGACGATCTTGCCAGGCGGGTTTGGGATCAGCCGCAGGATCGACAGCGCGCTGACGCTTTTGCCGCAGCCGGACTCGCCGACGAGCCCGAGCGTTTCGCCCTCTTCGACATCGTAGGAAACGCCGTCCACCGCATGGACAATGCCTTCCTCCGTGAAGAATTGCGTCTTCAGATCCTTGACCTGGAGCAGCGTGCCCAATGTCACCTCCCTCGCGTACACAAGCATACTGCTTGCGTATACGGATGGCCGGGCACCCGCTAGGCCCCGGCCGTTTTCTCTTTGACGCCCGCAACGCCCCGCGTCCGAATCGTCGATCTGCGGCGCCGCCTGGACCTCGCCGCTGCGGTTGCTGGCTGGTGGGGAAGAGGAGACTCGAACTCCTACGCCTTGCGGCACGTGATCCTAAGTCACGCTCGTCTGCCAATTCCGACACTTCCCCGCGCGTCGGGGCTGTTCCGCGAGCAAAAGCTGAACTCAAACAGCGGAATTGGAGTTCAGCTTCGCAGTATCATTGTACATCTGTTACGTGGCAAGGCCATCGGCAGATTGCCGATGGCAAGCGACGGCGCTCGGCACCTCCCCCTGCGGGGCGGCGGGGCGTCAGCAGTGGCGTCTGGTCGCTAGCGTGCGTGCAGATTGGTAGGGACCGCGCTGTAACTCTCCGCCTTGTTGGGTGCCTGCGTGCCGCGCACGTGAAGATAGCTGCGGACCTCGCGGACGCCATCGATGCTTTTCGTGGCGTCCAGCAGGCGCTCAATCTCCTCTTCATCAGCAAGCTGCCCGCGAAGCGTCACGCAGCCCTCGTACGCATCGACGTTGATCTGGCCTGCGTGGAGATCGGTGTGGCGAATCGCCTCCGACCGGACGCGCGCCACCAGCGTCTCGTCATCCGGCACACCTGCGTGTTTCGTCATGCCGGCGAGCTCGGCGGCGTCGTGCTCCAGCCCATGCAGCTTGCCGCGCGCGTACCGGCCCTCGCGCTGCACCACCCGGGGCAGGCGCCGGAACCGGTGCGCCAGATGCGTCGCTCGATCGCCGAGCAGCGCGCGCCGGCGGCGGCCCTGCTGCCGGTCGAGATAGTACATCGCCAGAGCGCCGACGGACGCAGCCGCGACCAAGATCGCAACGTTGCGACGGTCGATCGCGCGGGCGCCATCTGCAGTGGCGGTATCGGCTGGGACGCCACGCCCTACGAACCGCGTGGCGGCGTTTCGGGCACGCGAGGCGCGGTCGAGGTAGCGCTCGGCCCGGCGCGCCGCGGGCAGCGGCTGGCGCAGCCAGTACCGCCGCACGGGCACGCGGCGGCCCGCTATCGGGAGCCGTGCGGCGAGCGATGCCTGCAGTGGGTGACGGTAGCTGTTTCGGGCTCGGGTGAGCTTGCTGAGTGGAAGCAGAATATCGTGCATGGCGGCCTCCTTGCGTGCCCGTCCATCTTACTCCCGAATGCGGCCGCGATCAGCGACTGGAGATAAAGGATCGGTTGCAACTGCGACGGCGCGCCGATGGTTGCGCAATCTGCCGCACTTGCAGCACATCCGTTACGCAGCTTCGGAACGGATGGCGTTCCTCCGCTGCGCCATCGCCTGCCGGGCGCCTCGCATCGTCCCCGGAATCGCACGCGCCTCGAGGATCAGCAGGTAGACCGTCATGGCGGCAAACAGCGTGAGGTTCACTGCCGCCACCGCGAGGCTGAACGGCGATTCTACCCAGCGGCCCGCGAACGTCTGCACCGGCGGGGCGACGACGATGAGGTTGGCGACGAACGTCGCCGACATCGGCAGGTACCACCACAGCCAGCGCCGCTCTACCATCACCACCGGGAGCAGCAGTGCGAGGAATGGATAGAAGTAGCGCTCGTGCGTCGAGACCGGCAGCTCGTAGAACGCGAACGCCACGTACGCCGCGGCGACGAGCGCGGGCAGCAACCGCGGCGTCATCGCCACGTAGACGGTGGCGATGACGCCGGCGGACGCCGACAGCAGCAGCCCGGCCAGGCGGTAGGTCAGCAGCGGGAGCGCTGGCACGATTGCAGCACCCGGCCGCGGGTGCGCCGCCACGTCGCGAAACCACCAGATGTCCCACGCCGATGCTGAGAGCCGCTCGTAGTCGGCGTCGAACAGCGCGCGGTACACGTCGAAGATGCGGCCAGCGTCACCATGCACGACCCACGGCCCGAGGACGACGACGAAGACCCCGCAAGCCGCCGCGGACGAGCGCAGCATGCCCCGTCGGCCATGGCGGAGCGTCAGCACGAGCAACAGCGGCGCGATGATGATCGGGTGCGGTTTCACCAAGAATCCCAGCGACCAGACCGCCCAACCCGTCGCCGTCCTGCCGCCCGCAACGAGCACGATCGCGAGCAACATCGCGGCGGCGATGGCGGCGTCCGTCTGCGCCCAGACCGCGCTGTCGTACACGACCGCCGGCTGCAGCGCGATGATCGCCGCCGCGCCGAGCGCCAGCCACTCAGGTGCCCCGCGCGATGCGTCGGGAAGCGCGTCCGTGATCCCGGCCCGCGTGGCCGCCTGCATCAGATGCTGGGGCAGCCGCTCGCTAGAGGCCGGCGCCGAGGCAACGGTCCGTGTCACGTGGTAGACGGCGGCGATCAGCGCGACATCGAAGACGATCGACGGCATCTTCACGAGGATGTGCAGCGATGGCGTACTAGCGGTGTACGGCCCGCCGATCCAGGCGTAGATGATCGATAGCAGCCAGAGCACCCAGTGGTAGCCGACGTAGTCGGTCCCCGTCGTGCGGAAGACGTTCAGCACGCCATGTTCGTGGATGCCCTGCATCCAGAGCTTCCAGAACATCTCGTCGGTGGAGTTGCCGGGCAGGTGCGCGTAGAGCGGCGTCAGCGCCAGGCGCAGCACGACCGCCAGCACGATGACGGTCGCCAGCGGCGGCACCCGGCGACGCGGCGCCACCCCGGAGCGGGTGTGCTCGCCGAGATAGCTTTCGCGCGCGCGAACCGGAGCGGCGAGAGGCGGTTGCACAACAGCTATTGTAGTACGCAGCCTACGGCGGAGGATTCGCGGGGAGTCGGCCTCGGCGGAGCGATGATAGATGAATGAGGATGAACGATGGAATGCCCCGGCTCTATGACCCGGAGGAGCGTGAGCGAGCTCCGCACCCGATTCGGGGAATGGCCAGGGAGAAATGGAGCCGGCGAGGGGATTCGAACCCTTGACCTGCTGTTTACGAAACAGCTGCTCTACCACTGAGCTACACCGGCGAAGCGAAGCGCCCGTGTCGGGCGCTAGCGTAGTATACCGAGAACGGCGTCGCGATGGGATCAAAGCGGGTTCATGCCGATTCCAGCTGGACGGCGAACACACGCACAGGATCTGCGATGACCTTGAGGGCGTGCTCGCCGCGATCCTCGAACACCAGATAGCTCTCGGGGATGCGTCGATCGAGAGTCCACCCGGCCCCATCGGTTCCGACACCGACGCCGCGAGGTGCAGGTGCGGAGGCCTGACGACGCATCCTGGCGTCGCGGGTCTATCTGCGCCGTCTTAGCGGCCCGCATCGTAGTGATCGAGCGCTGTTCGGAGCTGGCTGAGCCACTCTGTGCCCAGTTGGCGCCCGTTCGGGAATTGGTCGTCCCGATCCCAGCGCCACGCTGCGATCATCGCAAGCATGAGGATCCGGCACTCGCGCAGCAGATCCTGATTTGCTGCCGGATAGTGCTTGCTGACTTCTTCGGGCGCATGGGCGATGTCGAACTCGACGGGTCCGCGGCAACACGTCTCGAGGTCTATAAACAGCAGCCCCTTCTTCGTCCTGAGCAAGTTGCCCGGATGCGGCTCGCCGTGCAGTAGCTGCTCGTCGGCGCCGCGGTCGACGATCGCGCGCGTCAGGCTTCGCAACGTGTTGCTGAGAAGCTCCCGATCCGCGTCAGCAAGCTCCGGAGTGTGGGCGCGGGTGCCAACCAGCCGCTGCGCGTCCGCGACGCGATCCGTGAAGTGCGGCGCAGTCAACTCGATCTGCCGCAGGCCGGCGTGCAGCCCCTCGAGCGCCTGGGCATACTCGAATGGCGCGACGTCGCCGGGCGGCACAGGCTCGTAGTAGCTCCAGAGCGTGACCGCGAAGCCGTCACGCACGTAGACGCGCGGCTCCACCCGAGGCTCAAGCTCAGCCACCGGGCTATCGGTTACGGCGTGCCGACGAGCGACCTCAACTTCGAACTCGGCGCTTACCCGATGCGCGACATGCGCCACCCGAGCAAGAACGTCACAAGGGAGCAGGCGCACAGCGAGCCGGTCCGAGTCGCGAAGAACAACCGCGTCATCGACCCTCAGGTCAAGCGCTGAGGCCGTGGCCATACACGCCGCCACCGCGCGCGGAACTTCTGATGCCTTCATCGTCGCCTCGTCCCCGCACCACCGTCGCCGGGCCGACGCCTTCTACTACGTCCTGAAGGGCGGGGGCCGCCGCGGCATCCCACCGCCACGTATGACGAGGAGTCTACGGCGGAGCTACGCACAACAGATAATTGTTGCGATTCTAGGGCCGCGTCACGTCTGTAGCACAGCACCCATGGGGTGGAGGCTTACGAACAGCTGTTACCACTGAGCTACAGCGGCGAAGCGAAACGCCCGTGCGCGTGGCGGTCTTAACATACCGAAAGACAGGCTCGCCCGATAACTCGGTCCGCCATCAGCCAGCGCAGAGCACGTGGCCGGCTCAGGTGATGTCCCACTCGCGATCGCGGATCTAATCTTCCAGGTCCATCGCTGCGTGCATCACACCGATGATCGTCACACGACTCTCGATCACCCCCTAGACGATGCGGTAGTTCTGGAACACAAGCTCGGTGTACGAGGCCCCACTGATCTCCGCCACGACGCGGCCAAGCTGAGAGTGTGCACGAAGACGCTGGACTGCCGCGATGATGCGTGCCACAAATTGGGATGCGGCCGAAGGCGAGTTCCGGGGGATGAACTCTGCCGCGGAGCCAAGATCGCTTGCGGCGCCTACGTGCCAGGCGAGTTCAGCCACCTGCCCAGCCGGATCATGGCCTCATCATGTGAGATCAGCTGTTCGCCGCGCTCCGCGTCGACACCACGACGCATGACGGTCAGACGGAACTGCAGCTCCGTGATGATCGTTTCAGTGGAGATGTTCTCGGGCATGCGGTCGATGAGTTCGATAGCCACCTGCTTCTCGGTCTTCATATCCGCAATTGTAGCGCGGCGGAGGGAAGCGCGCGAAACAGGTCTCCACCGGCGACTCTGCGACTGCTCTACCACTGAGCTACACCGACCGAGCCCTGGCCGTTCACGTGCTTCTAGTGACTGAAGACAAGGCCATCGACGCCCTGGACGCCTTTCAATGCGGAGACCTCGCCCTGATGGGTGGCGGCGTGCCACGCGAGGACATTCGCGAAGAACGATGACACGGGCATCGCGGGAGCGAAGCCGGCGTCGACGACCTTAGCGAGGTCGGCGTCGCTCGCAGAGGCGAGATATTCGTCGGTGGCCTGATAGACCGCGGCCGCGTACTGGCGGAAGAGCCCGAGGTCGATTGCCACGGTCCAGTCGGGCTCCAAGCCACCCTTCGGCATTTCGACGCCGATCTTCGGCGCCCACCCGCCGGCAGAGTAAACGGGCTTACCTCCGCGAATGAGGCCGTTCACAAGCCCGTCTTCACCAAAGATGGTGTGCGCGTAGATCGCGCCAATCGAGTTGATGGTCGAACCAGGGTGCTTCTTCGTGATATGGTCCGCGGTGCAATCGCCGATCGCCGCCTCCAGCGTCCCGTGCAGGCTTTGCATCTGTTCCCGCAACAGCGTCTTCACATCCATCGACGATGCTCCTTTCAAAATCCACGCCGCCGACCTCCCACGCGCGTGGGCTGCCGTCAGCCGCGGCCAAGTGTTGACGAGCAGCTAGGCTAGCAGATCCGTCCCTTGCGCGCCACCGCAGTCGAGCCTGTGTCGTTGGCCTGAGAGTGGTCGCTCATTCGCGGCCGATCGGCGAGGGCGTGGAGGCGGTAGCTCGCGAGCTCGAACGTGGTTCCGGAACCAACCCGGTGGGGGAGCAGGCTCATGCAAGCGGCCTCGGCCTTCTCACATACCCAACGATGCCCGTCATCGGACAAGCATACGCGTGCAGGGGTATGTACGGCCGATGTAGCCTGACGCGCAGGCGTGATCTCCCGGCCCGGACTCTCGTCATCTCCCATGGGTGGCCCGATCCGTTAACCTACAACGAGGACGTGGTGATTCGAGGGAATGAGGAAACATGCAGGTGCGCGTTGGATTGATGCTCATCGGCTCGCTCGCCGTCACGGCGGCGGTGGCGGCGTGCGGGAGCAGCGGTAGCGATATGAATGTGAACATGAAAGGGACGGCCACCTCGGTCAAGCCCGACCAGAGCATCACGCTTCAGGCGAAGAACGTCAGGTTCGTGCCGGACAAGCTGACCATCCGCATGGGCTCCGTGATAGAACTGAAGCTCGAAAACCTGGACGCGACAGAGCACGACTTTCAAGTCGACGGCCTCGATGCCGACGTGATGTCAGGCGGGAGTATGAATGCCGAGCACAGCGGCGGGCAGAGCGGCGCAGCGATGGTCGCGGTGCACACCATGGCCAATGAGAAGGGAAGCGTCGTCTTCATGGCCAACAAGAAGGGCGCCTACAACTTCTACTGCACGAGTCCTGGGCACAAAGAGGCGGGCATGGTCGGCACCCTTGCGGTGGAGTGACCGGGTGAGGCTGTCGGGTCTGCAATGAGGAGCCTCTGAAGAGGCACACTGCGGCCGGGAGTACTTTGGCACCCGGCATTCGCCACGGATCTGCGGCGGATCTCGATGCGCCAAGGTCACTGGCGGCGGGAGCGCTCGATCACAAGCCGTGTCCGTTGATAAAGAGTGAGGCTCCCGCCGCGGCGGGAGCCTCGTCTGTGCGTACCATTCGTGGGTTACTGTTTTAGTTCCTCCTCTTGCTGTGGTGCCATCGGCCGAAGGCGATCGTCGCGACGTTGCCTGAATCGCCGCCGTGCGCCTTCGAGTAGGCACTGGTGTCGCCCGTGTGCGCGTTCGCTTCCGGGCTGGAACTTGCGTTGCCGCTGTCGCCCGTGTCGCCAGAGATGGCAACCGGGTTCGAGGTGGAGTCGCCAGAGTGCGCGTAGCCGTCCGCTTGGGACGACGAGCGCGCGTTGCCCGAATCGCCGCCGCGGCCGGAGTCGCCGGAGGTAACATCCGGGTTCGAGGTGGCGTCGCCGGAGTTCCCGGAGTCGCCGCTGTTGCCCGAGTTACCGCTGCGGCCGCTGGTGTTGGAGCTGCCGGAGTCACCGGAGTTGTTGCCCCAGTCGCCGGAGTTCCCCGAATCGCCGGAGTTGTTGCCCCAGTCGCCGGAACTGCCGGAGCCGCTGCCGTTGCGAAGCCCAGCCGCCTGGCCGGTGTCGCCGGTGTCGCCGCTGTTGGTGTCGCCGGAGCTCACGTCCGGGTGCGAGCTTGCGTCACCGGTGTTGCCGGAGTCGCCGCCCGAGCCGGACATCGCCTCTGAGGCCGAGGTCGGGTTCGAGGTAGCGTCGCCGGTGTCACCGGAGGTGCCGATGGCGTTGGCGTTCGAATCGCCGGTGTCGCCAGAGGTCGCGGTACCGTCCGCCCGCGCGGTGGCATCGCCGGAGTCGCCGGAGGTCGCCGTCGAGTCGGTTGCGCCGCTGTCGCCCGATTGGGCGCTGCTATTGGTGTCGCCGCTGTTGCTGTCGCCTCCCCAGCTACTGCCCGACGATCCAGAGCCGCCGATCGTCGCGACGTTCCCTGAATCGCCGCCGTGCGCCTTCGAGTAGGCGCTTGTGTCGCCCGTGTGCGCGTTCGCTTCCGGGCTGGAACTTGCGTTGCCGCTGTCGCCCGTGTCGCCGGAGATGGCGACTGGGTTCGAGGTGGAATCGCCCGAGCGTGCATAGCCGTCCGTCTGGGACGACGAGCGCGCGTTACCGGAGTCGCCGCCGCGGCCGGAGTCGCCGGAGGTGACGTCCGGGTTCGAAGTGGCGTCGCCGGAGTTGCCGGAGTCGCCGCTGTCACCCGAGCCGCCGCTGCGGCCGCTGGTGTTGGAGCTGCCGGAGTGGCCGGAGTTTCCCGAATCGCCGGAGTTGCTTCCCCAGTCGCCGGAGTTGCTTCCGGAGCTACCGTTGCTCAGCCCGGCAGCCTGGCCGGTGTCGCCGGTGTCGCCGGTGTCGGTGTCGCCGGAGCTCACGTCCGGGTGCGAGCTTGCGTCACCGGTGTTGCCGGAGTCGCCGCCCGAGCCGGACATCGCCTCTGAGGCCGAGGTCGGGTTCGAGGTAGCGTCGCCGGTGTCACCGGAGGTGCCGGTGGCGTTGGCATTCGAGCCGCCGGTGTCGCCGGAGGTGGCCTTCCCGGTCGCCGTCGAGTTGGCTGCGCCGGAATCGCCGGAGGTCGCCGTCGAGTCGACGGCTCCGCTGTCGCCCGATTGGGCGCTGCTGTTGTTGTCGCCGCTGTTGCTGCCGCCTGATGAGCCGGAGCCGCCGATGGTTGCGACGTTGCCGGAATCACCACCGTGCGCCTTCGATGACGCAGAGGTGTCGCCGGTTGAGGCGTTCGCCTCAGGATTGCTCGTGGCATTGCCCGAGCTGCCGCTATCGCCCGATATGGCGACCGGGTTGGAGGTGGAATCGCCCGAGCGTGCAGAGCCAGTGCTGCTGGAGTGCGCGCTCGCGTTCCCGGAGTCGCCGCCGCGACCGGAGTCGCCGGAGGTGACGTTGGGGTTCGACGTAGCGCTACCGGAGTTGCCGGAGTCGCCGCTGTTTCCCGAGCTGCCGCTGCGTGCTGAAGTAGCGCCGCTGCCGCCGCTGTTGTTGTCGCTGTTGCTGCCGCCGGAAGCGGACGCGACATCGCCGCTGGTGCCCGTGGTCCCGGTATTGGTCGAACCGGATGAAACGGACGGGTCAGCCGAGGCAGAGCCCGTGTGGCCAGAATCGCCGCCCGACCCCGAGGTGGCCGACGAGAGCGAGTTCGGGCTCGACGTGGCGTTGCCGGTGTTGCCGGCGTTGCCCTTCGCCGTCGCGTTCGAGTTTCCGGTATCACCGGTCGTTGCTGTTCCGCTGGCCGTGCCGTTGGCGTCGCCGGAATTGCCGGAGTTCGCCGTCGACGTCGTCTCGCCTGAGTCACCCGACTGGGCAGGCGAATCTGCGCTGGCCATCGCCGGTAGGCCAAAGGCCGCGGCTGCGCTGAGCATGCCTCCCGCCAGCGGTATCGCCAGCCGGAGCAAGAAATGCTTCGTTCGCAAGAGTCCTCCTTATTGGGCACAGTCGCGCTGTGCCAGGGGTGTGAAACTGATACTGATCCCGATGCCCCGCGCAGTACGGACCGGAAGTCGGGGCCGTCCTGATCGCACACAAATGCCGATGGGCAGCTGCGATCCACCGCAGCCACGCGGGGATGAAAGCGCGCGCCTCCCTTACTTCGGGGGAGGCAGGTTCGGTGCGAATTCCATCGAGAAGAAGCGGTTGGCCGACCACAATCTTCCGATGTAACCCAGGACGCGGGCGAGTGGGGTGATCCTGCTCAGGTAGGCCTCCCATGAGCCGCCACTCCCACTCTTCCCCGCCGTCTGTGAGTCCTTGTTAGGGGCCGTGGGCACGCCCGGAGCCGCGCTTGCCCCGGCCGACGAGCCTCCGGCGATCGAGCCGCTCAGCGCCCACAAGACCGCAGCCAGAGCGGCAAGCGGGAGCGCCGCTTGCCGCCCGAACGCGGTTGCGGCGTCGGCGATCGGTGAGAAGACTTCGTATGGCGCCGGCGCCTGCATGGTCACCGGCTGTTGGTCGTATGAGGCCGCGTCGCCATCTGGCGCCGCGAGGATGGTTGTTGGCGGCGCGGGGCGTCCGGGCGCCTGCACTGGCACGGCAACCACGGGCGCGGACGCTGGCAGCGCGATCGGGCGCGCGCTAGGGCTGGTGACGGTGACGCCAACCGCCGACGGCAGCGTGACGATCGCGGCACCCGATGGAGTAAGGGTCGCGATGGTCTGTGGGCCGGCTGGCAGCGTCAGGACAACCGCGGCGGCCGGCGGCACCGCGATGACTTCTGCGGGCGTGCTGTCCGTGGCCGGCAGGAGGATGACGGCGCCTGAGGAGGGTGCGATGAACGTGACGGGTACCGATGGGGGCGCGACGATCGCCACCGGGCCGGGTGGCTTCAGGTCGATGCTGATCGGCTTCAAGACTGGCGCGCCGCCGAGCAGCGCCGGCGATACCGGAGCAACGAGCGGCCGTGCGGCCGCGACTGCTGGCGCCACGCTGTCGGCTATCGGAGCGATCACCGGCTGCACTGCGGCGACTACCGGCGCGGCGATGCCCGCGATTAGAGCAACGACGGGCTGCGCGGCCGCGACTGCTGGCGCCATGCTGTCGGCTATCGGAGCGACGACACGTTGTGCGGCAGCGCCTACTGGCGCGGCGCTGTCCGCGACCGGAGCAACGACGGGCTGCGCGGCGGCGATGGGAACGACTACCGGCTGCGCGGCGGCGACCACTGGTGCCGCACTGTCCGCGATCGGCTGCGCGGCGGGAGCTACCACAGCAACGGTGTCGCTGATCGGCCCGACGACCGGCCGCGCGGACGCGACTACCGGAGCCGCGCTGTCGTTGATCGGAGCGGCGACGACTGGTGCGGCACTGTCCGCGATCGGAGCAACGACCTGCTGTGCAGCGGCGGTCACGGGCGCGGCGCTGTCCGCGATCGGAGCGACGACCGGCTGCGCGGCGGCGACTCCTGGACCGGCACTGTCGGCGATCGGAGCAACGACGGGCTGCGCGGCGGCGACCGCTGGTGCCGCACTGTCCGCGGTCGGCTGCACGGCGGGAGCTACCACAGCAACGGTGTCGCTGATCGGCGCGACGACCGGCCGCGCGGACGCGATTACCGGAGCCGCGCTGTCGTTGACCGGCGCGGCGACCGGCCGCGCGGCGGCGACTACTGGTGCGGCCCTGTCCGCGATCGGAGCGATCACCGGCTGCGCGGCGGCGACTTCTGGTGCGACGCTGCTAGCGACCGGAGCGACGACTGGCTGCGCGCCGGCGGTCACTGGCACGGCCGCAGCCGTTATCGGAGCGACGATCGGCTGCGTGTCGGAGAGCACTGGTGCGGTAGTGTTTGCGATCGGAGCGGCGGCCGGTTGTACAGCGGCGGTCACTGGTGCGGCAGCGTTTGCGATCGGCGCGGCGACCGGCTGCGCGGTAGCGACTGCTGGCGCAGAGCTGTCTGCGACCGGAGCGGTGGCTGGTTGTGCCGCGGCGGTCACCGGTGCGGCACTGTTGACGATCGGCGCTGCCGCTGGTCGCGCAGCAGCAGTTACCGATGCGGCGCTGTCTGCGATCGGCGCGGCGGCTGGGCGCGCAGCGGCGGTCACCGGTGCGGCGGTGTCCGCGGTCGGGACGGCGGTCGGTTGCGCCGCTGCGGTCACCGGTGCGGCACTGTTCGCGATCGGAGCGGCGGCTGGTTGTGACACCGCTGCGGGGGTAGCAGTCGCGACCGGATCGTTTCGTGGTGCCGGAACGATCGAGGTCGCCGCGAGCGCGTCCGCAGGCGCGGCGCTGTTCGCGACGGGAGGGATGACGGCCTGCGTTGTCGCTGCGGTGCTCGTGGGTGCGTCCACCGGGCCGGCACCAAGCGCGCTCTGCGCGCCGGCAAATGCTGCCAGCAACGAAACGACGGACAGGGCGAGGGCGGCGCGTCGGATCACTCGTACTCCTTGGGTTCGATATAAGTCTTCGCAATCGTGCACGAAGGCGGTATCGCCCGATGGGATTAGGCGTGAATGAGACTGTGTGTGACAGCGCACACTCAAAATCGAGCACAACGAACCCTTTGCCCATGCCAGGATCAGCAGACGTTGCGGGCGAGATCTCGACAATTCAGCTTCGAACGAGGCGGCCGCACGGCCAGCTGGCTGGCCACGCCCTCACGAGCTTAAGGGTGCGCTGGCAGAGGTCACGTGGGGCCCGCTTGTCAAGAACGTGCGGCCACGCCGCGTCGTTTTGCGCGCGGATTAGACCTCCGCGAGGTCGCGGGCGGCCGGGAGCGTGAAGACCATCGTCGTCCCTCCACCCTCTCGCTGCTCCGTCCAGATCCGGCCCGAATGCGAATCGATCAGCCGTTGGCACACCGTGAGCCCGATGCCGACGCCCGAAACCGCGCGCGTCTTTGGTGAGCGATAGAACGGATCAAATATCCGCGGCATCTCCGCGGCGTCGATGCCCGCGCCGCGGTCGGAGATCGAAACCGTGACCTCGTCCGCAGTGCTCTCGAGAGTGACGTCGATTGGCGCTTCGTTCGGGCTGTATTTCTCGGCATTGCTCAGCAGGTTCCGCACGACCTGCTCGACGCAAAAGTCACTGGCATCGGCGATCACGTGTTGCGACTTGTTCTGGACATTGGTCGTTCGATGCGGGTGTTGCTTGCGATGCGTGGCGACAAGGCCGGCGACGATATGGTCGACTGCGACCGATTCGATCTGGGCGGGCTCGCGCCCCATGCGGGCGAGCACCAGGAGATTTTCGATGATCCGGTTCAGCCGCTCCGCCTCGGTGCTGATGTCGTGGAGTGCGTCATGCTGCGCCAGCTCGTCGATCTCGCCGCGACGCTTCGACAGCACCTGCGAGTTGCCGAGGATGACGGTGATCGGCGTCCGCAGCTCATGTGAAACAAGACTCAAGAATTCATCCTTCGCCGTATTCGCGAGCTGGAGATCCTCCGCTGTTTGTTTCAAATCGTCGAAGAGCCGGACGTTCTCGATCGCGATGCTCAGGCGCGCCGCCACCTCGCGCACGAGCGTCAGATCCTGCGCCGAGTACGGACGGCCGGAGCGGGTCGTCGCAAAGGTCGCCATGCCGACCGACTGCCCGCGGCTGAGGAGCGGGACGCAGATCAACGAGCGGGCGCCCACAGCCACGCCTGCCTGCCTCTGGGCCTCATCGGGCGCGCAGGCGGCGATCCAGGACGCGGAGAACTCTGGAACGAACACCGCGTCGCCCCGGGCGATCACATCGCTCACGGTGTCGTCGCTCTCCGGCGCCGCGCGCCACTGCCGCAGGTGAATCGTCCGCACTTGCGGCGCTTCGCGCTCATCAGCGCCCGCCGTCTCCACCCGAACGGTCTCCGTCGTCTCGTCGAAGAGGCCGATGCTGCAAATGTCGGCGAGCGCCGGGACGGCCAGCCGCGCGATCTCGGACAACATCTCTCCCGAGTCGAGCGGCGAGACGAGTCTGGCTGTCGTCTCGGCGAGGTAGCGCGCGTGCGATTCCGCGCGTTTGCGGTCGTCGATGTCGATGCTGATCGTCACCCACCGGATCAGCGAGCCCGCTTCGTCCCGCACGGGCACGGCCTGCACAAGGTGCCAGCGATACGTCCCGTCGCGGGCGCGCAGGCGCATCTCATTCTGCATCGGCTCGGCGCCGGCAAGCGTACCGGCCCAGACCTCCAGAGACTGCGCCAGATCGTCCGGATGGATCACCTGGTGCGTCTCCCAGTCGCGCGCCTGCTCGCGCGTAAGCCCGGTGTACGCCGCGTAGCTCTCGCTGATTTCTTCGATCTCGCCGCGCGCGTCCGTCGTCACGATCAGCGCCGGCACGGCCGTGGCTAACGCGCGGTAGCGCGCCTCACTCCGCCGGAGCTCCTCTTCCGATCGCTTGATGTCGTCGATGTCGATGGCCGTGCCGACCCAGCTAAGAATCCGGCCGTCGTCGCCTCTGATCGGCGTCGTCACGCTCAGGTGCCAGCGATAGACGCCGTCGCGCCGCCGCGCGCGCCATTGCTCCTGGACCGTGATGCCGTCTCGATGGCCGGCAGCGGTCGAGGCGAGCACGCCCGCGAGGTCCTCCGGGTGCATGACGCGCAGCCAGTCGGCGATCAGCTCTTCTTCGGTGAGGCCGGCGTATTCGGTCCACTTCGTGCTGAAATAAAGGCTAGCGCCGTCGGCAGCCGTCTGTGTGATCATCGCCGGCATCGCTTCGGCGAGCGCTCGCCAGCGGTTCGCGACTTCTGTCCGCGATTGCGCCGCCACCAGGTGGGCGTCGACGCGGGAGACTAGCTCGCGCGCCGAGAACGGCTTGACGATGTAGTCGTCAGCGCCGGACGCGAATCCCTCCACCCGCATCGCCTCGTCGGCGTGCGCGGAGAGCAGGATGACCGGCAGCGTCTGGGTGCGGCGCTCGCGCCGCAGGCTGCGCAGCAACTCCAGGCCATCAGCGCCGGGCATCATCAGATCGGTGAGGATCAGGTCCGGCGGATCGGCGATCGCGTCGCGCAGTGCCGCGGCGCCGTCGGCGGCGGCAGTCACCCGCCAGCGGTCGCCGAGGATGCGGCCGATGTAATCGCGCATGTCGGCGTTGTCGTCGGCGAGCAGGATACGCGCGCCCGAAGTGTCGATGCCGGGCACGTCCCGCGTGCCTGCGCCGCTGGACGCGACAGCAGGCGCGTCCGTCACATCGGGCGTCGCGGGAAGCCAGCGGAGCGCCTCTTCGACGAACGGCCGCGCGCCCAGCGCCGTGGACTGCAGATGCCGCGCGCCGCCGGTCCGCTCGGGCTGGAGATGCGCGGATCCGAGCGGCAGCGACACCGAGAAGGTGGTCCCCTCTCCCGGTGTGCTTTCCACGCCGATCTGGCCACCATGGAGCTTGACCAGCTCGCTGACGAGCGCGAGGCCAATGCCCGTCCCTTCCTCCGTGCGCGCGCCGCCGCCTCGCACGCGGTGGAACCGCTCGAAGACGTGCGGCAGCTCGTCCGGCGCGATGCCGACGCCGCTGTCTTCGACGCGCAGGACGGCGGCGCCATCGGCGGCCGCTACGGAAATGCGCACGCCGCCGCTGAGGGTGAACTTGAAGGCGTTCGAGAGAAGGTTCATGACGATCTTCTCCCACATGTCGCGGTCGACGTACACCTCTTCCGTCAGCGCCGGGCAGTCGATCTCGTAGGCGATGCCGGCGCGCTCCATCGCGGAGCGGAACATGCTGGCGAGCTCAGCCGTGTACCGGCCGAGTTCCACCGGCTCGAACACCGCTTCCGCGCGTCCCGCCTCGATGCGAGAGAAGTCGAGCAAGGTGTTCACCAGGCGGAGCAGCCGCAGGCCATTGCGATATGCCATCTCCATCTCTTGCCGCTGATCGGCATTGAGGACGTGTCGGATTCCAATACCTCGCTGAGCGGGCCAAGCATGAGCGTCAACGGCGTCCGGAACTCGTGACTGACGTTGCCGAAGAACATCGTCTTCGCGCGGTCGATTTCCGCCAGCGCCTCTGCTCGCCTTCGCTCCGCCTCGTACGCGGCGCCGTTGGCGAGCGCCGATGCGATGTGCGCCGCGACGAGGTCGAGGAAGCCGCGATACTCCTCGCTGGCGATCAGCCGCGGGCATTGCCCCGCGACAAACACGCCGGCATGCGCCTCGGTCCCCGCGCCCTTCAACGGCAGGATGACCGCCGTATCGACAGCCTGCCCGCTCGCCGGGTCCACCGCGAATCCGCTGTCGCTCTCGATCACCAAAGGCGCGTTGCCGCGTGCGGCGGCGGCGATCGGCGACTGATGCTCGTCGGACAGCGGCGGAATCGCGAGGGAGCGCGGCAGGTGCGGCGACCTCGTGGTCGCGCCGGTCTCGCTCATCAGCGTGATCACACCCTGCTCATCCGGGAGATAGAGGCACGTGAACGGCAAGTCCGCCGTCGCTTCCTGGAGACACTCGGCGACAGCCTCGAGAGCGGCTGCCGTCGTACGGGTCGCGGTCCCGCATTCTCCCAGTCTTCGCAGGAGTTTCATCCGGCGTTCGCCCAGCACGCGCTCGGTAGTTTCGATCACCGTGACGAAGACGCCACCACTGCCACCGGCGTCGTCCGGAAGCGCACTATAGGAGAAGGTGAAGTAGCACTCTTCGACGAAGCCATTGCGGTCCAGCGGCAGCAGCATGTCCGTGACCGACGTCGCTTCACGAGTCTCCATGACGCGGTCGAACATCGGCCCGATCGTCTCCCAAACTTCGGGGAACGTCGCCCGCGTCGTACTGGCCATCGCGGCGGGATGCTTCGTGCTGCCCAGGATCGGCCGGTAGGCATCGTTGTAGAGCTACACGTACTCCGGGCCCCAGGCGATGTACATCGGGTACCCGGAGGCGAGCAGGATGCCGAGCGCCGTGCGCAGGCTGTTCGGCCAGTCTTCGACGGCGCCGAGCGGCGTCTGCGCCCAGTCGATGGTCTTCATCAACTGGGCCATCTCGCTCGTACCGACGAAGACGGAGTCGACGACGCTGCGAGTGCCGCGCTGGGGCTGTGTGACCACGGGTCTCCTCGCAACGGCGTCGTCCGAGACCCAGAGGATACCGGCCGGAGACATATACGTATCATATCAACGGCGTCGAATTCGTATCCCTTCCGTAACGCGCAGAAGTAGGTGCGCGTGTCAACGCTCGTCGACTGACACGAGCGCATGGGGAAACGTCGCGGGTGATCGTCGGGCGGTGGGGCCGCGCGGCATCCGCCCGTGGGTGATAGCTTGTGCGCACAGGAGAAGCGCGCATGGAACAGCCATTGCCCGAATTCACGCTCGCCGACGCGTCGGGCGCGACGCACGCGTTTCCGAGCGACCGCATCGGCCTGCTCTGCTTCGTGAAGGAAGACTGCCCCACCTGCCTGCTCTCGATGCCGCTGATCGAGGCGACGCACGCGGCGTTCGGCGCTGCTATCGACGTGCGCGCAGTCGGCCAGGACGCCGCCGGCAACGCGGCGCTCGTCTCGAGCTACCGTCTGACGGCGCCGATGCTCGACGACTCCTTGCTCCATGTCTCGCACGCGTTTGACCTGGATACGGTGCCGACGATCATCCTCGCTGACGCGCGCGGCAGGGAGCTGCGGCGGTTCGTCGGGTTCGCGAAGAAGGACTGGCAGGACCTCATGTCGGAGATGGCGAAAGCGTCCGGCCTGCCGGCGCCGGTAATCGACTGGAGCGCCTATCCGGAGATGCGGCCGGGCTGCGGCTCGAAATCCGTCGAGCCCGCCCACGCCGACCGGCTCGCCGCAGAGGCGTCGGGCAGCCCGCTGCGGGCGCGCCGCATCGAGATTGCCGAGCACGACGATGCGTTTGAGTTCATGTTCGACCAGGGACTCACGGACGGGCTGCCCGTCGTGCCGCCGACGCCGGAGCGCGTGATCCGCATGCTCGCCGGCACACGGCGCGGTGCGCAGGAAGTGATTGCCGTCGTCCCGCCCAATATGGCGCCGGCGACAGTCGAGAAGATCGCCGCGAACGCCGTCATGGCGGGCTGCAAGCCGGAGTACCTGCCCGTCGTCATCGCGGCGCTTGAAGCCGTCTGCACGGACGAGTTCAACATCCACGGCGTGATGGCGACGACGTGGGGAGCCACGCCTGTGGTCGTCGTCAACGGGCCGGTCCGCCAGCGCATCGGCATGAACATGGGGCTAAACGCGCTGGGGCAGGGCAACCGCGCCAACGCCACGATCGGCCGCGCGCTGAAGCTCGTGCTGCGCAACGTCGGCGGCTCGCGGCCGGGCGGCACCGAGCGTCCGACGCTGGGCTGGCCCGGGCGATTCACCATGTGCTTCGCCGAGTGGGAGGAGCGCAGTAAGTGGGAGCCGCTGCACGTCGAGCGCGGCTTTTCCGCCGGCGAGAGCGTGGTGACCGTGCTGGCCCTCGAAGGTCCGCATCAGATCGCCGACCAGGCATCGCGCACGGCGCGCGGGCTCGCCGGCAGCCTCGGGCTCGGCCTCGAGAGTTTCTGGCACCCGAAGAGCCACATGCAGGGCGATGTGCTGCTGGTCGTCTGCCCCGAACACGCGGACACGATCGCCCGCGAGGGCTGGTCGAAGGACCAGATCCGCGCCCGCATTCAGGAGGTGACGGCGCGGCCGTTGCGTGAGCTGATGGCGGACGAGGAGACGGGCGAGGGGATGTTGCCGCGCTGGTACGGGCCGGCCGGCCCGAGCGAAGAGCAGCTCGCGAAGCCGATACCCAAGTTCCGCGATCCGAAGTACATTAACATCGTCGTCGCGGGCAGCGAGGCGGGCAAGTTCAGCACCGCATTCGGCGGCTGGGTGAGCGGCACACTCGGCTCCGTCGTCGTCAGCCGCAAGATAGAGGAGGCGCCATGAGCACGATGATCATCGACCCGACCGACGAGCGTACGCCGATTCAGCGCACGCTCGCGGTGCGGCCGGAATCGATCATCGGCACGGTCGCGCTGCTCGACATCAACAAGCCGCGCGGCGACGTGCTGCTCGACCAACTGCAGAGACGGCTCGCCGAACGGCTGCCCGGCGTGGCGATCAAGCGCTACAAGAAGCCGACGTTCACGAAGCCGGCGCCCGATGCGCTTCGCCGGACGATTGCGGAGGAGTGCGGCTTCGTCATCGAAGCGCTCGCCGATTGAGGCTCCTGCACAACGTGCAGTGTGCACGACACCGTCTGGTTCGAGATTCATAAGCGGCCCTCCGTATTCATCGCCTCCTCGCAGTTCGTGGAAGCGGCGGAGACGCAGGCGCGCGCGCTCGGACTGGTGGATGTGCGGCGGGTCTTCGTCCCGCATCCCATCCAGGACGCTACCGATGATGAGTTGCGCGCAAAGGCCGACGCCATCGTTGACCAGGCGATCGCCGCGCTCATCGACTGAGTCCGGCGCGCCGAGCCGCTGGCGCGCTCTGCCCACCCCTGGTTCGCAACGAAATCGACATGCTTCTGATGCTCCCTACGTCCGCGCGGACACTTCCGCTGCGTACGCTTCAGGTGCATTGCGGCGGCGGACGCCGTGTGGGAGGCCACCATGCTGCACAGGGGAAACGAACTTCAGGGCTACACCATCGCGGCAACCGACGGCGATCTGGGCAAGGTGCAGGACCTCTACTTCGACGACCAGAAGTGGGCGGTCCGCTATCTGGTCGTCGATACCGGAGGCTGGCTCAGCGGGCGCCTCGTGCTGGTGTCACCGCACGTCGTCACGAGCGCCGATGACGCCGCCAAGCACGTGCTGGTCTCGCTGACTCAGGCGCAAGTGAAGGATAGCCCCGGCATCGAGACCGACATGCCCTTCGACCGCCAGCAGGAGATCGCCTACCGGAACTACTTCGGCTGGCCGCCCTACTGGGGTGGCGTCGGCGCGCTAAGCCAGGTGGCGGTGCAGCCGGTCGTCGGCGTGGCCGACCGCGACGTGCCGGCGGAGGGCGACCACCA
The DNA here is from genome assembly GCA_038227375.1 of Dehalococcoidia bacterium. Classification (GTDB taxonomy): domain Bacteria; phylum Chloroflexota; class Dehalococcoidia; order DSTF01; family JACRBR01; genus JALYKW01. The sequence goes on from JBBRPY010000024.1 coordinate 42,714, forward strand.
TCTGCGGAGCGCGAGCGTCGTTGGCGGCTACCACATCGCCGCGAGCGATGGCGACATCGGCCACGTAGACGACTTCATCATTGATGATGCGAGCTGGGCGATCCGCTATCTGGTCGTCGATACGCGAAACTGGCTGCCGGGCAAGAAGGTGCTCCTGTCGCCGCAGTGGGTTTCGTCGGTGGAATGGCCCGCGGCGGACGTCGTCGTGCGGCTGACGCGCGAGCAGATCGCGGGCGCGCCAGCGTACGACCACGACGCGCCGATCACCCGGGAATACGAGACGGAGTTGCACAAACACTATGGTGAAGGCGCGTACTGGCAGTGAGAACGCGGCCGCGACGACGATAGTCCTGCCAGCCGCGGCCTCGGCGAAAGCGGCACGGCTGCGCTATGTGAGCGACGCGTCGCCGGGGAACCGGAGGCGGGAATCGGCGGGCGGCTTCACCTATCACGATCCCGATGGCGCGAAGATCAGCGACGACGACGAGTTGGCCCGCCTCAAGGCGCTGGCGATCCCGCCCGCATGGACAGATGTCTGGATCTGCACGCGCGCCAATGGGCACCTGCAGGCCACGGGGCGCGACGCCCGCGGGCGCAAGCAGTACCGCTACCATGCGCGCTGGCGGCAGGTGCGCGACGAGACAAAGTTCGAGCGCATGATGGCCTTTGCTCACGCGCTGCCCGCCATCCGCGTGCGGACCGAGCGCGATATGTCGCTGCCGGGGCTACCGCGCGAGAAGGTGCTGGCCACCGTCGTGCGCCTGCTGGAGACGACCTTGATCCGCGTCGGCAACGAGGAGTACGCGCGGGACAACAAATCCTTCGGACTCACCACGATGCGCGACGAACACGCCGACATCACCGGCTCGACGCTGCGGTTCACGTTTCGCGGCAAGAGTGGAAAGGACCACGATGTTGGCATCCGCGACCGCCGGCTCGCGCGGATCGTCAAGCGCTGCCAGGACGTGGAAGGCGAAGAGCTCTTCCAATACGTCGACGCGGACGGCGAGCGCCGGACGATCGGGTCGGCCGACGTTAACGACTATCTGCGCGAGATCGCCGGCGACGAGTTCACCGCGAAGGACTTCCGCACCTGGGCCGGGACCGTGCTCGCCGCGCTGGCGCTGCAGACGTTCGAGGAGTTCGATTCGGAGGCGCAGGCGAAGCGCAACATCGTCACCGCCATCGCATCCGTGTCCGAACGGCTAGGCAACACGCCGACCGTGTGCCGGAAGTGCTATGTGCACCCGGCAATCATCGAAGCGTACGCCGACGGCACCATGCTGGAGACGTTGCGCGACCGCGCCGAACACGAGATGAGCACCGCGCTCGCCACGCTGCGTCCCGAGGAAGCGGCAGTGCTCGCGCTCCTGCAGCAGCGCCTCAGCCAGCAAGCCGCCGCCTGATCTCCCTGCGAGAATCGCAACCAACGGCCGCTGGCGCGCGAACGCTGCGGGCGGCATGATCGCGTCATGGCTGCTGCTACGACTGCCGGGCTGAAAAAGATCGCCGAGGGGCGCGAGGCCGAGATTTACGAATGGGCGCCCGGTCAGGTGCTCCGGCTCTTCCGCAGACCGCGCGAGGCAGCGTCACTCGAGCGCGAGGCGGCCGCGATGACGGCGGCCCGGGCGGCGATTTCCCTTGTTCCCGAAGTGATGGGAGTGGCGGAGGTCGAAGGCCGGCAGGGCTTGATCATGGAGCGCATCGACGGCTCCGACTTGCTGACGATCATCGGCCGCAAGCCGTGGTGGGTCTGGCGCGGCGGCCGGATCACGGGCGAAACGCAGGCGCTGCTGAACGGCGTCGCCGCGCCGGAGTCACTACAGGATCTCAAAGAGCGCATACGCGAGGCGATATCGCGGCCCACCGTGCCCGCGCGCGTCGTGGCGCCGACGCTCCGGCTGCTGGAGGCGCTGCCCGACGGCGATCGCATCTGCCACGGCGACATGCACCCGGGCAACATCCTGATGTCGGACCACGGCCCAATCGTCATCGACTTGCCGAACGTCACGCGAGGCGACCCGCTCGCGGATTTCGCCCGCACGCGCCTTGTCGTGCGCATGGGTTCGTTGCCTCCCGGTACGTCGATCGTCGTCCGGGCAGGCGACCGCATCGGGAGGAGAGTGCTGGGCGTCGCCTTCAATCGCGCGTACGCGCATACGACCGGCGAGATCGATTGGGAGGTCGTCCGGCGATGGGAGATCGTCCGCGCCGCCGACCGCCTCGCGGACAACATCCCGGAAGAGCGAGCGGCGTTGCTCGCGCTGCTCGACGCCGCGGCGGCTCGGGGCTGACCGCGCACTGTCGCGAGCGTACACCGGATCGTGTCACGCTCGAAGTTCGTTTAGGGTCTGTCTCTCAGGTTGTAGTGCGGCGGCCGAGGCCCTTCATGGCGTGACGCGCGACCAGCGCCGGGCTGAGCAGGAATGCGAGCAGGAGCGCCGCGCGGCCGCTCAGGGTGACCATGCCGCCGTTGGGATCAGCGACAAGCGTCGCGACGGCAAGAAGCGCCATCGCGCCGCCGAGAAGCAGCACCACGCGCGTCTGACGCACCGGCGCCCGTAGAAAGAGCAGCGTGGCGAGCGCCATACAGAGATAGAGCCCGGACAACATGAGCGACGCCGACGGAAGCGGATCCGCCGCCGACGCGAGACCGCCGGCCCGATGGACGGCGACGATCAGCACGAGCACGCCGGGGAGCGGCGAGAGCAGCACCGATGCGTCGAGCCAGTCGCGGCGCACGGCGACGACAACCGCCGCTGCGACGACCACGAGCCCGACGGGAAAGTAGAGCACCGCGCCGCTGACGCCGACGAGGGTGAGCGGTGTCGCTTCGCCGCTGCCCACATTGCCCAACTCGCGGTGCAGCACAGCGAACGCGAGATAGCCCGCCGCGAGGGGCAGCGTCAGAGCAACGCCCGCCCAGGGATAGAACCATGATGGCCGCCCCAGCCACAACCCGTACAGGGTGATCCCCACAACGATAACGGCCGCTGTGAGCGCAACAAGGGGCATCCGCCAGCCCTGCAGGCCGATGACCAACGCGAGCAACGCGAACGCGGAACTGCCGAACGCGACGTCTCGCCACGGCGTCGTCAACTGCGCCTGGTGCAGCAGGTGCGCAAGCGTGCGCGGCCGTCCGAGGCGATCGATAGCAGCACGCCGGGCGCGCTCCGGGGCGTCGCCGCGCTGGATCAGGCTCTCGGTCTCGTCCGCAACGTGCGCAGCCAGTTCGCGGATCGCGTCGTCGTCCGAGTCTTCCCCCAGATGGAGGTGCGTGCGAAGGCGGTCAAAATAGGCCGTGGCGTCAGAGGACATCCGTGCCCCAGTCCGGCGCTACTGAGCTTGCGTCGTCACGAGATTCATCGCCGCAGCGAAGCCGTCCCACGTCGAGCGGCACTCGCCCAGGCGGCGCTCGCCCTTCGGTGTGAGCGCATACACCTTGCGCTCGTGGCCGCCCGCCAGCGTCAGCCAGCGGCCGCGAATGAAACCATCGCGGACGAGGCGATAGAGCGCGGGGTCGAGCGAACCCTCGCTCACCTGAAAGAAGCCGA
>JBBRPY010000025.1:0-44672 GCA_038227375.1 Dehalococcoidia bacterium
AGCGATCGTTCGTTCTCAACTACGGTAACGGCAGTATCTGTCGCTCGATATGAGGGATTGCCCTACGGGACATGCCTAGTCGGATCGATTGTCGGGACGACGGTGGCTCACCGAAGGAGGCGCTATTCCTCGCGATACTGTTCTCGAAGGTCGCGGCCGAGGGTTTTCGACCACACGCTCGGGCGCACCATCAACATGAAGTCATATTGCGCGCCTCCTCGACTGCTATTGTGCGCCCGTGGCCTATGTTTACCTGCTGCATTTTGAAGCGAGCGATTGGGAGAGCTGCTGCCGAACAGTCAACGCGTCACGATCCCGCTCGCGTCGCACTTGATGCACGAGGAGAACGCGGTGATGTTCAACGAGGCGGTGTTCCGATTCCACGGCGAGCATGGCTGAGATAGCTCACCATTCCGCTCTCTGGTGAAGGGCATCGAGCCCGCTGTCTGGGAACCGAGCCCACAGTGTGTCAATCTGCGCCTCACACCAACTCCGATGGGTAGCACGCCCGCCGTTGGGGCGTTCGCCTAATGTGCCGCATCCGTGTCGCTCCGCCGCGCGCGATCTACCATTGCAAGCAGAAAGACGGTTCAGGAGGTCGATCTGGTATGGCGAAGTGTCCGCGCGACGGCGCAGATCTGAAGACCGAGAGCCACCACGACATCGAGATCGATGTTTGCGGCACTTGTAAGGGCGGCTGGTACGACTTTGGCGAGTTGGCGGCCCTAGAAGCGACGGCGGCGCGTGACGCCGCCACGCTCGCAGGAATCATCGAATACTCGAAGCGCGAAGACGTCCTCTCCTGCCCGACGTGCGATCACACGATGGTGGCGTTCGACTACCGGGGCAACAGCCTTGAGCTCGACGCCTGCCCCGACGAGCACGGCTTCTGGCTGGATGCCGGCGAGTCCGAGCGCGTGCGAGAACTCATCAAGCAGCGCACGATCGATCTTCAGCGCTCCGCTTCTGCCGAGCAAAAGTGGAAACGCTCACGCGAGGCGGGCTTCAACGAGGGCGTCGTGAGCCGGATACGTAACCTCTTCCGCCGGCGCTGAACTACGGTCGCGATACTTGGAAGGTGCTGGCTCGTCGCGCCGAAGATGCGTCCGAGTTTGAATGAGCTTTCCATGGTCTCTCTCCGATGGCTACGAAGCCGCTGTAGTGCCCTACGATCACGTCTTGCACATGAGGCGACAACGAAGTCGCGGGGCGGCGTGAGGCTGTCGATCGGCGGGTCATCGCGCGGTCATCCACCACGGCTCGGCTGAGCCGCACGTCGAGTACAGGACTCGCCCACAGTTTGTAAGACATCCGTCACCGAGAGACCGACGGATCATCCAACGGGCGCATTCTCTTGCTAACGTCGCTCAGCGGTTGGGGCCTCCGGATGTCCGGTTCCGGACGCTCGGTCCGTCTTGTTGTGGACCGATGAGAAAGGGAGTACTGTCTCAAGGAAGACCAACGACCGCGTGCATCCCCGTACGGGTCCGAGTCCGACAGCAGCCCGCATGTTGGTCGGGCATTCAACCAGAGGCCTGCCTCAGACCAGTCAGTGGGGGCCTCCGAACCTTGCCGCATCAACGAGTACTGCCTCAAGTCGGCCGAGGCGTCGCCGCTCGACGGGAGCGACACTGCGCCACACTCGACGCTTGGGCTTGAACGAGGCCCGTACGGCCGCGGAGGACGCGATGGACACGCCCGCTCATTATCTGCACTGGTACTTCATCCTGATCTCGGTCCCGAACCTCGTCCTGATCATCGTCATGCTTGCGCTGTTCGCAGCGGCGCTGGTGGTGCCTGTCCCCTGGCATGGCGACGGAGACGGGAAGCGATGAGTGCACGAGGGTCGCTGGCGCCCGAGGAGCGTGGTGGGAGCTGGACGGAGGCGGTACGGCGAGGCATCGCAAAGCGGCTCCCGCTCGAGGAACTTCTGCCGACGCACCAGCCTTCGTACGTACGCTCGTGGACGTATCTGTTCGGCGTGATCACGATTGCGGCGCTGATTTGGTTGCTCGTGAGCGGGACGATCCTAGCGTTTCGGGGGCCGCAATGGTGGCACCACTCGACAACCGGGAACTATGTCAACAGCCTGCACTTCTGGGGCGTCCAAATCTTCTTCGTCTTCATGGTCCTCCACCTATGGGCGATGTTCTGGGGTGCAGCATGGCGCGATGGGCGGTCGCTAACGTGGGTCGTCGGCACGTTGCTGTTCTTCGTCAGCATTCCAGCGGCATTCACCGGCTACATCTCGCAGCAGAACTTTGACTCGCAGTGGATTGCGGTGAACGCCAAGGACGCGCTGAACGCTTCGGGCATCGGAGCCATCTTCAACCCCTTGAACTTCGGCCAGGCATATGGGATCCACGTGGTGTTACTGCCGGTGGCGATCGTGGTGCTGGTGGCGGTGCACATCGCCCTGGTCCGGGTGAAGGGCGTGGTGCGTCCCATCGACGCGCCCCCACCGGACGAAAAGCAGACGTCGTGAGCTGGCAGATGGACAAGACCACGTACTATCGCGGCGTACGGATGCTGCCGTACGATCTGATCAAAGAGCTGGTGCTCGCCAGCCTCGGCGTGCTGCTCGTCGTGGTGGTGCTGGCAGCAGCTCTATCCTCGCCGGACGTCCCGTCGCTGACGATTGCCCGGTGGTCGCACGAGGACCCCGTCGATTTCGTAACCACGGCCACCGCTGAGCTCTCGGGAACGAGCGATAGTGCGCAGTACGGGCCGCCATACAACCACGCTGATGGTGCCGTTCAGCATCTCTGGTTCCTGCACCCGCAGGAGTGGGCGGGTGTGCACTTCTCCCTCGATGCGGCGCAGCAGTTCGTGATGCAGCCGCTGCAGCAGGCTGCCCCGGACTCGGCGACACAGAGCGCGCTCGCGACGTTCAACTCGGCCGACGACGCGCAACGGAGCGCATGGTTCGACGCCTACTCGACGGCGCTGACGAATGCGACAACGGAGAACGAGCAGGTGAGCGTCGCCGCCGGCGACTACGGACCGCTGCCGGTGATGATGAACCGGCTGCTGGGTCTGGCGCAGAGCGGCGCGCTCGACGGCGTGCTGCTCGTCAATGGGAACTTCTACGAGACGGACTACACGAAGCCGCTGCTATATATCGGTGACGGCGGATACTTCGGGACACTGGCGGACCAGCAGCATCTGACTGGCAGCCAGTGGGGCATGATGAATGAGACGGGGCGCTATCCCGGACAGACTTGGCTGTGGCTGTTCACGATGTGGTACCAGGTGGCGCCGTTCGATCGGGACAGTGGATTCCTTGGAGTCAACGCAGCCAACGCTGATCTGGCGATTGTCGTCCTCATGGCGGGCCTGAGCGCCGTGCTGGTGTTGGTCCCGTTTATCCCCGGATTGCGCGACATCCCACGCTGGATCCCGGTGCATCGGCTGATCTGGCGTCAGTACTACGCGGAGCTGCGGAGCGGGCGCGACCCGTCGGCATGATGTCTCGCCAAGTGATCTTTCTTCCCCGCGCGGACGCAAAGGAGATGTCAGGAAACGTCACGAGCCGCGGGTCGGAGTCGCGGCACGGCAATGTGCGGCGCTATCGTCCGGGAGCTGCCTTGCGGAGCGGTAGTGGTGCACTCGTCTCGCTCTCGATCGTCATGGTAGGCGCTGTCGCGATGGGACAGCCGAAATGTCACGATCGGCTTGCCGGTGGAACCGGATCCAGCGCCGACAGGAAAAGGCATGGAGACGACGCCAGACGATGGCGCTGACTGACTCATAGACTCCCATGACGTTTAGGTCACGAGAGCAGCGCAGCGGAAGGAGCGCCATGAGCAACAACGTCCTCGTCGTGAGCGCCAACGTGCGATAGCCATCGCTGCGGGTTCAGACCACAGGACGGCCTGTAATGGGGCCGGCAGGAGAATGCAAGCAGGCATCGAGTAAGAAGGAGGCATCCGTGCTGCGGAGAGCAAACGAACTGGAGCGATATAAGGTCCGCGCGACGGACGGAGAGATCGGTGACGTCGACGAGTTCTACTTCGACGACGCCACATGGACCTTGCGATATCTCGTCGTGGAGACGGGAAGCTGGCTCCTCAAGAGAAGGGTACTCGTCGCGCCTGAATCGTTCGGTCCGCCCGACTGGCCTGTTCGCGAGTTCCCTGTCGACCTAACTCGAGAACAGGTCAAGGACAGCCCGACGATCGAGATGGACAAGCCCGTCTCGCGGCAGCACGAGATGGCGTACCGTGCCTATTACGGCTGGCCGGCGTACTGGCTGTCACCAGGAATCGGTTACCCGGGCGTAATCGTGGCCGAACAGTTCCGGCCAGAGACGAAGGAGAAACCGGACACGGCCGTAGAGGAGGGAGATCCCCAGCTCCGGAGCTCGCGCGCGGTCACCGGCTATCACATCGAGGCGCGGGACGGAGACGTCGGCCACGTCGAGGACTTCCTCATCGACGACCAGACGTGGGCGATTCGTTACATCGTGATCGACACCCACGACTGGCTGCCAGGCAAGCACGTGCTGCTCGGTCCGGAGTGGGTTGCGACGATCGACTGGGCCGCGTCGAAGGTACGCGTCGACTTGGAGCGGGACCAGATCAAGAGCGCGCCTGGATTCGACGCTTCAGCAGCGGTCAGCCGTGAATACGAAGAGGCGTTGCACGCCCACTATGGCAAGAGGCCATACTGGATGACCGCGCCACACGTCTGATCATCGCCGCCGGTCTGGATGTGATCCAGAAGGACGCGGGCGCGTACGGCCAGTGAGCACCTAGCGCGCGCCAGTCTCGTGGTCCAACAGCGAGACGCTCGGAACGGACGCGCTGGCTGAAGTGACGGGAGAAGGCGATGCAAGTCGGGATGATCGGACTAGGCCACATGGGCTCGAGTATGGGCCGCCGCGCTCTAACGCGAGCTGGCGTCGTTCGCCAGCGGACAGCCGTTCAACAGCGGCATCCGGATCGACGGGCAGGGCGTCGAAGTCTGGCGCACGCGGGAACACGCCGTCGACCACCAGGAGGGAGGGTCGGTCGCGGCGATGCCGCTCCTGATCCTCGAAGCGACACCGGTGTCGACGCTCGTCGACCATCTGACGCGCGCCCATCAGCGGCTGCCGGACTGTCGCGCTGGCCGACGTCTACTACCGCCGTGTATAAACGGGTTCTGGCTGAGCAGCGAAGCTGGCGTGGCGATCGCGTTCGCTGAGACCGCCATGACGATAAGCGCCGGGCGATCGCAGTTGGCGGGCAGGCGTAGCCAGTCGAGCGGCTAAGGTGGGGGCGACCTTTCGAGACTTGCTGGCACGAGCGCCATGTCGGTGGCAGGCAGTGTTCTACAATAACTATTGAACCAGTTATTGAACCGCCAACTCTCGGAGGCGGTCGCGGCCTTGAGAGATAGGAGCTTAGCCGATGATTTCGCGCCAGGATGTCACTCGCCTCGCGAGTCTAGAGAGCGACGACGGAATCCTCTCCGTATACATCAAACTTGACCCCCGGCTACGGGACCACCGGGCGCAGGCGGTTTCGAAGTTCAAGGGAGCTCTCTCGCGCTTCTTACGAGACGCGACCGCCGTCCAGATTGACATTGCGACGAGGGAGCAGGATAAGATCTTGGCCTTTCTCGAAGGCACCGCCCCTTCAGGACGAAGCATGGCGATCTTCTCGTCGCAACCAGCCGGGGTCTGGGAAGCCATCGTATTGGATGTCCTCATCCCGACAATGGTCACCGCGGACACCACGACGAATACCGGCTCGCTGGCGCGCGTGCTGACTGAGTATCCCCGATTCGTACTCGCCGTCGTTCAGCGCGATCGAGCCACGATCTACTCGTCTCAACAGAGGTCGGCAACTGAGGAGGCGGATATTGAGAGCGATGTGCACGGCCAACACGATCAGGGGGGATGGTCCCAAGCGCGTTTCGCCCGGCACATCGAATTACAAGTCGAGCGGCACCTCAAGCAAGTCGTCGATGAACTGCAAAGCCTTCAAGACGCCGAACCGATCAATCACCTTGTCCTGGGCGGCACAACGGAGGTGGTAAGTGAACTGGTCAACCAGCTGCCCGATCCCATGGCCAACCTCGTTATCGGGAGTTTCGGGGTCGACTTCAAGCACGAGACTGAGAGTGAGATATTAGAGAAGGCGCGGGTGATATTGCGCGACTTCGAGCGCAGCGAGGAAGAGGAACTGTGGTTCGCCTGACGGACGCTGTCGAATCGGCAGGAAGGGGCGTGTTCGGCGTTACCGATACCCTGCAAGCCGTGCAGGAGGGCAGGGTGGATACACTTGTTGTCTCAGACGGTCTGACTCTCGAAGGCACTGCGTGCGGGAAGTGCGACTATCTTTCGGCGGAAGCGTTCGCAGCGTGCCCGCGCTGTAGCGGGCCGGGTGCCGCGATCCCCGATGTGATCGACAGGGCGATCGAAAGGGCGTTGCTCGCGGACGGTCACGTCGAGGTCATAATCGGCGAGGCGCGCGAGCGGCTGCTCGATAGGGGTGGGCTTGGTGCTCTGCTCCGATATTGACCGACGGTGTCGCGCTCTGGCTTCGGAATGTACAGTCGCGAGAGTGATGTGCACCGCTCTCACAATCTCGATGCGATGAGCACAGTGGCGCGCTTCCAACTTTAGCATCTGCCATAGCTCGTATCCACCCGATGTCGCATCATGATGAATGAGACAGGGCGCTATCCCGGGCGTCGGTATTACGCTGAAATGAAGAGCGTCCCCGCGCTGTCGCCGGCGACTTCAAGCAATGCGTCGCTGACCGACGAAAGGTCGCTATTATAGCCAACGCCGACCGGAACGCGGACGCGTACGGTTGGATCGCCATGGGTCCTATTGATGATCCGCTGGCTGAGCAGGTCGCCGTTGGGGACGATGATCGCAACATTGTCGGAGGTCACCACAGTCGAACTACGGGCGCCGATGCGGTCGACGCGGCCGCTTGTGTCCCCGATTTCGATGCGGTCACCAACCTCTACCGCGGCGCTCTACGAGCAGGATGATCCCGCTGACGAAGTTGTTGACGATGGTCTGCAGACCGAAGCCGATTCCCACGCTCAGAGCGCGAGTACGACCGTCAAACTCTGAAGGTCGATGCCGCTTGACTGCAGAGCGATGATCAGGCCAAGGGTCAAAACCGCATAGTAAGAGATGCAACCGAGGGCGTAGCGTATGCCCGGACCCATCGCCGTCCGCGACAGGAGGCGCGAGCCAACGAATCTGCCGATCAACCACGACGCGATGACAACGGCGGTAAGTGTAGAGGCGAGCTTTGCGAGTTCCCCGTAAGTGAGCGGGCGGTCGATGGCTAAGAACAACGACGAATCCATCTCAGGCACCGTGGGAAGACGTCGAACGCGGAAGCGCGCTGGCGCGATCGAACCGGCGTTGCGCGTGGGTCCCTACCGTGCTTGGCGTAAGCACGGACGCTTGAACTGCTCCCGTATGCAGCACAAGCGGGAGAAGCGCGTTCATCAACCGGAGGTCGGAGCGCTCAGCAACGCGTCGGTCTCCCCGCGGGAAAGACCGAGGTGTATCGACGACGTTGGCCAGTTGATCTCGCCTACGTGATTGACTGACACGATCAGGCGGCGACTGTGTGTCAGCTGGTTGGCGTGGACGACGAGCGACAGGATCCCCCAGCCGTTGCTATCGATGAGGAGGTCCTCGAGAGGCCCGACGCCTCCGTCCGATGCCATGACCGTATACCCGATAACCTTGTTCGCACTGCGCAGATGTGGGTCCCCTTTCGGTGGGTGAGGCAGCAGCGACTCTCTTCGCGTCGTGTGACCGGCGTGCACAGCTTGATCGGCGGTGGCGAGCTTCGGAAAGTCGGCTTTCCTGTACGCTTCGAGGAAGGTGTCCACCCAATACAACGGCCAGGAGAAGTAGTCGCGGTACTTCATCTCCATTTGTCGCGACAGCGGCACGTCGGTGTCGATCGACGGGCTCCCGGCAAACTGATCCTTCGTCAGGTCAACGGAGACCGAGCGAGCGTGCTCGTCGAGCCCGCTGACGGCGATCGGTGAAACGAGCACCCGCCGGCTTCGCAGCCAGCCGCCCGTCTCCACGACGAAATAGCGCGCGGTCCACGTCTCATCGTCGAAGAGCACGTCCGCGACCTGGCCGATATCGCCGTCGCTCGCGTGGACCGCGAAATGACGGAGAGTTGAGATAGTCTCGTGCATGATGGCTCCCTCGGTGTGCTGCGCGGTGGCACGACGCGCCTAGCTCCTACGAGTTGCGTAATCAGGGGAGATCCGGACGTCCGTTGTTCCCGCAGAGCGGCATCTTCATCATAATGCGTTGAATAACTAGGCGGTACCGCGAGCCGCGCGATCCGTGCCTTATGGCGCGGTGTCTCAGCAAGAAAGGTCGACCGATGGAACTACGCCTCGCACCAGACGAAAAGGAACTTCTCCAAAGAGTCCTCAGCAGCTTTCTCTCCAACCTGAGGAGCGAGATCAGCAACACGGATAGTTACGATTTCCGCCAGGGCCTGAAGCAAGACGAAGAGCGGATCAAGTCGCTGCTCGCGCGTCTGGACAGCGCGACAGGCTGATCCCGTGGGACGTGGGTAGTCGGAACCTACGACGTACACCGCCATCAACCGTTACGGCGTCGTCGGAGACATGCATTCGGCCGCTCTTATCAGCCCCGACGGGTCGATCGATTGGTTGTGTTTCCCTCGGTTCGATGCCCCTAGCGTGTTTGCGGCGATCTTGGACGATGCACAGGGCGGGCGCTTTCGACTGGCGCCGTCGGGACCGTATGAGTCCCGCCAGGAGTATCTCGCCGACACGAACGTGCTTCGCACGACGTTCCTTCCGGCAGTGCCGAGGTGGACTCCTGGGAAGGGCAACGGCCCTGCGCCCACGCGACGTGTGCCTTGGATCTTCTCTCCGGGATCGGTGGGAAGCGCCCGCTCGACGGCGGTTATACCTTTGCTCCCGGTGAGTCGGCGACTCCTCCCGTCGGTAAGAACTCAGCCGGTTGCGCTGGCGACCCCTTGGGAGCGCGACGCGCCCCATCAAGACGGCGCAAGCTTGTTGAACTGATCCCAGTTGCGCGCGGCATGGACAAGAGGTGACGAGATGGATCTGTACGACCTAGAGCCTGGCGATCGCGTTCGACTCACAGATCGGTCGATTGCCGAAGTCGTATCGGTGACTGAGGACGGCCGTGAGATTCTCGTTCGCTACGTCGAGAGTGACGATCGTGCCCGCCTCGGAACCGAACGGCTTTGCACCGAAGATGAGGTTGAAGAGCGCGTCGAAATCTACTAGTGCGCTCCCAGGCGCTCGATCGCCCCTGAACGCGCGTTCGCAAGCGAGATCGACGAGATCAACGATCACACAAAGATGTTGATTTCCTAGTCAGCGTAGGCGCAGCAGTCGTTGTGGTCGTGCTGCTCGTGGCGGGATCCTCGCGCGGGGACAGAAACAGACTTCAGTGCGTGCCCTTGGCTCCCCCGGCTGGATTTGGCTGAGTCGTGGTGGACGCGACGATGAACTCCGCGCCGTTCCAGGCGTAGGTGGTGTTCTTGAGCTGCGTGGGGCAGCACTCCGGATCCTCCGGCCCGTAGACGGGCTCCGTCATCACCAGCTTGCCGCCCTCGACCGCGACAGCGAGTCCGAATTGCCCCGTTGGCTCGCCTCTGAGCAGCGTCTTGGTGACACCGCCTTCGCCCGGCGCGAGCACGAGGAACGCGACATCACCGAGTGTGCCTCCCGATGCGATCGGGACCACGGCGTCGAGCTCTCCGGTGCCCGTGAGTTCGGCGTAGATGACGCGTGCTTGCGTGAACTGGCCACCGGCGGCGGTGAGCGCCGCCTTGACGTCCGGCGCGTCGGCGAGATCGACGTTGCGGATTAGGTCGTTCGGCGTCGGCGACACGGGGAGCAACGTGTGCGACGTTGCGGCGGAAGGCGTCGTAGTGGCGGTGGCGGTTACGACGGAGGCGTACGTTGCGACGGTGTGCGCAGAGCGAGTTGCGGTCTTATCGCCCGACGCACTACTCCGGCAGGCGAGCAACGCAAACGTCGCAATGGCGAGGCAGGCGAGGGCAACGCGTGCGTTGTGCCGTGTCATCAGCGGCAGTCTAAGCCTTGCCTGCTGGCGCCAACAAGGTCGCATCATACCGTCGGCGGTGTGAATATTCCAGTGGGCGATTCGCCATCAGAAGATCTATTCTGGCCGGAACCCGCACGGCGCGCAGGCACTCGACGATCCGCCGTCGTCGCGTCGATGCCCCGGCGTGAACGCGCCTGACGGACCGCCCGCGCAGGGCTCCGTCAAGCCCACCGTGAATACGAAGAGGCCTGCCACATGCCACTCTCGCCCCACAGCTCCTTTCCGATGACTAGTCGCGCCCAAGATCTCCCGAGATCGGATGGCGAACCCCGGAAGGTCATGTCGAGATCTTCGTGCGCGACACGGGCCTCGGCATCCCTCCGACCACCTCGCGGCCGTCTTCGAGCGATTCCACCGCGTCGATGTCGCCCGTTGGCGCGAACGGGGAGGTGCGGGCCTCGGCCTCGCGATCGGCAAATGGATCGCCGAGGCGCACGGCGGAGAGATCAGAGTCGACTCGTCAGACACCGCCAGCACGTTTATGGTCACCCTCCCTACGAGCTAGCTGCTCTCTCGCATTCATGAAATCGAGATTCATGCCCGCTTCACGGGGCATTCACGACGCTCCTCTAACTTGAGAATACAGAAGCGAAGGAACGCTCCGAGTCTCAACTGAAAGGAGGAACCACGATGTTTGAAACGATGAAGTCGAAGATGTTGGGCGCAGGACTCGGTCTGGCGCTCGTTGGCTCGGCGCTTGGCGGCGTTGTGATGACCGGTATGACGTCGGTCGGTGCGCAGACGCCGACCAGTACGCCGGCGACGCAGTCGCAACAGTCCGCCACGTCGGATGCGACGGACACGTCGGATGCGAACGAACCGGGCGGCGGTCATGAAGACGCGCCGGGCACGGATGTGCAGCACGACTTCGAGGGCGTAGAGTAACGTCTCCGGGTGTGAACACGAAGGGAGCGGGCATTTGGGCCCGCTCCTTGTCGCGCCCGCCGTCGTTGCCGCTGCGCACATCTTCATACGGAAGATTAACTACACCGCCATGATTCGGCCGCGCACATCCGCCGGCACCACGTGCTGCAGGCGCGTCTTCGCGGTAGCGTTGACGGCGAGACGAGCAACACCGCCCAGGCCAAGCCCCAGGACGAGTACTTCGGCCTCATGAACATTCTGCGAGGCGAGCGAGATGAACGCTGCGTACAGGACGGTGCCGGCGATAACGCGGCCACGCGGAGCCGGACGGGTGGATATCGCCAGCTCTAGCGCCGCGCATAACGCGCCGACCTCCGGCGCCAGTAATGTGAGGCCCGTAGCGCTTCCGCTGCCGCTCGCGGACGGAAGGGTGAGCGCGATCCAGCAGGTTGGGAGCTGACCCCGCGAGGATCAGCAATAACACCGACGGCGTCGACGTGATGTATCGGACAAACGCTGCTGTCGTATGCCGTGCCGTGATGTCGCGCTGATCCGGCGCGTTTCGTCGAGTCTCGGACAGATCAGCGGCGCGAGAGTGAGCAGGGCTGCGGCGGCGAGCCCGAACGCGAGCGCCGGGCCGATGAGGGCGGCGACGTGGTGTCCGGTGCCGTGTGGTTCAGGATTCGTCGTCCTCGGCGCGTTCGAGGCCCCCCGCTGAGCTGCACAAGAGTGTTGCAGATCGAAGAGATCCTCGTCCCTGCCCTTTTCGGCGCCTAACCGGGAAGGATCGCCCGCGTCGGGTTGGTCTCGTTGCCCGCCGTGATCTTGCTGGTGTTCACAGTCATCTTCCCGCCCGCGATCGAAAGCGCGAATGTATCCATCGAGCGGGGCGCCGGGCCGAACACGCGCACGCCGGCGTCGCTGTAGGTCGAGCCGTGGCACGGGCAGAGGAACCAGCCCGCGTACGTCTCTCCGTTGCGCGGATCCTCGCGGGAGAAGTCTGGCCGCCACGGAACCGTACAGCCCAGGTGGGGGCACTTCTGGTAGAGCGCGATGATCGACCCGTCCTGCGCGCCCGGATTGCGCCGCACCTGTTCGCCGGTCAGCATCACGAGCCAGGCCTTCGCATCGAGGTTGTGCATCTTCTGGCCGGGCGCGCCCTTGAGGGCGTCGACGGTGCCGACGTACAAGGTGCCGCCGAATCCGATGACATTGCGCGGGTAGAGGCTGTTGATGATCGTCGTGACGATGCCGAGCAGCATCGCACCCATGCCGGCCCAGAGTCCGATCAACAGCACCTTGCGCCGCGATACCTGCGGCATCTGGAAACCGGCGGGCGCCGGCTGCACGATAACGACGCCGGGCGCGCCCGCCCCCGCTACGGCCAGCGTGCCGCCGCCCGGCGCGGCCTTCACGACCGCCGCTTCGGCCTGGGATTTGACCGTCTTCGGCGCGGGTGCCGGCTTCGCTGCTTCGGTCTCTTCATCAGGCATGGGCTCCGCTTCCTGGGTCATAGATCGGCATTTGCTGATAAGGTACTGCCTGAGACCTAGTAGCAACAACGAAGGCGCCCAGACACTATTTTTGATTGTACTTCGTGTCACTGATTCTCGTGTTTGCATTGACGCTCTTTGTTGCTGCGCTTCTTTCTGACGCGGCCCAGCGAAGCATTCTGTCCACGACGGTCCTCTTCTTAGCCGCGGGCGTCATCGTCGGTCCCGGGTTACACGTCGTTGAGACGGCTCCTGGTGACGCGCTCGTTGGGAAGTTCTCCGAATTCGCCCTATTCGCCGTGCTCTTTACGGATGGCATGCGCGTCGATCGGCGTGAGGTGGTCGCTGAGTGGCAACTACCGGTGCGCGCGCTCGTCGTCGGGCTGCCGCTCACCTTCATCGGAACTGCGCTGCTTGCGCGCGGGGTTGCGAACGTCCCATGGGATCAGGCGTTCCTGCTGGGAGCGATCCTAAGCCCGACCGATCCGGTGTTTGCTGCGGCTTTGATTGGACACGAATCTGTTCCACTCCGACTTCGCCGGCTGCTGAATCTCGAGAGCGGCCTGAACGATGGATTGGCACTCCCGCTCGTCGTGACCTTGCTCGCTGTCGCAGGATCGGGCTCGTTCGAGCCTGCGAAGCTCGCCGGACAAGTCGCCCTTGGTTGCGCGCTGGGGTTGGCCATCCCGTGGCTTGCGGTGCAGGTCGAGCGGGTTCCGATTCTGGCGGCCACCGCGCTTTTTGAACCCCTATTGCCATTCTCGATCGGACTCGTCGTACTTGGCGTCTCATCGGTCACCCACGCCAACGAGTTTCTTGCAGGCTTCGCGGGAGGCTTCGCGGTCGCGACGTTCGGCCCTCATCTGAAAGAGACCTTCGAGCGGTTCGGCGAACTCGTGGCCGAGCTACTCAAGCTAGGTGCGGTGCTCGTATTTGGAACGCTGTTGTCATGGCAAGTCCTTGGAGACATTTCCTGGCAGGGTTACCTTTTCGTCTTCTTCAGTGTGTTCGCGGTCCGGCCGCTGGTGCTCAATGTCGCCCTGATACGATCAGATCTCACATGGCCGGAACGGATGGCTGCGTCGTGGTTCGGGCCGAAAGGATTTGCATCGATCGTGTTCGGCCTTCTCATGCTCAATGCCGGAATCCCACAAGGCATACATCTCTTTCATCTCGCGGCGGCCGTCATCGCGACTTCAATCGTCGTACACTCGTCGACCGATGTGATCATTGCCGACTGGTTCAAACGGCTGGACGCTCGAGCACAGGCCTCGATGAGCGAGTCCGTGTGATTGTTGGTTAGATTCGTCGGTGCTACGAGCTGCCACGCCGCCATACGCGAGACAGTTCCTTCCGGGGCGCGGGCCGCGGATGGATTGGGGATTGGGTGACCCCACCATTGGTTCTCTGTAGTGTACGCTCGAGAACGGCGGGTGGTTGACCCTACTATTGTGTGGTCCTCGTGCCATTTGATGGACATGTCGCCACCCGCCGCTCTCGCTAGGGCTTGACCTAATAGGAGCCTGGTTTAACTGACCCGAGAGAGCCCCGTCAGCCCTAGCAACGGCCAGGTCCTTAGTTGCTAGGGGCACGATGATTAGCATTGGAGTTGACGCGCACAAGCGAGTGCACGCCGCGGTCGCCGTCGATGATGCGGGACGAGAGCTCGGGCAATGGCGCGGGCCCAACAGCAAGAGCGGTTGGATTCGCCTTGCGGCGTGGTCTGAGGAATGACCCTGCCCCGGTTTCCCGGACTGCTTGCTTCTTGACCTGTGCTGCGCAAGGCAGTGCGATCATGCCGCACCGGCGGCCGCTGTGTACAGGCGTTCGTAGTCGATCGGCGGGAATCGCTGCTGCGTGGAGGGGGTTCCGCGTGGAATAGGTGGTGGGTGCCATCGGCGAGCCTAGCCATCGCGCCGAAGTTCGCGATTTGACTACAGACGGCAGATTCGGCGGTGTTTGCCGGGTTGTTCGCCCGCAAGGCGTCCATCACCAGAGGGACGAGAAGAACGTCGAGGTCAGCGAGGCACTCATCGCTGGCAAGAAATACGACTTCGACGAACTCATCGACGATCTTCCCTCGGCGCGGAACCACCACGACTCCGACTAGGTCCGAACGGTGCTGGTTGCTCCGTCACGAAATGTCGTCGTCGTTCGTCTTAGTCTCATCGTCCGTGCTTGCTGTCGCCGAGGCGTACGCGACCAGGCGTTCAGTTGGTCGCGGGGCCGATGGTGATCGGCGCTGACGCGCGTTCGCTTCCGCACGTCACGACCACCGTCCAGCGCCAGGCTTGGTCGTTCGGTCGATGGCCCATACCCAGGACGCGGTGCCGTCAACGCCAGCCTGCTTCTAGCGCGAACCCGCCGCCGCGGTTGGCGATCGTAGCCCGGCGCGGCGGCAGCGTTGGCTACCGGCGGCTGGCGCCGGGGTGCGGTTGTCGCGGCGCACGGGCGCGCTCGCGCGCTACGGCGACTTCGCCCAGTTCACACCGCCGTCGGAGGTCGTCCACGTGCCGGTGGGCGTCGTGAACGACCCGTGCACGCTGTCGGTGAACGTGATCGACTGCACCGGGACGGCGGGATCGAGGCCTGACACGGCCACGTTCGTCCACTTCGTGCCGCCGTCCGTCGAGCGGTAGAGGTTGGCCCCGGGGCTGGTCAGGCCGAGCCAGCCGTTCGTCGCGTCAACGAAGAAAAGGGCGCCGACCCCGAGCCCATTCGGCAGGGTTCCGACGCCTGCCTCGGAGGGCGGGCTGCCGAGGGTCGTGCGGCTGATCAGCGCCCACGTCGCGCCGCCGTCGTCGGTGTGGAAGAGGAACTTCTCGTTGCTGCCCGCCGCCGCGCCGCCGTAGCAGAACTGCCACTTCGTGTTCGCGTCCAGCGCGAACGCCTTGCCATCGACCAGAGGCTGGTTCTCGAGCGACGTGCGCAGCGTGCAGGGATTGAGCATCGCCGAGGTGGTCGCGGCGACGGTGGGCACAGCGGCCTTGGTCGCGGCGACGGTGGGCACAGCGGCGTTCGTCGCTGCAGCGGTCGCAGCGGGCTTGGCGCCGGCCGCTGCGGTGGATGTCTTGTCGGCGCTGCTTGTGCCACCGCACGCCACGGCGATACAGCCAGCGCCGCGACCGTGCTGATAAGAACGACGTTCTTCACGACTGTTTCATCCTCCTGAAGTCCGGGAACCTCCTGTGCGGTTAGCGCACTACCGGGGAAGTGGTGGTTGGTAGGGGCTAAGCCGGGATTCCCGGTTAGCTCGCGTTCCCCGATCCTACGTCGCTTGGCGCGGGCCGTATCCGACACTTCCGCTACGCTGTGGGTTCGCGCGTCGATGATCCGCGCCAGGCGCTGGTTTGCGCGTGACCCATCTCTGACGACGCAACGAGCCCCCACGAGGACAGGGGACAGCTGGAGACCAGCTTGGTTGGAGATCCGCCGGGAACGTCGTTCTTATGGGCAAACCGCCGCCTTTTTCTGGGATCGCGTCGGCCCAACCGGGAGGCGAAAGAGTCGACCCGACCCACCTGGTGTCAGGGGCACCCGAGCGGGTTTGACTCCTAATTTCGAATCTAATATAGCTCGCAGCGGTGCTATCAATTGCTGTGCGCCTGAACATTGCTCACTTTGCTCACCTTCGCTTCCTATGCGATGTCGATCTTCAGGCCGCCATCGACCTTCACCACGTCGACATCGACGCGGTCGCCGGTACGGCGGAACTGGAGGTCGGCGTGCCCCGAACCGACGCGCAGAGCACGCAGATCGATGCGATTCGTCGGATCGGGGATATGCGGACGGACGATGGAAAGGCGACTCTCGAACGCGTTGGGCCGCAGACCGAGCGCCGTCTCCAGGAGGTACGGGATCGCACCGGCCGCCCACGCTTGCGGGTGGCAGGCAACTGGATAGCGAACGGGGACGTCGTAGACGTCGCGCCGAAAACCGCAGAAGACTTCGGGAAGCTGATAGTCGTCGAATTGAGTTGCCGTCTCGAGGATGCCACGGAAGATGCGGCTAGCACCGGCGTCCTGGCGATAGCGTCGAAAGCCAGCGGCGATGAGCGAGTTGTCGTGCGGCCAGACCGTGCCGACGTGGTAGCCAATAGGGTTGAAGCGCGACGAGCGATCCGTGAGCGTGCGCACGCCCCAGCCGCTGAACATGTCATCGGCGAGCAGACGCGCGACGGTGCGCTCTGCCTTGTCGTCATCTGCGATGCCGGACCAGAGCGCCCGTCCGACATTCGATGCGATGGAAGCCACCTGCTTGCCGCCGCGCTGGAGGGCGAGCGCGTACGTGCCCTCTCCTTCGAGCCAGAACTCGCGGTTGAAGCGCTCACGGAGGGCGCGTGCTTCCTGTTCGAGTTGAGTTGCGCGATCGTCCTTACCGGCGCGTCGAAAGAGATCGGCGATCTCGGTCTTGGCCATGTAGGCGTATCCCTGGACTTCGACGAGCGCGATCGGTGGCTTCGCGAGTGATCCATCCGTGTTGATGATCGAGTCGCCGGAATCCTTCCAACCCTGGTTGCTCAAGCCCTTCTTCGACTTGCTCTCGTACGCGATGTAGCCACCGTTGCCTTCCGGATCGCCATACTTGTGCATCCAATCGAGCGCGCGATCGACAGTGCCGGCGAGTTCGTTGAAGAGCGAGAGGTCGCCGGTCCAGGCCGCGTGACGGGCGATCAGGATGAGGAACAACGGCGTGGCATCAATGCTGCCGTAGTAGGGCGTTTGCGGGATGTCGTTCAGGTGCGCCAACTCGCCCACGCGTAGTTCATGGGGGATCTTGCCGGGTTGCTCGTCGCGCCACTCGTCGACCTTGGTGCCCTGATATTTGGCGAGGAGACGTAGCGTGTGCGCGGCGATCGACGGCTCATAGGCGAGCGTTTGGAGCGCGGCGACAATCGAGTCGCGCCCGAACAGGGTGACGAACCACGGGACGCCGGCGGCGAAATACTGCTTCCCGTCGAGTGTGCTGCGGAGGATGCGCAAATCGCCCAGCGAACGCTTGAACACGCGGTCGAGGAGCGGGTTGTCGCTCGACATGCGGGTGTGTCCGTCGAGCCATTCACAGGCGTCTTGCTTGAGGCGATCTCGAACATGGCCGGCATGGTCGGGACTGGATGAAGACGATGACAGCGGTGACGGTTTGGGGTCGCCGGTTTCGAGCAGGCTCACGGAAATGCGGATCTGTTTTCGCTCGCGTGGCTCGAGCTTCAACCGCACGTGGGCGTGGTGCATATCTTTTTGATGGGGCAACGGCTCGACGCGGATGCTCGCGGTACGCTTGACCGCGTCCTTGCCGTCGTACGTCAACTCCAGTGTATTGCCCTTCCAAGCTGGCTGATGGAGTTCGCCGATCGGCTCCGAAACAAGAGCGCGCACGTTGAAGAGATCGTCGAAACGCGAGCCGAACGTGAAGCAGAACGGCAAGTCCGCAGCGCGGTCGAAGTTCTGGACGGTGATCACGTCGAGCAGGGTAAGGTTCGCTTCGTCCAGGATGCGTTCCCATGTGATGCCGAGATCCTCCATCGGAAGCTGCGTGCCGTCTTCGAGCGTAATCTCGGTATTCGTCAGTTCAATCAGCGCCCGATAGCCGTCCGCCGCCGTGGAGACCAGCGTATTGAGCTTCGTCCCCGCAAGCGTCATCGCGTAACTGTCGAGGAAGCGGCAGTCGTGATAGTAGAGGCCGTAGCCATGGTCGCCACGATCGGGGATGTCGCCACTGGGTTCGGTCAGGAAGAAGAGCGACTCATCTTTCATCACGAGCGCGTCGGCGATGCTGTTCACCATCGTCGATCGCCCGGCCGTGCCTACGTTCTTCTTGCGCGCCTGCTGCTGGTCGTCGCTCGCATTGCGCTGTTGGTGGCTGGATTGGTGCTTCTCGGGGATGCTGATTCTGTTTACCTCGATCGATCTGCGCCATGATGCGAGGCGCGCCGCGCGACGGTCCACGCGACCGCGCCCGTCGCGAGTGCGCCGGCGCCGATCGCTGCCGTCACGGGGAGACGCCTGCGGTCGTGAGCATCGCCCACCTCGTTGGACGGACGATCGAGGATGGATTCGGGATGGGCGCTATTGTCCGACGATTTTCCGGCGCGATCGCGCTTGAGCGCCATGCTCAGCACATCTGCAAGGTGCAGCGCCTCGCGGTTCGTCGATTGCGAGATCTGCTCGCGGCAACTGAAACCGTCGGCGATAACGTACGTCGCGTCGTCCGCATTGCGGACGGCCGGGAGCAGTACGCGCTCGCCGACCTTCATCGCGACGTCGTAGTGCTCACCGGCTTCGAAGCCGAAGGAGCCAGCCATGCCGCAGCAGCCGTCATCGGGAGCATCGTAGTCGAGGCCGATCCCGCGAAGCACCGCCTCTTCGTCGTCCATGCCGACAAGCGATTTGTGATGGCAGTGACCGTGGACGAGCGCCTTGCCGGGGATGTTCGGCCACTCGGTGTTCGGCGCCTTCTGCTGCAGGAATTCGCTGAGCAGGTACGATTGCCGGCTGAGGCGGATGGCATCCTGATCTTGCGGGAACAGATTGACCAGTTCGTCGCGAAAGACGGCAAGGCAGCTCGGCTCGAGGACAACAACGGGCACGCCGGCGGCGAGCTGCGGTCGCAACGTGTCGAGGATCTCGCGCAACAGCCGCTGGGCGGTGCCGATCATGCCCCAATCGTAGAGGGGACGGCCGCAGCACATGGACTTCGACGGCACCTCAACGCGAAAGCCGGCGGCCTCGAGCACATCGACGGCGGCCTGCGCGGTCCGGGGAAAGAAGTGATTGTTGAACGTGTCGGGCCAGAGGATGACTGGCGGGCAGGCCTGGTCGCGCGGCGGGCGATGACGCCACCACGATGTGAACGTCTGGTCGGCGAAGACCGGCATGCGGCGGTGTCGCGAGACTCCGGCCGCGAGCTTCGCGACGCTGCTGAGGAGCGGCGTCTGCGCGAAGAAGTTCACGGCACGTGGCAGACGGGAGGCGATGCGCGCCCACCAGTAGATCAGCCCCATGCTATAAGCAGCGCGCGGGCGCAGGCGGCCCTCGTAGTAATGCGACAGGAACTCCGACTTGTAGGTGGCCATGTCGACGTTGACCGGACAATCGTGCTTGCATCCCTTGCAAGCAAGACACAAATCCAGCGCATCGCGCACGGATTCGTCGCGCCAGCCGTCGTTGAGCGGGTTGCCCTCCATCATCTCGAAGAGCAGGCGCGCGCGACCGCGGGTGGAGTCTTTCTCCTCCCGCGTGGCCATGAAGCTCGGGCACATCGTGCCGCCATCAAGACGGCGGCACTCGCCGACGCCGACGCAGCGCAGCGTGGCGCGCGCGAAGCTGCCATTGTCATCGGGATATTGGAAGAACGTTGCAGGCGCCGGCGGCGAGTAGTGGGCGCCGATCCGCAGATTCTGATCGATTAGGTAGGGGTCGACGACCTTGCCGGGATTCATCTTGCCATCGGGGTCCCAGATCGCCTTGAACTCGCGGAAGGCCTGGATCATCTCGTCGCCGAACATCTTCGGCAGGAACTCGGCGCGCGACTGGCCGTCGCCGTGCTCGCCGGAGAGCGAACCGCCGTAGGAGAGCACGAGATCGCAGGCCTCGCTGATGAACGAGCGGAACGCCTCGATGCCGGGACCGGTGGCAAGATCAAAGTCTATGCGCGTGTGGACGCAGCCCTGGCCGAAATGACCATAGAGCGCGCAGCCGTACTTGTATTTCTCGAAGAGCTTGCGCAGATCGCGGAGGTAGCCGCCGAGCTTGTCGGGTGGAACGGAGGAGTCTTCCCATCCTTCCCAGGCGTCCTTCGCGCCAGGCACTCGCGCGGTTGCGCCGAGGCCGGACTCCCGCACCTTCCAGAGCATCTTCTCCTGCGACTCGTCGTCGAAGAGCTTCATGCTCGGAGCGTCGTCTTTCTCCTTCAATGCGTTCATGAGCTCGCGCGCGCTAGCGTCGGACTCGCCTTTCGTATCGGCTCCGAACTCTACGAGCAGCCAGCCGTCGCCATCCGGGAGGAGTTGTACATCTCCGGGATGCAGACCCTTCTTCTTCATGTCCTCGATGAGGAAGTTATCAAGGCCCTCGAGCGCGATCGGCTTGTGCGCCATCACTTCCATTACGTGATCGGCGGCTTCGTAGACGCTGGGATACCCGAGTACGAGCAGCGTGCGAGCGGGCGGGCTGTCGATCAGGCGCGTGGTCGCCTGCAGGATGAGGACGCAGGTACCCTCACTGCCAACGAGCGCTTTCGCGACGTCAAATCCCTTCTCGGGGAGCAGTGCCGGCAGGTTGTAGCCGGAGACGCGGCGCGGGATATCGGGGAAGATGGCGCGAATCTGATCGGCGTATCGATCACGAAAGTCGCGCAGCTTTCGATAGATCTCGCCGCGGCGGCCGCCCGCGTCGATAATCGCCTGGACTTCTCCGTCGGTCGTTTTGCCGACACGCATGCGGACGCCATCGTAGGTGATGATCTCCAAGTCTTCGACATTGTCGTCGGTCTTGCCGCCCATGACGGAATGGACGCCGCAGGAGTTGTTGCCGATCATGCCGCCAAGCGTGCAGTGGTTGTGCGTCGACGGGTCGGGGGCGAACGTCAGGTGATGCTTCTGCGCGGGGCCATCAAGCGAGTCGCGGATGATGCCTGGTTCGACGACCGCGCGCTTGCCTTCGACATCGAGATGCACCAGGTGGTTCATGTACTTCGACATGTCGAAGACGACGCCGACGTTGCAGCACTGACCGGCGAGACTGGTGCCGCCGCCCCGGCCGAAAACGGGCGCGCCGGCGGCGCGGCAGACGGCGAGCGCCTGCACGACGTCGTTGGCATCGAGCGGGATGACGACGCCGATCGGCACCTGCCGGTAGTTCGAGCCGTCGGTAGAGTAGAGTGCGCGATCGCCGTCGCTGAAGCGCACCTCGCCGCGCACGACATGTCGAAGCTGCGCGGCGAGCGCGGCGCCGTCGATGCTCGACGAGTTGACGGCGTCGGGGCGCGGGCCGTGGCTGGTTTCGATGACGCTCTTCATACGGCTCGTTACTCCTCGATGGCGTATTGCGCCGCGTCGACGCGCTTGAACTCGATGCCGAGCCCGGGCCGCGAGCGATCGGGCCGGAGCGCCCCGTCGACAGGCGCGCCCGCGCCATCAAACAGTATGCGCTCGATGCGAGCGTGGTCGTGGAAGTACTCGAGATGCGCGACCTGCGGTAGCGCGCAGCAGACGGCGATGTGCAGCGACGGCGCGCAGTGCGCCGACAGCGGCATCGAGCGCGATTCGCAAAGAGCGCCCGCCGCAAGAAAGCCCGTGATGCCGCCGCAGCGCGAAGCGTCGGCCTGCAGCACATCGACGGCGCCGGCGTCGAGCATGCGGCGGAAGTACGGCAGGTCGAAGCCGTATTCGCCGGCGGCGATATCGATACAGGAGGGCGCCCGATCGCGCAGCAGCCGCAGGCCATCAAGATCATCGGAGGACACCGGCTCTTCGAACCAGCGCACGTCGACCTGGGCGAATCGTTCGGCCATGTCGAGCGCTTGCTTGCGGGTGTAAGCGCCGTTGGCGTCGACGAAGAGTTGCACTTCCGGGCCGATCGCCTGTCGCGCTGCGCGCACGCGCTCGTAGTCCTGACCCGGTTCGCGGCCGATCTTCATCTTCACGCGGGTCATGCCGTCTGCCGCCCAGCCTCCGAGCTGTTGTTGGAGTTGCGCGATCGAATACGACGTGAAGCCGCCGCTACCGTAGACCGGCACTGTTTCGCGCACCTGGCCGAGCAACCCGGCGAGCGAGACGCCGAGTAGTTTCGCTTTGAGATCCCAGAGCGCAACATCGACGGCGCCGATGGCCATCGACGCCACGCCGGGGCGGCCGATGTTGCGTACGGAGCGGGCCATCGCGAGCGCCGACGCGGAGACGGACATGGCATCGATGCCGCGGATGGCGTCGGCGAGCGTGCTGTTGATGATGCGCGTCGCTGCCGCGCTGGCGTAGGTGTAGCCGATGCCTGTTTGATCGCCGGCGTGGACTTCGGCGACGATTAGCGTCGTGTCGTTCCAGACAAAGGTGCCGTCGGACTCGGGCGCGTCGGTCGGGACGCGATATGCCGACGCATGTACGTCTTGAATGGTCACCGCGGGTGCGGTGATGGCGCCGGTGGTCGGGGCGCCCTGGCTCGCGACCACGCTCAACTCCGTCCCGGGATGATGCCTGCGACCATCTCCTTTACGCTCTGCTTGACGAACCCGACGCGATCCACATCGCCGTGTAAGATCGACGACGAGAACGCCTTCATCTGATCCAGCGTGATGTGCGGGGGCAGTGGCGGCACGTCGGGATCCGTGACGGCTTCGAGGACGACCGGGCATTCGGCGTGCAGTGCCTGGTCCCAGGCGCCGCCGATGTCCTCCGGACGGTCGACGCGGATGCCCTTGAGGCCGAGCAGGTCGGCGTAGCGCGCATAAGGAAAGTCAGGGATGTCCTGCGAGGCTTCGAACTTGGGGTCGCCCTCCATCGCGCGCATCTCCCAGGTGACCTGATTGAGGTCCTGGTTGTTCAGCACGAGGACGACCAGGCGCGGGTCGCTCCACTCGCGCCAGTACTTGCTGATCGTGATCAGACCGTTCATCCCGTTCATCTGCATCGCACCGTCGCCGACCAGGGCGATCACAGGGCGATCAGGGAAGGCAAATTTTGCCGCGATGGCATACGGCACGCCGGGCCCCATCGTGGCGAGATTACCTGAGAGCGAGGCCATCATGCCTTCGCGGATCTTCACGTCGCGCGCATACCAGTTGGCCGCGGAGCCGGAGTCGGAGCTGATGATGCAGCCGTCGGGGAGGCGTGAGGACAGTTCCCAGAAGACGCGTTGGGGGTTGATTGGGTTCGCGTCATGCATGGCGCGCGCTTCGAGCACCTGCCACCAGTCGCGGATGTTGGACTCGATTTCCTCGCGCCACGATGTATCCGTCTTCTGGCGCAACAGCGGGATGAGGGCGCGCAGCGTTTCGGCGCTGTCGCCTATGAGATTGACCTCCATCGGATAGCGGATACTGAGCATGCGGCCATCGAGGTCAATCTGGACGCCGCGCGCCTGTCCCTCCTTCGGCAGGAATTCGGAATATGGGAAGCTGCTGCCGATCATCAGCAGCGTGTCGCAGTGCATCATCATCTCCCAACTCGGCCGCGTGCCGAGCAGGCCAATAGAGCCGGTGACGAACGGGAGGGCGTCCGGGAGGGCGGCTTTCCCGAGCAACGCCTTGGCAACGCCGGCCTGGAGCAGGGTCGCCGTCTCAATGACTTCGGGCGCCGCATGCATGGCGCCCGCGCCGATCAACATAGCCACTTTGTGGCCGTCGTTGAGGGCCGCGGCGGCGCGTTGGAGGTCTTCGTCCTTCGGCAGCACGCGTGGCCGCGTGTAGCCGGTGCCGGAGTGGATCGTGCCGTGGCCGCGACCAGGGACGACGATCGCGTCCATCTCTTGCACGTCTTTCGGGACGATGACGCAGGTGACCGTGCGTTGATCCTCCGCGATGCGGATCGCGCGGTCGATGATGTGCCGCATCTGGGCCGGGTCGTTCACGGTATGGACGTATTCGTGCGCGACGTCCTTGAACAGCGACTCGAGATCGACCTCCTGCTGGAAATCGCCGCCCATCGAGAACGTGGCCGACTGGCCGACGATGGCAACAACAGGCTGATGATCAAGTTTCGCATCGTAGAGGCCGTTGAGCAGGTGGATTGCGCCAGGGCCGGATGTGGCGAGACAGACACCGACAGTGCCGGTGAACTTTGCGTGCGCACAGGCCATGAAGGCGGCCATCTCTTCGTGCCGCACCTGAACTAACTTGATGGCGCCGCCGGCGCGATCGATCGCGCCCATGATGCCGTTGATACCATCGCCCGGGAATCCGTAGATGCGGCGGATGTTCCACTCCTGCAAACGCTCGATGAGGAAGTCGCTGACGTTCATGGCGTGCCTTTCCGTTGAGGCCGCCCCATCAAGCGAACCGGCCTGTGATTTCTGTCGCGAATCGAGCCGTCCGGCGACGCCGCGTGCTGGGGCGCGAACCGCCTATGTTTGACCGTGCCAAGTCCGAGGATGCGGCTATTCATTGACGTTCCACTGCCCGCCGTCCGTCACACGCACAACGAGCACGTTGACGACCGCCCTCGATCCGAGATTACATCGATAGCCGATACAAGCGCGTATCAAAACGCCCCCGTGTAACGGCAAGGAAGTACTAGTCGAAACGTGCCATGCGCAAGGGGAGCAGGGGGAAGAACGGAACTACGTGGCGAACACTGCAAGCAGCGGTCAGGGACGCTCCGACGGTCTCCTGGGAGCGACCGACAGTGAGTCAAAAGCCGTTCGGATCTCTAACCTGCTTCCAGCTTCTCGCCCGCTACCGGCTGGCCGGTTCGAATGTTGGTTGTTCCACAGCTCCTTCCCGTTGCAGCCAGCGGACGAGGAGCGCGCCGGTCACGAGAAGATAGAGCGCGTTGGAAGGCATCCACATGATCAGACCGGCCAACTGCTGATCCGCGATCTGGCTCAGGTGCCCGGACGCTGTGTCGCCGTAAGCCGAGTACCAACCGACGTTCGAAAATGTGAGGAGCGCGCCAAGCAGCGTCTGCTGGAGCATCGTCGTGAAGACGAAGAAGATCGCCGCAGCGTCAGGAAAGTTCCGCCGGCCCGATCGCCGTATGACCAGCCACCAGAACTGCATGCCGATCGCGATGAACGTCAGGTGCTCGATCGCGTGGACCGGCGCGTGATGCTCGGCCGCCTCGAAGAGCGGCGGCGCGTGCCAGATCCAGAATCCCAGGGCGAACATGAACCAGACCGCCAGCGGCGGCGAGAGCGCCCGGCTCAGGTGCCGGATGAAGTTGTGGCATGCGGACCGACGGAACGCGCGAACCCACTGCACGGGAATCGCCCACGCGAGTGCTGCGCCGGGGCGGCCGAGTACGAGCAGCGGCGGCGCCACGAAGATCAGGAGGAGATGCTGCGTCATGTGGGCCGAAAACAGCACCTCGCTCAGTGCGTCGAGCGGCGAGATCAGCGCGACGGCGAGCGTGAGCGTCCCGGCGGCGAAACACATGGCCTCCCAGCGCCGGATGCCACGACCGCGACCTGCGCGATCCCACAATCGGTCAACTCCGACGAGGTATGCGCCGCCGATGGACGCCAGCGCAACGATCACGCCCCAGTCGAACGTCCAGGCCGACGCGACGTTGTTCGGTGCGACTGTCTGCGTCGCGCGCGCCGACGCAACCGGCAGGCCGGGCGCGAGCCACAGCCATCCCGCAATGCCCGCCGCCGCAAGCGAACGCCGGACGAGCGAGCGCATGCGGATCGTCGCGACCCGCTCCTGGCTCATGCGCACACCCTGAGGAAGTACACGGGCGCAGCGGTGAACAGCGCCGCGACGAAGAACAGCACGCCTTCGAACACGGCGAGCCGTCCCATAAACGAAGCGCGGTTCAGATCGCCGTCGTCGTCCGCGAGACGGTTACCGGGCGGCCGCCACGATCGAGAGCCAATCGCGGCGCCCGACAGCACCAGCGCCTCCACGACAATCGTCAGGGCGGCGATGATAATACGCATCCTGACCTGGCCCGTGTCGCAGGCGGTCGACACGAGCAGATAGCTGAAGAGAAGATGCCCGCTCCACGCGACGGGTCCGACGAGTACGGCGTACCAGAGCAGGAGACCGCGTGAATGAGCGCTGACGGGGGTCGCGTGCTGCATGTCAGATCACGTGTGGCGAGATGTAGACGATGCTGAAGACGAACAACCAGACGACGTCGACGAAGTGCCAGTACCATCCCGCGTTCTGCACCGCGAGGTGATCCTCGCTGCTGAAGTGGCCCGCCCAGGCGCGTACCTGCGTCGATGCGTTCATCAACATGCCGACAAAGACGTGGACGCCGTGAAACGCGGTGATCACAAAGAACAGGCCGGTATATGCGTTGACATTGGCGTGAAATGGAAGGCTGCCGTATTCCCGCAACTGAAGGACGAGGAATACTGCCCCAAGCAGGAAGCTGAGCGCGAAGCCGATGCGCAGGCCGGCCTGGTTGCCACGTTTGATGCTGGCATCGGCCCAAAAGATGGGCACGCTGCTGGCGAGCAAGATTACCGTGTTGATGGAGGGCGTGAGCAGCTTCGGTGACTCGATCCCGCCCTGTGGCCATGCGCCCGCGCCGGAACGGATGTAGAAGTAGCACGAGAACAGCAGCGCAAAGAAGATGGATTCGGTCGCGATGAACATCAGCAGACCCCAGGTGGCGGGGGCCTCCGTCCCCTGCAATGACTTCGGTTTGCGCCCTGTCGATGTCTGTACGGACCGGTCTGCTGGCCACATCCATAGCGCGGTCACGGCCAACCCGATGACCGCGCCTGCGACGACGACTTCCATGCGGTTGAAGAGGATGCCTACGAAGAGGATGCCGATACCGAGCGCGAGAAGGAACGGCAGGTAGGTCTCGCCGGGCATCACGAGCACGTGCGGTTGGTCGGCGTCGAGCACGCTCGTGGCAAATGTTTCGCGCAGGACGCTGTCTCCCGGTTGAGCGACGCTGCGCGTCGGCGCGGCGGCGTCCCACAGCGGGTCGCGGCTATGCACGGTTGGGATCTCGCGAAAATTGAACGCCTCGGGCGGCGAGGTAGTTGCCCACTCCAGCGTGCCCGCGCGCCAGGGATCGTCCCCCGCTTCGTCGCCGCGGATCATGCTGAGTACGAAGTTCAGTACGAACACGGCGATGCCCGCGGCCTGCATGAAGGCGCCGACGGTCGAGACTAGATTCAGGCCGGTGAGTCCGAAGTCGGGCTCATACGTGTAGACACGCCGCGGCATGCCGTACAGCCCCATGAGATGCATCGGGAAGAACGTGAGGTTGAAACCGATGAAAAAGAGCCAGAAGTGCCATTGGCCGAGGCGTTCATCGAGCATGCGCCCGGTCATCTTTGGCAGCCAGTAGTAGAGCGCCGCGAAGATCGGCAGTACCACCCCGCCCACGAGCACGTAGTGCAGATGGGCGACGATGAACTGACTGTCCGTCACCTGCCAGTCGAACGGGACGGCAGAAACCATCACACCGGTGAACCCGCCGAGCATGATCGTGAAGAGAAAGCCGACGGCGAACAGGAAGGGCGTGCGCCAGAGTATGTCGCCTTTCCAGATCGTCGCGATCCAGGCAAAGATCTGGATGCCGCTGGGGATCGTGATCGCCATGCCGGCCGCGGCGAAGAACGCGAGCGACACGGGAGGGAGGCCCACCGAGAACATGTGGTGAACCCAGACACCAAAGCTGATGAAGCCGATCGAGACGGAGGACAGCACGAGCAGGGTATAGGCGGCAATTCGCGTGCGCGCGAACGTCGGGATGACCGTCGAGACGATGCCGACGGCCGGCAGAAACATGATGTAGACCTCCGGATGGCCGAACACCCAAAACAGGTGTTGCCAGAGGAGCACGCTGCCACCCGCGCCCGGGTCGTAGAAATGCGTTCCGTACTGCCGGTCGATCTCAAGTAGCGACGCGCCAAGCGTGAGTGGTGGCAGTGCGAAGACGATTGCGAATGAGGTGACGAGCATCGCCCAGACGAAGAGCGGCATACGCGCGACGTTCATACCGGGGGCGCGCAGCTTGAAGATGGTGACGATGAAGTTCACGGCGCTGGCGGTGGTGGAGATGCCGAGGAAGACGATGCCAAGCGCCCAAAAATCGAGATTGATCCCGGGCGAATACGCCACGCTCGTCAGCGGCACGTAGGCGAACCAGCCGCCATTCGGCGCCTTCCCAACGAAGAAGCTGGAGTAGATGAACATACCTGCGAACAGGTAAATCCAGTAGCTCAATGCGTTGAGGCGCGGGAACGCCATGTCGCGCGAGCCGATCATCAACGGTATGAGGTAATTGCCGAGACCGCCGATCAGGAGCGGAGTGGCGAACAGGAAGATCATCACGGTGCCGTGCAGCGTGAACACCTGGTTGTAGTGATCCGGAGAAACGATCGTGTTGTTCGGCACCGCGAGTTGCGTGCGCATCACGAGTCCGCCGATCCCTGCCTCACCCATGAATACGAAGGCCGTCGCGATGTAGCGCAAACCGATCTGCTTGTGATCGACGTTTGCGAAAATCCCCCTCACGAACCCGGGTGCTTCCCAGGTGCGCGTAAGGCGAGCCGCGGTTGTTGTCACGCTTCCTCCGTTCAACGAACGGACGCTACCTCGCTCGGTTCCGGCGCTCGCTCGGCCGCGGCGTCGGACGGGCCGGCACAGTCGCCGTTCTTGAACTCTTGCGGATCGTCACTAGGTTGGGACGGCTGCGCCGCCAGCCATGCGTCGAACTGATCCTGCGGCTCAGCGACAACGACGAACGTCATGCAGGCATGACCGATGCCGCAGAACTCCGCGCACGTGCCGCGAAACGTGCCAGCCGACGTCACGGTGATCGACATGCGATTGACCAGACCGGGCACGAGGTCGGTCTTGCCGTTGAGTTGCGACACCCAGAAACTGTGGATCACGTCCTCGGACCGCAACTCAAAGTCGACTTCGCGGCCGACGGGCACATGTATCTCGTTATGTGCGGTCACGCCCGAGCCGGGATAGCGGACCTCCCACCAAAAATCGTGGCCGATAACCTGCACCGGCATGCCCCCACTGCCGGTTCGAGCCGCCGCCATCACGCCCACCGTGAACCCGAATACGACGATAAGGATGAGCAGCGGAATCAGCGCGCCGCCAATCGTGATGAACAGCGTCTGTGAAGCGGGTCGCTGCTCGAACGCGCTGGGGTTGGTGCGGCGGCGAAAAAGTGCGTAGAACAGCAGCCCACCGATGACGATGAACGCCGCGGAGCCAAGTGAGAACATGAGCCACCACAGCAGCGCGATGTGCTTCGCCTCGGGAGTGCGGGTGGCCAGAATGCCGCGGCCGCACGCGGAGGTCGCGAATCCGGGGATCAACACCATCGCGAAGGTAGCGATGCGACGCGGCGTGGCGGTCATCAGGGTGTGTCCGTCGGCTTTACGCGTGCTTGTGACCGCATTCGGCGTCGCAACTCGGCTTCGGCCTTGCGCCAGTCACCATGCTCGTTGACGGCGCGCTCATACTCAGGTCCAAATTCCGCGCGCAGTCGTTGGGTTTGCTTCTGCTGCATCGACGATCCGAGCTTCACGACAAGCGGGATGGCGAATGCGGTCAGTAGCACACCCGCCGCAAGTAGTTGGTCGTACGGGTGAGCAGGTAGCCGCTCCTGATAAAGGAGCGTCGCGAACGACACCTGTGCCTCGATCATTCAATCACCACCAATATCGACGCTCTCCAGCCAGGTAACACTCCGATGATCCTGCGTGCGACGCGCGGCGCGGACATGAGCGGCGCACCTGCGCGCACGCATCACGCACTGCGCGACCGGGAATCGCGCCGCAGTGCTTTTCGTCGGACACCCGAGCGAATGGTGATCGCAGCAACACCTGCGCCTACCCCAACGGCCGCGAGGGTCATCGGATGAGTCACGGTCCACAACTCGACACTTCCGTCGTGGGCGCGATCGTCGAACGCACCGTGCGCTCCATGGTCGCCGTCTACGGGATCCCAGAGATTGTCCCGGCGCCCCGGATCGTCACGCTCCGTTGTCTGCTGCGAATCATATCCCGTACGCCCGAGGTAATGATCCAGCACACCGGGCATCAACTTGTTGGCGATGACGGCCAGTAGCGTGGACGCGCCGACATTCAGTTCGCGGCGCCTGTGATGTGCCGCCCAGACGATCGCGCGCGCCGCAACCTCCGGCTGGTAGATCGGCGGCACAGGTTGGGCCTTGTGCGGCAGACGGCTCTTCACCCAGCCGAACTGCGGCGTATTGAGCGCTGGCATCTGCACCATCGTCACCCAGACGTTGCTCTTGTCGTGATACAACTCGCACCGCAGCGATTCGGTGAATCCTTGAACCGCGTGCTTTGCGCCACAATACGCCGATTGCAGCGGGATGCCGCGATATGCGAGCGCCGATCCGACCTGCACGATCGTTCCCCGATCGCGAGGCAGCATACGTTTGAGCGCCGCTAGCGTGCCATTGACGTAGCCCAGGTACGTAACCTCGGTGACCCGCTTGTACTCATCCGCCGTCATCTCTTTCACGGGCGAGAACACAGACGTCATGGCGTCGTTGATCCAGATATCGATCGGCCCGAATCTGTCTTCCGTCTCAGTGGCGGCCCGCTCCAACGCCGCGGCATCCGCAACATCTGCCGCGAGCACCAGCGCCTGTCCCCCAGCGCGCTCGACGTCACGCCGTGCGCCGTCGAGCCCGTCGCTGCCACGGGCAATCAGGCCAACGCGCGCACCGCGAGCGCCAAATGCCTGCGCAGTCGCCCGCCCAACCCCGGCTGACGCCCCAGTGATGACAACCGTTTCGCGTGCTTCGCTCATCGCGGCTCCTTCGAGTGGGCTGCTTGTATCCGCCGGGCGCGCGCACCAGCGCGTGAGCGCGACCGTGGCCGCCTGGTTCTGTCATCGGTCGCTATGTGGACCCCAGTGTCTCCCGCGGCGATCATAGGCACATCGCGGCCGGCCGCGCCATAGCGAAGGGACGGAACGGCATGAAAATCGCATGTATAACGAGCATGTCCGTTCAGAGCGCCAGCGGGCTATTCGTACCGGTCCGACGAACGGCCACAGTCACAGATGGCCAATGACGCGATGCCGGATGCAATGGCGACGCTGCTCACTTTTTGCTCACGCACTTGTTATGAAAGGTGGGGATGGCCCTGAGTCGCAAGTCACCGCCGTCGCTTTTCGCAGCGACGGCGGATCACCCGCGGTCGCCGTCAGTTATGGCCATCCCTACGACATGCATATCCAACTTCCGGCTGGAGACTACTACGTTGAGCTTGTCAACGGCGCTGACTCGATCATGAATTTGGGTAGGGTGTCATTCAGCGATGGCACGGCGTGCACGCCACGAAGTTCTCCGGGCCAGAACTGCGAGTCCCGTCCCGAGCGCGGCACCGACGAGAATGCGGCGTTTCATCGTTCTCCAATGTAGATCCCTCTGGCCCGGCGGGCCACCCGGTCGCTCGCGCGCTAGCATTCGCGGGCACGCACGATGACCTCTGTGACGACTTCGGAGGGTTGCAGATTGGGGCCGGATCGTCCGCGGCTCGCGCCTCGTAGAGCAGTGGACGAGACTAGCGGCTCAGTCGAGCCTCGATTCGTTCGACGCGAATAAGAAGCTCGGCGAACACCTCTGCCATTTCTGCGGCAAGCTCGGCGACAATGGCGAGCACGGCCGCGGTCACCTGTTCGAACTCACTTTCCGACACGGTTTTGGGCGTTCGATTGATCCTCGTGTGTAGGCGCTCCTTGATGCGCTTCGCATGCGCCGTCTTGGTTGTCGGGGGACTCTTAGCCGCCCTCGAGGCCGCCGGTTTCTTCGCGGTCGCTTTCTTCGCCACCGCCTTCTTAACGACGGCCTTCTTTCCGGCAGTCTTTTTCGTGACTGGCATGTTGAACCTCCGTGTTTCCAAACTTTCAATCCGATGATCGAAGCATAGTGGCTTAGCAGGCGTCCTCCAACCGGACGCATATCGCTGAAGCAGGGCAAACAGCCGAACCTCACAGAGAGCGGAATCGTGCCCGATGGCTGACTGCGCGACGTCGAACCCACGATCTGCGCCCGCGGGTGAGCCCGATTCCGGGCGGACATCCTGCCCGCATGGTCAATGAGGACTACGAATATCGAGGCATGACGGCGGCCTGGGATCTCCTGCGCGGCGACTATTCGAGCTGGCCGGACCGCGCCTTCTGCTCTCCCGTCCGAAACGACGAGCGTGGTCTCGAACCTACTCCCGTCACCGGAGAGTCCCCCGGTGATGCTCACATACGCTGGCAAACGCGACGCTAAGCCCTCAACAAGTTCTGCTCCATTGACGGCGAGCCCATCGGAGAGTACGAACACATGGACCAAGCCCTCTTGTGGGAGTAGCTCTGTCAAACGCGCACCCGCGTCACGGCTGTCGCGCACTTCAGCCAAGTCGATGCTCGCGTGGCGCATCGTCGTCTGCTCGAACTCCACGACGGTGACGGAGACCGAGTCGTCGCGGACCGTCGTCCCTTCGATCTCTCCGGCGGTGGAACAGCCGAACACGAACGCCCGCGGATACGCCTCACTTATCGGGCGGTGCCGTGGGACGACGGTTCAATCGCTGGTGCCGGTTGCTTGATGGAAGGCTTGCTTATCGATGTCAGCCTCGAATGCGCAGAACCCGAGGATCTCCCTCCGGCAGAGACGGGTAGGTAATGACGCCATCCTCGATGTGCGCGAACGGCGTCATCCGGTGCGGGTCAGCTTTCGTCGCGCTAAGAATGTGGCGCGCGGCGCAGCCTCGTGTGACCAACGCGTCTGCGATCAGCGAGCGATGGCATCGCCAAGGTACCGCCTCGGCGCACATCACCGCGACTCGGTGCTGGCGCCCAAGGGCGATCAAGTTGTCGAGGGCGGCGGCGAACGGCGCGGTCAACATGTAGTCGGCATATCCCCGAAACGATGCGTGTCGCCATCCCGTGTTCGGAGAGCCGGCGCGCGGACGCCGCCAGCCACCGAGTTCCGACACGCGCACGTAGCCGATACCCACGGTGGGAAGGTCCGCGGCAAGCACTTCGGTGTTGAACTGCGGGTTTCGGCGTGAGTGGGGTGCCGTCCGTACGTCGGCAAGCAATTCGATGCGCCATGCGCGCAACAGCGCCACGAACTCATCGAAGCTACGCGTCGAATGCCCGATCGTGAACAGCGTGCAATCCGGCATGAAGCCAACCTGCGTCAATGTTCTGTTGAGAACGGAGGTCCCGTCCTCGGGAGATGCCGCTCGGCGCAGGCTTTGGCCGAGTGCTCCGTGAAGTGCACGTGCGAGCACGTCCAGATGACGCGATCACGGGAGGTGATGATGGCACGATACCCGCTACCGCTCGGCGCGACGCCAGGCGTCGCACTGTCGGCGTCGGCGACGATGCCCGTTGAGGAAGCTGGGCCCTCCGTGGACGACGTCATGGTGTTCCTTCTTCTGCTTCGATAGTCGCCCGCACGGCCATGATGCCATTTGGGTCCCGCAGCACCTCAGATCCCTGCTCCGGCATCGTAGTACATGTTGTCTTCGCGGGAGCCACCCTGACCGTCGCGAATGTGGCGATATTCTTCAACGAACTCGATGGCTTTCAACCATTTCACCATCTTGAACCCGAGTTGCGTTTCGACGCGAAGTCGCAGCGGCGCGCCGTGCGGCACGGCCAGCGGCTCGCCGTTCATCTCGTACGCCAGGATCGTCTGAGAATGGTGTGCCAGTTCGATGTCGAGTGACTCGTAAAACGACTGGCCGGTTTCGTCCAACTGGTGCGACCAAAAGACGAGGTAGCGCGCTTCAGGCTTCGGACGGCAGCGGGCCAGGATCTCCGTCAACAGCACGCCGCGCCACTCAGCGACGGCGGACCACCCCTGGATGCAAACGTGTTTGGTGATCTGCGTGGAATTCGGCATCGCGAGCAGATCATCGAGCGTGAAGTTGGCCGGTTGCTCGATGAGGCCGCCGATGCGCAAGCGCCAATCGCGAAAGCGGTCGGCTACGAGGCCATCGTACTCGGGGGTCGCCGGCGGATAGCCGTTGATACGGAAGACCGGCGAAATCGACGATGCCGGATAGTCCTGGTGCGATGTGACACGAAGAAACAGACCGCGACGGACGGTGTTCACGATCGCGCCCAATGCGCGCTGAACATCGCGTGGACGGGCGCGCGAGTACCATGAGGTGATCGCGTAGATGGTGACGATCGCGATGATGGTGCCGCTGGCGAGAACAACGGCCGCGGCACGATCGTGCGCGTGCTGGCCGACGGTGATGTCGGCGAGATTGTTGCGCGCGCCTGTACTGAGTACGAGTGCCGTGTGCATGATGACGAACAGGATGAACGCCACCATGCCGATGAAGTGGAGGCTACGCGCCGTCTGCCTGCCGCCGAACAGCCGCGTATACCAGGGGAAACGCGCCGCGATCGCGGGCGATTGGGCGGCACCGGTGGCGATGAGCAGCGGCGCGAGTAGGAACACGACCCCAGCGTACGCCAGCTGCTGCAGCGGGTCGTAAGGATTGCCCGAGCTGGCGGCGGGCAGATGGAAGGTGGCGTAGGTTACAGCGGTGTGCCAGGCATCGGGAACGATCGACCATGAGGTCGGGATCAGGCGGTGCCATTCGTCGCTAGCTGCAAGAAGGCAGATGTAGGCGACGCCGTTGATGATCCAGAAGATGGCCGCAAAGAAGTGCCAGTGACGGCCCATCCCGAGGTTGTTGCCGCCGGGCTGCGCGAGCAACATCGGCACCGCGACCTCCTCTTCGAGTGAGATCCACAGCCGGTCCGTGGGGAGCTTCTTGTTCGTGAGCTTGAGCCACTCCGTGCCCGGCGTGGCGTCGTCGTCACGGTACAGCTTGGGCAGCGCGGCGAAGATCTGGATGCCGGCGCGGATGAGGAAGCCGATGAAAAGGACGTTAATCCAATGCGCGGCGCGCAGCCAGACAGGGAAGCTCATCGATGCCGGCGAGATGCTATCGATCACGACGGTCGTCCTTTCGGCGTGCCCATCCTGTTCGCATCGGACCGTGCCGATCGCTCAAGGAATGATCGTTTGCGGTACGGCGCGCGCATACCGCCGACCCCGTCACTTCGGCTCATCGAGAGGCGAGTCGGTAATGATCTGATTGGCGCGATCGTACCGGATGTAGTTCCATGTCCAGTTCACGAGCAAGAGCGCGCGGTTGCGAAGCCCGCCCGCAACCTGATGCTCTTGCAGCGAAACGCCTCGCAACAGCGCGACGAGCGTGATGCGAAGCGGCCCTTCCTTGACAAGCGTTCTTGCTGTGCCGCCCGCCTTCGCGGTGCGCGCCCGCTCCATGAGACCGCCTGTGTGCTCTTTATATCGAGCGTCAGCACGTTGCCGCGGATCGCGTGAGTGCGTAGATAGGTGTGTTTTGCCTGCGTCGGGCCACCCTCATTTCATGCACGACTCGTCGCCGCACGACAACTGTTGCGCATCGTCGTCAGCGTGTCGAATTCGAGACCGCGAATTAAAGCATCGCGGTTCGGCAACCCGCCCATGGATCCTGCTGACGCGCGGCACGCTGAGCCATCGATTCGGCGCTCTGGCGAGACCAGGACATGTCCGTGCCGGGATGAACGGCCCTGACGCGGCGAGCGCTAGAACTATGTCGTGTCTCAATATATCCTGCGTTGCGGCACGTGCATCGACCGTGTGCATGGATCGTGTCTTGCGAAGAATTCCGGCAATTGGCGAAGCGGCGGCACGCCGCGCTGACCGGCGGGGAGGACCGGATGGACAACGTCGCAACGGTTGCATCAGAGGGCCGACGCGTATTGATTTCCGTTGCCACCGGCGGAGTCGGACACATGACGCTTTCATCGTTGAGCGACTGGTGCGCACAACCGGTGCGCGCGATCGATGGGCCGGCGGGGAGAGTACGTGGCGTCTACTTCGACGACCAGTCGTGGAGCATCCGGTACGTCGTGATCGATACCGGCGGATGGTTGAGGAGCGACCTCCGGCTCATTAAACCAGCGGCCCTGCGGCTAATGACGCCAACCCGCCTCCTGGTCGGGGGATCTCGTGCGGTCCGACGAAGCCCGTCGATTGATTGGGACTGGCCAGTCTCCGCGCAGAAGCTCGAGGAACGTCGGCGCGCCGCAGTTCTTCGGTTCTACGCGAGCACGGGCCTGACCGGGTACGGCGAGCGCGCGAACTCGGTCGGAGATCTGCCTCCACACGTGCGGCCGGGCGATGTCCACCTACGGAGCTGCCAGCTGTGACCGGTCGTCGCATCGTGGCGCAAGACGGTGACGCGCGCCGGGTCTGCGACTTCGTCCTCGACGCGGAGCGTTGGATCGTGGCGTTCGTCGCGGCGCGCGCGTCAATTTGCGCGGTCGCAGCCCCAGGCTGAAATCGCCACAATTCGTTTCACTCATCGATTGTGAGTCATCGACTGTTAAGATCGCTGCGAGACGGGAAGGGATCATTGGTGCTTAGCTATGCAGAGCAGAAGCTACGCTGAGTTGACGGCTCCAGCGCGGGTCGGGTCCCGGGCGCGACCAGGTAGTCGCGCGCACCGGAGCGAGTGCTGCATCTTCTGACTTTGTGGCCACAAAAGTTCGTCGCCGGGAAGGGCCGCAGTAGCGTCGCCGCAGGTCGGCGGCCCGGTCAAGCGCCACCAACGAAGGTCGGCCGCCGAAAGGAGACCATGTCCATCCCACTGATGCCGGTTCCGTCGCCTGCCGCCCTCTCCCATCGCCATGCGGAGGCGCCCTATCGTGCGTACATCATCGCCAGCCTGTCACTGGCGATCTTTGGCGGATTCGCACTCGCCGTGTTGCTCCCGCTCGCGCAAGCGCTGGAGTGGAACTGGGGCGCTTCGTGGGAGCCGCTCGTCCAAGTGCACGGTCAGCTTCAGCTTGAAGGCTTCGCCGGTCTCTTCGTCATGGGTATGGCGCTGCGACTAATGCCGCGCTTCTCCGGCGGGCCGCTCGCCTTCGTGACGTTCGCCCGCCTCGCCATGCCGTTGGTGGCCGCGAGTCTGTTGTTGCGGGCGATTGCGCAGCCAACTGCTGATGGTGCCCTTCGCGATGCGGTTCTGCTCGTCTCGGCCACGTTGCTACTTGCCGGCTCGATCGCGTTCGCAGCGATCGTCCTGCGTATGCTCGCCCGACCGGGAAGCAAAGCCGAGGCGACAGGCTGGTTCTTCGTGTTCGGCGCGCTTGGCGCGGTGGCCGCCGCGGCGCTCAATGGCTGGCTCGTCAGCGACATGGTGCACGATTCAGCGCCCCTCGCCTCGCCCGGACGCCAACAGGTGCTCATCTTCCTCCAGCTGTATGGCTTCGTTCTGATGTTCGTGGCCGGCGTCAGTACCCGGGCCGTCCCAACGTTCACGGGCCGTCCGAGCGCGGCCCGCATCGGCCGGGCCACAGCCGTCGTGTTCATCCTGGGCATTGTTGTTTATGTGGCCGCCTCACTACGCCTGTCATGGCACTACAGCCGTGATGCGGCGCGCGCCGAAGACGCCGGCCTGCTGTTCGTCGCAGTCGCGCTGCTCGCGGTCGTGTGGATGACCGGAGTCTTCCAGCCTCGCGCGAACCGCGTAGGTGCGGCATCGCGCTATCACTTCCAGTTGGTCCGTGCCGCTCTCGGTTGGCTCGCGTTCGCCTCGGTGCTCACCGCCTGGTACGCCGCACGCGCACTCCGTGACGGCACGGTCATCGATTCGTTCGAGCTCGACGTGATCCGGCACGCGCTGACGGTCGGCGTGCTGACAATGATGATCGTCGGGATGGGAATGCTGATCCTGCCGGAGTTTGCAGGACGCCGCATTCAACATCCTCACGAGAACTGGATCTCCGTCAGCATGCTCGTGGCGCTCAACTTCGCCACGGCCCTTCGCATCTGGCCCGCCCTTGCGGGGCTGAACTGGCTCTCCTCCACACGCTACTGGCCGATGGCAGCGGCGGGCGGGCTTGCGGCGAGCGCGGTCGCCGTTTTCGCGACGATGTTCGTCCAGAGCGTGATCGAGCAACGCCAGCCCGGTTGGGGCTCGACGTCCGTCCTCTCCGCGCGACGAAAGCGTTGACGTTCGGGCAAGCGGTTCGGCGCATGCCCGGCGGAACGCGTCGTTGTCTGCGGCGGAGCTGGCGTTCGGCGACGGAAGTACTCTATGTTGGCCTCGGCGTCGCGCCCCAAGGCGAGATCGACCGCGCCGAATACGACGGACGAGGTCGATGCAGGAAGGAATCTGCCATGCATCCCGAAGCCAGCTCTGTCGATGCAACCGGTCTCGTGGATCAGGCGCCCGACGCGATGATCTTCGCCGGTGTCGATGGTGTGATTCAGGTGTGGAATCCGGCCGCCAGGCGGTGACCTACTCGAAGGAACATTTTGAGGACATGCCAGAGATAAGCGACTGGACGTGGACCGGCGCGTAATGATAGCGTCCTTCGGCTGTTGGGGTCTACGACGCGAGGCGCTTCAACATCTGATCAATCCGACTCGCCGCGCCGCCCCGAAATGGCGCGGACTCCGGCGACCTGCGTACACTCATATGTGCAACAACAGCCGCCCACTGGCCCCCGGCGCCTCCGCAACCACGCGACAGCAACCTTCGTCGCCACGGCCGCGCTCACATCCATCATCCGCTTCGCCCAAGCGGCCGGCTATACGCGCATGGACATCCCCCTCATGCTCGGCACCGCGATGACACCCGATCGCGACCGGGCGAAGGTGTACGGATTCCTCGTCCACATGGCGAACGGATGGCTGTTCAGCTCCATCTACGTCGCCGCTTTCCAGTCGTTGCGCCGATCGGGCGTCCTGCTTGGAACGTTGATCGGCTTCCTGCACGGCATCTTCGTGCTCGTAACAGTGATCCCGCTGTTGCCGGGCGCGCACGGCCGCATGGCATCCGACTTCACGGGACCGAAGCCGACCACCAGCCTCGAACCACCCGGATTCATGGCCCTCAACTATGGCCGGCGCACGCCGATCGTCACGTTGTTCGCGCATGCGGTCTATGGCGGTCTCCTCGGAGGCTTCTACAAGGCGGGAGCCGCTGACAGCAGTGACGGATCACGGGGGCTCGCGACTAGGCCGGGCTAACGTCTCGGCTCAGCGCTGCGTCTCGGATCGCCAGCGCCGCCGTGATGAGCCCGATGTGGCTGAACGCCTGCGGGAAGTTGCCAAGCGCAGCGAGCGTGGGCGGGTCGACCTCTTCCGCCATGAGTCCCAGGTCGTTTTGGGCTCGCAGTGTCGTCATGAAGACACGGTGCGCATCCTCAACACGCCCGCCGCGGGCGAGCGCCGCTGCCAGCCAGAAGTTGCAGATCAAGAACGCCCCCTCGCCACCTTCGACACCGTCGTCAACCAGGTATCGGCGCAGGAACCCGTTATGTGTGAGCTCCGACTGTATCACCGAGATGGTCGAGAGCATCCGAGGGTCGTTGGGCTCGATGAATCCCACGAGCGGGAGCATGAGCAACGCTGCGTCGACGGCTTGTCCATCCAGCGTCTGTATGAAGGTCCCACGATCCCGGTTGAACCCCCGTTCCATGACCGCGCGGCGGATCTCGAACGCCTCGCGCCGCCATCGCGCCGCGTCGCCGTGGATACTTCCGTCTTCCGCCAGAGTCGCTGCATGCTGCAGCGCGCTCCACGCCATCACCTTCGAGTGCGTGTAGTGCTGCGGAGCGATACGCGGCTCCCAAATGCCGCTGTCCGGTTCGCGCCAGGTCTTCGCAACGTGGTCCGCGATCCTGCGCATGAATGACGCCGCGTCGCCGCTCACCATTGCGGCGGTGTCCATCACATACGTGTGGAACGCATCGACGAGCTCGCCGTAGACATCGAACTGGTGCTGGCCGGAAGCGGCGTTGCCGATCCGCACCCCCACGTGCACGAGAACGTCAGGAATGGGGTGCTTGACTCCGTGCCCGAGGAGAGCGGTCATGTGACCATGGATCGAACGGCAACAGATATCGAAGCGACCACGGCCACGCCGCCGCTGGCTGACCTCGTCGAACTCTACATTCTGCGATGCCAGGTCGAGGGAAAGGCTATCCAGACGGTTGGCGCGTACCGCTATACCCTCGGTCGCTTCCTGCGGAGCCTCGATGAGGACGGTGTCCCGCTTGAGGCGCCAGCGGTTACACAGGAACAGATCTATCGGTACCTGGGTCGGTTCACGGCGCTGTCGCTGGACACCCGCCACCGGTACTTCAGGGAAGTGCGTTGCTTCTTCAATTGGCTCGTCGAGGCCGGGTACGTCGTACGCTCGCCATTCGCCGGGATCAAGAACGTCCGCCTGCCGGCGAAGATCGTGCGTCCGTTTTCATTGGACGACGTACGGATCCTGTTGCACGCGTGCGGGGACGGGGACGTCGCCATCCGCGACCGTGCGATCCTGATCACCTTGCTCGACACCGGTCTACGCGTCTCGGAGTTGGCGCAGCTCACGCTCGCAGACCTGGATCTGGACGCGCTGCGCCTGCGCGTGCTCCACGCGAAGGGAAACAAGCAGCGCGTCGTTCCGTTCTCCGACGCCTGCCGGATCGCCATCGCCAGCTTCCTTGCATGCCGCGGCGCTGCGCCAGGGCCGCTCTTCTGCGCCAGCAA
Source organism: Dehalococcoidia bacterium (assembly GCA_038227375.1). GTDB lineage: Bacteria > Chloroflexota > Dehalococcoidia > DSTF01 > JACRBR01 > JALYKW01. The sequence continues at coordinate 40,682 of JBBRPY010000025.1, forward strand.
TCATCACGGTGGCCTCCGTATCGACGTCATCCTGAAGTCCAACGGCATCAAGCAGCTCCTCCGCCGCCTCGGGAAGCAGACGGGCCTGGCGAAAGTGCACGCCCACCGATTTCGGCACTCGTTCGCTACGTTCGCGATTGAGAACGGGGCACGCGAGCTCGATGTGCAGTTGCTGTTGGGCCATTCGTCGCCTGACATGGTGCGCCGATACACGTCGACCTATAACAGCGAGCAGGCAGCGCGCCGTCACGTGGAGTTCTCGCCGGCGACGATGCTCTAGAGACATCCTTCAAGTTGTGCCCCTTGACGACCACTTGGCATCTCGTCGAGAATACGACCATGGTAGTAGCCCGGAAAGGCGAAACGGTGTGATGACAGGCTCGCAGGTCGCCGAGGTGCGGCAGCAACGCGGCTGGTCGCAGCAATATCTCGCGTCCCAGAGCGGCGTCAACAAAGCGTACATAAGCGAGTATGAGTCGGGAGTCCGTGCGCAGTTGCCGGCCCGCATGATGGAGGCCCTGGAAAACGCGCTGCTGAACCCGCCAGCCGGAAGAGCGCGCGCCGAGATCAAGGTTCGCGGTGGTCGCAGTCGGTTGATCCTGTACGACGCGAACAACGTGGAGATCCTCGTTCCGGACACGGCGTCGGTTCACTGGACCGAGTCAGACGGGACCGAGTACAGCATCTATCTGGGCGCAGCCGACACTTGATTTGACTCGAATCGAACCGCTATGATGCTACTGCCATGGCAGTAGCATCCAGTATACGCCTATCGACGTGCTCTTGGGCGGGACAGAACTTCCCGTCAGCTCCTTTTCGTCACGCACGCCGCCGCTCTCGGAGCTCGTGGCCGCCTGCTCGCGGATCCCGATCATCGTCTTGAGCTACGGCAACGCCGTGCTCTCGGCTGGGGAGCTGTGCCGCGCCGCGTCGAGCGATGGCCGGAGGATCGCGACCGTCGTGGAAGTGCCGTACCAGCACTTGCGGTCGGTGGCATCGCGCGAGAAGAACAACGCCAACAGGGAGGTGATCGTTGTCGCCACGAAGGATGTCCAGTCAAATCGGTGATCGGTTGCGGGAGATCCGGATCTCCGCGGTGCGCGCGTTCCCGGGCAATCCTAACGTCATGCCCGGGGAATTGCTCTCGAAGCTCGAGGCCAATATCCAACGCGAACAGGACTATCCGCCGCTGATCGTCCGGACGCACCCGACGGAGCCCGGGGCCGTCGAGCTGCTGGACGGCGAGCAGCGATTCACCGTGCTATGTCGCTCGGGGTTCGAGACGGTCCGCTGCTACATGTGGGAATGCGACGACGCAACGGCGATGCTCCTCCACACGACGCTCAACGGGCTACACGGGAACGACGAACCATGGCGGCGCGCGGAACTCCTCCGCCAGTTGGCGGAGCTGATCCCTGTGGATGAACTGGCGGAGCTTGTACCGGAGAGTGCAGCTGACTTGCAGCAAACACTCGGCGCGCTCGACGCCAACGTCGACGAGCTACTGAAGCAGTTTGAAGCTGATGCCGACGCCGCGATCGCCAAGGGTCCCTGCCTGTACTCATTCGCGGTAGCGCCGGAGGACGCACCAGTCATCGATCAGGCGCTTGAGTTGGGCGTCGCCGAGGTCATCGGGCCAAATCGGCGCGCGCAGGTGTTCGTAGCGATGGCACGCGCGTACGTGGACCGGCTGGGCGGCGCTGATGAGTGATCGCGCGACCACCATCGAACAGCGTCCATGGGATCCGCTTGCTCGCGAGCCAGGAACGTCGTTCGCCGGGCTCACCCTCTATCGGGAGACGCCGGCGGATCGCCGCAGCCTGCGTGACGTGGCCAGCCGGCTTGGACGATCGCTGTCGATCATCGAGCGCCACTCCAGTCGGTGGCGATGGCAGGAGCGGACACGCGCGTGGGATCTCGACCAGGCACGGGCGCGTGACGAGCAAGCTCGGGAAGTAGAAGCGGACTGGGTGCGTCGGCACGCCGACGCCGGCAAGCGTCTCCAAGCGCTGGGACTCGCCGGTCTCGCGCAGGTACTGGAGCGGGACGGCGATGGGCGGGTGAACGGGCTGAAGAACCTGAGGCCTCAGGACTTCATCAAGATGATCACTGCCGGCTCGATGTTGGAGCAGACAGCGGCACTACACGCGACCGGCACGCTGGAACTTGAGTTCGTCCAGAAGTTGGTGGACGTGTTCGCCGCTGTCTTTGTGGAGGCAAACCGTTGTGAAGCAGCAGAAGAACGGGAAAAGGCTTTCCGCGCAGGATGCGCTCGTGCACTTCAGGACCTCCTTACCTGAAGCGCTCGACCATCACAGGGCACGTTTCGCCAGCGACATCGTGGAGTGGGCAGAGAACTTCTTCATAGCGCCGGGTCAGCCGATCGTCCTGTTGCCGCATCAGCAGGCAATCCTTCGGCTGTTCGTCTCTCCCGCGCCTAACGGGAGTCGTCGGAAGAACCTCTTGATGTCGACCGTGAAGAAGTCGGGCAAGACAGCCATGGCCGCGTTGCTTGTGCGCTATATGGCTGAAACGAGCCCTCCGTACAGCGAGTTCTACCTGGCGGCGAACGACCTCGATCAGGCGGTCAATCGGGTCTTCTCCGCCGTGAAGAACAGCATCGAGATGGATCCCGACGGCCGCAAGCGTTGGACAATGACCGATCGCGAGTTGCGGTATGGAAACGGCACCTTCATCCGCGCTCTCGCAAGCGATTACAAGGGCGAGGCGGGGTCGAACCCGCGGGGCACGGTCTGGACCGAGCTGTGGGGCTACGAGCACGAGAAGGAACGGCGCCTGTTCGAGGAGTTGACTCCGGTACCAACCCAGGAGTCGTTCCGCATCGTTGAAACGTCCGCAGGATACGAAGGTCAGTCGGACCTTCTGCGGGATCTCTATGAGCTCGGGCTCTCGGGTCGACGTCTAACGGCGGGGGACCTGAACGAGCTGACGGGGGCGCCATTGGGATGTTTTGCCGAGGCGCCGAACCCTGACAGTCTCGTTCCGATCTGGGTGCACGAGAAAGGGAGCTTGGTGATGTATTGGGATGAGGGCGTGATCGCGCGTCGTATGCCCTGGCAAGTCGGACCGAGGGCCAAGCAGTATTACCTCGAACAGGAAAAAACGCTGCGGCCCAGCCAGTACAGGCGGCTTCATCTCAACCAGTGGAGCCAAAGCGAGGAAGCGTTCGTCCCGATCGAGTGGTGGGATGCCTGCCGCGAAGACGTACCCGAGCTCGATACCAGGACAAGTCTCGTGCTCGGGGTTGACGCCGCGGTGTCACAAGACACGTTTGCCGTCGTCGGCGTCACGCGCCATTGGGATCCGGCGCGGCGCCGCGATATCGCCGTCCGGCTCTGGGGAACTTGGGAGCCCGTGGGAGGGAGGATTGACACGCTTGCGGTCTATGAAGAGCTGGTGCGACTCACGCGCGCGTATCGCGTCGCTCAGATCGCCTTTGACCCGTGCCAGCTGGAGTTCTTCATGGCGAACCTGAAGGCTTTCGCGCGCGTGTGGACCAACAGATTCGATCAGGGGCGCCAAGAGAAATGAGGCAGACAAGACTCTCCATGACCTCATTCGCGATCGCCAGATCGTCCACTGCGATCCTCCTGAGTTGAGACAGCATCTGCTGAATGCGAGCGTAAAGATCACCGACGAAAGCAAGATGCGGATTGTGAAGCGTTCCCAGCGAATGAAGGTAGATCTGGCGGTTGCGCTGTCCATGGCCGCACACGAATGTCTAAGGTTGAACCTCTAGCGGCTACCCGGGCCGGTACCGTCCCACGGCATCCTGAAATGCGTCGATGACCGTGTATTTTGCCCGACTCTTACCCTACAATGCGCCGGGAACCACCGTTCTTCCCAAGCAAAGGGTCGCCGGTTCGAGTCCGGTCTCCCGCTCCACATCTTGCAGACGGCGGGGGCGCGGAGCGGCCCTTCCCCCGGCGAACCCGTGGGGCTGAAGTCACCGTGCTCCATGTTCCGCCAG
>JBBRPY010000026.1:0-44663 GCA_038227375.1 Dehalococcoidia bacterium
GCATGCAGAGACCAGGCGTCGGATAGCATGAGCTAGCGGAGCGTTTTCGAGGATATCGCCAAGCTCCCCTCTCCAAGTGATGGAGAGGGGGTCGGGCGTGAGGCCGGGAGAAGCATGAAGGCGCAGCCGTTCGATATGCGAGAGATGATCCGGCCCGATCTCCTCGAGATGCCGGGATACGTGCCGATCACGCCGACCGACCTGCTCGCGCAGCGCCACGGCATCGCACCCGAAGCCGTGATTAAGCTCGACGGGAACGAGAACCCATACGGCCCGTCGCCAAAAGCGCTCGCCGCCATTGCCGGCGAGCGCGCCTACCACATCTATCCCGATCCGGACCAGGCGAAGGTGCGCGCCGCGCTGTCGCAGCACCTCGGTGTCGCCGCCGAAGCGATCGTCTGCGGGCTCGGAAGCGACGACCTGATCGACCTGATCCTGCGCGCCGTGCTGACACCCAGCGCCGGGCCGGGGCGCAGCGGCGTCATCGACTGCCCGCCGACGTTCGGCATGTACCCGTGGTCGACGCAGATCACCGGCGGCCGCGTCATCGACGTGCCGCGGCAGGAAAGCTTCGCGCTCGACATCGATGCGATCGAGAAGGCCGCGGCGCAGCGGGCGGATGCGACGTCCAGCGCCAAGCTGATCTTCCTCGCTTCGCCCAACAACCCTACGGGCAATCGCCTGCCGCCCGAACAGCTGGAGCGCATCCTCGCTACCGGCCTGCTGGTGGTGGTCGATGAGGCGTACATCGAGTTCGCCGGCGCGAAGGGGTCGTTCGTGCGGCTCGTCGCCACGCACGAGAATCTCGTCGTGCTGCGGACGTTCAGCAAGTGGGGCGGGCTCGCCGGACTGCGCGCGGGCTACGGCGTGATGTCGCCCGTGCTGGCGTCCGTCCTGATGGCGATCAAGCAGCCCTACAATCTCAACGTCGCCGCCGGCGTGGCGATGCTCGCGTCGCTCGACGACAAGATGGTGCTCGATGAGCGCGCGTGCAAGATCGCCGGCACGCGCGATCGCCTGGCAGCGATGCTCAACGAGATCGACTGGATCACGACGTATCCATCGGAGGCGAATTTTCTGCTCTGCCGGCTCGATGGCGTTGACGCCGTCGAGGTGCGAGATCGGCTCGCAAAGCGCGGCATCTTCGTGCGCTATTTTGACGCGCCGATGCTCCGCAACCACCTCCGCATCAGCGTCGGCCTGGAGGAGCACAACCCGATCGTCGTCGGCGCGCTGCGGGAGATCGGAGCAGAGCTTGGCCGCTGACACACGACGCGTCTACGTCATTTCGGGCACGCAGGGCGCCGGCAAGACGACCGTCGCGGCAAAGCTTGCCTGCCGCTTCGATCGCGGCGTCCACATCAGCGCCGACATCTTGCAGAAGATGATCGTGTCCGGCGGAGAGTGGCCGGGGGCGGACGCCGTCACACGCGATACTCCGGAAGTCACCGGCGAGGCCGGACTGCAGCTGTGTCTTCGTCTCCTCAACGCCTGCATCCTCGCGCGGTCATTCTACGAGCACGGATTCACCGCCGTGATCGACGACATCATCTTCGGCGAGCGCTTCGTCGAGCTGCTCAACGCAGTGGGGGATCTGCCCCTCTATGTCGTGATGCTCGTCCCTGATCTCGCGTCGGTGCGCACGCACGAACGCGAACGAGGCACGGACTTGTGGACGGCGTGGGAATGGCTGACGGAGAGCATCCTGTCCAGCCGGCCGCGCCTCGGCCTCTGGCTCGATACTTCCGCTCAGACGCCGGAACAAACGGTCGATGAGATCATCAGGCGATCGGACGAGGCGCGCGTACTCCCCGCGGTCGCCTCGGAGCACATGCGATGACTCGAACGGCCACCATCGTGCGCGAGACGAAGGAAACCCGCGTCGAAGTCGCCATCGACCTCGACGGCAGCGGCCAGTCGTCGGCGAAGACGGGCATCGGCATGCTCGACCACCTCGTCCAACAGATCGGCAAGCACGGGTTGTTCGATCTCACGGTGACCGCGAAGGGCGACCTGCACGTCGACGAGCACCACACCGTCGAGGACGTCGGCATCGCCCTCGGGCAGGCTCTCGACCGCGCGCTGGGCGACCGGCGGGGGATCGTCCGGATGGCCGACGCGCTCGTGCCGCTCGATGAGGCGCTGGCATCGGTCGCGATCGACATCAGCGGCCGTCCATTCTGCGCCGTCGATGCCCGCTTCACGCTGGACCGGATCGGCGAGCTGCCGGCGTCGCTGGTGGAGCACCTCCTCTCATCGATCGCCGCCGAAGCGAAGCTCACGCTGCACGCGCGGATACTTGCGGGCGACAACGACCACCACAAGGCCGAGGCGATGTGCAAGGCGCTGGGCCGTTCGCTGTGCGCGGCAACGCGTGTCGAGCCGCGGCTTCGTGGCCAGGCGCCGAGCACGAAGGGCAGCATCGGCTGAGGTGCACGCTGGATAGTGGAAGCTGCGCGCTGGATGTGGAGAGGTGAGGACCGATGAAGCGGCGTGATCCGATCCGGAAGCTGGCCACGATCTGCCTGGCGCTGCCCGAGGCGACGGAGAAGGCGTTCGGCGGCCACACAACGGCGGCGTTCCGCGTGCGAGACAAGATCTTCGCAATGGAGAATGAACACGATGGACGCCTGGCATTCACCTGCAAAGCGCCAGACGGCGCGCAGCGGATCCTCGTCGGCTCGGATCCCGGGCGCTTCTTCGTGCCCCAATACGTCGGCCCAAAGGGCTGGATCGGCGTCTGGCTCGACCACGCGGTCGACTGGGGACTCGTCGCTGATCTCGTGACCGATAGCTACCGGATGATCGCCCCCAAGCGCCTCGCCGCAGCAATCGGCACGAGCGCCGCCGGCCAGCCATAACGCTCCCTTCGCGGAAAAATCTACCTACGCTACGCGCAGCGCGAGAAGCGCTAGTCGCGCGCAGTCGGCAGGCTCCGCCACGCGACCTCACGCACGCTCGGCTGCGCCGAGTCGCTGTCGATGCGCTCCACGCGGTCTCCGGCGCCGGCCTCGCCTTCCTCGACCACGCGCATGTAGAAGCCGACCCGCCCGCTGGCGAGGAACAACTGCTTGAACTCGGGGCGCTTCATCCGAATATCGAGCTTGTAGCACGGGCCGCGCGGGGCAGTGACCGCGAGCAACGCCTCGCCGATACGGAAGACATCGCCGATGCGGACGACGTCGTCCATCACACCGGTGATCGTCAGGTTCTCGCCGAACTGGCCGAACGGCAACGACTCGCCCAGCTCCGCCTGCCAGTAGGCGTAGTGCTCCGCCGCATACACGTACACCGCCTTGTCCGCGCCGCCGTGCACCTGCTGGCCGTCCTTCATGATGCGCGTGTCCGCCTGCGCGTCGCCGTCGATGTTCATGGCGCGGATCATCGCGCGGCCCTCGATCGGCCGCTTGAAGATGCCGGTCCGGACGGTGTGGACGTCGTATGTGATATCGCGCGGCGTGCCGACGTTTACGGATACCACGCGGCCATCGATGACGACATAGGGGGAGGAATCAGGCGCCATGCCGCAGTTTACTGGTCCGGGGGCGATTTGGGCGTACTTGGAGAGCGCGCAGCTGACCTTAGCGGTCGTCCTCCGGCCAGCCCAACGCGTCCATCTGCTTAGCGACCGTTTCTCTCAACTCCTGGTAGCGAGAGTTGAATTTCGGCCATTGTTCGAGCCAAACGGCGTTCGGCTGGCCCGTTGTCGTCAACGCCGAAGCAAATTCGTTTCCAAGGCCAATGAGAGCCTCTGCGTCTTTCCGAAGCTGGTGGTTCTCGATCTTGTAGGGCTCCCACGGAGGAACACCCGGCGCACTCGTACTATCCCGAAGTGAGGTCGGAGGTATCTCCAGACTCTGCCCTCGTTAACCGCGAGCCAGGCACCTGCTGCCCAGATTAGGAGTGCTTGCACACTTGCTGCATGGCCTTCAATCATTCGCCGGCGGCGTTGCTGCCGACGCGCCCTTTCCGCGTCGCTGGCGCGAGATCTGTCGACGAGGTAGGCCACGATCGGCTGAAGGACAGCACCAGCCAACCCACCACCGAAAGCGCTCGCGATGACCGCGAACGTGTTCACGCTGGGTGCTCCGGCAACTCGCATCCCAAGAACAGATTGACGCCTAGTCGTTAAACCCGTCGATGTCGTAGGACATGATCAGCATGTCGTGGGTGCGGCCTTCGTTGTCGACGACGTGGTCCGCGAGCAGCGCTTCCGGGCGGAACCCGATGCGCTCGAAGGTGGCGCGCGCGCCCTTCTGGTCGGCAGTCATCTGCGCCGTGATCTTCTTCAGCCCGAGGTCGTTCGCGATGGTGAATATCTCCTCCGCGAGCCGGGCGCCCAGCTTGATGCCGCGATAGTCGCCGCCGACGATCGTGCGTATCTCGCCGACGTGCCGCGTCCAGAGGACCTCGTTGTAGTGCAGGCTCGCCCAGCCGGCGAGCGTGCTGCCATCGTACGCGAGTACCGTCACGGTGCGCCCCGCTTCGATGTTCTTGATCCATTCATCCACGTTACGCGGGTCGGTGATGTCCATCCGCAGAAACATCACGTCGAGACGGGGCAGCCCCGACGCGAACGCGATGATCTCGTCGCGGTCGCTGGCCTGCATCAGGCGAAGCCTGAGGCTCTTCCCGTTGTCGAGGCGCACCTGCCGCGGGAATGTCCGCTTGTAGCCGACGCCCGCGTTCGTTTCCGTTGTCGTCATTGCAGCCTCCTAAGCGCGCTCGCGCAACGTCGTGGCCTGAAGCCGATCGTAACATAACATCGCTGAGCGCGGCAGACGAACTTTACATCCGGATGCCGCGGCGCATGGAGACTAGGCCAGCGGGTCACCGGGATCATGATGAGCGAACGGACATGGCGCCGATCGCTGCCGCGTCCCCGGGGTAGCCGCCGCCCGCGATGCCCGCTTTCACGATCGTCACCGCCCATGGCCGCAGCAAATCAATCAGGTCGTCCAGATCGTCGCCGATGGCTTCGATGATCGGCGCCTCCATCGCGTCGGTGTCCGACTCGATGCGCTCCCGCAGCGCCCGGCCGGCCGACGAGAACGCTTCCCCGTCCATCCAACCCTTGGCGCGCATGCCGTCGAGCGCTGCGTCCATCTGCGCCACCGTCCAGCCGCGCGTGGCCGAGTAGGTCTTCAGCGGAATGCCCATTTGAAGCTCCGACATCAGCTGGATCTCGATCGGCTGGAGCATTGCCTTCGTCCAGACGGAGATGTGGCTGTCGCCGCGATGTTCGCGCACGAGGTCGCAGCAGCGCCAAAGCTGCCCGAGCGGCGCATCCGGCCAGGGCAGCGACGAGAGCCCGCTGAAGAGCGGGTGCCCGGACCCCTCCGCAACAGCGAGTCCGCGCCGGAGGAGTTCTACGGCACGCGCTATTTGCGTCGCCTCGGGGTCGCCCAATAGCCGCCGCAACGACGCCACCGCGCCGTCGTGCCGCGCCAGCAGCAGCGGCCCCGGCTCCGTCGCCTTCCAGCCCGCGTCCACCGCGGGCACGACCACGGCGGGGCTGAAGACGCCGAACGCCGAGGTCACGACGAGGCCGTTGGGCCTGCCGAGCGAAGCGCCGCGGCTGCAGAAGTAGCCGCTCCCGTACCCGGCGAGGCCGAGCTCGGCGTAGCGTTGGTGCGCCTCCGGGGCGAAGTAGACATTCGCGCCGATCGGCTCGCACACATTGCGCAAGGCCCGCGTCCGCTGGTCCATCGCCCACCTCGCTTTGGGTCGCTGGGAAATCGGAGGTCAGAAGTCGGATCGGTTGCGGCCGTCCCGCTCGGTCAACCTACGCCACGATGCGTGATAGCGCCAGAATGAGCGCGGTCACAAGCTCGGCCGCGAGGTGCAGCGAGCTGCCGCCGCAGCCATCGTGATCAGTTGCTACCGCCCTCACCACCACTGGCTCGTTCGCACACCGATGCTGTGCATCCCGTTCTGTGTCAATCTGTGTCCATCTGTGGACCAAGATCGAAGAGACAGAGCGGAGCGCGGCATGAGCGACGACCTCGCGGCGATGAGCGGCAGCGTCGAGAGCGCAAATGCGGCGATGGACCGCGTGATCGGCCACGGCATCCCGATGCGGTTCGAGGAGCTATCGGATGACCGCGTGGTGATGACGATGCCCGTCGACCACCGCGTCCACCAGCCGCTGGGCATCCTGCACGGCGGCGCGTCCGTGGTGCTCGCCGAGAGCGCCGCCTCCACCGGCGCAAACCGCAACTGCGCCGCCGGCATGATGGCCGTCGGTCAGGAGATCAACGCAAACCACATCCGCGCCAAGCGCGACGGCACCCTGCGCGCCATCGCCGTCCCCTTGCACATCGGCCGCACCAGCCAGGTCTGGTCGATCGAGATTCGGGACGAAGCCGAGAAGCTCGTCTGCGTTTCGCGGATCACGCTCGCTGTTGTGCCACGCCCGGCGTAGCCGCGGGTCACGGTTAGGTCACGGTCACGAGGTTCGACATGAACGATGACGCCGCCCTGCGCTACCTCTCCTTTGCTGCCGATCTGGAGGATCCGGCGGCCGTCGCTGCCCACGACGAGATGCCGTTGTGGTCGGCGATGTTCGGGCTGCTGCTGCTGAAGCACGTGCCCCTGATCGCGTCCGGCGCCGTGCTCGACATCGGCTGCGGCACGGGGGTCCCGCTGCTCGAGCTGGCACAGCGCTGCGGGCCGGCGTGCCGTGCCTACGGCGTCGATATGTGGCGTCAGGCGCTATTGCGCGCGGACGCGAAGCGGCAGGCGTACGGCCTTGACTTCGCATCCGTTTCCGTGGCGGACGCCGCCCGCCTCCCCTTTCGGGATGAGCAGTTCGACCTTGTCGTGTCGAATCTCGGCGTCAACAACTTCGCCGATCCGGCAGCGGCGTTCATCGAAGGAGCGCGCATGCTGAAGCGCGGAGGTGTGTTCGCCATCACGACGAATCTACGCGGTCACATGCGTGAGTTTTATGACACCCTGGCCGACACCTTGCACGCGCTTCGCGACGATCGCGCGCTCGAAGCGCTCGCCACGCATATCGACCATCGAGTCACTCTGGACGACGTCAGGCGAGCGTATGCGAGCTCGGGTCTCGCGGTGAGCCGCGTTGAGCAGGAGACCGGCGTGATGCGCTTCGCCGACGGCACGGCGCTGTTGAACGCTTACTTCATCAAGCTCGGCTTTCTGGGCGCCTGGAAGGAGCTCGTCGCGCCCGAACGGCGCCACGAAACATTCCGCGCGCTCGAAGCCCGGCTGAACGAGGCGGCCGCGCCTCAGGGCGGCCTGGAACTCACGATACCGATGGCCTACGTCGAAGGGCGCCGCGGTCCTTAGCGCACTCCCGTCATAGCGCACGTGCTGGCAGCGCGTGCGAGCGTGTTATGCTCGCTGCCATGCGCATCGTCTTCATGGGCACGCCGGAATTCGCCGTGCCCACGCTTCGCCGCCTGATCGATGATGGGCACGACATCGCCGGCGTCTTTACGCAGCCGGACCGCCCCGTCGGACGCGGCCAAACCCTCGCGCAGTCGCCCGTGAAGATGCTCGCGTTAGAGCGCGGGCTGCCGGTTTATCAGCCAGCATCGATCAGCGCACCAGACGTTGTTGAGCGACTGCGCACGCTCGCCCCGGACGCCGGCGTCATCGCCGCATACGGTCAGATCCTCCGGCAGTCCGTGCTCGATGTGCCGCCGCTTGGCGTGCTCAACGTGCACGCATCGCTCCTCCCCCGCTGGCGCGGCGCATCGCCCGTCACCGCGGCGATCCTGGCCGGAGATGTGCGCACGGGCGTGACGATCATGCAGGTGAGGCGCGCGCTCGACGCAGGCCCGATGCTCGGTCGCGTCGAAAGGCGCATTCAGCCGGACGATACCGGCGGCGCGCTGACGAAGCGGCTCGCCGAAGCCGGCGCGTCGCTGCTCGCGGAGCTGCTGCCGAAGGTCGCGAGCGGCGAGATCGTCCCGGAGGAGCAAGATGACGCACTCGCGACCTATGCCGGTACCGTGGAGAAGCAGGATGCTCTGATCGACTGGACGCGTGATGACGCCGAGACGGTGTCACGGAAGGTGCGCGCCTACAACCCGTGGCCGGTGGCGTATAGCTATCTGGACGGGCAACCGCTGCGCATCCTCGAGTGCCGGGCGCTCCAACATCGATCCGACAAGGCGCCGGGAACGATCTTCTCGCTGACCGAAGCAGACGCGGACCCCCTGCCCGGCGCGGGCTTCGGCGTCGCGACCGCTGGCGGCGACATTGCTGCCATCCGCATCCAGGGGCCCGGCGGAAGAGCGATGCTCGCCGCGGAGTATCTGCGCGGGCACCGGACGATGCTGGGGAAGCGCCTCACCGCTACTCCGGAGTAGCATCGGAACTCCTCCACCGCCCCGCGCGGGTTCGAAGCACGTCGACAGTCCCGCGTCATCCCTTGACTTCGACGGCGCCGCAACGCCACCCTGAGCTGAACCGCGCGTCCTCCAGCAGATCGGCCAGCGCCTTGCCCGATACCTCGCTCGAATCCGTCTGCCGCGACTGCGGACGGCCGCTCTCCTTCCACTCGGGAGGCAGCACGCCCGCGCGCTGCGCCGACTGCTTCGACGGCTTCATGCGCGCGCGTGATGTGGACTTCCTCAACAGCTACAGCGAACTCGGCGTGACCAGCCGCCGCATCGTCGCCGAAGCCTCGCTTCGCGCGCTTGCGCTCGAGTCGCCGCCGGTGCGCAAGGTGCTGGCGATGCACATCATGGAGCAGTACGTGCTAGCGGCCAGCGACCTCGTCGGCCTGTACTACGCGCTCAAGCAGCGCGGCGCGGCGCCGATCATGCGGGCATTCCTCGGGTTCAAGCTCGACCGCGCTTCGGCCGTGGCCTTCTTCAACGAGATGGCGCGGACGCCCGGACCAGAACTGCTCGCCGCACTCGGGTTACCGGACATCGACACCATCTCGTCGCACTGTCCTTCGCTTTCGAAGTCTGATGTCCGCGATCTCAAACGCGCACTAGTGCAGATGCTCGGCGACCTCAAGCGCGCAGGCGATATGGGTGAGGGCGCCGCGCTCGCGCTGGCCCAGGCGGCGAGCGAGGACCGCAGCGGCGGCGCCATGGTGAAGCAGTCCGCGTGGCTCGACGACGTCGGCCTCCGCGGCGATCAGGTCGCCTCGATCGCCATCGACGAGCAGCGCCGGACGATCAGCGTGAACGCGATCACCGTCGATGAGAAGCGCCTGACCACCATCGTTAGCGCCATCGACGCCATGACCAACGCATCCCGCAATCTGATCTACGGCGTCCTGACGATGTACCAGGAGGACGACCGCGCAGCGAAGCTCCACGCCGGCAAGCGACGCCGGGCATAGTCATCTACCTCCAACCCCATTGCCTCTGATCCTTAGACCGCGCGACGATCGGACGTACCGTCCAGCCTCCAACATCCAACTTCCAACATCCAATCCGGGCCGCGCTACACTGACCGAGATGGATGCCCACGGCCTTCGCACACTCGAATACGACGCCGTCATCGCCCGGCTGGCGCGGCACACATCGTTCGCCGCCGGCCGAGAGCTCGCGCTCGCGTTGGACCCATCCGCCGGATATCGGGAGGTCGTGCGCCGGCAGCGCGAGACGGCGGAGGCGCGGCGACTGCTGCAGATGAAGCCGCGCACCGGCCTCGGCGGCGCCCGCGACGTGCGCCCGATGGCCGAGAAAGCCGCGCGCGGCGGCGTGATCGAGCCCGGCGACCTTCTGTCGATCGCCACGACGCTGGAGTGCGCGGGCGACCTCAAAGCCTCGATCACACGGCTGGACGAGGCGCTGCCACTGCTCCGCGAGGTCGTCGACCTCATCGAACCGCTGGTCCGTACGGCTGAGAGCATCAACCGCAGCATCAATCAGCGGGGCGAGGTGACGGACCAGGCGAGCCCGGCGCTGGGCGGCATCCGGCGCGAGGTGCGCGGACTGCACGACCGGCTCTATCAGCGCGTGCAGGAGATCCTCAGCGCGTCGTTCTCGAAGGGGATCGCGCAGGAAGCGATCATCACGCTGCGCGACGGCCGCTACGTGATCCCGATCAAGTCCGACATGCGGGGCCAGCTCAAGGGCATCGTCCACGATGTCTCGGGCAGCGGCGCCACGGTCTGGCTCGAGCCGCTCGCCGTCGTCGAGCTCGGCAACCGCTGGCGCGAGGCGCAGTTGGAGGAGGAGCGCGAAGTCGAACGCGTGCTCCGCGCGCTCAGCGCTGAAATCGGCGATCAGGCTGAAGCGATCGGTTGGGACGTCGTCGCTCTGGCGCGCATCGACCTCGCGCTCGCGAAAGTGCGATTCGGGGACGAGATCGGCGCCGTAGAGCTGCCGTATGAAGGCGTCGAGCAGCCGTGGGTCGTGGAAGCGCCGGCGCCCTTACACCTGCTGCTGGCGCGCCACCCGCTGCTCCATGCGCCGGTGATCCCGACGACGATCACGGTCGGCGGCCCCTATCGGGTGCTGCTGATCACAGGGCCGAACACCGGCGGGAAGACGGTCGCGCTGAAGACGGCGGGGCTGCTCGCGCTGATGATGCAGGCCGGGCTGCCCGTGCCCGCCGATCGCGGCTCGCGTGTGCCGGTGTTCACAGACATCTTCGCCGACATCGGCGATGAGCAGAGCATCGAGCAGTCGCTCTCGACGTTCAGCAGCCACATGCGGAACATCATTCGCATCGTCGCGGGCGCCAGCGAGACCAGCCTCGTGCTGCTTGACGAGCTGGCCGCCGGCACAGACCCAACGGAGGGCTCCGCACTGGCACGGGCGATCCTGACGAAGCTGCTGGATGCGGGCGCGCTGACAGTGGCGACGACGCACCACGGCGAGCTGAAGGCGTTCGCCCACGCGACGGACGCCGTCATGAACGCCTCCGTCGAGTTCAACCTCGAGACGCTCTCGCCCACGTACCACCTGACCATCGGCCTGCCCGGACGGAGCAACGCGCTCGAGATCGCCCAGCGGCTCGGCATGCCGCGGGAGCTGATCGACGAAGCGCGTTCTTCGATCGCGCCAGAGCAGCGGCAGGTGGAAGAGATGCTCTCCGACATCAAGCGCGAGCGCGAGGGCGCTGCATCGGCCCGGCGCGCGGAGGAGATCGCCCGCCGCGAGGCGGAGGAGATCCGGCAGCGGCTGGCGGAGCGTCTGGATGCGGCAGAAGACGAACGGGCGCGCCTGATCGAGCGGGCACAGGCGGAGGTCGCGGTCGAGCTGGACCGCGCGCAGAAGCTTCTCGCGAGCGCAACGACGGAGGTCGAAGACCAGCAACTCGCGTCGGCTGCCGAGAAGGTCCGGCTGGCAGGGGATGTGGCGGCGAATCTGCAAGAACGGGCCGATGCCGCCCAAACGCAGCGCCGGCGGCGCGCGCCCGTAGTAGCCGCGCGGACCGCACCGGCCGGGCCACCGCCTTCAGCCATACGGGAGGGCGATCTGGTCTGGCTGCATGGCATGGAGCAGTCCGGCGAAGCGCTCTCCGCGCCGGACGCCCGCGGCGAGGTCGAAGTCCGGCTTGGCCCCCTGCGCAGCCGAATCAAGGTGGCGCAGGTCGAGCGCGTGGAGCGGCCGCGGCCGGCGGCGACGCGCGGCGCAATCACCATGGACATCGAGCCGCCGCGCGATGTGCCGCCGGAGATCGAGGTGCGCGGCCGCACGGTCGACGAAGCGATCCCGACCGTCGAGCAGTACATCGACGAGGCGTTCCGGGCGGGCCTCGTGTCCGCGCGCATCATCCACGGCAAGGGGACAGGGACGTTGCGCCGGCAGGTGCGCGACTACCTCGGCAAGCACCCGCTCGTGAAGTCGTACGAAGAGGCGCGGCGGGAAGACGGCGGCGAGGGCGTAACGATTGCCCATCTCGCGGTCTGAGACGGCGGCGAGGCGCATCGCGAGGATGGTTCGATCAATTCGCGGCATTCGCATTCCGCAGCGTTGCCTACAAGGGCGCTTGTGTGGCCGCCCGTGGGGAAATGCATCCACCGAGGACACAGAGGTCACAGAATTTATTGAGACCGCGGCATCGCCTCCGCGTCGCGATACCGTCGGCATGGAACGAGGCGCCGTCATCCACATCTGGTGCGCCGTGGCGATCCGGTGCGGGTGCGCCTTCGGGTCGCCGCGATCGTGAATGTCACCGTCCTCGCCGGCGGCGTCGGGGCGGCGCGCTTCCTCGAGGGCCTGATCCAGGTCGTCGCGCAAGAAGATGTCACGGTCGTCTCCAACGTCGGCGACGACGAAGACTTCTTTGGACTGCGCGTTTCGCCCGACATCGATATCGTCGTCTACACGCTGGCAGGCGCGATCGATGCCGAGAAGGGCTGGGGCCTCGCGGGCGAAACCTTCCAGGCGCTCGGTGCGCTCGCGCGCTTCGGCTACGAGACCTGGTTCGGCCTGGGCGACGCCGATCTGGCGACGCTCGCGCATCGCACGCAGATGCTGCTCGACGGGGCGACGCTCTCCGCGGCCACGGCATCGATCGCGCGCGCGTTCGGGCTGCGGCTCGCGGTGCTGCCGGTGTCGGACCAGCGCATCCGCACGCTGGTCGAGACGGACGGCGGCATGTTCTCATTCCAGGAATACTTCGTGAAGCGCCGTACGGAGGACGCCGTGCGGGCGCTCCGCTTCGACGGCATCGACGAGGCCACTCCCGCGCCCGGCGTGCTCGACGCGATCCGCGACGCGGCGGTGATCGCCATCGCCCCCAGCAATCCCGTCGTCAGCATCGGCCCGATCCTCGCGGTCCGCGGCGTGCGCGATGCCCTGCGCGAGACCCGCGCGAAGGTCGTCGGGGTCAGCCCGATCATCGGCGGCAAGACGATCAAGGGGCCCGCCGACCGGATGATGGCGTCGCTGGGGATGACGCCGACAGCGGCCGGCATTGCCGAAGCCTACGCGGAGTTCCTCGATGTCCTCGTCATCGACGAGGAGGACCGGAATCTCGCGCCAGCGGTCGAGGCCACGGGCGTGCGATGCATCGTCGCGCCGACGATCATGCGCGGACCGGCTGAGAAGCGCGCGCTGGCCGCAGTGGCGCTCGGCGCGGTTCAATAGGAGCATGCGCGCCGTCCTGATCCCCATGAAGGAGCTATCGCAGGCAAAGATGCGCCTGGCGGACGTCCTCGATCAGCGCCAGCGCTCCGAACTGGCGCTCGCCATGCTCACCGACATCATCAGCGTCTGCAAGGAGACCGGCAGCTTCGATGAGATCGCGGTGATCAGCAACGACAGCGAGGTCGCCTGGCACACCCGGGAGCTGGGCGCGAAGCCGCTCGCCGAGCCGGCCACCCTCACCGGGCTGAATGCCAGCCTGACCTTCGCTCAGCGCTACCTCGCGCGGCGCGTCGCCGTCGATGAGCTGCTCATCCTTCCGGCCGATATCCCGCTGGCGCAGGCCGCCGATATCCGCGCGGTGATCGATGCGCTGGGTAACCGGCCCGCGCATGTGGTGCTCGTCCGCTCACGCGACAACGGCACCAACGCCCTCGGGCTGCGGCCACCGGAGGCGATCGAGATGCACTTCGGCCGCAACAGCGCCGACGCGCACCGCGCCGCTGCCGAGGCTGCGGGCATCGCCATCAGCGAGCTCGTCAACGAGCGGCTCTCCTTCGACGTCGACGCGCCGGAAGATCTGGAGGAGATGATGGCGCGAGAATGCGGCCCCGCCACCGCAGGCTGGATCGCCTCCCGCGGCCACTACGCCGCCCACCGGCCGTAGGCGCGCTGACGGCGCTTCGCTTTCACCGACCCACTATGACGGGCAGCACGTGAGCGTCCGCTACGGAAACCGCCAGCGGGTGGCGGTGCCGTGGAACCGGGCGCCGCAGTCGAGGCCGCTGGGGTCGGAGACCCAGCCGAAGACGACGCGCGGGGTGACGGCGAGCAGCGGCCCCTCCGGCGAGTCCGGACTCATGTCCCAGTGGTACTTCTCGTTGTAGATGTCGAGGACGCGCCTGAGCCGCGGACGGCCCCGCAGCTCGCTCACTATGCCCTCGACGATCACGGCTTCACCAGCGTCGCTTTCGACGTGTACCGTGATCTCCGGGTTCGACGCGAGATTCCCGGCCGCGAGCGACCCCGTGCTGAAGTAGAAGACGTCGTCGAGCCAGACCCCCCAGACCGGACGCGCGTGGGGACGGCCATCCGGACGCGTCGTGCTGATCCAGTAGTGGCGGGCGCGGGTGAGCTGGTCCACCGCCCACGCCCACGGCAGGCGCTGCGACTCCAGGCTGCCGCCGAACATGCGCGGCGCGCTTGCTGCTGGCTCGCTGACGGGCTTTGCGGCTTTGGCCACGATTTCGGTCTCCGGTCGCCGAGTGGGAGATCCCATACGGCCCGCGTAGCGTTCCCGACTGCCGGCATTACTCCATCGCGTGCGCGGCGGGAGCGATCCATCGCCTACACACGAGCTCCCCTCTCTACGCGGTGGGGAGGAGCCGGGGGTGACGCCGCTACCCCTGGGCGATCTGGTACGACTTCCCTTCGGTCTTGATCGCGGGGGCGATCACCATCTCCGTCTTCTGGAAGTCGCGCACGGTGCGCGCGCCGCACGTGCCCATCGCCGTGCGCAGCGCACCCACGAGGTTCTCGCGGCCATCGGTGCGGGACGTGGGACCGAAGAGGATCTGCCTCAGCGTGGTGTCGATGCCAACCTTCACGCGCGTCCCGCGCGGCAGCTCGCCGTGCGGCGTCGCCATGCCCCAGTGGTGGCCGCGACCGGGCGCTTCCTCCGTGGCCGCGAGGATGCTGCCAAGCATGACAGCGTCGGCGCCCGCAGCGAACGACTTGCACATAGCGCCGCCGTTGCTGACGCCGCCATCGGTTATGATCGGCACGTATCGGCCGGTCTCGCGGTAGTAGGTGTCGCGCGCCGCCGCCGCATCGATCGTGGCGGTCACCTGCGGCACGCCGATGCCCAGCACCTCGCGGCTCGTGCACGCCGCGCCCGGGCCGACGCCGACCAGCACGGCGGCGATGCCGGTCTCCATCAGCTCCTTGGTGGCCGAGAAGGTGACCGTGTTTCCGACGACCACGGGCACGTCGCGCATCTGTTTGACCAGCTCGTCGAAGATCAGGCCCTTTTCGCTGCTCGAGATGTGGCGCGCGCTCGTCACCGTCGACTGCACGACGAAGACGTCGACGCCGGCCTCGGCGGCGAGCGGGGCGAATTTCTTCGTGTTCATCGGCGTCGCGGAAACCGCCGCTACGCCGCCAGCGGCCTTGATCTCACGAATGCGCTGGCCGATCAGGTTGGGCTTGAGTGGCGCCGAGTACACCTTTTGCATCAGCCCGGTGACTTCGGCCTTGGGCGCCGCGGCAATCTCCGCCAGGATCGGATCGGGGTCTTCGTAGCGCGTCTGGACGCCCTCAAGATTCAGCACCGCAAGGCCGCCGTGGCCGGAGAACTCGGCAGCCATCTTGACATCCGTGACGCCGTCCATCGCCGCGGCGATGAAGGGGAACTGGAAGTCGAGATGGCCGAGTTTGAACGAGAGTTCTACGAGGCTGGGGTTGATCGTGTGGTGCCCGCCGGGCACGATCGCTACGTCATCGAATCCGTACGCGCGCCGCATCTGCTTGAACTGGGGCTGAGACATGGTTCGGGTACCTCCATCTGCTGCCGCCGGGCCTGCCCGCCTTGTGGCTTCTGCTCTGGTCCCTGCCTCGCGGCCCGCATTGGCGCGGGTATGACGAGATCAAGGCCGGCGGAGGATTCCTACCGGTTATCGGGTATTCACTTAGTAACGACGCTTGGGCGCCACCCGGAGGTGACAGGAGTATGATTTCATTGATTGTAACGCTGAGCCACGTTTGGAGTCAAGATGTTGCCCAAACATTTACTGAATTGCTATAGCGGTCTCCCAGTTCCGGGGCGCCTCTATTGAGCCGACTATTCCTGGTCGCCACCCCGATCGGCAACATGCAGGACATCACTCTCCGCGCCCTCGATGTCCTGCGCGATGTGCCCCTGATCGCCGCCGAGGATACCCGGTCGGCCCGTCGGCTGCTCGACCATTTCGGCGTGGGCGGCAAGCTGACGAGCTACAACGAGCACAACATGCGGACAAAGACGCCGCTGTTGCTCGACGCGCTTGCGGCCGGCGATCTGGCGGTCGTCAGCGACGCCGGCATGCCCGGCATCAGCGACCCGGGACACGAGCTCGTGCTCGCGGCGATCGCGGCCGGGCATGTGGTCGTGCCGCTGCCCGGCGCCTCGGCCGTCGTCGCCGCCGTCGCGGCGAGCGGGCTGCCGTCTCGGCGATTCCACTATGTCGGCTTTCTGCCGCGGCAATCCGGCCCGCGCCGCCGCGCGCTGATCGAAGCGGCGGCGTGCGGCGACACGCTCGTCGTCTTCGAGTCGCCGCATCGCGTGCAGGCGACGCTCGCCGACGCGCTCACCGCGCTGGGCGAACGCCGCGTCGCCGTCTGCCGCGAGCTGACGAAGCTGTACGAGGAGATATGGCGCGGGACCATATCGGAGGCGCTCGCCCATCTGACGGAGCCGCGCGGTGAATTCACGCTCGTCATCGAAGGCGGAGCGGCAACCTCCACGAAGGACGCTGCACCGACAACGCAGGAGATCGACGCCTGCGTCGCCGCGATGCGCGCTGAAGGCATGTCGTCGAAGGAGGGGATCGCCGCGATCGCCAAGCGCTTTCAGCTTTCGCGCCGCGCTGCATACGCGGCCTGGCACGCGAAGTGAGCGTGCCCCCGCGAGGCGTCGATGCCGCAGTCGCGCTCAGGTGTAGCTCTGCGTGATCGCGTTGCACAGCGCCTCGATGCCGCGCCGCGACACGGAGATGACCCGCACGCCGGGCTGACGCTCCTGCGTGTAGAGGTTGGAGACGGCGTGCTTCAGCGGCGTCGGCGCCCAGATGACAACGAGCTGCGCCCAGCGCGTGTTCGCGAGCGCGTCCTTCGCTGTATGCGAGGTCTTCGTCCCGTCGATGTAACGGATGTCGAGCCCGCTGCCGGCAAGGAGATCCTGCATCTCGTGCTGCTGCGTGTCCGTGCCGCCGACGACGACGATGCGGCTGATGCCGCGCTTCAGCAGGAGCCGCATCGACGCGATCGCCGCCCGGCGGTTGTTCGAGCCACCGCAGATCTCGCACGAGGGCGGCGACACCAGCACGGCCTCACGCGCGCGGCCGGCGCCGGCGCGGTCGATCCGCAGGCAGGCGTCGCCGCAGATGCGCAGCAGCGCCGCCGCGAGCAGCTGCTCGGCCTGCTCCGTCTTCTCGACGGCAAATGCCTGCTTGCCGCCGTGCGTCAGTCCGTGCCCTTCCAGTGTTGCGCGCGCACGCAGCAGCGCTGGCGGCGTATCGAAGCCCCGCTCGCGAAGAAATTGACTGATATTGATCGCATCCGGCATGCGCGCCCTGACGGCGACTCACCTCCCGCATCGCCCGAAGATGGAAGATGGAGGGTGGACGATGGATCACCCACAATCGCTATTTGCTACGTTCCATCTTCCATATTCTACCGGCCATCATCCACCCCAATACCGTCTATCATCCACCCGAACGGCGCGAGCGCAGCCGGAGTGCCCGGCGGAGCAGGCCGCCGCGCGCCGCCGACCATGCCGCCTCCAGGCGCCGCGCCTCGTCGTGCGACAGCCGCTTCTGGCCGAAACGCACGCGTTCGTACGTGGCCGCAATGTACGACACGCCAGCCGCATCCGGGACGGCGCGGTGCAAGCGGTCGGCGAACTCTCGGGGCGTCTCGTGCGACTCCAGGCGCGCATCACCCAGCCGGGCGAGGCGGAGCGTCTTCTCCCACAGCCTCGCCGGCCGCGGCAGCCCGCGCAGACTCAGTTCCCACGCGAACGCGGCCGCCGAGACAGCGCCCAACGCGAGCACAGCGATCGCAACGAGCGCCGCCAGTCGCCAGTGCCGCGCCCCATCGCGCAACACGTGCGGCACGCCCGGCAGCGGGAATTCCGGCGTCGACCGGATGCTCGTGTCCGCCGCCGCCGCCGCATCCGGCGCCGCGACGGGCTGACCGACGGCCGCCGCCGCTTCCGTCGCCGTCGGCCGCGTCAGCGGAGGCTGCGATGGCGTCGGGTTGAACTCGACCCAGCCGATGCCCGGAAAGAACACTTCCGGCCAGGCGAAGGCCTGCCGCTGCGTGAGCTTAAAGCTGCTGGTTTCGCCTTGGTGCCGCAGCGGATCGATGACGTAGCCGGTAGCGATCCGCGCGGGGATGCCGAGCGTGCGCAGCATCACCGCCATCGCCGAGGCGTGGTAGTCGAAATAACCGCGCTGCGAATCGAAGAGGAAATAGTCGACGCTGTCACGACCGGAGGGCGCGCCTTCGACGCCGTTATCGATGGGGAACGCGCGGAGGTAGTCCTCGATAGCGGTTGCCGTGTCGTAGGGGTTGCTGGCATCGCCCGCCACTTCCTGCGCCTTGTCGTGGACGCGCCCCGGAAGCCGGTGCGAAAGCCCGAGATAGGTTTGCGTGACCCACGATGGGTACGCCGTCCCCGCCGCGCGCAACTGCTCGATAGTGGCGGCGGGCACACTGCCGGTGACGGTGTACGTGTCGCCGCTATCGAGATGCGCCGTGGGTTTGAGACTGCTGGCGTCCGGCCAGACCTTGCCGATACTGGCGGATGCGGCCCGATCCGACTGCAGCGGCTGGCCCAGGCTGAACAGGTGGTCGCCGTTACCGCCTGCCACCTGCACGCGCACCGTGACCGCTTGCCGCGGCGGTTGCGCCGCCGGCGCACCCGGGGTGGGCGCGGCACTCACGTCGTCCACCAACGATGTGTCGCCCGCCGCCAGCGGCGCGTCGCTTTCTCCATCGACTCTCCAGCCGTCGCGCGTGTAGCGGTTGAGCGACTGCTCACGCAGGAATGGCGCGACGTACGCCGGCAACTGCGCGTCGACCTGCGCCGCCGCGCCCGACCCGGGATTGATCGCGCCCTGGAACGCCAACGCGTCCTTCAGGCTGTGGATTTTCACCGCCTTGTTCGGGTTGATCGAGATGAACGCCCGGGCGACGACGGAGAGGTGGTCCGAGATCGGCGAGGTCAGCACGCCCCAGCGGTCGTTCGCCGCCCGCGACTCCGACCCGAGCGGCACGAGCCAGCCGCTCGCGAGGAGGAGGCCGGTCACAAGAAACGTGGCGCCGAGCACCGAAACGCTAATGAACTCCGGATAGGCGACGCTGGCGCCGCGCCACTGGCGCTCGCGCTTCGCCACGTACATCCGCATCACCAGCAGCACCGCGGCGAAGACGTACACGACCACAGCGACGCTGAACTGGCCGGGGTTGAACGAGGTGTCCCAGATCAGCGCCGTCGCCCCGGGGATCAGGCCCAGTATCGGGTTGCGCCAGCGAAAGATCGCCCAGGCCGAGAAGAACGAGCCGACCCACGTCAGCACCAGCATGATGACGATCACGGGCAGAGCGTCAGTGCTCAAACCGTTCTGCGTGACCGCCGACCACCAGACGTACAGGCGGTCGAGCAGATGGTCCGTGCGCACCCATAGCGAGTGCCCGTTGATCAGCGCCATGGTCTGAAAGAAGATGACGTTGGCGCCGGCGAACAGCCCAAGCGGGTACAGCAGGAACTGATTCCAGCGGATGCGCGAGAGGCCGTAGCCGATGATCAGCGCGGAGAAGCCGATCGGATAGAGCGACGGCAGGCCCCTCACCCAGTCGGCGCTATCGACCGATGCCGCCACGCTCATGAACGCGACGGTCGCGAGCAGGAAGGTGAGCCCATCTTCCCACCGCGCGGCGACGCGGCTCTCACCGGCCTCGGCCGGCTCGTGGGAAGGAGGAGCCTGCGGGATCTCGTCCCAGTTCGCGTCGAGCATCAGGGGTAACCGGTTTCCACTGCGTCCGCGAGAGAATACGAAGAAGGGCCGCGGCCGGTTCCTCGATCATAGCAGTGTCCGGCTCCGGCCCGGAGCGGCGCAGGGCACATCTGCCCGCCCACGGTCGCCGTGACCAACGCCGTAACCACTCGGTGTGCGCCTACTAACTTGACGGAATCCCCGCACTTTAGACCAACGGGTGATAGACACTGGCGGCGGGCCACCGCATACTCTTCCGCATGTGCGATGGTAGGAGCGCTCAGGCGCAGTTAGATGGACACCATAGCCGGCGGACGTTCCGCACGAAGGTTGCGGCCACGGCCGCCCTCGCGCTGCTGGCGCTCTTCGGCGCTGTCCCTTCGCTGACGGCGCCGACTCCCGCAAGCGCCGCCAGCGTCATTCAGTTGCAGCAGATCGCCAGCGGCCTCTCGAGCCCGGTGGCGATCGCGCACACGTCGGACAGCAGGCTCTTCATCGTCGAGCTGAGCGGCACGATCCGCATCTTTGACGCAGCCCAGATCCAGCCGACGCCGTTTCTCGACGTCAGCGGGCTGATCTCGTACACGCCCGGGCAGGAGCGGGGATTGTTGGGGCTGGCGTTTCATCCGTCGTACCCATCGACACCGTACTTCTATGTCGATTACACGAACAGCGTTGGCAATATCGTCATCGCCCGCTACCGCGTGTCGATCGGCGACCCGAACGTCGCGGACCCGTCGTCGGCATTGATCCTGCTGACGATCCCGCATTCCACCAACACCAACCACAACGGCGGCCAGCTCGCCTTCGGGCCGGATGGCAAGCTGTACGTCGGGGTGGGCGACGGCGGCGGCGGTGGCGATGGGCCGAACAACGCGCAGAATCTCGGAGTGCTGCTCGGCAAGATCCTGCGGCTCGATGTCGACATCGCTGCGCCATACGTTCCGGCGACCAATCCCTTCGTTTCGACGCCCGGAGCGCGCGGCGAGATCTGGGCATACGGGCTGCGCAACCCGTGGCGATTCTCGTTCGACCGCTCGACCGGTGACCTGCTCATCGGCGATGTCGGTGAGGGAAGCTGGGAGGAGATCGATGTTCAACTCACGGGAAGCGCCGGCGGCCAAAATTACGGCTGGCGGCTGATGGAGGGCAACCACTGCTACAACCCATCGACGAACTGCGATCCCGGTGGGCTGACGCCGGACAGCCTCGAATACGACCACAGCGCCGGCGACTGCGCCGTGATCGGCGGCGCCCGGTATCGCGGATCGATCGCCTCGCTCACGGGCTCGTACCTCTACGGCGACTTTTGCAGCGGCCGTATCTGGAGCGCGGCGCAGGGGCCGGGCAACGTCTGGACCTCGTCGCCGCTCCTCACCACCGCCGCGTACTCGCTCAGTTCATTCGGTGAAGATCAGAATGGCGATGTCTATGTCGCGGGCCTCTCCGGCGGCCGCATCTACAAAGTCGTCGCCGCCAGCGTCGGCGGCGTATCTACGTCGCCCGACGTCGGGACCCTTCCGCGCGCCACGCCGTCCAGCACAAGCGGGCTCGATGGGTACGCGATCCGTGCCGTGGCCGGCATGCTCGCGGCCGCAGTTGTCGCTGCGAGCTGGGCTTGGCGGCGGCGTGCCGGCCACGCTGGATAGCGCAGCGCTCGCCGCGGCCGACATCTCAATCTGCACTGGTTGACTGACTCCTGCTCCAGCACTAGAATCGCCCTATCGACAACCGGATATCCCTTGCAGGAAGCGGAGGTACAGCATGTTTGGAAGTGCGTTCAGGATGCGGCCGAAGGCGGGTATGGCCGCGAAGCTGCGCGAACAGATGATGGGCTCGCGGCGCCCGGCCGGGATGAAGACGGCGTATCTGCTTAGCGAAACAGCGTCGGGAGACGTCTGGGGGCTCGCCGTATTCGAGGACGAAAAGTCGTATCGCGACAACGCCGCCAGCCCCGCACAGGACGCGGAGTACCAGAAGATGCGGGCGCTGCTAGAGAGCGACCCCGAGTGGCACGACGGTTCCATCGAGCAAGAGGCGATGGGCTAAACCGCTGACGGCTCGCCGCTAGGCGGATTCGTTTCCCGGCTGGCCGTGTCGCTTGCGAAGCTCGGTCTTCAGCACCTTCCCCATCGGGTTGCGGGGGAGCTCGTCGACGAACGCCACGTAGGCGGGCACCTTGTAGCTGGCAAGCCGCTCCTTCACGAACGCCTGCAGCGCCGCCGGCTCCGGCCGGGCACCCTTCGCCGGAACGACAATCGCCTTGATTACCTCACCCCACTCGGCGTCGGGCACGCCGATCACCGCCGACTCATCGACCTGCGGGTGCTGATCCAGCGTGTCTTCGATCTCCGCCGTGGAGATGTTCTCGCCGCCGCGGATGATCAGGTCCTTCTTCCGGCCGGTGATGAAGAGGTACCCCTCGTCGTCGAGATAGCCGACGTCGCCCGTGTGCAGCCAGCCGTCGTGAATGGCCGCGTCCGTCGCCTCTTTCTGCTTGTGATACTCGCTCATGATGCGCGGGCCCTTCACGCAGATCTCGCCCTCGTGCCCGGCGCCCACCGCCTCGCTGCGCTCATCCATGATCGCGATGACGATGTCGTCCATGCCGCGGCCGACGGAGCGCAGCCGTTGCAGCTTCGTCTCGCGCTCCGGCCCGGGCTCCTTCGGGATGCGGTGGTCTTCCGGGCCGAGGAAGGTCATCGTCGACGTGCTCTCGGTCTGTCCGTAGGCGTTCATCAGCCCGCAACTGAACACCTCGACCGCGTGGCTCACCACCTCGTACGGCATCGGCGCCGCGCCGTACGTGATCAGCTTCAGTGAGCTGAGGTCGTACGTCGCGAAGTCGGGGTGCTCCATGATCCGCTTGAGCATCGTCGGCACCACGAAGCTGTGTGTGACGCGCTCCGTCTGCACGGCCTCGAGCCAGAGCTTGGGGTCGAACTGCGGCAGCACGACGAGCGTGCGTCCACCCCAGATAGACGACATGATCGGCGTCACGCCGGCGACGTGGAAGATCGGCACCGAAAGCAGCGTCACCTCTGGCTCGGCTTCAGGGTCAGCAGGGCTCATCGTGTTCGTCACGTACACCGAGAGGTTCAGATACGACAGCGCGACGCCCTTTGGCTGCGATGTCGTGCCGGAGGTGTAGATCAGCACGGTCGGCTTGTTCTCGTCGACCTCGACGAACGGCTCATCCGCGCTCGCCCCGGCGAGCAGCTCCGCATACTGCGGCATCCCTTCGACGGCGCGCTCGTAGCAGGCGAAGTGGCGGACGCCGCCCAGGCCGGGGCGAAGGGTGGCGACGAGGTCGAGGTAGCGCTCGCCCACGAACAGCACGCGCACCTCGGAGCTGTTGATCATGTACGTCAGCTCTTCGGTCTTCGCGCGATAGTTGAGCGGGACGAAGGTGGCGCCGATCTTGGCAGCGGCGTAGTAGGTCTCGATGTACTCGATGCCATTCGTCGACATCGCCCCCACGGGCGCATCCGGTCCGGCGCCGACGCTTTGGAGCCAGTTGGCGAGCCGGTTGACGTGGTCCGCCATCTCGCCGAAGGTGACGCGCTTGCCGCCCGACACCAGCGCGGTGCGGTCGGGCACGACCATCGCGCTGATCTGGAGAAATTCGGCTGTATTCATCGCGATGCACCTCGGGGAGGAAGCTTCTGGGGATTCGGCCACCAATCTAGCCGATCGCCCCGCATGGCGAAACACGGCCGGCCCGCCGTCCACGCGCAAGCGTCCATCCGGCCGCTGAGCCGCCGTTCCTAGCCCGTACCGGCGGGCGCAGCTAACCTACCGGCATGGAGATCGTCTGGCTCGGACACTGCTGCTTTCGCATCAAAGCGAAAGAGGCGACGGTCGTCACCGACCCCTGCGACAAATCCACCGGCTACAGCCTCGGCCGGCCGACCGCCGACCTCGTGACGGTGAGTTTCGACGATCGCGCCCACAACTACGCCGAGGGCGTCGCGGGCACGCCTCGCGTGATCGAGGGCCCGGGTGAGTTCGAGATCGCCGGGACGTCCGTCGTCGGCGTGGCGACGCCGCGCGATACGGAGCGGAAGCTCGGCAACGTCGCCTACGTCATCGAGCTGGAGGACCTGCGTGTCGGCCACCTGGGCGCGCTGGGCAGCATCCCGACGTCGGACCAGGTCGAGGCGATGGGTGCGGTCGATATCTTGCTCGTGCCAGTAGGCGGCGGCGATTCGTTGGACGCTACGGCGGCCGCCGAGGCGATCGCCCTCATCGAGCCGCGGATGGCGATCCCGATGCACTACAAGACCGACGCCGAGCGCGGCGACCTGGGCACCCTCGACCGCTTCTTGAAGGAGATGGGCGGCAAGGCGCCCGAGACGCATTTGAAGATGACGGTGACCCGCAGCTCCCTCCCCGAAGAAACACAGACCATCGTCCTCGACTACAAGCGCTGAGGCCAGCCGCTGTCTGACGCTCGGCGCACCCGCCCAAGGTCTCGCCTCGTAGCTACCTGAACCGGTGCGTACAGGGTACGCCTTCCGCCACAACACGCGGCGGATACCCGATGCTGAGCGATTCGACGAGCTTATGAAGGACGTCCTCGGGCGGGTGGAGTGGTACGTCGAGAAGCAGGCCGAGCGGGCGCCTTCGTAGCCTTCTTGGGCATCGGCCCCGCGCCTATCATCCGTTGCAAGACTTCATCGAACTCCATGCCGGATAAGTTCAGGGGCTTCTCGCGTTGTTTCGTCTTGGGAGCGATCGGGTAGAGTAGAAGCGAAGATGAATGGCCCGAAGGCGCTCAAACGCCACTATGTAATCAGTTGAAGGAATGGGATGAAGACAAGCACGCCGGATTCACCCCAACAAACGCTTCGTCGAGTGCAAAGCCTGCTGAACGACGTCATAGGCAATTTTCATGCCTTCATCGAGCGCCGTGATCGAGACCGAGGCTGTGCGGACTCGATCCACCGAGAGCATCAGGCCCTCATGGATTCCGGAAGCCGATTTACTGATGAAGAAACGGAAGAAGTGTTTAGGCGTGGCGCCACCTATCCAGGCACAGAGGAAGCGTTAGCCAAGGGCGACGCAGTGCTCGAGGATTACGTGAAAGGCTTGAGCTCTTTTGAAGTTCGTAGTCGTTCCGGATCTCCAAGTCTTCCAAGTCGTTAGTACATACTCCGCCCCACTCCAATTTCACTTCCAACAAATCTTGCGCGAACTCGCTTGGAATCCCTACCCTCAACGTCGTGTGCCAATTCGCAAAAGACGTAAGCGCGAACGGCACGCCATTCTATCAGTATTTCGACGGCATCATCCCAGTCTTGTTTCAATATCGCATCTACGAGACTCCCCCTGTAATCTACATGTTCAGAGCCATCCCTATCGAACTGCTCTGACGGGCACGCGATTGCGGGATTGACCGTCGGCGATTCCCGTACACTACCGCCCGGAGAACTTCGGCGGGCGCTTCTCCACGAATGCGCGCGGACCTTCGCGGGCGTCTTCCGTGCCCTGAGCGATCGACATCGCCTGACCGGCCATCTCGAACGCCTCGTTCCAGCTAGCGTCCATGCCGCGGTAGACCAGGCGCTTGGCGAGCTGCATCGCCACCGCGGGGCCCGTCGCCAGCCGCTGGGCGAACCCGGTCACCGTCGCCAGCAGGTCCTCCGCAGGCACCACCTGCGAGACGTAGCCGATCCGCAGCGCCTCGCGCGCGTCGATCGTGTCGCCGGTCCAGATCATCTCCAGGGCCTTCGCCATGCCGACGATGCGCGGCAGAAAATAGCAGCCGCCGTCGCCGGGCACGAGGCCCACCTTCACGTACGACATTGCGAATTTCGCCGCATCGGACGCGATGCGGATGTCGGCCATCGACGCCATATCCATGCCCGCTCCGACCGCGGCGCCGTTGACCGCGGCAATGTACGGCTTGTCGAGCAGCTGCACCGCGCGCGGCACGTAGTGGACGCCATCACGCAGCCAGTTGCGCCGGTCGGCGGCGGGGGGCGGCGCGGGCGCCTGGGCGGTCTCGGATACGCCGGAGCCGCCGCGAAGGTCGGCGCCCGCGCAGAATCCGCGGCCGGCGCCGGTCAGCACCACCACCCGCACGTCGGCATCGAGCCGCGCGTCCTCCAGCGCCGCTGCCCACTCGCGGATCATCGCCTCGGTGAAGGCATTCATGCGCTCGGGGCGGTTGAGCGTGATCGTGGCGACGCCCTCACGCTTCTCGTACAGGATCTGCTCGAAGTCCATCTCGTGCTCCAGTCGTAGCGTGCTGATGCGCCCACTGTCGCACACGCGATCGCTTCGCCCCAGCCACGGATGCTGCCGGCGATGCATAAGCGCCGCGCTGGTGCGACGGCGTCTGGCGTTGACCGAAGGCGCCACGGCGCACACAATTCCTGCACCGCATCCGAGCATCGCTCCGCACTACCCGGGAGGCGCCACGTGGAATTCAAAGAGGTCATCGGCCGCCGCCGCTCCATCCGCTTCTTCGACCCGGACAAGCCGGTCGAGCGCGAGAAGATCCAGAAGATGCTCGAAGCGGCCCGGCTCGCTTCTTGTGCCGTGAACGCCCACTGGGCGCGCGCCATCGTCGGCTTCCGCGACGACCTGACGGAGGACCAGCTGAACCGGCTGAAGACGCCGGTCGCCGGCCTCAACACCGAGCTCGCGCCGGTCCACATCCACTGGTTCAACGACCTCGGCATCGTCAACCGCATTCAGGGGTCGCGGCTGAAAGAGCTGGTCGATGTCGGCGCGCTCGCCCCGACGCACGGCTGGAGCCACAAATTCGTCGACGACTTCGTCTACCCGCAGATCCTCAAGCCGATGACGCAGAACCCCGGCTACCCGATCCCGTCGACGATGGACGTCGGAGTCGCCATGTGCCAGGCACTGCTCACCGGCGTCGACGAGGGGCTCGGCGTCGGCCTCGTGACGCTGAACGGCGCGGTGCTGAAGGAGGTCTTCAAGACGCCGGACGACTGGATTCCCCTCTCGACGATCCTGGTCGGATATCCAGCAGAGTCCTGGAACGCCGGCGGCCAGCGGCCGCGGCCGCCGTTCGAGGAGCTGTACTTCGAGGGCGAGTTCGGCAAGCCCTTCGCCCGCGACCCGAAGGTGGTCGAAGAGCTGAAGCGCGACAAGATGATCCAGGACCCGGCGAAACCGAACGACCCCAAGCGCATCGAGGAGATCCGCAAGCTGGCCGAGAAGTACGGCCTGCCGATGTGAGTGCCGCCGTCACTCACGAGCGCGTAGGTCGGGCGCCCTTCGTAGCGGAGGAGCTTTAGCTCCGTGCGACGTGAAAGCAACAGACTCCGCTGCCGACGAAACGCCCGCACACGAGGTGCTCCTCTACCACTGGCTTCTCATCATGACTGACGCCACCCCCACCGAATCCTCCATCGAACTCAAGCCGCTGCAGGAGTACGCATCGGTGCGCACCTGGCTGGACGGGCTGCGGCAGCACTGGGGCGGCGACCCCGCAACCGACGAACCCGAGCGGCTGCCGATGTTCGAGGCCTTCTGCCGCTACGCGAACCGCGACCCCGATCAGATCATCAAGGAGACGACGATGATCAAGGACGGCGAGAAGCGCATCCGCGTCAAGGGCCGCGAGCGCTACGCCCACCTGATCGACGAATGGCAGGCGCAGCAGGAGGGCTCGCGCATCCGCAAGGGCAAGTGGGGCAACACCGTGCGCAGCTTCCTCATCCATAACGGCGTGCTTCTGGCATCGGGCATGCAGGCGTAAGCGGGGGCTGACGTGCGAGTTTCAGCGAATCATGACGCCGAAGGTGGAGGGTGGAAGGTGGATGATGGACGTTGGCGCCGAAGCTCGTCACTGCATTCGCGGCGCGAGAGTCCGTTTAGGGCGGTTGAGACCCGGCGTCACCAATCCGGTTTGCGCCCATCAGCGACCCCCACGCCTCCATCGTCCGTCGTCCATCTTCGTCGTCCCAAAGACGAAGCCCGCCGGCGCGAGCGCATCCCGATCGGAGGCGCACGGACGGCGGGCTTTGTGTCGGCGGGGTCTTTGGTGTCCTATCTCGGTGATTATCTCTTTCCCGCGCCTGAGAGCGAAAGCGTCAGGCGGACGTCCTTCAGCACCCCCTTCGCGGCGTCGCCCTGGCCGATGTCGATGCAGTCGCAGTAAGCGGCGAAGATCGACCGGTCCAGCAAGCGCAGCCCCTGCTCGTTCAATTCCTCGAAGTGGTCGCGGCGCAGGCGGAGCAGGCGCCGCAGCCGGCTGAGATACCCCTCCCGCAGCTGCTCCGGCCTCGCGTGGGCGATCTCCTGGATCTGTGACTGCAGGTCCTTCATCGGCCGCTTCTCTCTCGATGTGTGTGCGTTCGCCATCTAACCCACTGCCTGCTCGTCGCTGCCGCTGCCCAGGTCCGGGCCGCTCTCCAGGCCGACGATGCCCTTCCGGATGGCGTAGCGGATGAGGTCGGTGCGGTTCTGCGCGTGCAGCTTCGACATGATGTGCGCCTTGTGTGCCTCCACCGTCTTCACGCTGATGAACAGCTCGCCCGCGATCTTCTGGTTCGAATAGCCCTCCGCGATCAACTGCAGCACTTCGCGCTCGCGGCTGGTCAGCAAGTCGTATCCGGTCTTCGATTCGGGCTTCTTCGCCTGCCAGAGGTAGTCCTGCACGGCGTCGCCCTCGCTGATCGCGGAGCTGAAGTAGGTGTTGCCGCGATGGACCGTCTGGATTCCGAGCAACAGTTCCTGGACGTCCGACTTCTTCACGACGTAGCCGCTGGCGCCGGCGCGCAGGGCGGCGAGGATCTGCTCGTCTTCCATGTAGCCAGTGAGGATGAGGATTTTTGCCTTCGGCGAGCGGCGGCGGATCTGGCGGGTCGCCTCGAGGCCGTTGAGGCCGGGCATCACCATGTCCATGAGGACGACATCCGGGTGCAGCTTCTCGGTAGCGTCAAGCGCCTCGCGACCGTTGCTGGCGTCGCCGACCACTTCCACTTCCGCCTGACTTTCGAGCAGCATGCGCAGCGCCTGGCGCAGCACCGAGTGGTCGTCGACGATCAGCACCTTGATGCGGCCGGCGTGTTGTCGCGGGGCCATTCCGTTGGTCATCTTGGTTTTTCCTCCCTGAATATCGGTCCCCCTGCGAGGACTCCGGTTGCGTTCCTTGCCCTGATCGGGCGCAAACCCTTAGGGGAAACCCCTAAGGGAGCTACGTTACCATGGCGTGTCCTTGCCCGGCAATCGGTCGCTGCCGCCATCGGGAAGCAATGCGATCGTGCGATTTATCTTCGACGCATCCTCGTAGGGGTCCGGCTTCGCGGCGTCTTCCACGCTGGCCGGGTATTCGCGGGTGGCGTTGCAACGCTTACAGCGGCCGTGGATCACATCGTCTTCGGGGTGGGCGAGCACCCAGTGGTGCACGCAGTTCTCTGTAAGGGTGTGGGTGTCGGGCATCGGTCCATCTCCTCCTGAACAGTCGGGAGTATGCTGCCGCGCGGCCTGCCCTGCCTATGAGGGATTACCCTGAGAAACCGTAGGGGATTACCCCTAAGTTGGAGGCGGGAAGCTGGAGGCTGGAGGCTGGGTGGTGGATGTTGGGTGTTCGATGTTCGAAGCTGGAAGGTGGATGACGGAATCGGCTCCCCTGACGACTGACTACTGACGACCAAACACCCGGCCCATCAGTCACCCATCACCATCAACCAACCAGCGACCGAGCATCACCATGAACCAACCAGCGACCAGCGACGAGCGACCAGCGACCAGCCCGCTGCCGCCGGAGTTTCTGGCGCGCATCCGGCGCATCGAGATCAGCGCCCGGCGGCTCGTGGCCAATATCTTCCTCGGCGAGTACCACAGCGTCTTTCGGGGCCGTGGCATCGAATTTTCCGAAGTGCGGCCGTACGAGCCAGGCGACGATGTGCGTGCGATCGACTGGAACGTGACGGCGCGCATGGGCACCCCGTACGTCAAGAAGTACGTTGAGGAGCGCGAGCTGACGGTCCTGCTCGCGGTCGATGTCAGCGCCTCATCGGCGTTCACCAGCGCCGCCATGACGAAGCGAGAGCTGGCGGCGGAGGTCGCGGCGACCCTGGCCTTTGCCGCGATCGCGAACAATGACCGGGTGGGGCTCGTCGCCTTCAGCGACCAGATCGAGCTCTTCGTGCCGCCGGCAAAGAGCCGCACGCACGTCCTGCGCATCGTCCGCGAACTGCTCTACCTGCGGCCGCAGGGGAGCGGCACTGGCATCGGTGCGGCGATGGCACACGTCGGCCGCATTGCGCCGCGCAGCGCCATCGTCTTCGTGCTGTCCGATTTCTTCGACGAGGGCTACGAGCGCCAACTCCGCGCGCTGGCGGCCCGTCACGAAGTGATCGCGCTGAGTCTGAACGACCCGCGCGATGCGGCGCTTCCGGATGTCGGCCTGCTGGAACTGCGCGATGCAGAGACGGGCGCCCGCGCGCGGCTCGACAGCTCGGACACCGTCACCCGCCGCGCCTACGCGGAGCACGCCGCCGAGCGCGGCCGACGGCGGCGCCGCTCGCTCGCCGCGGCGGGGGTCGATGAGATCGCGCTGCACACCGATCGGTCGTACGTCGGTCCGCTCCTTCGCGCGTTCCGGGATCGGAGACGCAGGAGATAGGGAGCGTCGGCCCTACCACAACGTTGCCTACGGCCGCCTACGCCCACGCGAGGCAGCCGCCTATACTCCCAGATGCATGGCTCCCGAGACGGCTGCGAAGCAAGCAAAGCGCATTGTCTACCTGAACCGCCGGGTAGCATTTATCGAGCCAGACCGCATCAACGTGCGGCCCGCTCTGGCGGCGGCGCTGCTTCCGCTCTGCGGGCTGATCCTGGGCGCCGCCTGCTTCGCCGCGATCGTCCTCTGGCTGGACAAATTGCCCTTTGCGCTGGCGCTGCTGCTGCTCGTCATCTCGGTGCTCAGCCTTCCGCTGGCGGGTATCGGCTTCGTCTACACGATTGCCGGGGCGAACGTCGTGTTTGAGCGAGGGAAGCAGTCGGGCGTCTGGCAGCAGGGATTCCTCGGCATGGGCGTCGGGACGACAGAGCTGGTGCCGTTCTGGAAGATCGACCAGATCCGCATCGAGGACGTGACGCGCGAACGCCAGCGCGGCGAAATGCAGGACTTCGCCCAGCTTGAGATTGTGCTGGTGAAGGTCAGCGGCAAGCGCCTCGCC
Source organism: Dehalococcoidia bacterium (assembly GCA_038227375.1). Taxonomy (GTDB): domain Bacteria; phylum Chloroflexota; class Dehalococcoidia; order DSTF01; family JACRBR01; genus JALYKW01. Next base: position 30,958 of record JBBRPY010000026.1, read on the forward strand.
GTCGGCGACCTCATTGTGCCGCGCTCGCTCGTCCGCGAGGGCCTCGACGACGTGCGCACCGTCGCCGCAGCGATCGCCGAGATGACGGGACGTCCGCTGATTGCGCCCGAGATCGTCCGCCGGCGGAAGGTCAGCACTGCACTGGCGACCGGCCCGGCTTCACCTGACCTCACGGGAGATGCGGCTGCCCCGGATCCCTCGACGTCGTGACGATAGCGGAGGCCGCCCCGGAGACGCACCACGACGGCGGCGAGCAGCCGATGATCTCGATCGTCGTGCCGGCGTATAACGAAGAGGCCCGCTTGCCACGGAGCCTCGACGCCGTCGCGGCGTTCCTGGCGAGCCAGCCCTGCGGCAGCGAGATCGTCGTCAGCGACGACGGCAGCCGCGACCGCACCGCCGAGATCGTGCGCTTGAAGATCGCCGGCACAGCGCCCAACGTCGCAATGCGCCTCGTCCAGCACGAGCGTAACCTCGGGAAGGGCGCGGCCATCCGCACTGGCATCCTTTCGGCGCGCGGCCGCTACATCTTTTTTCTCGACGCCGACCTGGCGACGCCGCCGGAAGATGCCCTTCGCCTGCTAGAAGAGCTACAGCGTGGTATGCCGGTGGTGATCGGTAGCCGCATACAGCCCGACGGAACCGACATGCGCGCGAGCCAGCCGCCGCAGCGGCGCCTGGTCGGCCGCATGTTCACCACCATGCGCAAGGCGATGCGGGTGCTGCCGGACATCGGCGATACGCAGTGCCCGATGAAGGGATTCGAGCATGACGCGGCGCAGGCGGTCTTTCAGCAGCAGCGGCTCCGCGGCTGGATCTTCGACGCGGAGGTGCTGTACATCGCGCGGTCGCTCGGGTACGACATCAAGTCCGTGCCGGTGACGTGGCGCCACGTGGAGGGGTCGCGGATTCGCCTGCGTCCGCAGCAAGCCTGGGAAGTCATGCGCGACCTGATCCGGCTGCGGTTTCTCCACCCCGCTGTGCGCCCCTGACGCATGCGCGGGTGGACCTGGGCAGCCTGGCAGGGCGCTGACCGCTGTGCGATCGCTACATGCGCTCGAAGATCGTCGCTATGCCCTGGCCGCCGCCGATGCAGAGGCTGACGAGCCCGAACTGCGCGTTCCGGCGCTCCATCTCGTACATCAGCTTCACTGTCAGGATGGCGCCAGTCGCCCCCACGGGGTGTCCGAGCGCGATGGCGCCGCCGTTGACGTTCGTCTTCTCCGGGTCCAGGCGCAGCACGGTACTGCAGGCCGCCGCGACGGATGCGAAGGCCTCGTTCAGTTCGATGAGGTCGATCTGGTCGATCGTCATTTTCGCTTTTGCCAGCGCCTTCTGCACCGCCGGGATCGGACCCTGGCCCATAATCGATGGTTCGACCCCGGATTCGGCACGGGCGACGATCCGCAGGCGCGGCTTCACGCCGAGCTCCTTCGCGCGCGAGGCGCTGGTGACCACAACCGCGGCGGCGCCGTCGTTGATACCGCTTGCGTTACCCGCCGTCACCATCCCGCCCTCCTTGAACGCCGGCCGCAGCTTCGCAAGCGCCTCCAGCGTCGTCTGGCGCGGGTGCTCGTCCTGGTCGATCGTCACCGTCTCCTTGCCCTGCTTCACCTGCACCGGCACGATCTCGTCCTTGAACTTGCCGGAGGCGATGGCTGCCGCGGCGCGCTCCTGCGAGCGCATCGCCACTTCGTCCTGCGCCTCGCGCGAGACCTCGTACATCTCCGCGAGATTCTCGGCGGTGATGCCCATATGCACCTTGCTGAAGGGGTCGCCCAGAAGGTGCAGGATGCCGTCTTCGAGCACGCCATTGCCCATGCGATAGCCGTTGCGGCCCTGGCGCACGTAGTAGGGCATCATCGTCATGTTCTCGGCGCCGCCGGCGACGATCACGCTCGCGTCCCCGCAGAGGATGTAGCGGGCGGCGGTGTTGATCGCTTCGAGCCCGCTGCCGCAGATGCGGTTGACGGTGACGGCCGGCGTCTCCACCGGCATGCCCGCCTTCACGGCGGCGTGGCGAGAGATGTAGCCATCCTCGGCGACCTGTCCCACGCAACCAAGGATCACCTGCTCCACGTCGGAAGGGCTGATCCCGGCGCGCTGCACCGCCTCCTTGATGACAATCGCGCCTAGGTCGGACGCTGGGAGATTCGAATACGCGCCCTGGAACTTGCCGATCGGCGTGCGCGCGCCGCTCACGATGACGATGTCTTCCATGCTCAGGACTCCTAACGGCGTCGCGCGGGGATTATGGCTAGTGTGGAATGAGTATAGGGAGGCGGCGCAAACCCCGTCAATCGGCAGGATGCAGGCATGGGGCTGTAGCCTTGGTTGAACGGGGATCGCGGCCGGTACGTCCGTCGTAGCGGAGGAGCTTCAGCTCCGCCCGACTCCGTCCGTGCTTCCACACCGCCCAGGTCATCGAGACAGCATCAGTATCCGGCACCCCGCACACGATGGGCATCGCACGCGACGCTCTCATCGAACCAGCCAAAGGTGGGAAGCCGGCAGACGACGTGACGGAGCTAAAGCTCCTCCGCTACGACTACGTGGCGACTACTCTGCGGCTGTTGGTTCGGCGAGTGCGCCCGGCTCGGTCGCCGGCAGGTCCATCGCCTCCGCAGCGGGTGATCCGCCGCGCGGGCGGCCGATGACGGTGAGCTCGAGGAGCTCGGCGACGTCGAAGGTCTTCATCCGCTTGTCCTCGTCCGGCTCCACGGTCGGGATGCCGTCCTCGAACATCTGGATGCAGAACGGGCACGCCGTGGCGATGATCTGCGCGCCTGTCGCGGCGGCCTCCTCCGTGCGGGCGACGTTGATCCGCTTGCCCTTCGACTCCTCCACCCACATGTGGCCGCCGCCGGCGCCGCAGCAGAAGGAGTTCTCGCGATTGCGCGGCATCTCGACGCGCGCGCCGCCGGGGAGGGCGTCGACGATGTCGCGCGGGCCGTCGTAGTTGCCGTTGTGGCGGCCGAGGTAGCAGGAGTCGTGGTAGGTGATGGTTGCTGGCAGATCCTGCTTCGGCGTCAGGGCGCCGTCCTGCAAGAGCTTCGAGAGGAAGGTGGTGTGATGGATCACCTCGAAGTCGCCGTCGAAGGCCGGATATTCGTTCGCCATCGTGTTGAAGCAGTGCGGGCAGTTGGTGATGATCTTGCGCACGCCCTTCGCGTGCAGCACCTCGATCAATGACTTCGCCTGCTCCTGGTACAGGTACTCGTTGCCCAGGCGGCGCGCCGGGTCGCCGTTGCAGCTTTCTTCGTCCCCCAGGCAGCCGTAGCTGACGCCGGCCTCGCTCAGCAGCCGGGCGACGGCGCGCGTGATCGGGATGTTGCGGTCAACGAGCGCGCCCGAGCAGCCCACCCAGTAGAGGTACTTCTGCGAGCCATCGAACGTGGGGATGTCGAGCCCCTCCATCCACGAGGTGCGCGTGTGGGGGGTGCCGCGCCAGGGGTGGCCGCGCTGCTCGAGCTGCGTCAGCGTCTGCGTCGCGGTCTCGGGCATGTTCGCTTCGTTCATGGTGAGGAAGCGGCGCATATCCTGCAGCGCCGGCACGTGCTCGATGAAGACGGGGCACTGGTACTGGCAGGCGCCGCAGGTCACGCAATCCCATATCGGATTGAAGCCGACGGCGTCGATGAGGGTCAGCTCTTCCATCTGAGCGTGCCCGTTGCCGTTGCCGTTCGTCGAGGCGGCGGGCGGGCGGAGGGCGTCCCAGACGAAGAGCGGCGAACTGATCTTGCGCACCTCCTGCTCCATCGCCCGGCGCATATCGTGCATCACCTTCTTCGGCGAAAGCTCCTTGCCGGTGAGGTACGCCGGGCAGTTGATCTCGCAGCGGCCGCACTCGGTGCAGGTGTACGGGTCCAGCAGTTGCTTCCAGCTGAGGTCCTCCACCAGCCCGGCGCCGAAGCGCTCGAGCTTCTCGAAGTCCTTGATCGGCTGGAGCTGGCCCGTCGGGGCGACGCGGCGGAAGAGGATGTTGAAGGTCACCGTCAGCACGTGGGAGTGCTTGCTGTACGGCAGATAGTTGAGGAATCCCAGGAAGTCGTACAGATGCGCGTACCAGAAGAAGTTCAAGAAACCCTCCTGGGTGCCGCGCGACATGCCGACGCCATCCCACACCTTCGACAGCCCGTAGGCCAGGAACGACCATTTCTCGCCGCCCTGCGGGTCGGTGGCGATTTCGAAGCTGTTCGTGAAGACGTCGGTGATCATCAGGAAGGCGATGAAGAAGAGGATCAGCCAGGCGTCCATATTGAAGGTCATCCGCGCCGGCTTCCAGAAGCGGCGCTGCCACGCCGCCATCGCGCAGCCCACCAGCACCAGGATGTCGAAGCCGTCCATCGGCGCCCGGACCAGCACGTCGTAGAAGACGCCGCCGAGGTGTTCGAACGAGATGTCTTCGTTGAAGCCCTTGAGCAGGAAGTTGAGCGTGCGGATCTGCAGGACCAGGAAGCCCCACCAGATGAGCGTATGCAGGAGACCGCTGTACCAGTAGCGTTTGCGGGCGACGCGAGAGTTGCCGAGCAGGTACGGGACAATGGAGGTAACGCGCTCGAAGAGCTTGTCGAAGCGATTGTCGCCCTTGCCGCTGGCGATCACCGACAGCTTGACGCTCACGGAGTAGGCGAAGAACGCGAGCGCGGCGACCAAGGAGACGTAGTAGACGTAGTTGCCGGGGAACTCGTGGCTGGGGAGCACGTCGGCCTCCTCTGAGCGCGTTCAAACGCGCTTCGATCATAGCCGGATGTGCCAGCAGGTGGTAGGCGGTATGCGCGCCTTCCCGATCGGGCGCAGGCGCCTGCGTTACGCGCGGGAGATCTTGATCGCGCCCGTGCGCGTGCGCAGGCGGACCTTGGGCCCGACGCCGTTGCTGGATCCGCTGCTGCGCGGTGGCAGTTCGGAGCGCACCGAGCCGAGGTCGCTCTCGGCATCGATGAAGAACGATTGCTCCGGATCGACGGCGAGGTGGATGAAGCCGGTCTGCGCCGTCATGTCGAAGTCGCCGCGCACGGCGCCCCGATAGCGGATGGCGCCCGTGTGTGCCCGCACCCGCACAGCGGCGCGCGCATCCTCAATCACGACGGAACCGGTGTGCGCGACGACTTTCAGCTCACCGCCGACGTCGCGGATGTCCAGCGTGCCGCTGCGCGCTTCGGCCGAGACTGTGCCGGTCACCCTGCCGATCTCGATGCGCCCGCTGCGCGCCTCGGCCACGACGTCGCCCTCAATGCGGTCGATGGCGAGACTGCCACTACGGGCGGACGCCGTCACATCCCCCAGCACCTCGCTGATCGAGCAGCGACCGCTTGCCGCTTCGGCGTGGACGCGGCCGTGCGTCCGGCTGATCTGCACCCGGCCCCCGCGCGAGAGGACGCGCACGGCGGTCTCCAGCGGCACGCGGATGTTGTAGTCGACGCGCGAGCCGCGGCGGCCACCCCAGAGACTCCAGCCTTCCGTGTGCGGAAGCGAGGGCGCGCGGACGATGACGCGATGGCCGTCCTCCTCGATGCCCTGCTCGACCAGGCTCGCCGCCTCGTCGGCTTCGCCCGACAGGTCGGACCAGACGTGCACGACCGCTTCGACCTGGACGAGATCGCTGTCGTGGCCTTCGACGCTGACCGCGCCGGACCGCGATTCGACGTGAAGCACGGCGTTGGCGCCGGTGTTGAATGCTCGCGTGATAGTGCGGGTGTGTTCCATGTCAGTATCAGACCGAAAAGCCCCAAAGCCGCGTCGTGAAGTCGTTCCAGAGCGCTCGCGCCCGTGGCGGTTGCTCGACGCGCACCATGCTGGGGTCGAGCGCGCGGCGGATCGCGCTGCTCAGCTCGCGCCGCGAGTGCGGGCCGACGAAGCTGGCGAGCTCGGTGGCGTTGTGGAGCACGACGAAGGTCGGCAACAGGGTGATCTTGAATCGCCTGCGCAGGTCGGGGTGGGCATCGATGTCCACCGCGCGCACCGGAAGACGTCCGGCTGCCAGCTCGATGCCCGCGGTGCGGACGACGAGCGGGCGCTGGCGGACCCGCGAGGAGGTGAACTCGACGATCAGCGGCACGTCGCGGCGTGTGAGCTGCGCGTCGGAGGTGATCGCCTGTTCTGGCGCCAGGTTCATCACGACCAGTCGTCTCCGAAGGAGCGGGAGTGGCGCCGCCAGCGACGCTCCATCCGGCCCTGCCAGTGGTGGGATCGGCCGCCAAACGCATCTACGTGGAAGAGCTTCGGCGCGAACGCGGCGAGTCCGCTGACGACGCTGAGCACGACGAGCCAGTCGCGCGTCGGACCGACGGCGCCCGCGAGCAAGAGGAGCGCCAGAACAAAGGCGGCCAGCCGCAGGTCGAGCACGGGGTTCCAGCGCCAGATGTTCCCGTAGTGCAGCCGCGTGGCGGCGAGCCCGGTGACGACGACGAGGGCGATCAACCAGCCGCGTGTGGGGTCGATGCTCCCCGCGAGCAACAGGATGGACAGGACGAAGGCGACGAATCTCATGGCGATCTCTCTCCGTTTCCGCTCAGGACTTCGCGGACTGGGGCGGCGTTGCCTTCTCGTGCTTGTCCCGGAAATCGCTGGCAAAGTCGATCAGCGGCTCGATCGCGGCGTCGACGATGATCTGCGCGAACTCGATCGCGCCGGCGACGATCTCCTCCACCGGCGTCCGGTGGAAGACGTCCCCTTCTTCGACGCGGTCCTGCCACTTGCCGAACGAACCGAAGATGCTGTCTTTAGAGCGCATGGCCCACCTCCCGCTGTGACGCCGCCGTCTGTCGCGCAGCCGCGATTTCGGCGGCTCTCCGGTCGAGGAGCAGGCCGCCACGCACAAGCGACGCGGCGATCGCGTGGCGGATGCCTCCCGGCCGCTCTACCGCACTCTCAACCTGAAGGCCGCGGGCAACTTCGCTCCATTCCAAATTGCGGCGGCGTGCGGCCTCAATCTGCTGCGCCAGGATCAGCTCATTCAACGTCACGATGTCCTCCTCGTCGCCCCGTGCAACTCTCCCGGTTACTCATCATCGCCGCCGATCCAGCCGCGCAGCCGGGCACCGCCGCCTCGGCCGTGGGAACGCTCATCACGCCCGGACGCCGGCCGCGGCGCTGTCTGCACGTCGATGTTGCGCACAGCGCGTGCGAGCGCTTTGACGAACCAGGTGTTGGCCGACGTGCCGGCTTTCGACGCCGCCTGCTGGGCGAGATCTTTGAGCTCGGCCGGGATGCGGATGGTGATCTTCTCGACATCGCCCTCGAGGGATGAGTACTGCGCCTCTTCGCCGCTGCCGGTCTTCTCGTCCACCTCGACGACGAGGCCGCCGGCCAGGTAGTTGAGACGCACGCGATAGTGCGCCGCGACCTTCTCGTCGACGGCTGCCGCGAGCTGCGACATCAGGTCGAAGACGGCGCGTTCGAGCGGCGTGCTGGCGGCTTCGAGGTAGGTCTCGATGCCACGGCGGCGCTCGTCGCCCTCGATCAGCGCCAGTGGCTGCTTCAGGGCATCGAAGACGGGTTGGGTGCGGAGTTCGGTCGGCATCGGCTGTCTCGCCTCGTTCAGGGTTCGCACTGGCTCGGCGACTCTGTTTTGACCTCGTTATGATTGCATAGTGATGGCATCTCGTCAAGTGGTTTGTAAGAAGAATCTTCGAAGTTGCTTGGAAAACACGCTCGGGACGTGCCTTGCAAACCTCCAGCTTCCGACTTCCAGCCTCCAGCGTCCCAGTCGATGAGCCACCCGCTATGCTCTCCCCGTGAACGCGAAGGCCCTCATCGGCACGTGGGCGTTGGTGGCGACCGAGTGGCGGCGGGCAGACGGCATGCACGCGAACCCCTTCGGCGCCAACGCCGTCGGCATCCTCATCTACGAAGCCTCCGGCTACATGTCGGCGCAGGTCATGCGTGACGGACGGGCGTCGCCCGCAGAGGGCGTCGCCGCGGGCATCGATTCGGCGATGACGAGCGCCTCCCCGGGCTATGTGGCGTACTTCGGCTCCTACGTGGTCGATGAGGCCGCCCAGACCGTAACCCACCAGATCATCGGCAGCGCATTTCCCGCATGGGTCGGCGCGAAGGTGCCCCGCCGATTCGCCATCAGCGGCAATCGGTTGACCCTGAGCGACAGCGTCGTCACCGCTGACGGCGTGCCCGCGGAAGCGGAAACGACGTGGGAGCGGCTGGAGTAGCGGATGAGCGTCGCTGGCCGCGCCGAAGGCTACGACCGGTCAGCGTGGGAAGTGCTGGCGTGCGTCAGTAGCACCCAGGCGCCAAACACGCCGAGCGTCAGCAGCGCGATAGTCACGAGACAACCAGGCACACTCGCCCGCACGGATGCCGATCATACGCCGGCGCGGCGATGACGCACGACTACAAGTCGCCGCAAAGGGCCACGACGGTGTTCGCCGCCGTGGACGTACTCGTGTCCGAATCCGCATTGCCGATACTCTTACACGATGTTCGATCAGGCCCACCGCCATGCGGCCCCCACCAGCCGTCCCGCGCTCGTTTTGCTGGCTAGTGAAGCCTCGCAGATGGCCGGGCCGCCGGACCGGCGCATCCGATTCGGCCTTGCGTTCGGCTGGGTTCTCGTTGCCGGCGCGTTCTCGTTGACATCCCCGCATGCTCTCGCCGGAGGGGTGCTGATAGTCGCGATCGTTGCGACGGAGGTCTTCGCCGCTTCGGACGACTTCGGTTCAAAGGCATTTTCGGGACTTATCTCGATGCTCGCTCTGCTGCTCTTGGGCTGGGCGGGTGGCCTCGTCATCGGGACGGGCTCCGTCTTCATTGGCGACGCGCTTCTTCGGAGGAAGCCGCTATCGCTCGTCGCATGGTGGGCGTTTCTCCTGGCCGCGATGCTGACCGCCAGCGCCTGGAGTGTTGGCGTTACCGGCACTCGAACCGCTGGCGCCTGGGCACCGCGCGCCGTCGGTGCAGCCTCGTTCGCCGTGTTTACGCTGTGGACCGCGCGGCGGCTGCGCCGCGTCTCGGAGCCACATCACATCGCGGCGGGTGCTTCGATCCTGGCGGTGATCGGTGCAGCGCTCGCTGGACCGTTCTGGATGCCTCATGTGTCGGCTTCATACGCGCCCTGGGCGGGTGCCGGCATGGGGGGGTTGGGCGTCGCGGCCGCATTCATGCTTTGTGACGTCGTCGTCGCATCGGCCGCAGGTTGGCGAACCGGCGGACGATTCGCGCTGGCGTTTTGGGACGAACACCTGCCGATTCTGTTCCTTCGCTACGCCACCCAAGGCGTGATTGCTGGGGTCATCGCCTATTGGTACGTCAAGGACGGCACGGCGACGCTGTTCGCGATCCTTGTGGGTGTGGTCACAGCACAGTCTCTCTACTTCGTTTATCGACGTGCCGAGGGCGCAGTGGAATCAGCCGTATCTGCGTTGTCATCGGCGATCGATGCGCGCGATCCCTATACTGCCGGTCACTCGATCCGGGTTGCGGACTATGCGACTCGGGTCGCTCTTCACCTTGGATGGTCGAAGGCAAGGGTCGAGCAAGTGCGCCGGGCAGGTCTGCTGCACGACGTAGGCAAGCTTGGCGTCGCCGACGCAGTCCTGCACAAGCCGGGCAAACTCGACGACGCTGAGTTCGCCCAGATGAAACGACACGCCGCCGTCGGCGCCACAATCGTTTCGCAGGTGCAGGGACTCCGTCTCATCGCGAAGATCGTCGGTCAGGACCACGAGCGGTGGGAAGGCGGCGGCTATCCGACCGGGCTCGTCGGCGAAGCCATCCTTCCGGCTGCGCGCCTCATCGCCGTCGCCGACGTATATGACGCGATGACGACTTCGCGGCCGTATCGCGACGCGCTGCCCGAAAGCGACGTGCTCTGCCACTTGGAGGCGGAGTCCGGGAGGCAGCTTGATCCGGGCCTCACCGCCGCGTTCCTTCGCGTGGTCCACGAGGAGAGCGCCGCAGGCGTCATGTTCTGCTACTGCGCGACCCATTAGCGAATCCTTTCCACCGCCACGGACGGAATCGTCGCAGGAACTGGCGGGCGGGCGGGGGATAACGCTCGACTACCAGCCCCGCAGGACCACTGACCTTGAGCGACAGCGTCGTCACCGCCGACGGCGTTGCGGCGGACGCGGCCACTACGTGGGAGCAATTGGGGTAGCGGCTGCTACCGGCCCCGCGGGGCGAGCGCTCGCCTCGCCAGCACCTCGCCGTAGAGGTCGAGGGTGATCTTCGTCGTGCGCTGCCAGGTGAAGTTGGTGCGGATGTGCTCGCTCGCAGCCGCGCCCATGCGCGCGCACCGCTCGGGGTCGCCGAGCAGCGACTTGATCGCCGCGGCTAGCGCATCGGGATCGCCGGGGGGCACGAGGATGCCTGTGCGGCCGTCTTCGATGAACTCCGGGAAGGCGCCGGCCGTGGTCGCGATCACCGGCGTGCCGCACGCCATCGCCTCGGCCGCGGGCAGCCCGAACCCCTCGTACAGGGACGGCGAGACGACGATCTGGGCTCTGTTGTAGAGTCGCCGAAGCTCGTCGGTGCTCAAGCGCGGGATGTACTCCACCAGGCGCTTCAGGCCGTAGTGCCAGACCAGCGGCGGCACGATCTTCATGTCCTGCTCCTTCTTGTCCTTGAAGAGCAGGCGGAATTCGATCTCGTGCTGAAGCCGGGCGCAGGCTTCGATGAGGAAGCGCGCGCCCTTGTTGCGGTCCTCCGAGTCGCCGACGAAGAGGATGGTCCCCGGCTCGCGCCGGACGTCCGGCATGGGCCGCATCACCTCGTGGTCGACGCCGTATGGAGTCTGACGGATGTGATCGAGCGGGATGTCCATCGACGCGCTGACAGACTGTGCCGAATTCAACGAGCCCGTGAGGACCATGTCGATGCGGTTGGCCACGTACGACTGCATCCGCCATGGGAACCAAATCTCCTTCTGGACCCTGCTGATCACCGTCTTCGCCTCGCGCATGTTGTTCGCTTTGTCGATCGCCAGCGGGTGGTGCAGGCTGGCGACGACGGGCTTTCCGAGCAGCTCCTTCATCGCGAGGATGCCGTAGCCGAGCGTCTGGTTGTCGTGGACGAGGTCGAATGGCCCGGTGGTCGCCTCGAGCTCGGCGAGCTTGCGGTAGGCGCGCACGCTGAAGGTGAAGAAGAGCGACGCGAGCGATGCCCGGGTCGAGGCGAACTCGTAGAAGTTCCAGGGATGGAAGAACTCGAGCGGGTTGTGGGCGTGGTCGTAGGCGTGCTCGTCCCGCCCGTTGAGGAAGGCCCAGAAGCTGTAGGTGTGCAGCCGGTGGTGGACGACGCCGTCGTCGAGTTTCGGGTATGGCCGGCCGGAGATCACGTGCACCTCGTGCCCCAGCCGCACCAGCTCGCGCGTGACGTAGTGGAGGTACACCCCCTGCCCGCCGGAGTACATGTTGCCCTGGTACATGATGAAGGCGATCTTCATTCGGGACGGATTACCCCTGCATGAACTCGATGATCTCGGCGTTCACGCGGTCGGGCGCTTCCCGCATCATGAAGTGCCCCACGCCCTCCATCTTCTTGAGCGTAAGGTTCGGAAAGTACTCGGGCAGGCGGTCCGACCAGGCGACCGGCGAGACCGCGTCGGTGTCGCCCCAGAGCACGGCGGTCGGCGCCTTGATCGTCAGGTCGCCCGACGACTGTATCCCGCCGCGGAACGCCGCGCGGTAGCAGTCGAAGCCCCCGCGCAACGCGCCCGGCTGCGAGTACGCCTCGACGTAGGCGGCAATCTCATCGTCGGTCCAGAGGTCCTTGTTGGCGGACCAGGCGGAGAGGAAGTGGCGGAGATAGATCTCCGTGGCCTTCGGGCTCGAGCCGACCAGATCCTCGGCCCAGGGGAGCTGGTGGAACATCATGTACCACGTGTTGAAAACGTGGGGCACCTCGAACCGTCGCCCCCCTACGCCGGGATAGGGCGGGTTGAAGAGCATCAGCTTGTGCAGACGGTCGGGGTACAGGCGGGCGAATTGCTGCATCCAGACGGCGCCGAAGTCGTGCGCGACGATGCGCACCCTGTCGATGAAGTGCAGGTCGAGGAAGGCGCGAATGTCCTCGGCAAAGGCGGTGTCGGCGTAGTCGACTTCCGGCGGGCCGGTGGGTTTGTCAGAGTAGGCGAAGCCGCGCATGTCCGGCACGATGACATCGAAGTGCTTCGCGAGCGCGTCGATGTTCTCATGCCACTCGAACCAGAAGCCGGGCCAGCCGTGGATCAGCAGCAACGGCTCGCCGCTACCCTGGCGTACGTAGTGCAGCTTGACGCCGTTGACGGTGGCGTAGTGGTGGCTCAGCGATGTGGCGGCCATGTTCGGATTTCCTCCTCAGGACGGAAGCGTACTGGATGGAGCGGCTGGAGGCTGGAGGCTGGAGGCTGGAGGCTGGAGGCTGGAGGCTGGGACGATAACCCAACGGCAACACCAGCAAGCGATCGAACCGAACGCCCCCGACGACCGACGACCGGCGACCCCGGACCAACCGCCGCTAGTGTTCCTCATCGACGATCGAATCCATCAGCAGCGCGACCTGGCGGTTGAGGGCGTGATGCTCCGGTTTCGTCAGGCCGAGGTCTTCGTCCAACATGCGCGTCGCCTCCGTGCGCGTGAGTTCGATCAGCTTCACGTCGGTCAGCTTCGCCACCTTCAGTCCGGGCAAGCCCGACTGCTTCGTACCGAAGAATTGACCGGGACCGCGGAGGGCCATGTCGGCTTCGGCCAGGCGAAAGCCGTCCGTCGTCTCCTCCATCAGCTCCAGCCGCTTGCGCGCTTCCTCACTCGGCTCGTCGCTCAGCAGGAGGCAGTAGCTCTGGTCGGCGCCGCGGCCGACGCGCCCCCGGAACTGGTGCAACTGCGCCAGACCGAAACGGTCGGCGCCCTCAATCATCATCACGCTGGCGTTCGGGATGTCGATGCCCACTTCGATCACGGCGGTGGAGACGAGGATGTCGGCCTCGCCGTTGCGGAAGCGGCGCATCACGGCGTCTTTGGTCTTCGCCGCCATGCGGCCGTGGACCAACTCCAACCGCAGGTCCGGATACACCAGCCGCTGCAGCCGCTCGTACTCCACCGTCGCCGACTTCACGACCAGCGTCTCCGATTCCTCTACCAGCGGGCAGATCACGAACGCCTGGCGCCCGGCCTCCACCTGGGCGCGCACGAAGCGCTCGGCGTCGCCGCGCTCGTCCGGGCCCACCCACGTCGTCTTGATCGGCTGGCGCCCGGGCGGCAGCTCGTCGACGACGGAGATGTCGAGGTCGCCGTAGAGCGTCAGCGCCAGCGTCCGCGGGATCGGCGTCGCCGTCATCACGAGCATGTGCGGCGTGTGCGCGGAGTGCGCCCCCTTCTCGCGCAACGCCGCCCGCTGCATGACGCCGAAGCGATGCTGCTCATCGACGACGGCGACGCCGAGGTCGTGGAAGCGCACGCCTCCCTGGATCAGCGCGTGCGTGCCGCAGGCGATGTCGATCTCGCCGCGCTCGATCTCCTCATGCAGCTCACGCCGCTCCTTCGCCCGCAGGCTGCCTGTGAGGAGCGCGATGCGCACTTCGCCCGGCCGCTTGCGGCGCTCGAACAGCTCTGGCGACCGCAGCGGATCGAGGAATGCCGGGCGCGCGCTGACCAGCGGGCCGTCGCCGCCGTTGGCGTTGAAGAGCTGCTTGAGCGTGCGGAAGTGCTGCTCAGCGAGGATCTCCGTGGGCGCCATCATCACGCCCTGCCGCCCGCTGACCAGCGCGGCGA